>NZ_LT635480.1:0-621626 GCF_900120375.1 Ndongobacter massiliensis
TTGTACCTTGAAAACAGAATCATGAAAGATATTTCCGGTCAAATCAAGAAGAGCACGAGGCGGATGCCTTGGCACATGGCGCCGAAGAAGGACGCGAGCAGGCGATAACTGCGGTTTGTTGCAAAAAACGTAGCCGCAGGTTTCCGAATGGAGCAATCCGGCAGGGGAAGACCCTGTCATCGTAGCATGAATCCATAGTGTTACGAGGGGAGACCCGGGGAACTGAAACATCTCAGTACCCGGAGGAAAAGAAAGAAACATCGATTCTCTCAGTAGCGGCGAGCGAACGGGGAACAGGCCAACGGTGCATACGCACAACCGGCAGTCAGTCGAAGTCTTTTGGAAAAAGACACCAAAGAAGGTGAAAGTCCTGTAGACGAAGACAAGCGGTTGGCAGCACGAACGAGTAGCGTCGGACACGAGAAATCCGGCGTGAATACGGGAGGACCTCCTCCTAAGCCTAAATACGACCATGTGACCGATAGTGAACAAGTACCGTGAGGGAAAGGTGAAAAGAACCCCGCAAGGGGAGTGAAATAGAATCTGAAACCTTGTGCTTACAAGCAGATAGAGCCTTCGTAAGAGGGTGATATCGTACTTTTTGTAGAACGGGCCAGCGAGTGATCTTTCCAAGCAAGGTTAAGCCCTAGAGGGGCGTAGCCGGAGGGAAACCGAGTGTGAACAGCGCGCAGAGTTTGGGAGGATCGACCCGAAACCAGGTGATCTATCCATGAGCAGAGTGAAGTTGAAGTAAAATTCAATGGAGGCTCGAACCGGGTACGGTTTAAAACGTATCGGATGACTTGTGGATAGGGGTGAAAAGCCAATCGAACCTGGAGATAGCTGGTTCTCCTCGAAATAGCTTTAGGGCTAGCCTTACGTGTAAGATCCCAGGGGGTAGAGCACTGAATGGTCGCGGGGCGCGATGCGTTACCAACACCTATCAAACTGCGAATCCCTGCGGATTATCCGTAGGAGTCAGACAGTGAGGGATAAGCTTCATTGTCGAAAGGGAAACAGCCCAGACCGCCGGTTAAGGTCCCCAAGAGGTGTTCAGTGGGAAAGGATGTAATTCTACACAGACAACCAGGATGTTGGCTCAGAAGCAGCCATCCATTTAAAGAGTGCGTAATAGCTCACTGGTCAAGTGGAGTCGCGCCGAAGATACACGGGGCTAAACACCGCACCGAAGCCGCGGGATTGATCGAGACAAGAAGGAAGCATCAAGAAAGCTTGGAGATTGGATTGGAAGTACGCAAACGAAGAGAAAAGACATTGAAAAAAGCAGGTTGTCCTTGAAGAAGGATACAGAAACTTTCAATGCAATTTCACAAAGAATTGGTGATTCCTTTTTGTCTTGACAATCGGTAGAGGAGCATCGTGTTTGCGCCGAAGCGGGTCGGGGAACCGTCCGTGGAGCGAACACGAGAGAGAATGCTGGCATGAGTAGCGAGAAGGTGAGTGAGAATCTCACCCGTCGAAAGCCGAAGGATTCCTGAGCAAGGCTCGTCCTCTCAGGGTTAGTCGGGACCTAAGCCCAGGCCGAAAGGCGTAGGCGATGGATATCCGGTGGAGATTCCGGAACTGGGAAAGTTCGTTTGAGAGAAGTGTTGACGCAGAAGGATAGGAGAGGCGCACGGAAGGTAGGGTGCGTCCAAGGGGGTAGGTAGGCAGGATAGGCAAATCCGTCCTGCTGGTACTGAGACCTGATGGGGATCGAAAAATAAGTAGAGAAGTCTCTGATTCCCGGCTGCCAAGAAAAGACGCTATCGAGAACTTTTTCACCCGTACCAAAACCGACACAGGTAGGCAGGAAGAGAATTCTAAGACGCGCGGAAGAACCTTTGTTAAGGAACTCGGCAAAATGACCCCGTAACTTCGGGAGAAGGGGTGCCGCGGAAAAAGTAGGCTATACGCTGAGGAAAACACGCGGTCGCAGAGAAGAGGCCCAAGCGACTGTTTACCAAAAACACAAGTATCTGCGAAGTCGCAAGACGAAGTATAGGTGCTGACACCTGCCCGGTGCTGGAAGGTTAAGGGGACGTGTAAGCGCAAGCGAAGCATGGAACTTAAGCCCCAGTAAACGGCGGCCGTAACTATAACGGTCCTAAGGTAGCGAAATTCCTTGTCGGGTAAGTTCCGACCCGCACGAAAGGTGTAACGATTTGGGCGCTGTCTCAACAAAGGATCCGGTGAAATTGTAGTAGTCGTGAAGATGCGACTTACCCACGCTAGGACGGAAAGACCCCATGGAGCTTTACTGCAGGCTGACATTGGATTTTGATTTGTGCTGTACAGGATAGGTGGGAGGCGAGGAACGCGGTTCGTCAGGGCCGCGGGAGCCATTGGTGGGATACCACCCTTTGCAGATTAGAACTCTAACGTCGAACCCTAAGCGGGTTTGCGGACACTGTCAGTTGGACAGTTTGACTGGGGCGGTCGCCTCCTAAAGAGTAACGGAGGCGTTCGAAGGTTCGCTCCGAATGGACGGAAACCATTCAAAGAGTATAAAGGCAAAAGCGAGCTTGACTGTGAGAGCCACAACTCGAACAGATACGAAAGTAGGACTTAGTGATCCGGTGGTACCGAGAGGAAGGGCCATCGCTTAACGGATAAAAGCTACCCTGGGGATAACAGGCTTATACCCCCCAAGAGTTCACATCGACGGGGGTGTTTGGCACCTCGATGTCGGCTCGTCTCATCCTGGAGCTGGAGCAGGTTCCAAGGGTTGGGCTGTTCGCCCATTAAAGAGGCACGCGAGCTGGGTTCAGAACGTCGTGAGACAGTTCGGTCCCTATCCAGCGTGGGCGTAGGAAATTTGCGGGGAGCTGTCCCTAGTACGAGAGGACCGGGATGGACGGACCAACGGTGAATCAGTTGTCCTGCCAAGGGCAGCGCTGAGTAGCTGCGTCCGGAAGGAATAAGCGCTGAAGGCATCTAAGCGCGAAGTCCTCCTCAAGATGAGATTTCTAAAAGAGACCACACAGAAAAGGTGGTAGATAGGCCGCAGGTGGAAGTGCAGCAATGCATGGAGCTGAGCGGTACTAAGCACTCGAGAATTTGACCGGAAATATCTTTCATGATGACGACCTAACCCGGTGAATGAGGTGCGAAGCACCGAATGAACCGCTGGTAGGTCGGGATGCAGTTTGCGAAGCAAACTGCGAACCTTGTGAAGAACCGCTGAGCCAGCGGCGCAGCCGCGCAGGCGGTCTTGACAGGAAAGTTTTCAGAGCGTACAATACAACAACAGAATGCGTGGAAGCGCATATATGGTGACAATGGCAAAGAGGATCCACCTGTTCCCATCTCGAACACAGAAGTTAAGCTCTTTTACGCCGATGGTACTTGGTTGGAGACGACCTGGGAGAGTAGGAAGTTGCCAAATAAAATAGGTGCTGAAAAGCACCTTCTATCGCGGGGTGGAGCAGCTGGCAGCTCGTCGGGCTCATAACCCGGAGGTCGTAGGTTCGAATCCTGCCCCCGCAACCATCTTAGAACATAGCCGTTGATACAATTTTCGTATCAGCGGCTGTTTTCTTTTTGGAATGCATTCAAAATCACCTTGTAATGCACATTGTTGATGTGTTAATAGAATTGTATCATTTCAGAAAAAAGAAAGGACAGGGAGCTAATGTTCTATACAAATTCAAAACGAGAGATAAGTTATTTCGGGTTTGAGGATGGCGAGGAAATTAAAAGGAAGCATCCTGACCCGAGCAAAGCGATTCAAAGCTTGAACGATTTGTTCGGACTACTGCTTAAAGCGTGGTCAAAGGAAACGGCATATCCCTCAAGTCAAAAGGATCCTAACTTCAATATCGATAACGATCCCACCTTTGGCCAATGTGCAATCACAGCGACACTTGTCTACGATTTGTTTGGTGGGAGCATTCATAAGGTTAACGTTTCCGGAGGTGGGACCCATTATTTCAATAGAATCAATGGTGGATACATTGATTTAACGAGTGATCAGTTTTCACTTTATGGAATTCCGTTGTCGTATGAACCTAATCAGGAAATTAGTCGTGAATATTGCGGAAAAAACCCCAATACCCTTAAACGATATAAACTATTGATAAAAAGCGTAGCAGATGAAATTGCGAGAATGGAATAGCGGAAGAAATGAGCGGAGCAGAATTCAGATTCTGCCCGGGATAGCAAGTAAAATCTCGCTGCCGTCTTTGAAGTGATAAAGTAAAGTGCTATCGCTGTTTACGGTCACCGTGTCCACAGTGCTCATCCAAAGTGTATTGCTGAACTTTATGGGCAGGATATCCGAGTCGAAGATGGAAAACATATAGCCGCTCAGAATCGAGCTTCGATGATTTTTATCCTCGATGGCGGACTGTGTTTCCTCAAACTCTGCCTGCAGGGATTCATAGCGGGAGACCTGCATGTCGTAGCGCTTTTGGTAGTCTTCCTGATCAAGTGCCCGAGTGGCATTTTCATTTACAATCCGCGAGATCATCTCCGCAACCACTTCCATCTCCTGTGAAAGGTCCTGAAGCCTTGCTTCTTCCTTAGAGCAATCCGTCAGTTCATCCTTTAGTTCACGGCAGTGAACCAGCAGCTTTTCTTTGTCGGCTAAAAGCAGGCTTAGTGCCTTTACAAAAGATTCCTGAATCTCCGCTCTCGGCCAGGCCGCTTTTCCGAGCGATGATTTCTTCTGATTTACGAAGGAAATCAGCGTCCAGCTCATGGTCCTCTATGAGAGAAAAGAGCAGCGCCATGAGCGATTGATCGCAAAGCACATTCTTTTTTACGTTGTCTTTTTCCATAGTGTTCACCCGGTAATAATCATCAGGCAGGGGAGCCGAGATGTATATACACAAGGCTCCCGAGCCTTAACCCTAGCTTGAAGCTATATTTATTTTCTTAACCCTATATTGAACATAGGGTTATTTGACCGTGAGCGTGCGGACGGCTTCCTGTCTTACCAGTTTTCCGTCCAGACGTTCATAGGCCGCATAGGCGACCTGTCCCTTATTTGAGAAAAGCTCAAATAAGGGCTTTATGGTCAGTTCCTGCCTTTGTAAGAGCCAGAAGTAGGAAAGGTCACCGAAGAGAAGTGGCTTTGTTCCGCTTGATGTGGCAGGTATGTAGGGGCTGGTGACTACAGGTTTTCCCAAGAGGGTATCGTGATCCTCCTGCCAGAGGGGATAGCCGCTTTGGTCTTTCTCCATACGAAGAGAAAAAGCGGTCTCGTCGCTCATAACCCAGATGGCATGTTTCCTATATTCCGGCTCAAGCGAGAAGTAGAGTGTAACTACATCATCAAAGCTGATTTTTCCTGTCTCAGCTGATGGGGTGGAATCGGCACTGTTTAGAAGTCCTAATGGTTCCTCAATTCCCGTTCCCGTGAGCAGGACTTTTTCTTCCGCTCTGGCAAAGCGTCTTGCAAAATCCCGCATCAGATAGGTGTCAAGGTCAAATTTTGTGTCTTTGACAAAGCGTAAAAGAAGTTTGGTTAGAGATGCGATTTTATAAAAATCATAAGCGATTTTCTTAAAATCATCGCTATCTGTAGGATAAAGCATTCCTTCACCGGTTACTTTGGCTTCTCCTGTTGAACAAACTGCAACGATGGTGCCCTCTGCCCAGTTAACAGCAGTTTTTGTTGCATACTTTCTAAAGAGGCAGTCTTCTTCCATCGCCTTATTAAAAATCTTTACATCAGATTCCGGAATAAGGTATCCGTTAGATATTTTGCTGTTCGCTTCTTTTAACATATAATTACTTGTGCTTTGGTTGCGAAGCATGTCCTGAAATTCCAATTTATAAGTGTTGGTGTTTAACATAGGTAAAATTCCTCCTGAAATTTGATTTTGGGGGTTAGTCCCCCGTTTGAATTGAACTTTTTTTGTACGGCGCCCATCGCCCGTTGCCGGAGAAACCCTCCCCCCGAGATTAGATGCCCCCTCCAGGTGCGAATCAGGGTGATCTACAGGTTTGACCACAGCGTTTTAGAGTTAGTCGATTTTTAGAATTTCCTTTTTGTAGCTGTATGTAGCAGGATTTTCTATAGAGTCCTATATTTCGCTTAAATAGAGGTAACTGAAAAAACCTGCTACATCTTGCAACACGACCTGTGTTCATGAGAGAAAGTCCTCCTCTGCATTTAGTCTGTACGCTAAAAGCATGGTGGTAGGATTGCCTCCGACATTAGGGCGCTTCCTTGCAATCTCCGCAACTTTACGAAGTTCGTGATTGAAGTTGCGATTGTTCTCAGGAAACAGTGCGTTTCTTACACACCAGACTCGATAAGCGTCATAGACTTGAGAAGTTCTCACTTCGGCACTTGAATCTTCAATTAGGGTTTCATCAATGAACTGTATGACCTTGTTGCTGTCACGGGCATAACTTGCTGTGGATTCAAGCACTGCTTTCGGCGGTTCTAAACCATCCTCAAGCAGCATTTGGTAACCTTCGAGCAACCAGTTTAAAATCGCACTCTGTACATCGGATTTGGCGAAGCGGTCCTTTAAGCTCTTATCCTGTTCGGACTCGTCAAAGTGCCGTTCAAAAGGAATAATGAGCACCCGACCGCTGGTAAATAGCGTCATATCGTTGACTGTGGGCAAGTAGTTGGTATTGATGTAAATCTTGAACTGCGGCTGAAAGTCAAAGCTGTTCTCATGCAGAAAGCGGGCGTTTAAGGTGTCGTTTCCCGTCATGGTTTTAACCTGTGCGGCATTTAAGAGAAGTCCTCGTCCGGGTTCTGAAATATTGGCTAATCGGATACCGACCAGTCTTGCGATATCCTCGCTGGGTGCCTGACTATTTGTGAAGCGCTTCTGTGCTATGGTTTCAGGTCTTACAGCTCTTCCGTAATCGCCTAAGACTTTGAGCACGCTTTCCATGAGCGTTCCCTTGCCGTTGCGACTGGTTTCGCCATAGAGGAAGAACAGGCACTCGTGCCGAGTATCGCCCGTAACGGCATAACCGAGAGATTTTTGAAGAAACTTTGCCTTATCAAGGTCACCGCTCATAATCTCATCGATATATTGTTCAAAGCGCTCTGAGCGCACTTCCGGCAGGTAGGATGCTCCAGCGATTTTACTGAGGTAGTCTGAATCACTGTGCTCTTTAAAATCCATTGTCCGCACATCGAGTGTGCCGTTTTGACAGTTCAGGAGATAACGATCCTGATCAAAGGTATTGAACGGCAAAGGATAAACGCTCTGGGCTTCTTTGAGATAGGTTTCCCGGAATCGGCGCTGTTGCCATTTGCCGCATTCTTTGAGGAAGCTTGTCCTGAGATGCTCTTCATTGATGGTGAGGGTGTATTGCAGAAGGCCGTCCGCTAAACTCTTGCACAGCTCCATGGCCTTTAGGGTTCCCACATCCGCCTGCCAGCATTAGCCGCTAAAGACATACCATTTCTTTCGCTCCGGGACGAAGCGGCAGATGTCCTTATACACATCGGCAAAAAGTCTACCGAAGCCGATATCGCCGAAGCGGTAGCGAGGATTGTTAAAAAGGTCAAAACTTTGCAGCTGTCCGGAAATGTTGTTGAAGTCCTCCACTGCAGATGTGACTCGCACAGGCTTATAAAAGGAAGTGCAGGACTTTACGGCTCGTTCGAGCGTAGACTTGCGGTAATCATCACGCTCCCACTTATCCCGCATAAGTTCGGACTGCCTGAAGATGCGATCCATCTGCTCCATATCTCCACCGCACCAGAATGCGAGCATGGAGCACAGGGCGAGATCAGCTTCACTCGGACTGGCATAGCCGCTTCTATATCCCTCCCAGAGTTGTAGAAACTTGTCCTTTTGCCTGCTCTTTTGTGCCTTCCGGATGACGGATTCATCCTCAAGGTAGCTGCCGGGAGCTATGAGCCGAGGAGAAGAATTCATGTCACGCTTCATATAGCGGTCTAGGATCAGTTGCAGTTCCTCATCTCGGTATGCCGGCTCTGTTTGATGGATGGTATTTCCGGTCAAGGTAACGAAACGGTTAGTTGCTCCCGGAACATAGACCTCCAGACCGATTTTTCTGTTATTGATGTAATAGTGGGATTTATCGAAAGTGAAATCTTTAACCTTCACAATGATGTGGACGCCCTTTCCGGACGGGCTGTATTCTGTGTAGGAATCAAGTGTGTGGATGACATCCTCCGCCAGCCCCGAGAGTTCTCCGTCTTTGACACAGTCGTCGATATCCACAGTGGCAAAGGGAGAAAAAACACCCATGCCGATGCCGTCATACCGGGGTACGGCTTTTATAACTTCTTCAAAACTTGTGAAATGCTGAATGTTCCTGCTGCTTGCCCGCTGGCCGCTTATTTGATAGGGCACTTTTGTTTGTCTGCCTTGCTGCTTCTCATAACGCCAGAGACAGAACCTGCCATTTTCTTTTATATCTATTGCTATTTGCTCGTGCATGCTTCAACCTGCTCTCTCTTGTATTGAGGGAAATTTCCCTTCACTTTCCCCTTGGACAAGGAGAGCGATTTTGGGCAACTTCTTTGATAATTTGTTTTGTTCATGCTTTAACCCACTCTCTTTTGAATTGAAGAAGAACCCCCTTCACCTTCCCCTTGGACAGAAGGGATGGTTTTGAGTAATTTTTTGACGACCTATGTTGGATATAGGGCATCAATTATTTCTCCTCTCACTCTGTAGGCAGGAGAAAGGGCTGTTTTGAACGGGGCAAAAAAAACGGCCTAAGTTCGGCTTAGGTCGCGGGTTTAAACACAGTTGGTGGAAGAGATTTTCAGCTTGTAGCAGGTTGTAGCAGGTTTTTCAGTTACCCCCATTTAAGCGAAATATAGGGCTCTATATAAAATCCTGCTACAAGCTGCTACACACCTGTGTTTATGATGGGAGCGGAGATTATAATTTGTCAGCGAGGTCATTTTTTGTAGAATTATTCACGTAAAAATGATAGACTAGGTCTAGTTTCTCAAGGATGAAAGGAAAAAAGTATGGCTGTATCCTATGACAAACTCTTACATCTCCTGATTGACAGGCAGATGAGCAATTCACAGCTCATCAAAAGAGCCGGCTTCTCCGGCAATGTGATGACGCAGATTAAGCGCAGGAAATACATTTCCCTCGACAGTATAGAACGCATCTGCCGAGTGCTTGACTGTGGTGTGGACGATATTTTGGAATTTATAGATAGGGAAGACACAAATGGCAATTATTGATGAACTGATTCAGCAAATTAAAGACGATAAACTTAGAGACCGTATTCAGGCGGAAACGGACAAGTTAACACAGCAGAAAAAGTTCGGTTTGGTATTTGAAAATCATCTGCCCGAATGTACTCCGCTCTATGAAGTCCCCGTTCAGGTTGGTAGCACTGTCTCTCTTAAAAACGGAAGTATCGATGAGCTTTATCTTGTTAAGGATATCAAAGATGAACAGGTCTCCTGTGTCAATAAAAAGGATGGGAAGGAAGAAATCTTTCCTCTGAATGATCTTGTAACGACTGCGGAATTTGGTGAGCCGATTTATCCTTATCTGCAATATGTTGATTCTCTTTCCAATGCGCCGGACAGCGAGCTCTGGCATACTTTGATTGAAGCAGATAATTATCATGCCTTGCAGCTCTTGGAATATCTCTACGCCGGCAAGGTCGACTGCATATATATCGATCCGCCCTACAACACGGGTGCAAGGGACTGGAAATACAATAACGATTATGTCGATAGCTCTGATTCCTATCGCCATTCCAAGTGGCTCTCCATGATGGAGAAGCGCTTGAAGTTGGCGAAAAAGCTGCTGAATCCGGAAGATGGTGTGTTAATAGTGGCTATAGATGATTATGAATTTGCACATTTGACTGTTCTACTGGAAGAGCTATTTTCGGAATATGATTGCAATACGATCGTGGTAAACCATCACCCCCAAGGAGGTTCTGCAGATAATGTTGCAAGAACTCATGAATACGCTATTTTTGTAACACCAAAAGGAAAGAAAGTGATATTCGGGAATAAGAGTGAAGATATAGAAGAGAAATGGTCATTGATGCGTGGTGGTACGAATGAGCGAAATCTTCGCATAGGAAGACCTAAAAGCTTTTATGCTATTTATATCAATAAATCCACTTTGAAAATTGAAGGTGTTGGACCGGAGCTAGAAGCAAATGAATCTTATGATTTAAATGAGATACCTAATGATTGTATAGCCATGTACCCTATTGGGAAGGACGGAAAAGAGAGGGTTTGGCGGTATACTCGTAGCTCAATGATACAGCACATACATAATGGCGATATCGTCTGCACCCCCAACTTGTCATTACAAGTAATAAAACGTAGAGATACCAAATATGAGTCCGTGGTGAGCGTTTGGACAGACACCAAGTATAATGCTGGTACGTCAGGAACAGCTATACTGCAACAGATCTTTTATCCTAACAATCGCTTCCCATACCCGAAATCTCTATATTCTGTATTGGACTGTATTAAATATTCGACGTTACACAAACCCAACGCCTTAATTGTTGACTTTTTTGCCGGTTCAGGAACAACCCTCCATGCCGTCAATCTCTTAAACGCCGAGGATGGCGGAAAGCGTCGCTGCATTATGGTGACAAATAACGAAGTTTCCGACAGTGAAGCAAAGAGTCTTGTTAAGCGGGGTTATCAACCTGATGATGAGGAATGGGAACGCTTAGGCATCGCCCGCTATGTGACCTGGCCGAGAACCCTGTGCAGTATCAAGGGCGAAGATATCAACGGTGAACCCCTCAAAGGCAATTATTTAGAAAGTGACCTTCCTATGGCAGACGGCTTTCAGTCCAATGCCGTCTATTTCAAATTGGGATTTTTAGATAAAATCTCTATCGCTTTAGGTAGACAGTTCAAGGAGCTGCTCTCCGTACTCTGGATGAAGGCGGGAGCCATAGGATCATGCCCGCAGCTCGGAGGCGAGCACATTCCTAAGATGCTCATTTTGCCGGGCAATCGCTTTGCTGTTTTAACGGACGAAAAAGACTTCCCGGAGTTTTTCAAGCAGGTAAAAGCGGCATCAAATATCGAAACCGTCTTTATCGTGACGGATTCCGAAGCGGGATACCGGGAGATGGCAGCCAAACTCCAGGTAAAAACAAGCTATCAGCTATACCGGGATTACCTAGATAATTTCAGAATTAATACGGGGAGGAAATAAGCATGCTAGTTGAACTATTCCCCTTTCAAAGAAAAGCTTTACAAAATCTGCGCATGAATACAGCGGAAGCCTTAGGCAGCTATCGCCGGACGCATACGCCGCAGGTCGTCTCCTTTACGGCGCCGACAGGCTCCGGCAAGACGATTATTATGGCGGCACTTTTTGAGTCGATTCTTTTTGGAGACGAGTGCTATCCCGAACAGCTGGAAGCGATTATCGTCTGGCTCTCCGACTCGCCGGAACTTAACCAGCAATCGAAAGATAAAATTGACGGCAAGGCGGATAAGATTACTCTATCTCAGACGGTAACCATTACGGATGAGTCCTTTGATCAGGAACTTCTTGACGAAGGACATATCTATTTTCTTAACACACAAAAACTGGGCAAAAGTTCCAATCTGACCAAGCACGGTGACAGCAGGCAGTATACGATCTGGGAAACGCTGAGAAATACCGCCAGAGAAAAATCAGACCGCCTTTACTTTGTGATTGATGAAGCCCATCGCGGCATGTTGGGGCGTGAAGCAGGCCGGGCGACTACTATCATGCAGAAATTCCTGAAAGGCAGCGCTGAGGATGGTCTGGAGCCGATGCCGGTTGTAATCGGCATGTCGGCAACCACAGAACGCTTTAACACGCTCGTAAAGGGAACAACATCCACGATTCACAAGGTCATCGTAACACCGGATGAAGTGAGAGCCTCGGGACTTCTGAAAGACCGTATCGTCATCACTTACCCGGAAGAAACAGCCGTCAGAAAAGACATGGCCATTCTTCAGGCGGCTACAGACGAGTGGAGAAAGAAATGGCGACATTGGCAGCAATATTGCTATGAGCAGCACTATGCCTACGTCAATCCTATTTTTGTCGTTCAAATCGAAAATGCTACATCAGAAGAAATCTCTAAGACGGATCTCACTGAAGCTCTACGCACGATTGAAAGCAGAGCTGGCTATCGTTTTGAAAAGGGCGAAGTTGTGCATGCTTTTGGCGAGAAAGAGACCATTAATATACACGGTTTAGAAGTGCCTTATTATGAGCCTTCAGGTATTAATGATAATCGAAAAATCAAGCTGGTTTTCTTTAAAGAGAGTCTTTCCACCGGGTGGGATTGCCCTCGTGCGGAAACCATGATGTCCTTTCGTCACGCCAAGGATGCCACCTATATCGCCCAACTTCTTGGTCGGATGGTGAGAACACCGATGCAAATGCGGATTCAAGTGGATGAGAGTCTAAATGATGTACATCTTTTCCTTCCGTACTTTGAGAAAAACACTGTGGAAGAGATTGTGTGTGCCCTACAGGCTAGTGAAGGCGGCGATATTCCGACAGATATTTATGGTGAGAAGATGGGTGAAAGAACATTTGAAACCTGGTCTGCGAAATCACTTAAGAAGAAATCTGCTCCTCAAGCAGAAGGGCAAATGAGCTTAGATGATTTAGCTTTTCGTGGTAATGGTAATGCGCTTACTCCCATTACAGACACGGTTGACAATTACATTACGAGCGGTGATGCTGCTTTTATCAGCGAAGGAGATACCATAACAAGGTTTGAGGACAGAGCAGCAGGTAATTACGATACCTTACCAAAACCGGGTGAAGATGAATCAAGGCCAGTTGAGAGGACACATCTTTCCTCTGGCCGGCAAGCAATCAAAGAGACGGAGCCTTCGCAGGAGGATGCAGTAGTGTCTTCGCAAGAAGACGCACTCGACCGTGAAAGCATCATCAAGTTCATCAATGATGTCGGGCTTCTTACCTACAATGTACGCCAAACCCGTATCAACGATTATTTAACATCCCTCTATAAGTTGACGAGACTCCTTGTACAATCGGGGCTTGATCCTGAGGCTACAGAAACGGTCATCAGTGAAATTATCGTTAAAATTCGTGAATACGTACACAGCCTGCGAGAACAGGGCAAATACGATGATTTAGTGACTAAAGCGAAAGAGTTCAAGCTCTCAATGCAGGTCTTTGATGTCTTTGGAGAGAGTGTAAAGGATTTTCCAGTTCAACAATCTTTTTTCTCTACGAATGCCGATATTGAACGCCAATTTCGCCAGGCGGAAGTAAAGCTTGGCGGAGAAGGTGTCGGACATGCTTACGGAAACAAGTATTTTGATCCCCTTGATCCGGATAGTTATCAGCTGGATGTGATCCTTTTTGTTTCCGATCAGGAAAATCTCAATCAGCTGCACGACTATGCTAAGACCAAGTTCCATCAATTAAATGACGAATACAGGCGCTATATGGTCACAGTAGACGAGAGCTACCGTCTGCAGTATGAACAAATTGTCTCAGATGGAGATCAAGTAAGTAAACACAACTTCCGTTTGCCGGAACTGATCCAAGCTGAGCACATAACAGGAGGAGAAAGATATTCTGACCATCTCTTTGTCAATGATGCGGGATATGCCAAGATCAAACTTAATGATTGGGAGAAGGGGGTCTTAAAGGAAGAGCAAGAACGCACGGATTATGTGTCTTGGCTTCGCAACCCGCCGCGCAAATCCTGGGCTCTTTGTATTCCTTATGAGATGAACAATGAATGGAAGGCCGCTTATCCTGATTTTCTCGTTATACGAAAAGACGAGCGACTAGGCTACATTGTCGATGTCTTAGAGCCTCATAGCCCGGATTTCGCCGACAACTTGGGCAAGGCAAAGGGCTTTGCGGAATATGCCCGCCAAAATCCCGGCGTTGGACGCATCGAGCTGATTCGCATGGATAAAGATCCGGTGGGAAATAAGCGTTTTAAGCGTCTTGATATGTCCAGAAGTGCTATCCGCGATAAAGTTCTGAAAGCTATGACGAATGATGAAATTAACCATATCTTTGATATGGATGGAGTGTTTTAGATGTGCAATATTTGCAATGGAGTGATAGGTAATATGGGTGATAATAGGTCAGATGAACTTATGGTGATCGAAGATAATATTAGAAACACATATGGGAGTGTTGTTTGGTCACACAAAATTCAGGAAAAAGAAGCAGATATTTCAATCAAAAAATATAAGATTCTTGAAACTATGAGGGTAATAGCTTCTTCTCTCACATCTGTTGGTATCATATCGTTGCTCTTTTCAAATGATTTGTGGATTAAAATTGTATCAGCAATACTATCTTTTATTTCTGTAGGCGTGAGCGCTTTTTTCAAATCTTTCGATTTGCAGAAAACGGTATCAAGCCATAAGGCAGCTGCTAACAAGTTACTAAAAGCTAGGGATGAACTTAGACTATTGCTAATCAAGACACGTTTGGATACCCACTCTACCAAAAAGTTGCTAGAAGAGTATCAACAACTCGTGGCGGAAATTGATGCTATATATGCAGAAGCTCCAACTACATCAGATTTAGCCGTAAGAAAAGCGAGAACTGCGCTTAACGTCACAAAAGACAATTTAATTACTGATGCGGAAATTGACAATAATCTTCCCCAATCATTAAGAAAGGATTATGTTGAATGAGTTACACAGTTACAAAAAGCGCAGGAGTCATTCCTCAAGAAACAAGAAGTTTAATTTCTAGACGGTATAAAAGTATTACTTCGGCAATCAACAGAGATTTTTGGTCAATCACGAGTGATACGAGCAATAGTTTTTATGTTGGTTCATATGGTAGAAACACTGCAATTTCCACTAGTGACATTGATATATTAACGGTACTACCGAATAGTGATTTTGACAGTTATAACAATTTAAAAGGAAATGCTCAGTCAAGACTTTTGCAAGCAGTTAGAAATGCCATTTTATCTTCTTATCCTCGCAGTGATATTCGGGCTGATGGTCAGGTTGTTAAAATTGCATTTTCGGATGGCATGTATTTCGAGATTTTGCCTGCATTTCAGAACAAAGACTGGTTTGGTAACTGGAGTAGTACATACACATACCCGAATTCAAATATGGGAGGCAATTGGAAATCAACCAATCCTAAAGCAGAACAGGAAGCGATAGCACAGAAAAATAGAAATAGTAACGGCTTGTTAGTGGATACTTGCAGACATCTTCGAGTCGTACGAGATACTTGCTTCAAAAGTTATCATTTGTCCGGAATAGTAATAGATACGTTTGTTTATGATGCTATAGAAGGTTGGCATTGGCTTGAGCTGGGTGAAGAATCAACTCCAAATATAATTTCATACGAGCAAGTCCTTATGAATTACTTTAATGACAACTTGACTTATATATCCGAATTACGTGCTCCTGGTAGTGGCGACTCAGTCAGCTTGGATAAAAGCAAAGAATGCCTTGGAAAAGTATTACGATTCATCGTTTGAGAAAATCAAACTAATTTTTGTATCAACCACTCCGTCCTTAGCCATCTCAAAACCGCTTGGAATAGCGGTTTTTCTTATGCTTATATTTATTATTTTTAACCTGTTTCACTCAATTTTTCACCTATTTTTGTTTCATCCATAAGGAAAACCTCTGAACAAATGAAAAGGCTTCCAATGGGCATTTTTAGAGTAAAGTTGAAAGCTGAAAAAAAGAAAATAAAAAAGCTTCGCAAGATCGTACGGGAACTTACGAAGCCGGTGCTTGAAATCGGTACTCTCTATAGCATTCCACCGATCTCTCGAATAGCACGGATGGCAGCATCCACTTCCTCGAAAGTATTGAAATAGGAGAAGGAGAATCGGACCATGCCCTGTTCCACCGTTTGAAACTTTTCGTGAATCAAAGGGGCGCAATGCGCCCCCGGGCGGACTTCAATATTATAGTTTTCCTCCAACAGCAGTGCCAACTCCGAAGAATTCATATCTCGAAGGTTCAGGCTGACAAGCGCGGTGGACGATCCTTCCGGCAACGTAGGCCTTTTGGAGTAAATTTTTATTCCCGGTACGGTACAGATGCCGTCGTAGAACCGTTGCGCAAGGGTGATTAATTTTTGGTGGATTTCAGAGAGCCCGACGCTTTTTAGAAAGTCAATACTCGCCTTCATGGCAATGCAGTCCATGTAATTAGCGGTTCCGGGTTCAAAAATGGCCGGGAAAGAGTGGGGCCCCTCTTTGGAAAAGGAATTGGAGCCGGATCCGCCGCAAAAAACCGGTTGAAAATCAAAATCTCCATTTTTGAGAATAAAGCCGGCACCGCTCGGCCCATAGAGCGACTTATGACCGGTCATGACAAAAAGGCTGTGATCGTAGCGGGACAGATCGATGTCAAAGGTTCCTGCTGTTTGACTCATATCAACCATTAAAATCAGGTTATGCGCTTTACAGAAAGCATGAATCCGATCTAAATCATTGATGCTTCCCAGGAGATTGGAAGCGTGATTTATGATGACAAAGCGCGTTTCTTTTCGACGCAGTTTTTCCAGATCTTCATAGGCAACTTCTAAATTTTCGGCAATGTCCAGGAAAGAGAGGGGGCAGCCGGAAAGATAGAGGGGGCGGAGTACGGAATTGTGCTCGCCCAGGTCGGTGATAACGTGATCTTTTTTGCGTACCAGTGAACGGATCAGAAAATTGAGCCCAAACGTCGCATTTTGACAGAAGGCAATGTCCATGGGATTCTTGCAATGAAAAAGATTCGCAAGGGCTTTGCGCGTTGCAAGGATCGCCAACATGCTGTTTTGACTCTTTTGATGGCCGCTTCTTGCCGGGTTCCCGTAACGGTGCGATTTTATGATCGTTGTGTAGGCATCGGCAAGGGCGTCCGGTTTTTTGAGACTGGTGGCGGCATTATCGAAATACATATTTTTCCACCTTTCTTCGGCCGTCAATTTTTTTTAACGTATAAGTGGATTCAAAGCCTTTATTTTCCAGTAAGGCAAGGGCCCGATCAAAGTCATTCGGCAAAATCCGCAGGGCGAAGCCGCACCCGGCGTCGATTTCCGGGGGCAGGGGAATCAGTCGCGCCTGTTCCAATCCCTGTACTCGGTCTAAGGCGAGGGTGGCTTCGTCTGTGGATGCAAAGGAAAAAAGAATAAAATCAGCAGGGTGTGACAACATGGTTTTCCCGCATCAGTTCTACGATTCGGTACATATTTGTGATCGTCCCCACTTGCAGATCTTCCTTCAGCTTGTAGTTGCCGAGACAGAGACCGCAGGAAAGAATTTCAACGCCCTTTGCTTCCAGCCCCCTCATATCCTCGATAACTTTCTCGTTTTTCGTGGTGTTGAAAACCCCACGGTTGTAGAAAATGACTGCTTTCGGCAACACATCCTGCTCCGTCAAGGCATAGAGGAAACCTTCCAGAAGCGATTTTGAAAACGCAGGATCGCCGTCCGAAATCACGTCCGATTTGACGACAACCACATAGGAAGCCCCCCCCATCGCATATTGTGTTTCGTCAAATGTTTCCGCCGCCTGCGCATTTTCATCGCGCGCAATCGTCACGGCATATTCCCGGGGGGCACGCTTCTCAACGCTTGCCTGCATATGCAGGGCCTCCGCCATTTTGGCAAGGTTTTGTGTGGCGACTTCATTGTCTACGAGGATCCGGAACATGGTTTCCTCATTATTTTCCCGCATTGCTTTTTTCGTTTCAATGACGGGCAGGGGGCATACTAAACCCAGGGCGTTGATTTCTTTCACTTTTTTCTCCTTTACCGTTTTTTCGGATCTTGAATCCGAAGCTATCGTCGCAATAGAACGGCGATTTTCCAATAGCAAATTTATTTTACAATGAGTGCGTAAGAGCGCCTCTTTTTCACATGACCGATTTCCCAAAGCGGGAGACCCTTTTCTTGAAAGGCAGCCACAATTTTCGATGCTTCCATCTCACTGACGGCAACACAAAGACCGCCGGAGGTCTGTGGGTCAAAGAGCACTTCCTGCAGAGCAAAATCATCCCGGATGAATTCCACCGCACTCTCAATATAATTCCGGTTGTTCTGTCCGCCGGAAGTGTAGAGAAATTCACCGGCGAGTTCCCGGGCGGGCTCCAACAGGGGAACCTTTTTTGAATCGACAACAATCGTAAAATCGTCTCCCGCCATTTCATAGAGATGCCCCAAAAGGCCGAAGCCCGTGATGTCCGTCGCGGCGTGAATGTCGTAATTTACAAAAATATCCCGACTGTACTTATTCAGCGTAGCCATTTGTTCTACACAGACGTCAAATGCACTCTGAGGAACAAGGCCTTGCGGATAATTGGCCGAAATCAGCCCGGTCCCGAGTTTTTTTGTCAGAAGAATCACATCGCCATCCTGTGGCGTGTGATTTCTCCAGATTTTTTTCGTGTTCACCTTGCCGGTCACCGCCAGTCCGTACTTGATGGAAGGGTCGTGAATGGAGTGCCCGCCGGTTAAAGAGCCGCCGGCTTCGGACACCTTGTCATTGCCGCCGCGCAGGATTTCCTGCAAGATGTGCAGATCTTCTTCGATAGGAAACAGCGCGATATTCAGGGCGGAAACGACTTCGCCGCCCATGGCATAAACGTCCGAAAGAGAATTGGCTGCTGCAATCTGGCCAAAGGTGTAAGGATCCTCGATCATCGGCGGGAAAAAGTCAAGCGTTTGAATGATGGACAGGCTGTCGTCAATTTTCAGAACGGCAGCATCATCTTTTTTATCAAAGCCGACAATGATATCGTTTCGGCGCAAGGGTATAATATCCTTCAAAATCTTATCCAAGTTGGCTGCCGCGATTTTCGCATTACAGCCGCCGCAGACTTGAATTTTCGGCATTTCGGCGTCCTTTCTACCAGATACTCAGCAGCGTTTGGCCGCTTGTCGGCCGTATCGCTGATTCGAACTTCCTGTATTTGAGGAAATTTTTATAAACTATAATAAACATTATAACGAAAACATGTGGCACGAGCGAATTCTCTTGTGAAGTACCGTGCCGGATAAGTATGTTTATTAAAAAAAACAATATTTTATTCTTCTGAAATTCTTTGACAAGAATTCTGGTTTTTTGGTAATATTCAATAGGACAAGGTTTTCTTTCAAAGGCGGTCAGTTCGAGAGAAAACAGTTACTATATTTTAGGAGGCGTCATTATGTTTGAAAAGTGGTTTCATCTTAAAGAACACAATGTAACCGTAAAGAGCGAAATGGCTGCGGGACTTACGACATTTATGACCATGGCCTACATCTTGGCGGTGAACCCGCAGATTTTGAGCCTTGCCGGAACGGAAGCAAATCCTTTCCCGGCGGGCGGCATTCTCATTGCGACGGCGATTGCATCGTGTTTCGCATGTATTTGCATGGCCTTTTTCTCGAATTTGCCGTTTGCACTTGCACCCGGCATGGGGCTGAATGCCTATTTCACGTACACGGTTTGCATGTCGTATGGCTACGCTTGGCAATTTGCATTGTTTGCTGTATTTGTGGAAGGACTTATTTTTCTTGTATTATCACTGACCAATGTGCGGGAAGCCATTTTCAACGCGATTCCGATCAGCCTGAAGCAGGCGATCAGCGCCGGCATCGGGCTCTTCATCGCATTTATCGGATTGCAAAGCGCACATATTGTCATTGAAAGCCCAACATTGGTGGGATTGCAGAATTTTAAGGCAACGATACATACTGCCGGCATCTGTGCCATTCTCTGCTTAGTCGGCGTTCTTTTGATTGCCATCATGTCCCATAAAAAGGTCAAGGGCGCCATCCTGTACGGCATCCTGATTACCTGGGCACTCGGCATGATTGCGCAAGCCGTCGGAATTTATATTCCGGATGTGGAAAACGGATTTTTCTCCTTGTATCCGAGTTTCGGCATGCCGGACTTTTCCCAATTCGGGCAGATCGTCGGACAATGCTTCAAGTTTGATTTTTCTTCCGTCGAAGTCCTCGATTTTGTCGTTATTATGTTTGCATTCCTGTTTGTCGATATCTTTGATACGCTGGGCACCCTGATCGGCGTGGCGTCCAAAGCGGATATGCTGGACGAAAACGGCCGCCTTCCTTCCATCAAGGGCGCGCTTTTTGCCGATGCGATGGGGACCACGGTCGGCGCCGTTTTGGGCACTTCGACCGTTACAACTTTTGTCGAAAGTGCAGCAGGCGTCGCCGAGGGCGGACGCACTGGTCTTACCGCGCTGACCACCGGCGGACTTTTCCTACTGTCCATTCTACTGGCTCCGCTGTTCATTTCCATTCCGGGTTTTGCCACGGCCGCAGCCTTGATTTACGTCGGTTTCTTAATGCTGACCTCCATCCTCAAGGTCAATTTCGATAATCTGACCGAAGCGGTTCCTGCGTATATCGCGTTGATTTCCATGCCCTTCTTCTACAGCATTGCGGAAGGCATTTCCTTTGGCATCATTTCCTATGTCATCATCAATCTTGTCACGGGCAACAGCAAAAAGATCAGCGGTCTGATGTACGCATTGGGCATCGTCTTTATTCTCCGCTACATCTTCCTTGTTTGACGACATGAAAGAAAAAGATAGCCACCGCGACATTCCGTTGGTGAACTGGATGGAATGACGCAATACGGCCTGCACCGGGGGACTGACCGACCGGGCAGGCCGCTTGTTTACCGGAAAGGAAGTACGAATGTCAAAATTACAATCCGATAACGATCATGCGCAACGACTCGTCGCCTTGCAGCATCGCGTGGAGGTCGCTGCCGGACGTCAACCGGCGGACCTGCTTCTAAAAAATGTAAAAATTGTCGATGTCGGAACGGCACAAATCCGAGAAGGATCCATTGCCGTGGCGGATGGGCGAATTGTCGGCTTTGAGGCCTGTGCGGCCAAGAAAGTGGTGGATTGTGAAGGGCTTTACGCCCTCCCGGGGCTGATCGACGGGCATATTCATATTGAATCCTCCATGGTCACCCCGGAAGAACTCAGTCGGCTGCTCGTTCCGCACGGGACAACGACCATTATTGCGGATCCGCATGAAATTGTGAATGTGGCAGGGTTGGATGGCATGAATTATATGTTGGAGGCGGCATCGAAGGCGGCATTGCATATTGAATATATGTTGCCATCCTGTGTGCCTGCGACGCCGTTTGAACATGCCGGCGCCGTTCTCGATGCGCAGGCGCTGCGGGAGCCGTTGCAAGACGAGCGGATCCGAGGGCTGGGGGAATTCATGAATGCGGTGGGCGTGGTCAAAGCGGATCGGGACTGTCTCGAGAAAATCGTCACCGCCCAGGAAGCCGGGAAGCAGATTGACGGGCACAGCCCCGGACTGACCGGCGGCGCGCTCAGCGCATATGCCGGAGCGGGGGTGAGCAATGATCACGAATGCTCGACCTGTGCGGAAATGGAAGAGCGCTTGTTTAACGGCATGTACATTTTGTTGCGCCACGGCTCCGCCTGTCATAATCTCGAAGATCTGCTGCCCGCCGTTACGACGGCGAACAGCCGGCGTTGTCTGCTTTGTTCAGATGATCGGCAGGCGCATACCATTTTGACCGAAGGACATGTGGAAGATCTCTTGCGTCGCTGCGTCGCTTTCGGCATTGACCCGGTGATTGCCGTGCAGATGGCGACTTTGAATGCGGCGGAAGCCTTCGGACTTTCCGATCGCGGGGCGCTGTTTCCGGGCAGAAGGGCGGACATCACTCTGGTCGAGGATCTGACTTCCTTTCATGTGCGTCGTGTTTATATCGACGGTGTGGAAACGGCACGCGAGGGACGCTATTTACCGGCGGTGGAGCGCGCGGACATCACACCGGTGCGCGGTCGTTTTTTTGTTAAAGCGTTTTCGGAAGAGAAACTCAAACTGCCCCTCCGGTCCGATCGCGTTCGCGTCATCGAAATTTTGCCGGGCGGCGTGGTGACGGGAAAGCGCACGGCTTCAGTGAAACGGGACAAGCATGGAAATTTCTTGCCGCAAGCGAATGAAGACATTGTAAAATTGGCCGTTGTGGAGCGCCACCGCAACACGGGCAATGTCGCCTGCGCACTTTTGGCTGGCTACGGATTAAAACGGGGCGCCGTTGCGGTTTCTATCGCGCATGATTCGCACAATATCATTGTCGCGGGACGAAACGACGCGGATATGGCGCTCGCCGTTCGTACGCTAATTGAACAGGAAGGCGGAATTGTTCTCATAAAGGAAGGGCGGGTGCTTGGAACGATGCCGCTGCCGGTGGGCGGAATCATGAGTGATCAACCGGGCGAGTGGGTCAGCGAACGCCTTGCGCAGCTGCACGACCTTGCCATCCGGGAATTGGGCGTCAACAGCAAGATCGACCCGATCATGACACTGAGCTTCATGGCCCTGCCGGTGATCCCGGAACTGAAACTGACCGATATGGGGCTTTTCGATGTCGAGCGCTTTCAATTCGTCCCCGTAGAAGCGGAGGAAGAATAGTACGAATTGGAAATGGCAGCGGTCGAATCGTCGGATCCGGCCGCTTTTTAATACGAAAAAAATTTTTTCAAAACAGTAGACCTGGGATAAAGAAAATGATAAAATTCATACCGGCATGTAACATATCACTTATAACCCTATAACACCTATTTGGAGGAAGTAATGAAAAACAAGTCGAATGCAAACGTTACCGTCGACAATATTTACCGCCTGGAGGGGCGTGTGCCCATTGCCAAGGCCATTCCGTTCGGATTGCAGCACGTCCTTGCCATGTTTGTCTCCAACCTGGCGCCGATCATTATCGTCGTCGGGGCGGCGCAGGCGGCACATCCGGAGGTGAACATTGATTTGCCCATGTTGATTCAGAACGCGATGTTTATTGCGGGCCTCGGAACGCTGATTCAACTCTATCCGATATGGAAAATCGGTGCTAAACTTCCCGTCGTCATGGGTGTCAGCTTCACCTTTTTAGCTTCGCTGCTTTATGTCGCAACGAACTTCGGATATCCGACGATGATCGGTGCAATCATCGTTGGCGGCTGTATTGTAGGTTCGTTGGGGCTTTGTGCCAAGTATTGGAGACATTTCATTTCCCCAATCGTTTCTGCCTGTGTCGTGACGTCGATCGGTTTTTCCCTTCTCGTTGTCGGCGCGGCGTCTTTTGGCGGCGGACAAGGCGCAGCCGACTTCGGATCGGCACAGAATTTGCTGGTCGGTACGGTCACTCTGATAGCCTGCCTAACTTTTAATGTACTTGCAAAAAGCTTCTGGAAACAATTGTCGGTATTATTCGGTTTAATTGTCGGCTACATACTGTCCATCGGATTGAATATGGTGGATTTTTCGCCAATTTTGCAAAGTAAACTGATCGCGATTCCCACGTTTATGCCCTTTGTGCCGGAGTTTCGTCTCAGTGCAATCATCGCCTTAGTCGTCGTATACTTGGTATCGGCGGCGGAAACCATCGGCGATACGACTGCGGTATGCGCCGGTGGACTGGGTCGAGATATTACTGCAAGAGAAGTGCAGGGATCCTTGGCTTGCGACGGATTTTTGAGCGCAGTTTCCGGTTGCTTCGGTTGCACACCTATTACATCATTTAGTCAAAATGTCGGGCTGATTGCCATGACAAAGGTAGTCAATCGTTTCACCATTATGTTCGGCGCATTGACCTTGATTTTGGCGGGGCTTTTTCCACCGATCGGAGCATTCTTTTCCACACTTCCACAGGCTGTACTTGGCGGATGCACCATTATGATGTTCGGTTCCATCGTGGTCAGCGGCATGAACATGATCGCCCGCTGTGGCTTTACCCACAGAAATACGACTATTGCGGCGCTGTCGATCAGCATCGGCATCGGATTTACGCAAGTGCCGGAAATTTACAATATCCTGCCGGCCCTGGCGCGAGACGTATTCGCCGGAAACCCGGTCGCGAATGTCTTTGTCATTTCACTCATTATGAGTTTTGTTCTGCCGAAGAGCGAAGAGGATCGAAAATTCGAAGCAGCGGACGCAGCAGAAGTGGCAGCAGCAGAAGCGGCAGAAATGTCGGAAAATTAATAATCAGTTTGAGAGCGCTCCGTCGACGCAGTGATGTCCGGCGGTGGAAGTTTTCGTCCGCCGGCAAAGCGTTCCAAAATATTTCGATCGTCGCCTTGATAGAGTAAACGCTCAATGCGATCCTCGGTCGAAAGATGCGGATCAATGTCCACGACGAGGGCGTCAAAGTCATAGCCTTCTTCGAAACTTCCAACGTTTCCGAAAAAGGCACCGCCGCCCTTGGTTGCCAGGTAAAAAGCTTCCTGACTTTTTAATGGGGGCTTGGACGCATCGACATAGAGCGTATACATCTTGCTGACTTGGATGGCGCTGACGATTACGGCAAACATATTCAGCGTATGTCCACCGGAAACATCAGAACCCAGACCGACCGAAATCCCGCGGTCGAGGTAATCCCGTATGGGTGCCAGTCCGCTCATCAGATTTAAGTTGGAAGTCGGGCAGTGCGCCACCATGACGCCCCCCTTTTTCAACAGGACCTTCTCCTCTTCGGTGCAGTGAATACAGTGGGCCATGATGGTGGGCGTTGTGCCGAGCATGTCGTACCGGTCATAGACGGCCGTGTAACTCGGGCATTCCGGATGAAGTTCACTGACCCAGGCAATTTCGCGGCGGTTTTCCGAAAGATGGGATTGCACGGGCAGGTGGGTTTCCTGAATCAGCGCCTGCAGCGCTTCCATCAGGACATCGCTGCAGCTGGGCACAAAGCGGGGCGTGATAATGGGGCGGACGCGCGTACTTGCGCGGTGCCGAGCAAGAATCCGGCGCGTTACCGCCAGCGATTCTTCGGTGCTCTCCGACAGATCCGCACTTGCATTCCGGTCCATGTTGACCTTTCCAATGTAGGCATAGAGGCCGGATTTT
The DNA here is from genome assembly GCF_900120375.1 of Ndongobacter massiliensis. Lineage (GTDB taxonomy): Bacteria > Bacillota > Clostridia > Tissierellales > Peptoniphilaceae > Ndongobacter > Ndongobacter massiliensis. The sequence goes on from NZ_LT635480.1 coordinate 24,775, forward strand.
TCAAAGCAGTCAAAAAGGATCTCGGTGGCTTCCTCATGAAGAGTGGCAAATACGACACTTCGAGCAATGCCATTTTTCCACAAATTTTTTACGAAATCGTTGTACACAAAACGGGCGAATGTCGCATCTTTGTACTTCGCTTCCGTGGGAAAAGTGTATTTGTTGAGCCAGGGAAGAAGCTCCTCATCGTATCCCAGTCCCTCATTGGGATGTTGGGGGGCATGTAAATGGATATCGGAAAACGCCGGAATGATCAGCTTTCCGGAGTAGTCCGAAATGGGACAGTCGGGCGGCTCTTTAACAATGCCCCGAATCCTCCCGTCTTCTACAAGGATGTAACTGTCGTCATAGATGGTGAATCGCTCTTTTTCCTTCGTGAATACAATATCTCCTCGATAGGCCTGCATGACAGCCTCCTTTCCATGCTTACGAAAACTGCGTTATGTTTTGGGGCCATTTTATCCATGCCCCTGAGGAAAGCATGACAGATCAGGGAAATAACGTCAATGGAGATTTTGAGGAATTTGTCATCGATTGACGGATTAGTTTGATAAAATTATAATAAGCAGAACGGCGAGGACGAACGCTGTAAAAATAAAAATCATTCGTCCAAATTTTCATTAAAGAAGGAGAAAATGGAAATGAAAAAAGTGGCAACGCTGTTTTTTGCCGCAGTGCTTACACTGAGCCTTGTCGGTTGCGGAAGTAATAAACCGGCCGAGGAAAGTAAGGTGTCGGAAGAAAGCGTATCAGCAGGAGAGAATGAGTCGGAAGAAATGAGTACGGCAGCAGAAGAGAGTGAGAAAATGGAAAAGAAGGATTTGATCGTTTTTGCGGCAGCGTCTATGACGGAATCGCTGGGCGAAGTGAAAAAGCTTTATGAAGAGGCAAACCCAAATGTCAACGTCGTGTTGAATCTGGATTCATCAGGGACCCTCAAGTCGCAAATTTCAGAAGGTGCGGATGCAGATGTATTTATTTCCGCTTCGAGCAAGCAGATGAACGAATTGGATAAGGAAAAAGATACGTATAATGCAAATGCCGCTATTGATTCCGCGACACGCTTTGATCTGTTAGAAAATCAGGTGACTTTGGCGGTAAAAGAAGACAGCAACAAGGGAATTACGTCCTTTGAAGACATCAATACGGACAAGGTCGAAACCATTGCCTTGGGCAACGCGGATGTTCCCGTGGGACAGTATTCGGAAGAACTGTTAAAAAAGATGGATATGTGGGAAGCCATTCAGGGCAAGATCAGCTTTGCTTCCAACGTCAAAGAGGTCACCGCATGGGTGAGTGAAGGCGCTGTCGATTGCGGCATTATTTATTCCACCGATGCGAAAGCGGCGGGATTGAAAATTATAGATTCGGCGGATAGTGATATGTTCGAAAAGAAGATCATTTATCCGGCTGCTATGGTGGAGGGCTCCAAAAACAGCGAAGAGGCGAAGAAATTTTTAGATTTCCTCAAGAGCGATCAAGCGAAGGCTGTATTCGACAAGTACGGCTTTAAAACGCACTAAGGTAAAGGTATAGATGGAGGGGTTCAAAATTTCGATTTTGAGCCCCCATCGCTTATAATAAAAAATACAGAAATTTCAAAAACAGAAACCGGACAAGAAATGGACTTATTTCCTTTATACAATTCGCTTCGAATCTCCTTATTATCGACATTTTTTACTTTTTTTCTGGGGATTTTTGCGGCCTACGAGATCAAAAAGTTGCGACCGATCGCGAAGGGCTTTTTGGATGTCTTACTGACCCTGCCGCTCGTTCTTCCGCCGACCGTGGTGGGCTTTTTTCTACTGAAGTGGTTGGGCCCGAACAGCGGCATCGGAAAATTTTTTGAAGGGATGAACGTATCGCTGATTATGCGATGGTATTCTTCCATTTTTGCGACCATTGTCGTCACATTTCCCTTGATGTATCGCACGGCACGCGGCGCTTTTGAAGCCTTTGACAGCAACCTCAAATATGCCGGACAAACTTTGGGGAAAAACAACACCTGGATATTCTGGAAGATAATTATGCCGAATTGTAAGAAAGAAATTTTGGCTGGGGTGATTCTTTCTTTTGCCCGTGCACTTGGCGAATACGGCGCAACCAGTATGGTTTCCGGCTATATTCCAAACCGCACCGCTACCATATCGACGACAGTGTATCAACTTTGGCGCATCGGTGAGGACAGCCTTGCGTATCAATGGGTTTTGATCAATGTCGGTATATCCTTTTTTGTTCTTCTCGCCATTAACCTTTTGGAAAGCAAAGGGGCAAAGAATGCTCGCGTGTAAAATTAAAAAAGATTTCAAAAATTTCAAACTGGACATCGATTTTACGATGGAGAATGAAACATTGGCATTGCTCGGAGCGTCCGGCTCCGGAAAGACGCTGACTTTGCAGTCGATTGCCGGGCTTATCAAGCCGGATTGGGGCAAAATCGTTTTGAACGGTCGGGTACTCTTTGATTCGGAAAAAAAGATCAACTGCAGTCCTCAGGAACGTCGCGTGGGGTATCTTTTTCAGGATTATGCGCTCTTTCCGAATTTTACAGTTCGGGGAAATGTCCTATGCGGTTTGCGCGGAGATGATGTCGGGAAAGTGGAGCAAGTATTAAATGAATTACATATTGCGCATATCGCCAACAAGTATCCGGCGCAGATTTCGGGCGGAGAAAAGCAACGAACCGCGCTGGCACGAATTTTAGTGAATCAGGCGGAAATCCTTTTGCTGGACGAACCTTTTTCTGCGATCGATTCTTTTCTGAAAGACAAGATTGAGGATGAGGTACTTCATCTAATTCAAAAATATCAGATCAAGACTATTTTAGTCAGCCATAACAAAGAAGAATCTTATCGGCTGAGTGATTCTATTGTTGCCGTGAATGGCGGGAAAAATGAAAAGAAGATTGAAACCGACCGATTCTTTCGGCATCCACCTACCTTGACTGCCGCAAAATTGATAGGAATCAAAAACTTTTCCCGAGTCAGGAAACTTACAGAAGATTGTATTCGCACCGAAGACTGGGGAATCAATCTACAGGTTGGTACACAAAATGTCAAAGACTATGTTGGCATTTTTTCCGACAAAATTTGGTTAAGCGAAAAAAAACAGCCTGAAAATTCTTTCCTGTTGGATAAATTTTCAGTGGTTGAGAACATTGATCACTATTCCGTTACGTGCACGGCTCCCCTTGACCGAACCGCAGGAATATGTTTTGCTGTGGATAAGGCGGTTTGGCAGAATTTCGTGGGCAAGGAAAAGTATATCAACATAGATTCGAAAGAACTTCTCTTTTTTGATGCATGAACATTTTTGGATGGAGTGACTATGAAAGATCAATTTCAAAGAAATATCAATTACCTACGGATTTCCGTGACCGATCGATGTAATTTTCGGTGCCGTTATTGCATGCCGCCGGAAGGCATTCAAAAACTTCCGCATACGGAGATTCTGTCTTTTGATGAAATTGTTTCTGTGGTGAAAATCTGTGCCGACCTGGGCATTGACAAGGTACGCATTACAGGAGGCGAGCCCTTTGTTCGCAAAAATGTGTTAGCACTCATACAAAAAATTGCACAGGTTCAAGGAATTCGGGACATTGGGATCACGACAAACGGCTCACTTCTTGCCCCTCATATGGATGCGCTGGAAAAGATCGGCGTAAAACGACTCAATTTCAGTTTGGATAGCTTAAAAAAAGAGCGGTTTGAGAAAATGAGTCGCGGCGGAGATTTTTGTTCCACCATGCAAAACCTGAAACAAGCCGTTAACCGAGACTTTGCGGTAAAAATCAATTGCGTCCTCATTCCTTCTTTTAATGACGATGAAATCAATGATTTTATTGCTTTGACAAAGGAACATGACTTGGAAGTTCGATTTATTGAACTAATGCCGATCGGTCCCGCCGCTGCCTTTGACGCCGAAGTCTTCGAACAAAGTGTTACGTGCTTCGAAGATGTTGCGGGAAATGGATTGCCAAAGCTTTTTGGCGATAAAAAAGTTAAACAATTGCGTTCCGATGGTGTTGCGGAGCTTTTTCAGGTCGAGGGCTATCGGGGCAGAGTCGGATTAATTCGTCCTCTGTCGCATAGCTTTTGCAGATCCTGTAATCGTATTCGTTTAACTGCAGACGGAAAGCTGAAACCTTGCCTGCACTCAGCGAACGAGATTGATCTACGGGGATTATCCGGAAGGGCGCTCCGCGAGGCGATTGAGCGGGCGATTTTCTTTAAGCCGGCAGCGCATCATTTAAAGGAGTCCGGCTCTTTGAGTCAAAGAACCATGAATCGAATTGGAGGATAGGGTGAATCAACTGAGCCATATTGATAAAAACGGGCGCGCGCAGATGGTCGACGTTTCTGAAAAGAAAGAAACGAACCGGCTCGCGTATGCCGAAGGTCGGGTCAAATTGAATCGGGAAACTTATGAATTGGTAAAAAACCAAGGAATCAAGAAAGGGGATGTCCTTGCTGTTGCGCGCGTTGCTGGCATAATGGCGGCGAAAAATACGGCAGGCATCATTCCCATGTGCCATCCGATCAATATTACTTGTGTAGAAATTACTTTTGCCCTTGATGACCCGGGGCATTTTATCGACATCGGTTGTACGGTAAAAATCGATGCAAGAACCGGCGTCGAGATGGAGGCGCTTACCGCCGTGTCCGTTGCAGCGCTGACAATTTATGACATGTGCAAGGCGGTGCAAAGAGATATTGAAATCAGCGATATTCGGCTGATTCGCAAGAGCGGCGGGAAAAGTGGTGATTTTGTGCGGAAAGAAGCGGATAAATAATGAAAGTGATTTCTGTTAATATCAGTGAAAAAAAGGGAACCGTGAAAACGCCAGTGGAGGATGTGACGATCCGTAAAGATTACGGCATAGTCGGCGATGCTCATGCAGGGAAGTGGCATCGGCAGATCAGCCTTTTAGCGGAAGAATCACTCCAGAAAATGCAAAAGGAGCTTCCGAATCTCAAAGCGGGCGACTTTGCAGAGAATGTGTTGACACGGGGGCTGATTTTGCACACCCTACCGGTGGGAACACTGTTGCAGGTTGGACAAACGGTTTTACGGGTCAGTCAGATCGGCAAGGAGTGTCACAAAGGCTGTCAAATTCGGCAAAAAACCGGACATTGTATCATGCCTACGGAAGGGATTTTTGCGACGGTGATCCAAGAAGGACAAATTTTTCCGGGGGATCCGATTCATATATTGCAGGAAGTTGACAGCGAAGGAGCGCATCATGATAAAAAAAATTAAAGTGGCCGAAGCGGTGGGACTGCCCCTTCTGCATGATATTACGGCTATTATGCCGGACGGCTTTAAAGGAGTAATGTATAAGCGGGGGCAGGTAATTCGCGAGTCTGATATCGAAGGACTGAAAAACATCGGGAAAGAACATATCTATGTCGGAACCCTTGATGAGAATCAGGTGCATGAAGAAGATGCCATTTTGGCCATCAGTCCCTATCTTGCCGATATAAATATTGAAATTTCAACGGTTAGCGAAGGTAAGGTAACATTGCGAGCCAAGCAGGAAGGGCTTTTTGTTATTGACCGGGCGGGTTTAAAGGCATTACATTCGGTCGGTGATTATACATTGCCGACGATTCGCTCCTATTCCGCTGTAAAAAAAGGCGATAGGCTTGTCGGCGCGCGTATCGTCCCTTTGTGGACCGATCGCGAAACGGTGAACCGAGCACTTGCTGTCGTTAAAAAATTTCAACCGATCTTTCAGGTAGTCCGTTATAAAAAGTTAAAAGTCGGTTGTATTATCACCGGCGATGAGGTGTATTATGGACGGATTCAGGACGCTTTTCAGCCGGTGTTGGAAGAGAAACTGCGGGCTTTTGATGCGGATATACTCGGTTACGAATTTTGCCCCGATGACATGGAGACTATTGTCCAAGCTTTTGCAAACTTTAAAGCGCAGGGAGCGGATCTAGTTCTCTTTACCGGCGGAATGAGCGTCGATCCGGATGATACGACGCCAAACGCGATACGCCAAACTGGAGCCCGTGTCATTGTACAGGGCATTCCCATGCAGCCGGGAAATATGCTGATGGTGGCAAAGTTGGGGGAGACTTATCTGGTTGGGGTACCCGGTGCCAGCATTCACAGCAAAAAAACAAGTTTTGATGTATTTTTGCCGCGTATTTTTGCCGGCCTGGATTTGAAAAAAGAGGACTTCTTCGAGATGGCGGAAGGTGGACTTTTATGATCTACGAGGCGGCAGTTATCACCATTTCCGATCGGGCGAGTCGGGGCGTGTATGCGGACGAGAGCGGCAAGCGGCTTCAAACACTCTTGACCGAACAGAATTTTCGGGTAAAGTCCTATGAAGTCATTCCCGATGACTGTGAAATGATCAAAGAGCGGTTGATCGCCCTATCGGATGAGGGAATCCACCTGGTACTCACCAGCGGCGGAACCGGTTTTTCGCAGCGAGATGTGACTCCGGAAGCAACGCAGGCGGTGATTGAGAAGCAGACGCCCGGAATCTGCGAAGCAATGCGCGCCGAGGGCGCAAAAAAAACCCCTATGGCCTACTTGTCCAGAGGGGTCTCCGGTATACGGAAAAAGAGCTTATTGATCAATTTCCCCGGCAGTCCGAAGGCATGTGAAGAAAACTTCGCGGCCATTCTTCCATTTTTGCGACATGGTCTTGAAATTCTAATCGGCTGTAATCACTCCGGTCATACAAAATAATCCTTGTAGGCGTCTTCTCGACGCAATTGTGCCAGCGAATCTTTATCCAGGACATTTGTCCAGTTGATTTCAAGCTTTTTTAAAGATTTTTGAAGATCTCCTTCTTCCAGGGCTTCGATCAATGCGAGGTGTTCCTCGTAGGAGGAAGGCGGCTCGTTGATTTTTTTTGATTTGTAGAAGAGCGTTTCCAGTCGACGAAGCTTGCGTTTGAGACTGTCGAGGATGGGACGCACCTCGATATTTTCGGAAAGCTGAATAATTTTATTGTGAAAGGTATTGTCCAGTTCCAGAAGGCTTTCCTGGTGACTGTGTTGATTTTCCTCCAGGATAAGTGCATTGATTTTCCGAAGTTCGTCAGTAAAATTCCGATCAATTTTGACAAAACCGTCTTTTAGACAGAAAGCCTCCAGGTCGTAGACGAGGGGATAGATGTATTTAATAGAATCGATCCGGATCGGTGCAACAATGGTCCACTGATTCGCTTTGGAAATCACCAGCCCTTCATTTTCCAAGCGAAGAATGGCCTCCCGAATGGGGGTCCGGCTGATGCCTAATGTCTCGGAAAGTTCATTAATTTTTAAGCGGGCATTGGGTGCCAAATCGCCGTTTACAATAGCTTCTTCCAGCATATTATAGGCTTCGTCTTTCACGAAAACCCGCTTGATTTTTTTTGTAGAGTGTACATCATGTTCTTTCATCGAAATGCTCCTCCGATACCTTTCAAAGCTTTCAAAATATAGTATAATATAAATTGACAGAAGGAAAAACAAAAAATATAATAGCGGTGATATATTACATATCACAAAGAGGCGGGTAGAAAGAGGCTTTTCACCAAAACGCAGACAGCGTTTTCATATTCCGTCAAAGTAGAGAAGGCCGCGTTCGGGCAGCGAATGGTATCGCAAATGCAAGGAGAAAGGATTTATTTTGGAAGGGAAATTTCAGATCGTTCTGAATGATCACAAGGAAAAAAAGGAGACTTCATTGGATTTCATCAATGAAGACGTTGTCAAAACGGCGCAGCATTTTCATCAAAGTTTCCCGGACTATAAGCAAACACCGCTGCGCAGGCTTAAAAACCTGGCACAACAATGTGGCGTCCGGGAAATTTATGTCAAGGATGAATCCTATCGATTTGGCTTGAACGCCTTCAAGGTTTTGGGCGGATCCTTTGCCATCGGCAAGTACATCGCTAAAAAGCTGGGGTTTTCCATTGCAGATTTGCCGTTTGAGAAAATGATTTCCGAAGAGGTTCGAGAAAAGTTGGGTGAAATCACCTTTATTACAGCGACCGACGGAAACCATGGAAGGGGCGTTGCCTGGACGGCGCAGCAACTGAAACAGAAGTGTGTCGTATTGATGCCGGACGGTTCGGCGCTGGAAAGGCGCGATAACATTCGTGCACACGGTGCCACCTGTGACATCATGGAAGGTTTAAACTACGATGCCTGCGTACGACTTGCCAATCAATATGCGGAGGAAAAGGGCTGGGTTATGGTCCAAGACACGGCATGGGACGGCTACGAAGAGATTCCGACCTGGATTATCCAAGGCTACGGCACTTTGGCGAAAGAGGCCAAGGAACAACTGGAAAGAGACGGCTTGCGCCCGACGCATATTTTTGTGCAGGCGGGGGTCGGATCCTTTGCCACCGGCGTGACAGGCTACTTTTCCAGTGTTTATCGGGGAGAAGAAAAGCCTTTTATCACGGTGGTTGAACCGGAAAAAGCAAATTGCAACTACTTAACGGCGAAAGCGAATGACGGAACGATTCACAATGTGACCGGAAAAATGGATACGATCATGGCGGGCTTGGCTTGCGGTGAACCGGTAACCGTAGGTTGGCCGGTGTTGCACGCGTATGCGGACGCCTTTTTATCAGTGCCCGATACGGTGGCAGCGCGTGGCATGCGGATTCTCGGTAATCCCTTAAAAGACGATCCGAGAGTCATCTCCGGCGAAAGCGGTGCCGTCACGACGGGCGTTGTTACGGAATTGTTGCAACGGACGGATTTGGCAGAAATCAAAGAGGCGCTGAAATTAGACGAAAACTCGGTGATCCTTCTAATTTCAACGGAGGGAGACACGGATTTTGCGCATTACAGACAGGTCGTTTGGGACGGTTTGTATACAAATGATGCAAATTATATCTACAAAATTCAAAGATAAAAGGAGAGAAGAAAATGGCAAAAGACATCAAAAAACTGATTCAGGAGCTCGACAATTACGATTTTAGCAAACTCTATCATGACGACTTTTTCCACACATGGGACAAGTCACAGGATGAACTGCAGGCAATCTGGCAGGTAGCAGACATTTTGCGGGCTATGCGCGAAGAAAACATCTCCCCAAAAATTTTCGATTCCGGGTTGGGCATTTCTCTTTTCCGAGACAACTCGACGCGCACACGCTTTTCCTTTGCTTCCGCATGCAATCTTCTGGGCCTGGAAGTACAGGATTTGGATGAGGGCAAGAGCCAAATCGCTCATGGCGAAACGGTAAAAGAAACCGCCAACATGATCTCCTTTATGGCGGATGTCATCGGCATTCGCGATGATATGTACATCGGCAAGGGCTACACCTATATGAAAAACTTCTCCGAGTATGTCCAAGAAGGCTACGATGACGGTGTGCTGGAACAGCGCCCGACACTGGTCAACCTCCAGTGTGACATCGACCACCCGACGCAGGCAATGGCGGACCTGTTACATGTGATTCACGAATTCGGCGGCATTGAAAATCTCAAGGGCAAAAAGGTTGCAATGACATGGGCCTATTCGCCGTCCTATGGCAAACCGCTGTCCGTACCACAGGGTGTTTCAGGTCTATTCACTCGCTTGGGCATGGATGTCGTTTTGGCACATCCGGAAGGTTATGAAATCATGCCGGAAGTGGAAGAAATAGCAAAGAAGAACGCCGAGCAGTATGGCGGGAGCTTCACAAAGACGAACTCTATGGAAGAAGCCTTTAAGGATGCGGATATCGTGTATCCGAAGTCATGGGCGCCCTTTGCTGCCATGGAGAAGCGCACCGAACTCTACGGAAACGGCGATAAAGAAGGTATCGACAAGTTGGAGCAGGAATTGCTGGAAGCGAACAAATCCCATATGGATTGGCAGTGCACGGAAGAGCTGATGAAGCTGACCAAAGACGGCAAGGCGCTGTATCTCCACTGCCTGCCGGCGGACATCACCGGTGTTTCCTGTGAAGAGGGTGAAGTGGACGCATCCGTCTTTGATCGCTATCGGGAGCCGTTGTACAAAGAGGCGAGTTACAAACCTTACATCATCGCGGCAATGATCTTTCTGCAAAAAATCAAAAATCCGCAGGCGAAATTGACGGAGATTCTCGAAAAGGCGAAAAAGCGGTTGGACGGCAACGACTGAAGTCGAAACCGCAATCGAATCCATGGAATAAAATAAGATTGACAGCGTATTAGGAGGATGGCAATGGCAGATTTTGATTTCAATGCAATTAAACAAAAAGCGGCGGACTACAAGGAAGATATGATCGCCTTTTTGCGCGATCTCATTAAACTCAAGGGCGAATCCTGCGAAGAGGGCGACAAGGCAAAACGCATTAAGGAAGAAATGGAAAAGGTCGGCTTCGATAAAGCTTGGATCGACAAACAGGGCAATGTGCTTGGAGAGATGGGCACGGGAGAGACGCTCATCGCTTTCGACGGGCACATCGATACCGTAGGAATCGGCAATATAGAAAACTGGGAATTTGATCCGTACGAAGGTTTTGAGGATGAGGTACGCATTGGCGGACGCGGCGCCAGTGATCAGTTGGGCGGTCCGGTATCGGCGGTGTATGGCGCGAAGATCCTGAAAGATCTCGGATATCTGAATGATAAATTTAAAATCCTTGTAACCGGTACGGTACAGGAAGAAGATTGTGACGGGAACTGCTGGCTCTATATGATCGAGCAGGAAAATATCAGGCCGGAATTTGTCGTTTCCACGGAACCGACGGACGGCGGCATTTACCGCGGCCAGCGCGGGCGCATGGAAATTCGCGTCGATGTGCAGGGCGTCTCCTGCCACGGCTCCGCTCCAGAGCGCGGAGACAATGCAATCTACAAGATGGCGGATATCCTGAAAGAGGTCGAGCAGCTCAATGAAAACCCTGCCGACGACAGTGTCGAGATTAAGGGATTGGTCAAAATGCTCGACGAGAAATATAACAAAGAGTACAAAGAAGCGAATTTCCTGGGTCGCGGCACGGTCACGACCAGTCAGATTTTCTTCACCTCTCCCTCCCGCTGTGCAGTTGCCGACTCCTGTGCGATTTCACTTGACCGCCGAATGACGGCCGGAGAAACGTGGGAATCCTGTATCAAGGAAATTGAAGATCTGCCTTCCGTGAAAAAGCATGGTGCGAAGGTTTCCATGTACAACTACAAGCGCGCTTCCTGGACGGGGCTGGAATATGAGCAGGAGTGCTACTTCCCGACATGGGTCATTCCCGAGGACCACAAGGTGACAAAAGCGCTGGAAGCAGCCTATAAGAGCTTGTACGGGGACAAGCGTATCGCGCCTCCGATTGAAAAAGAAGAGATAAAGCGTGCGGAGCGCCCCTTGACGGATAAGTGGACGTTCTCGACCAACGGCGTTGCCATTATGGGGCGTCATAATATTCCGGTGATCGGATTCGGACCGGGTGCGGAAGACCAGGCGCATGCACCGAATGAAGTCACATTTAAGCAGGATCTCGTGACTTGTGCTGCGGTCTATGCTGCACTGCCCCTGATGTATACGAAGTAGAGAATAGAGGGAAAAGCCCGAAGGCATCGGGCTTTTCCTACTTTCAACGAGACAAACCTTTTCAGCCGGAAAAGAGAAAGGGAGGAAACGATGAGTGAATTTATGAGACCGATGCCTTTTGAACATCTGATCCAATGGGCGCTCACGGAATACAAAAACGAAGGTCGTGTTTTCGGCATGCGCAAAGAAAACTTTTATCGAAACAAAACGGGGAAAAAACTCAAGACGGTTTTTGGCGATGAGATCGCTTCTGCAGTCGGCCCTGCGGCGGGTCCCCACAGCCAGTTGGCGCAAAATATTATTGTCTCCTACTTAACAGGGGCGCGTTTTATTGAGCTGAAAACAGTTCAGATCATGGATGGCGAACAGATTCAGAAAGCAATCGGCCGTCCCTGCATTTTAGCGGAAGATGAGGGCTATAACTGCGAATGGTCCACGGAACTTACCGTACCGCAAGCCTTTGACGAATACATAAAAGCCTATTTTGCGATTCAGGTGTTGGCGAAAGAATTCGGGATTGCCGATCGCAAGGATTTTGCTTATAACATGTCCGTGGGATATGACTTGGCGGGCATTCAATCGGCAAAAATTGACCGTTATATCGAGGGATTAAAAGATGCCTCAGAGACGGAAATCTACAAAAACTGTATGGATTTCCTGCGAAAAAGTGATGCTTTTGAACATGTAACCGCTGAGGACTTGGATGCAATCAGCCCGAAGGTCTGCAGCTCCATTACACTTTCCACGCTTCACGGTTGTCCGGCCCATGAGATTGAAGCAATCGCAAATTACCTGTTGACCGAGAAAAAAGTCAACACTTTCATTAAGTGCAATCCGACGATGTTGGGTTATGAGTACGCAAGAAAAACCCTGGATGACATGGGGTATGACTATATTGCTTTTACAGATTTTCACTTTAAGAACGATTTGCAATACGAAGATGCCATTGTGATGATGAAACGGCTCCGAGCTACGGCAAAAGAAGAGGGGCTGGTTTTTGGTGTGAAACTTTCCAATACCTTTCCCGTTGATGTGAAACGCAAAGAATTACCCTCCGAGGAAATGTATATGTCAGGGCGTGCATTGCTTCCCTTGACGATTTCTATGGCTGCAATGCTTTCCAAGGCTTTTAACGGTGACTTGCCCATCTCCTACTCAGGCGGCGCCGATGCGGGAAATATCCAAAAGATTTTCCGAGCCATCGGGCAGCCGATCACTGTTGCCACAACGCTTCTCAAGCCGGGCGGCTATCCGCGTTTCAACCAGCTTGCAGAAGAGACGGAAGAGCTGTTGGATCGACCCTATCAGGGCATTTCGGTCGATGAGATTGTCGGGCTGCGCGATGAGATTATCGGGGATTGGAAGAATAATAAGCTCTATCGGGAAAAAGTGAAATCCCGCAAGACGGACACAGCATTGCCACTCACCGACTGCTTTAAAGCACCGTGCAAGCAAGGGGGATGCCCCATTACGCAGCAGGTACCGGAATATTTGCAGTTGGTTGCAGAGGAGAAATATGCAGAGGCCTTCGCAGTCATTGCCAACGATAATACAGCGCCGACGATATTAGGTAAACTTTGTGCGCATCACTGCCAGGAACATTGCACACGAGTTGATTATGAAAAGACCTTGCAAATTCGCGAGATGAAGCTGATTGCCGCAGAGCATGCGCAGGAAGACTTTTTGCAGAAGCTGAGCGCTACACCGCTGAAATCCGAGAAAAAAGTTTGTGTCATCGGCGCCGGTCCGGCAGGAATTGCGGCCGCGTCCTATCTGCGTCGAAACGGCATGGCGGTGCGCGTGTTTGAAAAGCTTGCCAAGCCTTACGGCATTGTCAGCCACGTGATTCCGTCTTTCCGTATCTCCGATGAAGAGATTGAACGGGATTATCAGATTGCTGTCAAACAAGGCGTTGACTTTGTCTTCAATCATGAGGTTACCGAGTCCTATGAGGCATTGCGCAAAGAATACGATTATGTCATCGTCGCGACAGGCGCGTGGAAGGAAGGACGTTCTCCGGTCAAAGAAGGCCGGGAAAATGTCATTGACGCCTTGGATTTCCTTTGGCATGCTCGCATGGATGGCGGTGCAAAGGTCGGAAAACGTGTAGCCGTGGTCGGTGCCGGTGATGTGGCGATGGACTGCACGAGAACGGCAGCGCGGATGCCGGGTGTCGAAGAGGTTTGCCTCGTGTATCGTCGTACGGAAGCCTATATGCCGGCCACGCAAGAAGAAGTCAATATTGTCAAAGAAGAGGGGCACAAGATTTATGAGCTCCTGGCGCCGGTGTCTTATGACGGGAAAACCCTCCGTTGTGAAAAAATGCAATTAGGGGAATTTGACGCGAGCGGGCGCAAATCGATTGACGGAACGGGCGAATTTGTTGAAATGAATTTTGATACGGTCATTGGCGCGACGGGTGCTCAGGTCGATGCATCGGCCTTTGAAGCAAATGGTATTCACATGGATGACCGTCGGCATCCGCGCTTACTGGAAACGAATGAGTCGAACTTGTCCAATGTCTATATCATCGGTGATTGCAAAACCGGTGCATCGACGATTGTAAAAGCAATGGGCGATGCCAAAAAGACGGCGCTGGATATTCTCAAAAAAGAGGGGCTTGCCAATGATTTCAAGAAAGCTTCTGTAAAGGCTGATGTCGAAACGCTCTATGAGAAACGCGGCATTCTGGAAGCGGTACGAGCGGGCCATGTCGAGGGCGGTCGTTGCTTAAAGTGCGATCAGATCTGTGAAATCTGCACCGAAGTTTGCCCGAACCGTGCCAATGTGGCGATACGCGTCGAGGGATTTGACAATCTCCATCAGATTGTTCATATTGACGGCATGTGCAATGAATGTGGCAACTGCGGCATTTTCTGCCCCCATGCGGGACGTCCGTACAAAGATAAATTCACAGTGTTTTGGACGGAAGAGGACTTTGTGGATTCGACCAATGTTGGCATCTTAAAGCGGGAGGACGGTACCTATCGAGTGCGGTTGGAAAACGGCAATTGTATTGAAACCGCGGATGTTGATAAGGATCTGAGTGAAGCCATGGCTCGAATCACGCATGCATTGGAAAAAGAGTATTCCTACATGTTGCAACATTGAAAAAGGAGAAACTATGATTATTACAGCCAAAGCAATCATCTGTAATGATGACGAGAACCGTTTTTACGAGGACGGCGCGGTTTATATCAAAGAAAATTGTATCGAAGATGTCGGCCCTCGCCGGGAAATTTTAGAAAAATATCCCGGTGAAGAAGTCGTCGATAAAGGGGACAAGCTGCTCATGCCCGGAATGATTTGCGCCCATTCGCATATCTATTCGGCTTATGCGCGCGGCATGGCGGTATCCAAACCGACGGATAATTTTTTCAATGTGCTGAAGAATCTCTGGTGGGCATTGGACAAACAATTGACGCTAAAAGATGTGCGTCTGAACGGTCTGACTACGTATATGGAGTCGATCGCCAACGGCGTCACGACGGTCATCGACCACCATGCCGGCCCCAATGCAATCGAGGGTTCGCTCTTTACACTGGCTGAAGTTGCAAAAGAGGTCGGCATCCGCACGAGCCTCTGCTATGAAGTTTCGGACCGGGATGGTAAGGAAAAGAGTCTTCAGGGTATAAAGGAAAATATCAACTGGATCAAGCAAGCCCAAAAAGAAGATGATATGCTCCACGGGCTCTTCGGACTTCATGCCTCCTTCACATTGAGTGCGGAAACGCTCGAACGTGCGCGGGAGGAGATGGCCGGATTGTACGACGGGTATCATGTCCATATCGCGGAGGGAATCGCAGATCAGTGGGAGACACTCAAAATGAGCGGCAAGCGCGTTGTCGAGCGGCTGGAGGGATTTGACATTTTCTCCAAACACACATTGGCGGTTCACAATGTCCACGTGAATGAACGCGAGATGGATATTTTGAAACATCACGACACCATGGCGGTTTTCAATCCGGAATCCAATATGAACAATGCTGTTGGATGTCCGCCGATTTTGCGGATGCTGGAAAAGGGCATTTTGGTCGGCATGGGGACGGATGCGTATACAAACGATATGTTTGATTCGATGAAAGTATCAAACATCCTTCTGTCCCACAACGCCTGTGACCCGACCAAGGGCTTCGGCGAGACACTGGAAATTCAGTTTAAGAATACGCCGAAGATCATGGATCGCTATTTGAAAAAGCCGGTCGGGCGGATCCAAAAGGGTGCCTATGCGGACTTAATTACCTTGGATTATGATCCGTATACGCCGCTCACTGCCGATAACTGGGGCGGGCACGCGCTCTTCGGATTGACGGGGCGGTTGGTCAACGACACGATGATCAACGGAAAATTTGTAATGAAGGATAGGGAGATGGTCAATGTGGATCGCGCGAAGATCCATGCCGATTCCCGGCAACGGGCGAAGGAAATTTGGCCCAATCTTTAGAGCGCGAAGAAAGGAGATTTTCGGATGTATGTCGGCAAAAGTGTAAAACGCGTCGATGCTTTTGACAAGGTCACCGGGCGTGCGAAATATACAGAGGATCTCATTCCGAAAAATGCGTACTATGCAAAAATATTACACTCGACAATCGGACATGGTCGAGTGATTGGTTTTGATTTGGAAGAAGCTTTACAGGTACCGGGTGTCGTCAAAATTGTCACGTGTTTTGATGTGCCGAAACACGGCTTTCCGACTGCGGGGCATCCTTGGTCGACGGAGGAAGCCCATCAGGACATTTCCGATCGGCGTCTGTTGAATGAGCACGTGCGTTACTACGGCGATGATATCGCCGTGGTCATCGCGCTTGACGAAATCGCCGCAAAGCGGGCGATAAAAAAGATCCAAGTCAAATACGAGGAATACGAGGTCAAAACGGATGTCTTCGATGCGATGAAGGACATCGTTCATCCGATTCACGAAGAAAATCCGGACAATATCATCAAGCATACGACGAATAATCGGGGGAATTTTGAAGAGGCGATTCAAGAGGAGGGGCTGATCAAGGTTGAAGGCTGGTACGAAACCCCGATGGTGCAGCATTCGCACATTGAAAACCCCGACGTTTACGCCTATGAAGAATCCGGGAAAATTGTCGTTGTGGCTTCCACGCAGATTCCGCACATCGTGCGCCGGTGCATCGGTCAGGCGCTGGGCATCGGCTGGGGGAAGGTGCGCGTCATAAAACCCTATATCGGCGGTGGATTCGGCAACAAGCAGGACGCCTTATATGAACCGTTATGTGCCTTTTTGACAACGCAGGTTTCCGGGCATCCGGTCAAGCTGCTTCCGACGCGTGAAGAGACTTTTGTCTCTACGAGAACACGTCACGGGATGAAGGTTTATATTGCAACCTATTTGCGGAAAAATGGAGATTATGTGGCCCGCGAGCTGAAGATTTATTCCAACAACGGCGGTTACGCCTCGCATGGACATTCGATTGCTGCGAAGGCGCTGGGTTGTTTTCATCAGTTGTATCCCTGTGAAAATGTAAAAGGCGATGCATATTCGGTGTATACGAACCTTCCGACCGCCGGAGCCATGCGTGGCTACGGCATTCCACAGGCGATGTTCGTGACGGAATCGCACCACGATGAGATTGCGAAAGCCCTGGGGATGGATCCCCTGGAATTGAAGTTTCGCAATATTATGCCGAAGGGCTATGTGGACGGGTTTTCAAAAAATCAAAACTACGCCGATTCTTTCCGTCAATGCTTGACGAAGGGCGCGGAATCGATCGATTACTACAAGAAGCGTGAATTGTACAAGAATCAAACCGGCAATATCCGTCGCGGGATCGGTTGTGCCGCTTTTTGGTATAACACCGGCGTATATCCCATTTCTTTGGAATCTTCTTCCTGTCGAATGCTGGTCAACGAAGACGGCTCCATTCAAGTGCAGCTGCCGGAAACGGAAATCGGGCAGGGTGGCGACACCGCATTTTCGCAGATGGCTGCCGATGTTACCGGAATGCGGTTTGAAGATGTTCATATTGTAAGCAATCAGGATACGGACGTAGCGCCGTTCGGACTGGGTGCCTATGCATCCCGTCAAACGTATATGGCCAGCTTTTCCATTACAAAGACCGGGAAGGCCCTGAAAAAAAAGATTTTGGAGCGCGCCTATCTGGAAACCGGCATTACCCCGGATAATTTGGACATCGTCGAGAGTCAGATCGTGCGCGTGCCCGATGGCAAGGTGCTAATGAGCATGGAGGAGTTGGCAACAGAGACGATGTACACGCTCAAAAAGAGCAATCTGCACATCACGGCGGAAGAAACGCATACGATCCGCTCGAATGCTTTTTCTTTCGGAGCGAGCTTTGCCGAGGTGGAAGTAGATATCAACCTCGGTAAAGTCAAAGTCTTAAAGCTCATTAACGTGCACGACGCCGGGCGTATTATCAATCCGGCACTGGCGGAAGCGCAGGCGCATGGGGGAATGAGCATGGCCGTCGGATATGCCTTGTCGGAAGAGCTGAAATACAATGATAAGGGGCGGATTCTCAATGACAATCTGCTCGACTATAAACTGGGAACGGTTGCGGATACGCCGGAATTTGAAGTGTATTTTATCGAGAATTACGAGCCCACCAGTCCCTTTAATACGAAATCTCTGGGCGAGCCACCCACGTGCGCGCCGGCGCCGGCCATTCGCAATGCCATTTATCAGGCAACAGGCGTTCCCGCGCGCAAGGCTCCGATGACACCGCATGTTCTGTTCCCGCTCTTCAAAGAAGCAGGTCTGATCGATAATGACCTGTAGAAAGGATGATCCATGTTCGATTTAAAGAATGTGTATGAAGCGTATACCATCGATCAGGCACTGGACCTGCTACAGGAGAAGCCGAACCTTCGGATTATCGCCGGAGGGACGGATGTATTGGTCAAAATACGTGCCGGTAGTATGGAGGATGACGAGTTACTGTCCATTCAGCTCGTGGAAGAAATGAAAAAAGTCACTTTGGACGAGAATCGTGCCATCCATATCGGCGCGGGTATGACTTTTTCACATTTGGCCGATGCCCCGATCATTAAAGAAAACATCAATTTTTTGGGACAGGCGGTACTGACGGCAGGCGGGCCGCAGCTGCGCAACTCCGCGACCATCGGAGGCAACATCTGCAATGCCGCACCGAGTGCGGATTCTGCACCCAGCATGTTTGTACTGGATGCTCTTGTTGAAATTGCAAGCGCCGACGGCAAACGAGAAGTGCCGATCACGGAATTTTATAAAGGGCTGGGAAAGGTGCATCTCGAACCGAATGAGATGGTTACCGGATTCAAAATTAAAGAGGAGAATTACAAGGGTTACATTGGCCACTATTTCAAATATGCGATGCGCAATGCCATGGACATCGCGACCAGTTCCTGCGCGGTGAATGTCAAGCTCAACGCGGACGGTGTCATCGAAAGCATCAAGGCATGTTATGGGGTGGCTTCCGTGGTGCCCGTACGCGTCTGCCAGGCCGAACAAGAGTTTCAGGGCAAAGTGCTGAATGAAGAAAATATCCGCGCCTTTGCAAAAAAAGCGTTGGAAGAATTGTCGCCGCGCGATTCCTGGCGCGCCAGCAAGGCTTTGCGTACGCAGGTATTGTATGAGATTTGCGTACGGAATTTACGCGCATGCCTCGAGGATTTTCAAGGAGGGAAAAATGCATAGCAACGAATATGGTCCCTATGCGGTTCGTTCGACCGCCGTCTGCGAGAACCAACCGAGTTATAAATTGGTCAAGTGTACGGTCAACGGCGTGTATTTAGAAAAAATGGTCGACAAGCGGGCTTCACTGACGGATTTTTTGCGCAATGACTTGGGTTATACATCGGTCAAAAAAGGTTGCGAAGTCGGGGAATGCGGTGCGTGTTCCGTTTTAATCAATGGGGAAACGATCGACTCCTGCCTGTATTTGGCAATCTGGGCGGAAGGCAAGGACATCTGGACGACGGAGGGCTTGCAGGCATCGGACGGCTCCTTGTCCATTGTACAACAGGCTTTTATCGATGAATCGGCCGTACAATGCGGTTTCTGCACGCCGGGATTTATCATTCGCGCGACGGAGATTGTGCATCGGGCGAAGCGTTACACCCGTCCCGAATTGCGCATGCTCTTAGCAGGAAATATGTGCCGCTGCACAGGCTATGAAAATATTCTACGTGCGGTGGAAAAAGCGATCGAAGTCGAAATTGCAGCACGGGAAGAAAAGGCGGATTCCTGATCCGACAGCGACGGGAAAATGGGGGCAGGTATGTCGATTTTAGTCAAAAACACCCGATTGGTCACAAGCGAAGGGATTCAAAATTGCGACCTGTTTATTGAAGGCGAAAAAATCCGTTCGATGGGCAAAAATTTGTCTGTTCAGGCGGATCGAGTATTGGATGTGGCAGGGAAGACAGTGCTGCCGGGCGGGGTCGATGTTCACACCCATATGTCGTTGGATTTGGGTACCTATGTCGCCATTGACGACTTTTATTCCGGAACGGTGGCGGCTGCGCACGGTGGAACAACATCCATTGTCGATCACATTGCTTTCGGCCCTCGCGATTCCCTGGTCGGAGAAATGATTCAGAAATACCACGGCATGGCCGATGGAAACGCCGTCATCGACTACTCTTTCCACGGTGCCATTCAGCAGGCAAGCGATGCTGTTCTTGCAGAGATGGGTACGCTGGCTGCACAGGGCATTGTTTCGACAAAAATTTACACGACCTATGGCGGAAAATTGGACGATGCTTCCATGCTCCGCGTATTGAAGCGGGCAAAGGAGACGGGAACGGTTGTCTGCGTTCATTGTGAAAATGACGGGTTGATTGCGGAACTCCGTAAAGAGGCGGAGGAAAAGGGAAATCTGGATCCGATCTATCATGCAAAAACGCGGCCGGCGGAAGCCGAAGCAGAGGCGATCAATCGGTTGACGTATTTGAGTCAGGTAGCGGGTTTTCCGAAACTCTACATCGTCCACACGTCTTCGGCGGCGGGCCTGCGAGAGATCGAAAACGCACGGGCAAGAGGTGTAAAAAACTTGTATTGTGAAACCTGTACGCAGTACCTGGTTCTCACGGAAGAAAAATATACGCAGGGCGGAAATGCCAAAGGCTGCAAATACATTTGTGCGCCGCCGCTGCGAAAAAAAGAAGATGTGGAGGCGCTCTGGGACGGGATCAAGCGGAGTGTGGTCGATGTCATCGCGACGGATCATTGTCCTTTCTACTATAAAGAACATAAATTGCCCTGCAAGGACAATTTTCTCATTGCGCCGGGGGGCATACCCGGTGTGGAAGAGCGCATGGAAATCATTTTGACCGAGGGACGACGGCGAGGAATTGCCTGGGAACGGCTGGTTGACTTGTTGGCCACCAATCCGAGCCGCATTTTCGGACTGGGTCATGTCAAGGGGCGCTTGGAACCGGGCATGGACGCCGATCTTGTTGTCGTCGCGGAAGAAGGCTATACCATAAAGCAAGACAATCGACATTCGAAATGCGATTATACGACCTATGAGGGATTTCGGAGTGACTATAAAGTCGAAACAGTGTTGTCCCGCGGACGAGTTGTGCTGGATAAAGACGGGTTTTACGGCAAACCGGGTGACGGACATTTTATTAAAAGGAAGTTTTGAGGAGCGGTTATGGCGAATATCTTGCTGGGAGAGCGAGTCGAAGGGGCGGAACCTTTCGTTGTACAAGTGAATGGGAAGACGTACGAGATCTATGAAGATAAGAGTCTTTTACGTTTTTTACGCGACGACCTCAAAATCAAATCGGTGAAGGATGGCTGCAGCCAAGGTGCCTGCGGAACCTGCACCGTGTTGGTCGACGACGAGAAAAAATTAGCCTGTACACAACGCCTTTCCAAACTGGCGGGAAAACACATTTGTACGATAGAAGGATTGACACAAGAGGAAAAAGACGTTTTCGTTCACGCCTTTTCGAAGGTCGGGGCGGTACAGTGCGGGTTCTGCATACCGGGCATGGTGTTGTCCGGTGTTTCCGTCATCCGGCATAACCAGAGGCCGACGGAAGACGAGATCAAACAGGGCATTCGTCAGAACATCTGCCGATGCACGGGCTATGTCAAAATCATTGAGGGAATCAAGCTGGCCTCCGCCATTCTCCGGGGGGAGGCGGTGGTTGCAGAGGAAAATGACAAGCCGGTCAAAATCGGCGAGGAATTTTCCCGCATTCATGCACAGGACAAGGTGCTCGGCCGGGGTGAATATGTCGATGATATGGAGATGGAGGATCTCAAGGTTGCTTCGGCGATACGCAGTAAATTTCCACGAGCGCGCGTTGTCAAGATCGACAAAACCAAGGCGGAAGCGTTGCCCGGCGTGTATGGGGTATTGACGGCGGCGGATGTTCCGAATAATAAGGTCGGTCATATTTTTCAGGATTGGGATGTCTTTATTGCCGAGGGCGATATTACGCGATGCCAGGGGGACGCGATCTGTCTGGTTGTTGCGGAAAATCAGAAGATTTTAGAAGAAGCGAAAAATTTAGTCGAAATCGAGTACGAGGAGTTGCCGACGGTTTCGTCCATTGAGGAGGCAGCCGCTCCGGATGCGCCGAAGATCCATCCCGGCGGAAATTTGTGTCAAGAGCGACACGTTTTGCGCGGCAATGCGGAGGAGGCCTTTCAAAAGTGTGCCTACATCGTAGAAGAAACGTATACAACACCATTCACGGAACATGCCTTCCTGGAGCCGGAGTGTGCGATCGCGGAGCCATATAATAACGGAGTCAAACTCTATACGACGGATCAGTCAGTTTATGATACGAGGAAAGAGACCCTGATTATGCTCGGTTGGCAGGATGAGCCGGAGCGGGTAGTTGTGGAAAACAAGCTGATTGGCGGCGCATTCGGCGGCAAAGAAGACGTCTCCTGTCAGCACTTAGCGGCGTTGGCGGCATACACTTACGGCATTAAAGTAAAAATCAAATTCAGCCGGGATGAATCTCTCAGATTCCATCCCAAACGGCATCCGATGATCGGTACATTTAAATTGGGCTGCGACAAAGAAGGGAACTTTCTTGCGATGCAGGCGACCATAAAAATGGATACCGGAGCCTACGCCTCACTCTGCGGCCCGGTGTTGGAGCGCGCCTGTACGCATTCGGTCGGTCCCTATCACTATGAGAATACGAAAATTGACGGATACGGTTACTACACGAATAATCCGCCGGCAGGTGCATTCCGCGGCTTCGGTGTTTGTCAGTCGAATTTTGCTTTAGAGAGCAATATCAATTTGTTGGCGGAAAAGGTCGGAATTTCACCTTGGCAAATCCGTTATAAAAATGCCATACGACCCGGTGAAGTCTTGCCAAATGGACAAATTGCGGACAGCTCCACGGCATTGGTGGAGACCTTGGAAGCGGTAAAGGATGTCTATGAGCAAAATGCCGATCGGGCGGGTATTGCCTGCGCCATGAAAAATGCCGGTGTGGGTGTCGGCCTTTCGGATAAAGGGCGGGCGAAGTTACGCGTAGAAAAGGGTGTTGTTCGCCTATATTGTGCGGCAAGTGATTTAGGACAGGGCGCCCAGACGGTATTTAAGCAGATGGTATTGGACATTTTAGGGCTGGCACCCGAACAGGTGGAAATCGTCCAACCGAATTCAGAAAATTCACCGGATTCCGGAACATCCTCCGGATCCCGGCAAACGCTGATATCCGGGGAAGCCATTAAGAAGGCTTCCGAGAAACTGAAGGCGGATCTGGATAAAAAGGACTTAGCTGCCCTGGAGGGGAAGGAATACTTTCATGAGTACTTCGATCCGACTGATCCGTTGGGTTCGGATAAACCAAATCCGGTGAGCCATATTGCCTACGGTTACTCCACGCAGGTTGTCATTTTGAATGACGATGGAACCGTGCGTGAGGTCGTGGCGGCAACGGATGCCGGAAAAGTCATCAACCCGCGTGCGATTGAGGGACAATTGGAAGGCGGCATCGTCATGGGCCTTGGCTATGCACTGACGGAGAATTTCAAGCTGGATCGTTCCCAAGTAAAAGCGAAATATGGAAACCTGGGGCTCTGGCGTGCGCCTATGATTCCGAAAATCAAAGCAATTTTTGTCAGCAAACCGGATGACGAGCTCCTCGATCGGGCTTTCGGGGCGAAAGGTGTCGGAGAAATTGCGACCATTCCCATCGCACCGGCCGTGCAGGGAGCTTATTACAAACTGGATGGCGTTTTGCGACGTGATTTTCCGATGAAAGACACGGCATACAGTACGCCGAAGAAGAAATTTACCGTTTGACCGGGAGGGCGCTTGAAACCTACTTGGAATCGCGAAAATCGGGAAATGCCGGCGCAAAACCGCCGAGGCGGAGGCAATGATCTGGCTACAATTTTTCAAATCCGCGAGAGGGACGTCCTTTCTCTTACGGGCAGCGGCGGCAAGACGACTCTACTGTTTCATCTTGCCGCTGAGTTGCGAAAGCGGGGGTCGGTGCTGGTAACGACATCCACCAAGATCGCCCTGCCGGACAGCGGCTTTGATTTCCTGTATACTAGCCTTGCCGCCTATAAAGAAGCAGCAAAGGAAAAAAGAGTGGTGTGCTGCGCCGGGACGGGTGCATTTGGCAGGCAGGCGCAACGTGCCGGTTCTCTGTGGGGACCTTCCGTTACATGTCTGGGAGAAAAAGTACCGGGCATTGCGAAGCTGACCACAGTTGGGGAGGCGGCGCTGCGCAGCATTTGTTCAGATTTTGATTATTGTCTGATTGAGGCAGACGGGTCCCGGAGGTTGCCGCTTAAGTTTTGGAAGGCGCATGAACCGGTCATTTACGATTTTTCTACGCAGGTGATCGGCATTCTCCCCATCAAAGTCTACGGGAAAATGCCTTCTGCAGATTTTATTTACAACTTTGAAGGATATCAGTCGTATATTGGAAGCAACCGTATTGACGGATCGTCGATCGCACGGTTGCTCACTTATCCCGACGGGTTGTTTAAGGGCTTTTTCGGACTGCGCACGGTTTTTATCAATCAAGTGGAAACGGAAGAGGATTTTAAACATTTGGAAGAAATCCGATGTGCCTTTTGCAACAAGGTGAAACTGACGTACGGATCGCTCAAGGAGGGAAAATTTTATGCGGATTGATGCGATTGTGATGGCTTCGGGACAGTCAAAGCGGATGGGGATGAACAAGCTTTTTATTGAATTCCGCGGCAAGAAGTTATATGAATATACACTGGATCTTATGAAGGCGTTGCAGAAAGAAGCTTTGCTGGATGCCGTAGTCGTCGTTTCAAGTTACGAAGAAATTTTGGAGGGGGCGCGCAGACGAAATCTCACCGCCCTTTCCAATCCGAATGCCGAAGTGGGGAAATCCGCTTCGATAAAATTGGGCGTCGAAGCTTGCAACACGGACGCCGCACTGATGTTTTTTGTGGCGGATCAACCCTTGTTGACCAAAGAGACTTGCCAAGCACTTATCGAATCCTTTCGAGAAAAGGGACAAATGACATTTCCCTGTGTGGGCAAACGGCGGGGAGCACCGGTGATTTTTCCGCCGGAATTTCGAGAGAAGCTGTGGAATTTGACAGAAGATCAGGGCGGGATGATTTTTGCGAAGGACCATCCGACCAATCCAGTTTCCATTGCTGACGAGAGAGAACTGCTGGATATTGATACCCATGAGGCTTACACGGAGCTCAAAGAGGAAGCGAATGAATAAAAATCTTGTCATTGTCCGCGGCGGGGGCGACGTCGCGACCGGATCGATACAAAAACTCCGTCGCGTCGGTTTTGACGTTCTCGTGCTGGAAAGTTCAGCGCCCACTTGCATTCGACGCCGTGTTGCGGTCGCACAGGCCGTCTATGACGGTGTTGTGGAGGTGGAGGACATACGGGCAGTACGCTGTGACAGCATTCCGGAAATTGAGGCGGCATTCCGGGAATCCTATGTCGCCGTCACCGTCGATCCGCAGGGAATGCTCATTCCAACGATGGCGCCGCTTGCCGTAGTCGACGGCATACTTGCGAAGAAAAATCTGGGGACGCATCGGCAGATGGCGCCAATTACAGTCGGCCTCGGTCCAGGTTTTACCGCCGGTGTGGATTGTGATGTTGTCATTGAAACGAATCGGGGACATGATTTGGGGCGGCTTATTTTTGAAGGAGCCGCCAGCGAAAACACCGGGAATCCCGGTAATATACAAGGCTTTACAACGGAACGCATTTTGCGCGCGCCTGCCGACGGCCGCCTTCATGTGCTTCATGATATCGGTGCCATGGTTAAAATGGGCGAAGCGGTCGCCGAAGTGAACGGCAAGCCCATACCCGCGGGACTGGACGGCATGGTTCGGGGTATGATTCGAGACGGCAGTGAGGTTTTCGAGGGCATGAAGGTGGGGGATGTGGATCCCCGCGTAGTTCCGAAAAACGCCGAGACGATTTCCGACAAGGCGCGGCTGATCGGTGGCGGAACGCTCGAAGCGATTCTATTATTAAAATATCGAAGAGGACTGTAATGAAAGCGGAAATTCTCAACAAAATTTACGAAGAAAACAAGCAGGGGCGCGACTGTGCCTTGGCATTTCTGATGGAAAACAGGGGCTCCACGCCCGGAGAGGACAATTCCGTGATGGCAGTTTTTGCGGATGGCTCCTCCATGGGAACCATCGGCGGCGGTGCGATCGAAGCTGACGTCATCCGGCGCTGCCGGGAGAATATGAAGGCGGGTACGTCCTTTGAATTTGACTACAATCTTTCCAAAAGCGGAGAATTGAAAATGGCCTGCGGGGGGAACAGCCGGGGCTATGTGCAATATTTTAAGGCGAGAAAACGGCTGATTATTTTTGGTGCGGGGCATGTATCACAGAAACTTGCTCGGATTGCTGTTCGAACGGGTTTTTCGGTCGATGTCATCGACGATCGGACGGATTTCAAAGATTCTCCGGACTTTGTCGGCATCGACACCTATTCTACACTTCCTGTTGAGGAAGCGGCTGCAAACCTTCCTTTTGATGCGGAAAAGACATTTATTGTCCTTTGTACGCGAGGCCATGCCCATGACAAGGAAGCGCTGCGCGCTCTTGTCGGAAAGGAATGTGCTTATCTGGGCATGATCGGGTCAAAATCGAAAGTGGCCACCGTTTTTCAGGAGCTTCAGAAAGAAGGAACCTCAAAAGAGGCCCTGGATAAAGTCTATGCTCCGATCGGGCTGGATCTGGACAATGGTTCTGTCGAAGAAATCGCCATTTCCATTCTTTCCCAAATGCTCATGGTAAAGAATGGGAAGGATGGGCGGAGCTTGAAGGAAAAGCGAGAAAGAGAAGAGGATCATCACAGCAAAAGGTGAATTTAACGAAACGAAGGCGACCGGCAAGTTGTACCGTTCGCCTATGTAGCATGGGTCAACTTGAAGAATAAACAATTTCTTTCCTTGCGGGACATATGTGTATGAATGCCAAGGGGAAAAACGAAAAAGAAACTGTCGGCTTTGCCGGCAGTTTCTTTTTCATGTTTACATATCTTTATGCATTTTGTCGTCACGCAGATCTTTCCTTTCCTGCAAAGAGGAGCAAACTAACTTGTTTCCGTTTTCCTCTATTGACAAAAAAGTTAGCTAAGACTAACATATGTTTGCCAAGGGAAACTCAAATGAATATATCGTGAAGAATGCGAAAAGGAATGCATTCAGGGCGCGTATTTATAAAGTGGCAGCAAGCAGGAAGAGAGGACGCTTTGAAAAAAGAAAAGAAGAAGTCAGCGGTTTTCCGCCTTTTGGATTTTGCGGGCAGCTATAAGTTTTTAACATACCTCGGTTTGGTGTTGTCGGGGATATCGATGTTGTTGAGCACGCTACCGTATATCTGCATATGGCTTGTTTTACGGGATTTATTGCAAGTCGCCCCGAATTGGCCGGCAGCTCAAACAATTATTCAATACGGATGGTGGGCTTTCGGTTTTGCTGTCGCGGGGATGTTGCTGTATTTTGCGGCTCTGATGTGTACGCATTTTGCAGCCTTTCGAACGGCGTCAAATATCCGAAAACAGGGGATGGATCATCTTTTGCATGCCCCTTTGGGCTTTTTTGAGGGGAGAGCCAGCGGGTATCTGCGCAATCGCTTAGATGCGGGCGCGGCGGATACCGAAACACTTCTGGCGCATATTTTGGCAGATGTGGTCGGTACCGTCGTTTTGTTTCTTACCATGATTGGATTTCTATTGTATTTCGATTGGCGCATGGGTGCGGCGTGCTTGCTGTCGGTGCTGATTTCAGTGTTGGCGCTTTTTTCCATGATGGGCGGTAAGCATAAGCAAACCATCGCCGAATACCAAAGGGCGTTGGATGACATGAGTAAAGCCGCCACCGAATACGTCCGCGGAATTCCCGTCGTTAAGATTTTTCAGCAGACAATTTACACCTTTCGGACGTTCAAAAAAGCGATTGAAGAGTACAGTGTCAAAGCCGACGAGTATCAGGGCGTTGTCTGTCGCTTTCCGCAGTCGGTGAATTTAACCTTTACGAAAAGCGCCTTTGTATTTTTGATTCCTTTTGCATTTCTGTTGGCACCCGCAGCATTGGCAAGCGGTAATTTCGGGGCTTTTTTGACCAACTTTGCTTTTTACGCCGTGTTTTCGGCCATCATTTCGACGGCATTGGCAAAATTGATGTTTGCGGCAGGCGGGGTCATGCAGGCACAGATTGCCATGGATCGTTTGGATGAGGTGTTGCAGGCGCCGATCCTCAAGATGGTAGAGACGCCGAAACAAGCACAGGGACACGATATTGTTTTTCGGGAGGTATGTTTTACCTATGAGGGGGCGGCCTCCGCCGCACTCACACAGGTTTCTTTTACGGCGAAAGCGGGTGAGGTGATTGCGCTTGTCGGACCGTCGGGTGGCGGAAAGACAACGATCGCCAGTTTGATTCCGCGGTTTTGGGATGTTGTTTCCGGTGCAGTGGAAATCGGCGGCGTCGATGTGCGCGAGTGGGCACTTTCAGATTTAATGCGGCAGGTCGCTTTTGTATTTCAGAACAATCACCTTTTCAAAACGTCTATTTATGAAAATGTTTTGGCGGGAAAACCAGATGCTACACCGGAAGAAATCGCGGCGGCGCTCCATGCGGCGCAGTGCGATGATATTTTGGAAAAGTTGCCAGAAGGGATGGATACCGTTATAGGAACGCAGGGCACGCATCTTTCCGGCGGCGAGCAACAGCGAATTGCGATCGCCCGTGCCATTTTGAAAGATGCGCCGATCGTCATTTTAGATGAAGCGACGGCCTTTGCCGATCCGGAAAATGAGCGCTTGATTCAAGCGGCTTTCTCGGAGCTGATGCGCGGGAAAACCGTACTCATGATTGCCCATCGGTTATCAACGGTGGTCGGGGCCGATCAGATTCTTGTGGTAAAAGACGGCTCGATAGCGGAGCGGGGCACACATAAAGAGTTGCTTGAAGCGAATGGATTGTATGCGCGGATGTGGACAGATTATCGGCAGTCGTTGTCTTGGCGCATTCAAACGAAAACGGAGGTGCGCTGATGTTTGGAAAATCATTTCAAAGGCGCTATGCGTTAACGGAGCGTGGCGCGTCAAATATCAAAAAGGGGATGGCGTGGACCATCGTTGTCGATTTACTGGTTATGGGGGGAATCAGTATTCTTTACCTGCTCATGCGTGCGTATATGAATGCGCTGTTATCCGGGGCGGAACTCCCGAAAGCCCTGCCCTATTTAGGCGCTACGGTGTTGTTTCTTCTGCTTTCGCTGTTTACGCATTATCAGCAGTACCATGCCACATATGGATTAGTCTATGGGGAAGTACGCGATGTGCGCATCGGGTTGGCGGAGCAACTGCGCAAGTTGCCACTCGCTTTTTTTGGGAAACGCGATTTATCCGATTTAAGTGAAACGATTATGAGCGACGTCAGCCGGCTCGAACACGTGTGGTCGCACGTGCTCGGCTATCTCTATGGATCGTATGTGTCGACGGCGGTCATTGCCGTCGGTCTTTTCCTGCAGGATTGGCGTTTGGCCCTGGCTTGCCTCTGGGGCGTTCCTGTTGCGTTTGCCCTGCTTTTTGGTGGACGGACGATTTCCAAGCGAGCTTCCCGACGTACGAAAGACGCGGCGCTGCGCGTTTCGGACAGTATTCAGGAAATACTGGAAACCATACGAGAAATTCGCTCGAACGGCATGGAAGAGGCAGTACGCGCGAAATTCGAGGGAAGAGTCGATCAGCACGAAGCAACCATGCGTCGGAGCGAGTTCGTTTTGGGACTTTTCGTCAATGCGGCTGCGGTCGTCATGCGCTTGGGCATTGCGACGACGATTTTAGTGGGCGCGAATTTGATTTTGAGCGGGCAGATTGATTTCATGAAGTTGTTTTTATTCATGCTGGTGATTTCGCGCGTATATGCGCCTTTTGACCAGAGCTTAGCTTTAATTGCGGAGTTGTTTGTTTCCGATGTATCGGCGAAACGCTTGATGACTATTCATGACATGCCGGCGGCGACCGGGGCGAGCATGTTTGCGCCGAGAAATCATGACATTCGTTTTGCGCACGTTTCTTTTTCCTATGATCGGGAAGAGGTGCTTCATGAGGTCAGCTTCACAGCAAAAGAGGGTGAAGTGACCGCCTTTGTGGGACCGTCCGGGTCAGGGAAGAGTACTTGCATTCGCCTTGCCGCACGACTATGGGAGGCAACCAAAGGGACGGTTCGTGTCGGGGAGGTGCCGATTGCTTCGGTCGATCCCGAAGTATTATGGTCGCACTATTCGATGGTGTTTCAAGAGGTTGTACTTTTTGACGATACCGTTTTAGAAAACATACGCTTGGGGCGGCGAGACGCCTCGGATGAAGAGGTGTTGGCGGCGGCGCACGCAGCCAATTGCGATGAATTCGTTGAAAAGCTGCCGCAGGGCTATCAATCGCAAATCGGTGAAAACGGAGCGCGCCTGTCGGGCGGCGAACGCCAGCGTATCTCTATTGCACGCGCACTGTTAAAAGATGCTCCTATCGTCTTATTGGATGAAGCCACCGCTTCCTTAGATGTTGAAAACGAGAGTAAGATTCAGGAAGCTTTGTCCCGCTTGCTTGCCGGAAAGACCGTGCTTGTAATTGCACATCGTATGCGCACGATTGAACAGGCGGATCATCTTATCGTTTTAGATCAGGGACGCATCATCGAATCCGGTCGTCCGCAGGATCTTTTGGCGAAAGAAGACGGTTTATTCAAGCGGCTGCACGCGATTCAAACGGAAAGCGCCGATTGGGCACTCTAAAGTAAGTGCGCGAATAAAATGGATGGCAACAATAAAAA
This sequence comes from Ndongobacter massiliensis, assembly GCF_900120375.1. GTDB lineage: Bacteria > Bacillota > Clostridia > Tissierellales > Peptoniphilaceae > Ndongobacter > Ndongobacter massiliensis. Next base: position 55,527 of record NZ_LT635480.1, read on the forward strand.
ACGTGGGAAATATGAGACGGAAAAGGAAATAGAAAGCAGCGTAAACATATGAAAAAAACCGGTAAAATTTTATGGGCAACCGCAGGATTTCTCTGTTTCGGGCTCGGCACGGTCGGCATAGTTTTGCCGATTTTGCCGACTGTTCCGTTTTATTTGGCAACCTTGTTCTGTTTTACGAAGAGTTCGGAGCGCCTGCGCAGTTGGTTTGTCGGCACAGCCTTTTATAAAAAGCATTTGGAATCTTATCGCAAAAAGGGAACGATGTCGATCGGCACGAAAGTGAAGACGGTAATTACCGTGACCATTATTATGGGAATCGGCTTTTTCTGCATGAAGCGTGTGGCTGTCGCACGCGGCATTTTAGTGGCGGTTTGGGTGGCGCATCTGTATTATTTTCTCTTTCGGGTGAAGAGCGGTAAGAACGCGGTTGCGGAAAGCTGCGAAACGGAGGATGTCGCTGCTGGAAAAAAGGGATTTGGCAGCAAACCGAACCTTACACGGACAGAAACTCTCTGTGCGTCGCGTAGGAGTACCGAATGATAAAAATACGGTTGATTCAACTCGTCTCTCATGCAAAGCGGACTATCGCTTGGGTGGTTTTATGGCAATGGCTTAGTCTCCTAGCACAAATTCTATTTGTTTTCACCTTGGCCCATCTTCTCGAACAGGTCCTGTTTCAAACGGGGATTCAGGAAATGATGGGAAAGAGCTTCTTAATCTTGATTGGCTGCATTGCTGTCCGCTGTTTTTGTGAGCGATGTGTCGTTATCGCTTCGTACCGGGCGTCGGCCGATGTCAAGCATATTCTGCGCGATCAAATTTATCGCAAATTATTGCGGATCGGGGCGTCCTATCGAGAACAAGTTTCCTCGGCGGAAGTCGTACAAATGACCACCGATGGGGTTGAGCAATTGGAGACGTATTTCGGACGCTATTTGCCGCAGTTTTTTTACAGTCTATTGGCACCGGTAACCCTCTTCTTGCTGTTGAAAGGGGTCAGTTTCCGTGTCAGCCTGATTTTACTGCTTTGCGTTCCACTGATTCCCTTGTCCATTGCAGCGGTTCAAACCGTTGCAAAACGCTTATTGAGCGACTATTGGCAAAGCTATACAGGTTTAGGAGACACTTTTCTTGAAAATTTACAAGGATTGACGACATTGAAGATTTACGAAGCGGATCGGGAACGCGCTCGCATGATGGACGAAGAGGCGGAGCAGTTTCGCCGTATTACAATGAAAGTTCTGACCATGCAATTAAATTCGATCACGGTTATGGATTTGATTGCCTATGGCGGTGCGGCGGCAGGAATGGTAATTGCCGTCATACAGTTTTTACACGGCGAAATTTCGCTTTCCGGGGCGCTCACGCTGATTCTTTTGGCGAGTGAATTCTTTATTCCGTTGCGGCTCTTGGGGTCCTTTTTTCATGTGGCCATGGGCGGCATGGCGGCCAGTGACAAAATTTTCCGTTTACTCGACTTGCAGGAACCGACACCGGGTACACTTCGGCTGCCGAAAGGTCCCCTGTCGATTACTTTACAGGGTGTGCACTTCTGTTATGAGCCGGAGCGAGAAATTTTGAAAGGAATTTCTATGAGTTGCTCGGCCGGGCAGTTTCTATCGCTGGTCGGAGAATCTGGGTGCGGGAAGAGTACGATTGCGGGCCTAATTGCCGGACGAAACCGCGGATTTGCGGGCGTGGTGCAGATTAACGGGCAGGATCTTGCCCGGATACAAGAAGCCGATTTGATGCAGAATGTGGTGTTGGTGCGCCATAATAGTTACCTTTTCAAAGGCACCGTCGCAGAAAACCTGCGTATGGCTCGACCGGATGCTTCAGAGGAAGCATTATGTGCTGTCTTACAAAAAGTCAATCTGCTCGGCTTTTTAGAGCAGGAGCAGGGGTTGGAAACGCGGCTTTTGGAAAAAGGGACCAATTTTTCCGGTGGGCAGCGCCAACGTTTGGCTATTGCGCGAGCTTTATTGAAAGATGCTTCCATTTATATTTTCGACGAAGCAACTTCAAATATCGATGTCGAAAGTGAAGCGGTGATTATGGAAGTGATTCATGCGTTGGCAAAGACAAAAACAGTACTGTTAATTTCTCACCGACTTGCCAATGTGACTCGTTCAGATTGCATTTATTTTATCGAAGACGGAAGGGTTAGGGAATCGGGCACCCATGAGGCTCTATTGAAAAAGAACGGCGCCTATGCGCGGCTTTATCTCCGTCAGCAGTCCTTGGAGAAATATGGAAAGGAACAGGAGCATGTTTGAACCCTTGCAAGAACGATCAGGCATCAAAAACGGAGGGCGGGAACCTGTTAGTAACGCGAAAAGCGAAAAAAAACTCGGAAGCAACGGAGAATATGTCCGCCGCGGGAAGAAAAAAACGCGCCGCAGAGCTTCGGTCATCATGCGGCAACTCGTCGGCCTGATACGCCCGCTGCTGGGGAGAATGGGCTTGGCCATACTTTTTGGGGTACTCGGATTTTTATGCGCCATTTTTTTAACCATCTTTGCGGCCCAAGCCGTACTCGTTGCCGTAAGCGCTTTTCAAACGGGGACTGCGATGTCGGCGGCGGACTGGAAAACGGTGCATCGATTGCTCACCCTCCTGTGCGTGGCGGCAGCTTTACGCGGTGTCTTGCACTATTTGGAACAGTATTGCAACCACTATATCGCGTTTCGATTGTTGGCCATTTTGCGACACAAGGTATTTGCAGCTTTGCGGAAATTGTGCCCGGCAAAATTGGAGGGGCGCGACAAAGGCAACCTGATTGCACTCATAACGACAGATATTGAATTATTGGAAGTGTTTTACGCCCATACTATTTCGCCCATTGCCATTGCCGTTTTGACGTCGGCCTTCATGACGGTCTATCAGTGGTATTTTCATTGGGCGGCGGGGATTCTGGCGTTATCGGTCTATGTGCTTATCGGGGCGGCAATCCCACTTTGGAATGACAGGCGCAGTGCAGCGCCGGGCATGGAATTTCGGGAGGAATTCGGCGACATGAACAGCTTTGTCTTGGATTCCTTGCACGGCCTGGATGAGATCCTCCAATACGGGCAGGGGGAGGTGCGTCGCTTGGAAATGGCGCGGCAATCGCAACACTTGGCGAAGACACAAAGGAGGCTCCGCGCCTGTGAGGGACACCAACGCGTTCTGACCATGGCGGTAGTGCTCTTCGGTTCACTATTGATGACGGCTCTGTCAGTAATATTGTATCGGAGCGGACAACTTTCTTTGGAGGGGCTGCTTCTTTGTCCCGTTGCACTAATGGGTTCGTTCGGTCCGGTGTTGGCACTTTCCGCCTTATCCAATCATTTGAATCAGACATTGGCGAGTGGAGAGCGGGTGCTTTCGCTGCTAGAAGAAACGCCGCTGGTCGAAGAGGTGCCCGACCGGGGAGCAGCAGTGATTCAAATCGATAAAGCCATGCGCCTTTCGGCACAGAAGGTACACTTTTCGTATGACGAAGAATGCATTTTACGCGACTATTCCATTGCGATTGCACCGGGTAAAATCACCGGCATCCATGGACCGAGTGGGTCGGGCAAGTCTACACTTTTGAAATTGTTTATGCGTTTTTGGGACGTTCAATCCGGTGCAATTTGTGTGCAGAATCAAGATGTACGAACGATTCCAACGCATCAACTGCGTCAAACGGAGAGCTATATGACGCAGGAGACACACTTATTTCACGATTCCATTGCGCGGAATATTGGCTTAGCAAAACGGGGGGCAACGCAGGCGGAAATCGAGGAAGCCGCGAAAAAAGCATCCATTCACGATTTTATTTTGTCTCTGCCCAAAGGGTATGACACCGAAGTCGGGGAATTGGGCGATACCTTGTCGGGCGGCGAGCGCCAGCGCATTGGCTTGGCGCGTGTTTTTTTGCATGATGCGCCTGTGATTTTATTGGATGAGCCGACGAGCAACTTGGATCCTTTAAATGAGGGGGTGATTTTGAAATCGTTGCGTGAATCGGCGGCCGATAAGACGGTTGTATTGATTTCTCATCGTGCATCGACAATGCGTGCAGCAGATATCGTCGTTGAGATGGAAACAATGCGGCAGTCGTGAAGTGCAGTAAGAAAGGTGAAAGGAAGTCAACAACTTTCGACGTAAAATTGAGAAAAACAATTGACAGCCCGAAGACGTTAGCATATGCTAACAAATAGAGTTAGCCAAGGGCAACAAAAAGAACTTGGTAAATAGAAGGAGGAATGTATGCGGAAAAAATGGGTAGCGCTTTTGATGGCGTTTACATTGGTGCTTGGAATATTTGCGCCGGCGACACCGTCATTTGCAGAGGGAGAGACGCCGGATGCGGCGGACGAATTGACGCAAGCTGTGGAGGAATTACAGGAACTGCCCAGTGTGCTCAATGAGGAAGCGGAAAAAATTAGAGATGCTGCCGGAGAATATGCAACGAAGCTTTTGGACGCAGACGTGTATCGTCCGTTTCAGCTCCGAATGATGGCTCAGGTGCTCCGTGAATTAAAAACAGCGTTAGGCAGTGATCCCTATCCTCAAGACGGCACCTATGAAATCGACGGGCTCTTGCACCATGCGTACCAGGATTCGGCTTCCATGGGCAACAATGCCATTGTAAAGCCCATGCATATTACGGTAAAAGATCAGCAGGTGCGCGCAGGGCTGAATTTCATTCCACTGAAATTTTGGGGCATGGAAGGCTACCTTTCGCTGCTTTATTATTTACCGGAATGGGAAACGGAAATGGGACCGAGCCCTGCAGGAACGGATACTCCGATCGTACTCGCGGATGTGGATGAATATTATGTGGGGCTCCGCGACGCGCTTAACGATCCGAACTCAAAAGATTGCATCGAAAAAATCAAAGATCAGGATTACCCGAAGTGGATCAGCTTTCCGATGACCTGGGGCGATCCGGAAGTGTGGGTGCGGGTGTTCGTGCCCATTATGGAGAGGATTGGGCTGAACGGCGGCACCGAGGGGATGGGCACACAATTTGCCAAGCTACAGTTTGACTGGTCGACGCTCAAACAAATTGAAACGCCGGAACTCCATTGGGATAACTTCAACCAGTATTTCAGCGATATGAAGAGGATCGCTGATAACGACATTGATAACGGCAACACGCCTCAAGACACCATCAATGCACAGCGTGACTTCGCACTTGCCATGCATAATTACGGTACGAAGCTGCTGGATGAAAAACGAGTCAATCAGGACGTAATCGACGCGATGGCGGAAGCTTGTCGATTGTTCACTGAATTTGTGACGCCCATCGATTTTTCAGCCTTAGAAAAAGCCGTCAATGACGCCAAGGCGGCACTAAATAATACAGAACAATACACGCACTCGTCCTTGGAAGCTTTGCGCCCGCTCATGGAAGCCGGCGAGAAAATCTGTAAAGGCGAAGAAATCGTGACGCAGGAACGGTTAGAGGAAGCGACCCAAAAATTGCGCCAAGCGCTGCGAGCGTTGACAGAAAAAGCGCAGCCGATGGCTACCGACAAGCCGGCACAGCCGTACGTATTAAAAAAAAGCACCGGCGGACTTAAATTTGTCTTTACCCCGGCGCTGGACGATTTCGTTGCGGCTTATTTGGATAAGCAAGAAGATAGTGCCAAACTTCCCGATACCGCGTATACGCTTGCGTCCGGCAGTACGGTGCTCACATTACAGGATGCCTATCTGAATACCTTGAAAGAGGGTACACACAAGCTCCTTGTTGATTTCCGCGCGGGCGATGAGACGAAAGCCGGATTGGTGGAGGTTGCTTTTACCATCGAAAAGGAAAAAGCTGAAAAGGAAAAAGCGCAGCCGATGGTTGCCGACAAGCCGGCACAGCCGTACGTATTGAAAAAAAGCACCGGCGGACTTAAATTTGTCTTTACCCCGGCCATGGAAGATTGTCTCGCGGCTTATTTGGAGAAAAAAGAAGACAGCGCCAAGCTTCCCGATACGGCGTATACGCTTGCGTCCGGCAGTACGGTGCTCACATTACAGGATGCCTATCTGAATACCTTGAAAGAGGGTACACACAAGCTCCTTGTTGATTTCCGCGCGGGCGATGAGACGAAAGCCGGATTGGTGGAGGTTGCTTTTACCATCGAAAAGGCGCCGGCCGAACCGAAGCCGGGTGAAGATCCGAGCAAGCCGCTGGATTACAAAAAGCTTTCGGACGGAACCTATTATTTACCCGGAAAAATGGTGAAGACGAATAAAAAAGACCCCTCGATGTCGAATGGCGCCATTGACCACGATATCAAATTAACCGTGAAAGATGGACAATATTTCTTGTCTATGAAATTTAAGTCGTTGCATTTCGCCGGGAAAATCGGAAATTTGGGAACGCTGAAATACTTCAAAACCGGATATACCGAAGATCGATACGGCGTACCTCAAGGGGCGACGGGCGAGGTGAGCATTGATGAATATATGAGAGACGGCAAAGGCAATCGGCTGGTGGACGATTTCGGCACGGATTATCCGGAACAGGTCACGTACCCGATGCTCGCCGAAGCATTGGAAAACGACGGCTGGGTGCCGCTTCAGGTCTTTGTCCCGGTGATGGAATCCATTGCGCAGGGTTTGGGGACGCAGCCGGTTTATCTGAAATTGGATTGGACGCAGATACGAAAAGCGGAAGAAAAATTGCCGGACAATCCGCAACCGGATGATCCTGAAAAACCGGGCGGTAAGCAACCGGGAAGCGTGACCCAGGAAAAAAAGCCGGGGACCTTGCCGCAAAAACCGAATGGGAACACCAAACGTCCAAGCAATGGGAATTTGAACAACGGTAAGAAACCGACGCCGAAAACCGGGGATGTGGGAATTGTAGCCTCCGTCATTCTTATCGCATCGGCGACCGCCGGCTTGTACGTCAGCCGCAAAGGGCGGAAAGACCCGAATGTCGAGCAATAGAGACATTGCAGCCATTTCGGTTGTATTGGATAGCTGAAGAAGATACGAAAAGCGGCTTACGTTGACTGCAATAAGTCGGCGTAAGCCGTTTTCATCGGAAGATATGTAATAAAAGGGGAGGAATAAGGATTCAAATGCGAAAAAAGAATCTTCTTTGGGGCGTAGTATGTAGCCTCCTTGTTTCACTTTTTCTGCCGTGCCATGTCGGCGCGGCGTCGGGAACCGTGTATTCTTGTACCATCAATCGCTGCTATGCCCATCCGGTAACGGGAGTAATCGAGGATGCCGGCGGCGAAGCGGCTTTTACGACCGGACAAGGCATGGTCGAGGGCACAATTTACGATATCGGAATCTTGGAAGAGACGACGGACGGGCAATACTATTTGACGATTCGAAAATCCTTGGAGGATTATACGACGAACCTCGTGTTTTATGTCCAGAATACCGGAGATTCAGATTGGTACTCGATGGATGTGGCAACAACGGCAACAGGAACCGACAACAACGGTACGACGGGTGATTATCGGATCCAGCTGCCGAGCCCGGATGCCGTCATCCGCGGATCAATGTACGTCGAGCCGATGGGCCGCGATGTCGTTTTTTATCTCTATCCGAGCGATTATGTCGAGGGTAATGCCTATGGAATGGAGCAAACCATCGTCAATTCGGCGGCACCGAACGAGCCGGAGGGAGCGGATGCCGGCGAAACGGGCGAAATCCAACAAAAGAAGAGCGCCGATCTGCCGAAGCCGGATCCGTCAGTAACGCAAAAACAAGGGGCAGCGGATGCCGCATCGAACGGAGAAACAAATGCGCCGAAAGCGCCGGCACCTAGCAATGCCTCCGGCCCCAAATCCTCCATTACGACCGAAAAAAGGCCGGATCTTACGCAAAGTCCGGGTGGCATTACCAACGTAGAAACGGACGGACGCGTTCGTGGGCTGACCCTTTCCGGGGAGTCCGAAGAAGAAGCAGCCACGCCGGAACCGGCGGGCGGCGCCTCGCCGTATGGCGTGATTTTCGCTACAGCGGCGGTAGTAGTTGTCGTTTTATTGGTAGCGGCAGGTATTGTTTACTTTATGCGTAAGCATTGGAAACGTTGGGGGGATGCCTGATGCAGAACCATCGGTCTGAATGCCCGATCGAAACAGGAGTTGACAACGTTACTGTGCGGAAGGGCATGCAATTTTTTCATCATTTTCAAAGGAGTCTTCTCTTTGTCTTTGCGTTGCTTATGTTGACCGCTTGCGTCAACCAACATCCGGGCAAGTCGGATGCTCCGTCTCGCGAGAGCGGGAATACAGCGGAACAGAGCGCAGTGGAAAGTGCCGCGCAAAAAATCGAAGCGTTGGGGCGGCCGCCGCGGGTCATTGCGACATCGCCTTCGGCGAGTGTAATTTGTGATCGCTTGGAGATGGATCTTGTTGGAGTGTGTAAGAGTACGATTTCCAAAATACCGGAGCGATACGATTCAGTAGAGCGGATCGGCATGCCCATGAGCCCTGACATGGAAAAGGTGGGCGCGTTGCACCCCGATTTTATCCTCAGTCCGGACAGTCTGATTTCCGATTTGCGTCCAAAATATGAAGCGATTGGAGCCAACTATGCATTTTTGAACTTACGCAGTGTGCGCGGCATGTACGAGAGCATTCGTGAGCTTGGGATTATATTCGACCGAAAAGAACAGGCGGATCGCCTAATCGATGAATTTGAAACTTTTTATGCCGCCTACCAGGAAAAAAATGCCGGGAAGAAGAAGCCGCGCGTCTTAATTCTCATGGGCCTCCCGGGCAGTTATATCATTGCCACGGAACATTCCTATATCGGGAGTTTGGTTGAAATGGCCGGGGGAGAAAATGTGTATGCGGGCAGCAATCAAGAGTTTTTGAATGTAAATACAGAAGACATGAAGACAAAGGAGCCGGATATTATTTTACGTGCCGCACATGCGTTGCCCGATAATGTGATTCGCATGTTTGAAGAAGAATTTGAAAAAAATCCGATTTGGAAACATTTTACCGCGGTGCAAGAGGGGAAGGTTTACGATTTGACTTATGAACTGTTCGGCATGAGTGCAACTTTCCGTTATCCCGAGGCGTTAGCAGAGCTTCAGCCGATTTTCTACCCGGCAAGTCCAGAAGAGGAAGAAGCTGCCAAGAAAAAGAGTCAAGATGCTCAAAAGAAAGCGGAAGAGTTCAGCACCGAGGAGCGCCCGGCAGGCTATTAAAAAGGGAAAGGAGTGCGTATGTCTGAAAAAATCAATGTCGAATCGATTTTGTCCGCGACGATGAAGACCGGGCAAAATCAAAAAAAACAAAAACACATTCGAGCTGTGGTTTCCTTTTTAAGTGTGACTCTGCTGTTATTGGTTTTGTTTTTCTTTGCCATCAATGCCGGGAGTTTACAGCTGTCTTTTTCACAAATTTGGCGCGGACTCTTTGTGGCTTATGATACCGATGTCGCAACGATCTATGATTTGCGTTTTCCGCGCATTGTCATTTCCATGGTGGCCGGTGCGGCCTTGGCTGTTTCAGGCGTGCTGTTTCAGGCCGTCTTAAAAAATCCGCTGGCGGATCCCGGCATTATCGGGATTTCCAGCGGAGCCAGCTTTACGGCGGTGTTGGTGCTGACTCTCTTCCCACAACTTTTCTTTGTTATCCCGCTCTTTTCTTTCGTCGGCGGATTATTTTCTTTTTTACTGATTTACCTGTTGGCATGGAAAGGCAGTTTACAACCAACGCGTATTCTTTTGATTGGCATAGCCATACAGGCATTTTTTAGTGCGGCAGCCAGCTTTTTGAGCAGTATGACAGGGGGGAATCTCACGGGCGTAGCGTCCATTATCGAGGGAAATATTACGCAGAAAACATGGGCCGACGTTCAGCTTCTGGTGCCGTATGCCGCCCTCGGTTTACTCGCGGCCCTGCTTTCGGCCAAGATGTGCAATCTTTTGCTCTTGGATGACCGAACGGCGCGCAGTATCGGGATTTCCGTAAATCATTGGCGCGTCGGTCTTTCTTTCGTCGCTGTTTTATTGGCGTCGATTTCTACGGCGGTGGTCGGTGTTGTAAGCTTTTTAGGCTTGATCGTGCCGCATATCGGGCGCCTTTTGGTGGGCAACAACCATAAGCTTTTGCTTCCATTTTCAGTACTGTTCGGGGCGACGCTCTTTTTATTGGCAGACACAGTCGGGCGCATGATTTTCATGCCGTTTGAAGTCAGCGCCGCGGTGATTATGAGTCTGTTAGGCGGGCCGTTTTTTGTATTTTTATTGCGGAGGTCTTCCTATCATGCGAAATGATGCCTTGTTTTCAGTCGAAGGACTCCATTTTTCCTATGGGAATCGTCCGGTGTTGCGCGGAGTCAATTTATCAATTGTACCGAATAAAATCACTACATTGCTGGGGGCAAATGGCTCGGGAAAGACGACCCTGTTTCGACTTATGACGCGATCTCTGAGCCCCGAATCCGGGAAAATTATGCTCAAAGGGAAGAATTTGTCACAATACTCGATTCGCGCCTTATCCCAGCAGGTCGCCATCGTGCAGCAGCAGAATCACATCATTCCGGATTTAACAGTACATGACTTCGTGTCCTATGGCCGAACCCCTTATCAAACGCTTTTCTCCCGGAAAACGAAAAAAGATGAAGAGATGATTGCCTGGGCTTTACAGGTGACCGATTTGGAAGCATTGGGCGAGCAGGAAATGGGCAAACTTTCCGGGGGACAACTGCAACGTGCGTGGATTGCCATGGCCGTTGCACAAGGGACACAGATCCTATTCTTAGATGAGCCGACCACCTATTTGGATTTGAAATATCAAATCGAGATTTTGGAGTTGATTCAACGATTAAATCAAAACTATGGCCTGACCGTTATTATGGTGCTTCACGATGTCAACCAAGCGACAGTTTTTTCCGATCGCGTCATCGGATTGCGCGAGGGAAGCATCCTCTTTGACGGAGCACCGAACGAAATGATTTCCACGCGTTCATTGGAACAGTTGTACGGAATTTGCTTGGATATTATGTCCGTTGGAGAACGTAAGTACGTCATTGCTTCGAATCGGGGAAAACCGATTCGTCAGGTTTTGTTAAATTCGATGTGAAAGTCAGGATTTTACATCGTTCGCGTTGTATTTTCTTTCCCTTTCCCGTACACTACAAGCGGAAAGGCGCATTATGAAAAACAACCGGATTGTCCCATTGCTGAAAAGGCTTTGCAATGAAAATGAGTTTGTCTCCATACAGACGCTGGCGGATCACCTTGGCGTCTCTTATGCGACGGCGCGGTCGGATCTTCAAAAACTGGCTCGCATTCTGCCGCTGAATACCGGTGTGGAACGCAAGCAGGGGCAGGGGGTACGGCTGTATGGCACCCCGGAGCAGATTTCCAAATTAAAGGCAAGCTTGCTGGGAGAAAATGTCTCCAGTTACAATACTCCGGAAAACCGAATTCTGTATATTTGTCTTCGCTTGCTGCTTGCGCAAAAACCCGTGCGCGTGCGAGAGTTGCGCCAGGAACTTTTTGTCAGCGGTTCAACGATACAAACTGATCTTGGTGAAGTGGAGAAAATTTTTTACCACTATAAAATTCAAATTTCGAGGAAACAAAATTCACCTTTCCGCATAATCGGAACCGAACGACGGATTCGAAACTGCGCGATTGAGCTTTTGAAGCGGGATCCCTGCGTCAAAGATCTGATTGATCTATTAGTGGGGCATAGCGCGCTGGACAAAGATGTGTTTCCGATTCCTTACTTGCCGCTTAATGTTGCCAGTATACAGGAGTTGATTGAGGCGTATTTATCCAACCCCACTTCATACTGGCATTCTATTCCGCTGCGCGCCTCGGTCTCCATTTTTATCGCCTTTCTTATAACCTGTTACCGCGCGACCCAGGGTTGCAAGTTGGTGTTGTCCGAAGAATTTGTTGCCTATTTGACGAAGCAACCGCTATACGAAGAAGTGCAGGCGATTGTAGATGCCTTAAATCGAAAAATCGGTATTCGTTTGCCGGAAGCGGATCTTCGATTTTTACAAATTCATCTATTAGCACAGCAATCCGACCTATCTGTGGCAAATAAAGAGCAGGTGGAAGCTCTTTATTACGCGAAAAAAATAATCCGGGAATGGAGCCGCACATTCGCCTTGGATTTGCATACGGCATACCTGGAAAATATTCTTGGTGATTACTTGCGCTCGGCGCTGATTCGTATTCGTCATGGTCTTCCGCTGTCCAATTCTTCGATTCAAATTGTACGGACGCAGTATCCGAAGCTATTTGAAAGATCCGTTCACTGCATTGAGAAGGCGACAAAAGAGCTGGATTTGGAGATTCCTCCGCTGGAGGGTGGCGGACTTACCTTGTTTTTGTTGGCTGCCTTGGAAAAAGAACAAAAACCGTTGCGTACTTTGCTTGTTTGTCATGTGGATCGAGGAGCACAAGAGTTATTGAAAACCCGCATCCAATCGCATATTGCGGAAATTGAAATTAAACAGTCGTGCCGCTATGTTGATTTTGCCCGAATAACATTGACGGATACTGATCTGATTGTCTCTACCTTACCTTTATATGTAGAGCGTGAAAAACCGATATATATCATACCACCCTATGTCGAAGAAGCCGATTTAATTCAATTGCGCGGTCTTGCCATGCGATTACAAAAAGAAAAATTTAGAAAAAGATTTCAACAATAATTATAATATCGATAATATATAAAATATGCTTTATGATCCTTTGATTTCAGTGTTTGTTTACTATACTATAAAAATAGAAAACGACATAAAAAGGAGGATATTATGAAGCATATTAAAATTGCTGCGGGTTTGGCACATGTAGATTACGGTCATATCGCCGATGTGGTAAAAGAAGTATCCGATGCCGGAGTCGATATTATTCATTCCGACGCCGCGGATATGCATGATTTGCAAAACATGAAACTCATGGGGGGACATCAGATCATCAGCGCGATTCGTCCCTACACCAAGTTGCCCATCGAGAATCACATTTACACGGTGTCCATGGACATTATGTATATTGATCAAATTACCGAGGCGGGTGCGAATTACCTGATTCTCCCGGCGGAACATTTTATCGGGGCACAACTGGCCTATATTATTAACTGGTGCCGCGAAAGAAATCTCAAGGTGGGCTTGACCCTGGGTTGCTATACACCGCTGTGTTTTGTGGAGGAATCGATTTATGATATCGACCGCCTGCATATTGTCACGCACGGTGTTGACGAAACGGACGGCAAGGATAACTGGGGATGGCGCAGAAGTGTCATTGATCTGGTGAAACGTGCTCGCAAGATGATCGACGAGAAGAATCCGGATTGTGAATTGGCGATTGACGGCGGATTGCGTGCGAACAATATGGATCCGCTGATTGAAGCCTGCAGCCCGGATGTGATTGTTCTTTCTTCGGCAATTTTTAAGGATCCGGAAGGTTATACCGCAGGGGTCAAGCATTGCCGTGCAGCGATTGATGCGGCAGCGAAAAAATACGGTCTGTAATTCCATGGGAATGAAAAAGTTACGTTTTATCGATGACGAGGTGATTCTGCAAATTTTGCAGGATCTCCGCTCGATAGAAAAAAAGGCGGCCATCGAGATTTATTGCAATGGGAAAACGGCATTGCAATTCATCCCCGGTGCGATGAGTCCCGATAAGCAAAATTGGCTCCGGCGGAAACGGAATACCGTCCTGCATTTCGGCATGTCTACCATGGAGTTTCACAAGAAAATTCAAGGGGATGCGTCGTTGATTTCCGAGAAGTATGGGCTGGATGCCTCGGCGTATACGGTTGTCCCCGGAGCGATCCCTCTGGAGATGGAGTATGGCGGAGTCGTCGGATGTCTCGCGATTACCGGCCTTTCCCCGGAAGAGGATCACGCTTTAGCTGAGCGTCTTTTGCAAAACGCGATCGAGCGTCAATATGAATGATCGTTTCGTATGGAATGCGGAGAAATTTATTGCAGACCTTTCCCGTTTGGTGGAAATTCCAAGCATGCGGGACGAGGCTTCAGCGCGTGTCGGTGCACCTTTTGGGGAAGCTGTTCAGTGCGCGCTCGAGGAAGCCGTAAACATCGGAGAGGAACAGCAGCTGATTGCACATCGATACGACGGCTATGCGGTGGATCTGCGCACCGGCGAAGGCGAGGATTACATCGGTGTCCTCTGTCATGCAGATGTTGTTCCGGCGGAACCGGCACAATGGATCAGCGATCCGTACCATCTGGCGCGGCGCGGAAATTTCCTTTACGGGCGCGGCGTCAATGACGATAAAGGTCCCTTGGTGCTGCTGATTCATGTGCTGTCACAGCTGAAGCGGAACCATTCGGATCTTCGACCGATTCGCTTGATAATCGGCGGTGCAGAGGAAACGACATGGGAGGGTGTGAAACACTATTTTTCCATGGAAAAGCAACCGATGGTCGCTTTTTCTCCAGATGGAGACTTTCCGATCGTCAATCATGAAAAAGGCACCCTGAAAGTACGTATTCACTTTCCGTATCGCGCGGATCCCGTTGTGGAATCATTAGAAAGCAAGGTGCAGGAGCTGTACACCTGCGAAGAAGTGCGATTGAAGATTTTCGGTGTGGAAAAGCCGCGCGTGTTCACCGGGAAGCGCGCTCTGTCACGCCACCCGGAGCGGGGAGAAAGTGCGTTGGTACCGATGCTGGAGACGGTGGAACCGCAGCCGGGAGACCGTTCGGAAGAATGGCAAAGTTCTTTTCAGCAACTCTGTCATTGCTTGCGCAAGTATTTTTCGCAAATTGAGGTGGAAAAGATTGGCGAAAAAGCATCCATTGAAAACGTGACAATCACGGTGTTATCCGCAAATCACGGTGCAGGAAAGACATTTTTTGATGTGGATTTCCGCTACGAAACGGCAAAAAATGAGCAGGCATTGGTGCAGGATCTGCAAAAGATTTTAGCGGACTATAATGCGACTGTGGAAGTATTGAAATTTATGCCTTTACTTTTTGTTCAGGAAAGTGATCCATTTCTCCAAAACTTGGTGCGGGCCTATGAGACGGTCACCGGAGAGCAGGCATATATGCTGAAAAAGGGAGGCGCATCGTATGCGCGTGCCTTGGAACGCGGCGTGTGTTTCGGACCCACCTTTCCCGGCGAGATTCCAAACTCCCATTTGTCCGATGAAGTAATTTCGCTGGTGTCGTTTGAAAAAGCGGCGCATATTTACTACGAAGCATTAAAACAGTTGGCAGTAGAGAAGGAGTAAACCTATGAAGAATTTGAGAGCAAAACTTCAAACATTTGCGGGCGCCATGATGGTCCCGATTATTTTATTCGTATTGGTCGGCTTTTATGTCAGTATCGGTAGTGCATTGAGCAATTACGCGTTTAAGGAAGGCTTCTTGCACACGCTGTTTTCCTTATTTGCATCTCTCGGCTTTATGTTTATGAACAACCTCGAGTTGTGGTTTGCCATCGGCATTGCCTTCACATTGGCGAAAAAGGAAAAAGGTTGGGCGGCATTTGCCGGCGTCGTGTTGTACTTCAGCTTTATGACCATTGTCAATGCCTATGCCGCTGCGCAAGGTTGGACGGAAGAGACCGTGCAGGTAGAAGCCTTGATGCAACAAGGCTACGCCGAGCAGGAAGCGTTGAATTTCAATGCATTGTGGGGAAGTCCGCAGGGTATTTTCAGCTACAATATGGGCATCTTCTCCGGCATCCTTTCCGGTGTATTGGCCGCGTTGATTCACAACCGCTTTGTCGATACGGAACTTCCCGCCATGTTCGGGTTTTTTGCCGGCGCGAAGTTTGTCATGATCATGATTACTCTTTTTGCGATTCCTTTCGGCATTGCCGTTTATTACATCTGGCCCTTTATCGCGCACGCTTTGCAGGCATTGACCGGATTTATTGCCAGCTCCGGTCTATTCGGAACATTCCTGTTCGGTACGGCGGATAAGATGCTTCTGCCGTTCGGAATTCACCACCTGATTGCCTTCCCGATTGAGTATTCCAGTGTCGGCGGTACGATGCAAATCGACGGTGTCATGTATGAAGGCGTTCGCAACATCATCAACGGGCAGGCAGCTTCCCCTGATGTGACCGGATATATCGTGCGCAACTTTACCACAGGGCGCATTTTGTTCCAACTCGCCGGTCTGCCCGGCGCGGCCTATGCCATGTACAAAACGGCATTGCCGGAAAATCGGAAGCGTGTGGCATCGCTGCTCATCCCGTCGGTGTTGACGTTGGCGCTGGTAGGAATTTCGGAGCCAATTGAGTATACGTTCCTCTTTGTGGCGCCTGCACTGTATTTCTTAGTATACGCGCCGCTCGCCGGTCTGTGCTACGTCGTTGCGGAAATTGCGAAGATTTCCATCAATGGGCATGCCCTGTTCTTTATGATTCCGAATCTCTTCCAGCCGCAAAAAGTACACGCCATGCCGCTATTGATCTTGTTGCCGCTGACGTTCCTAGTGTACTACTTCATCTTCAAGTTTATTATCCAGCGGTTTGACTTGAAAACACCGGGACGTGATCTTTTATCGAAAGATATTAAACTGATGAGTAAAAAAGAGTATCGCTCGATTAAAGAAAAGGAAGAGACAGCGCAAGCCGGAGCATCGAAACAGGATGATGTTACGCTGGAAGAACACATTATCGACGCCCTGGGCGGACCGGACAATATTGAAAGCATTACGTCCTGCGCCACGCGGCTGCGCGTGACGGTGAAGGATGCTTCAATTGTCGCGACGGATGCGCAGTGGAAAGAATCCTTGGAAGCGATCGGCGTGGTGCGCAATGAAAATGCCCTGCAAATTATTTACGGCGTACGCGTTCAGAATATTCTGACGCGAATTAAAGATATACTCAACTTGGATTAGGAGGAAATATGGCACTTTTCGGCTTTGGCAAGAAAAAGAAAGAAACCGTGCTCGGTGCCCCCGCAAAGGGCGAGGTGCGACCGCTCAAAGAAGTTTCAGATCCGGCATTTTGTGACGGTGCGATGGGCCCCGGGTTTATCGTGCGTCCGAGTGAGGATATGATTGTAGCGCCGGTGGACGGAACGGTCACAATGACTTTCCCGACCAAGCATGCACTGGGGATCACCACCGAGTCGGGTGCAGAAATTCTGATTCATATCGGCATCGATACTGTGACGTTGGAGGGGGAGGGCTTTGAAGCTTTGGTGCAGAAGGGCGACTCTGTTCAGAAAAACCAACCGCTGGTCCGATGCGATCGGGCACTTCTTCAGGAAAAGGGAGTAGACTCCACCGTCATTTTAGTACTCACCAACGCCTCTGATTTTTCGCAGGTGACGATCGATCCGAATGATGCAGAGGGCGCATATATGCGCCTGAAAAAATAAAGCGTCACGGTAAAGGATTCGGCGGCAACGGGGTACCTCGTTGCCGCCGGATCCTTTTTGTTTGCTGTTTGGTTTGCTTTCTGTTTCACGTAGATAATCGAGACACCACTGCGAGTAGACTCGAGACCAATGCGACGGGAAAGTGAGTTTGCAATAGGAATCTTGGCTCTGTTCAAGTCGCATCAAGTCGTGGTGCACCGGAGGTCGAAAAGCGTTGTGTTGGTGTGCGATGAGTTAAGTCGAGTTGCGTAGTGTCCAATCGCGTTGTGTCACGGGAGATTCGCGGAGTAAATATAAACTTAAAATTTTACATAAAAATTTTTAGCGATTCATAAAATAGGACCCGAGTTTCCAATTTTAGATTTTTTGACGGATGTTTTTTTCATTTTGCGATTTTGTACAGTTATCTTTTTCTGAATTCTTTGGAAAATTGCTGATATTTTTGCTTTTTTGCGCATTTGACAGTCAATTTTATTCATTTCGAAGGCTTGACAGCGGATGTTTTTGGCTTTTTTTGCTTTTTATCGATACAACGCTGCTGTGTTTTTTGCAATTATTCTATTTTAACCGGTCGGCAGCGCGCAAACCATTGGCGCACTGTATTTAATCAGTCGACAACGCCATATGTTCGCTGCGCCGAGCAAAAACCAGGGGCGCCCGCCATTGAATCCGTCGAAAGAGTCGCTCGCTCTGTAAAATATATGTAAAATCGCAGGAAGACCTCCCACATGCGTTACAATGGACAAGTAAAAGGAGGCGTATGAAAAGTGACACAACAAAAAAAGCTGACCAAGGAAGAAGTCAGCTGGATACTTTATGATTGCGGGAATTCCGCGTACTCCATGGCCATTACGACGGCACTATTGCCGATTTATTTCGGTATGTTCAAGCCTGGCGATGGTATGGACCTGGGCTATTTCAATTCTTTGGCATCTCTTTTGATTGCGGTACTCAGTCCGGTTCTTGGCACCATTGCCGATTTTCGCGGGCGCAAAAAGCAACTCTTTACGATTTTTTCCCTTTTGGGGATTGTTGGAACCGCCGCGCTTGCCGGGGTACCCTATGGTGCGTGGCAGCTTTTGATTTTCATCTTTATTTTGGCGGATCTGGGCTTTGCCGGCTCCAATATTTTTTACGACTCCTTTTTGGTCGATGTTACTGATGATACGCGGATGGACCGCATTTCCGCTATGGGCTTCGCCTACGGATACATCGCCTCCGTGCTGCCTTTCGGCTTGTGTTTAGCCGTCGTATGGTTATTAGGCATGCAATCCTACCTCGGCTATCAAGTGAGCTTTCTCCTGACCGCCGGTTGGTGGCTTGCATTCACCCTACCCATGTATCGCAACGTCCGGCAGCGCTATGCCGTCGACCCCGTTCCGCATCCCGTGCGGGAAAGTTTTGTTCGCATCGGCAAAACCCTGCGTGCCATTCGCAGTTACCGCCCCGTCGTTCTTTTTCTGCTCGCCTATTTTCTGTATATTGACGGCGTCGATACGATTATAAAAATGGTCGTACCTTACACGCAAACAGTATTGGGCGGAAAAACATTGGACATGTTTTTATTGCTCGGCATTTTATTAGTCATTCAGATCATTGCCTTTCCATGTGCGTTGCTCTATGGACGCTTGGCCGATCAGTTCGGCACCAAACGCATGATTCAAGTGGCTATTGTCACCTATATCATCGCCGTATTTTTTGCCTACACCATTGACAGCGTAGGACAAATCTTTATTTTAGGGGCCATGGTCGGTTCTGCGCAAGGCGGCATTCAAGCCCTTTCGCGCAGTCACTTTGCTAAAATCGTCCCCAAAGAGCAGGCAAGCGAATTTTTCGGTTTTTACAACATCTTTGGAAAATTTGCCGCCATTCTCGGTCCTATGATTATGAGTCTGGTTACCGATCTCACGGGCCAGGCGCGCTTTTCCATTTTTGGCATTCTCCCCCTTTTTGTCATTGGCTTTTTGTTGACTCTGACTTGGGGCAAGAAGACGCTATAAAATCTTTGACAGGAACTGCTGTGCGCGCAGTGCCGTGGGGTGCGCAAAGAAATCTTTGGGAGCGCGGCTTTCCTCGATGATTTTCCCCTCATCCATAAAAAGAACCCGCGTCGCAACGTGTTCGGCAAAACCCATTTCATGGGTCACGACGACCATCGTCATGCCTTCCTCCGCAAGATCGACCATTAAATCGAGGACTTCTCCGACCATTTCCGGATCCAGTGCAGAGGTAGGTTCGTCAAAGAGCAACAGTTCCGGGTCCATCATCAGTGCCCGCGCAATGGCGATGCGCTGTTGTTGTCCGCCGGAGAGCTGGTGCGGATAGGCGGTCTTTTTCTCCATTAGCCCGATACGCCGCAGCAGCGCATCGGCTTTTTTTTCAGCTTCTTCTTTGCGCAGCAGGCCACATTCCAATGGCGCAAGTGTCAGATTATGTAGAACATTCAAATTCGAAAAGAGATTGAAGCGCTGAAAAACCATGCCCATTTTTTCGCGGACGGCGTTGATGTTGACCGTGCCCCGATTCAGAACCTGATCATGGAAACGAACTGTACCGGCGGTTGGGATTTCCAACAAATTCATGCAGCGCAAAAGCGTCGATTTGCCGGAACCCGACGGTCCGATCAGAACCACTTTTTCACCCTTTTCAATGGTGAGATCAATCCCTTTTAATACCTGGAGATCACCAAAGCGCATTTCCACCTGCTCAAGATGCAGCATACGCAGTTCTCCTTTCCAGAAAGCGGAAGAGACGTTCCAGTAAAAAGACCAGCAGAAGGTAGATCGTCGCCGTTGTCATGTAGATCGGCAGCGCATTGAACGTCTTGGAAACGATGATGGAGTTGGCGCGGGTCAAATCCATTAGACCGATGAATCCGCTAATGGAAGTCTCTTTCAACAGGGTGATGACCTCGTTGCCGAGTGCCGGCAGCACTGCCCGGAATGCCTGCGGCAGCACAATGCGCCGCATCATTTTTCCATAGGGGAGACCCAGTGAACGTGCAGCTTCCTTTTCTCCTACGTCAACCGATTGCACACCCGCTCGAAAAATCTCCGCCATATACGCCGAAGAATTCATGCCAAAGGCGATCATCGCGACAAAAATCGGATTTTCTACGCCACTCAAAACGATATTAAACAGAAGAAGCAGCTGCAGGGTGGAGGGGGTTCCGCGAATGAGCGTAATGTAAGCACCGGCGATGCCGTTGGCGATGCGCAGCCAGAGCGGATAGCGCCGCCCAGGGCGACGGGCTTCCGCGGCGGCAGTGCGCACAAGGGCAAGGAGCAGCCCGCCAAAAAAACCGATGCACAGCGCCACCGCCGTTACGCGCAGAGTGACGGACAAACCGTTGGCGAAATAGCGCCAACGGTCGTCCTCCAAAAAAGTTTTGGTTATAAAATTCTGCATGATCTTCCGCCTATTTTTCTGCGGAAATGTAGCGGTCGATAATTTCCTGCAGTGCTCCAGATTCCTTCAATGTTTGCAGCGCCGTGTTGATTTCTTTCAGCAGGGCGTCATTTCCTTTCGGAAGCGCAATTGCGTACGACTCCTCCGCGTAAGCCGAGTCGAGTACCTTTAGCCCGGGATTCGCCGCGACATATTTTTTCGCCGGCTCCTTATCGATGACAACGGCGTCAATTTTCCCGTTTTGCAGGGCCATGACCGCATCCGGACCGCTGTTGAAACTGGTTACATTTTCCACACCGAAGTCATCCTGGCAGTAAATATCACCGGTCGTGCCCAGTTGTGTTCCAATTTTCTTGCCGGGAAGATCGTCCGCCGAGGCAATGGTTGAATTTTCCGGAACAATAATCGCCTGCACCGCCGTCGTGTAGGGTTCTGAGAAATCGACATTTTCTTCGCGTTCCGGCGTGACGGACATGCCGGCGATGCCCGCCTGCACTTTGCCGTTCTGTACGGAAAGAATGATGTTGTCGAACTCCATATCCGTCATCTTGAATTCATAGCCCAGTTGCTCGGCGATAGCACGTGCAATATCGACATCGATGCCGACAATTTCCGAACCCTCGTAGTACTCATAGGGCGGGAAGGTGGCGTTGGTTGCAAAGGAGAGCACGCCGTCTTTGAGCGCGGTTCCTTTTTTTTCGGACACTTCGCTCTGCGCGCTTTGCGCTGCATCAGAGCTTTGACTCGCTTCCTTGTTTGCGCCGCAGGCGCTCAGCAACAGAACCAGCATTAGGGACAGAGATTGTACAACTTTTTTCATGGGTTTCCTCCTGAAATTTCGAGTGCGCCACGTCGGTAGAGTGTACGGCAATTTCGGTACAAAAAAAGCCTTCGCCCAAGGGACGAAAGCTCGCGTTGCCACCCTTTTTCGCCGTTTTCTCACGAAAACAGTCTCTATGAGTACCTCTACTCAGCCGGATAACGGCGGCACCGGGTGCGAACGAAAGCCCGCACCGACTCCGAGTCTCTTTTCAAAGTGCCTCCGCCATCCCCTTCCACCCTCCGGGACTCGCTGTGGACCGTCTGCACTTCTACTCTTCTCTTCACAGTCACTTTATTGCATTGAATTATAGTGCGGCTTTTCGTACTTGTCAAATTTTTTATTGAAGCAAATGCGTTACTTGATCAGACTCTGCAAAGCCTTGAAATGCGGATCTTTCGCATCCCCAATCAGATCAAAGAGCAGGCACTCGGTATTGGTGACAATGCAGCCCATGTCGCGCAAAAGCGCAAGAGCGGTCTTTTTATTCCCCGGATCGCGCGATGTGATGGCATCCGCCGGCAGAAAGACCTCATAGCCGAGCGCACGCAGCGAACGCACTGTTTGATAAACGCAGATATGTGTTTCCATACCCGTCACGACGATTTGCGGTCGGTTCAGCTTCTGCAGATACGAACGCAGTTCCGGCAACACCGCGTCATACGACGTTTTGGAAAGCCCCCAAGCATCCTGTTCCGAAAGATGTGTACGCAGCGGCTTCACCGTTGCTCCCAGCCCCTTCGGGTATTGTTCACTGTAGAGCGCGGGAATGTTATAGGCCTGCGCCGCCTGAAGCAGAACGTCCGTGTTTTTTACCGTCTCCATTTGATTTTGCATGATGGGCAGCAGCTTTTCCTGAATATCAATGATAAAGAGGACTGCATCCGTGCGCCGCAGTCGGTAGCGCTCTATTTTTGATTCCATTTCGTTGAATGTCATTTTTGTTCCTTTCGATTTCTGTGACTTCACCTCAGTTGCCGGAAGAAGGCTGCTGCGAGGCGTCATCCTGAATATCAAACTCCTGCGCATCTTTTGCCGCTTCCGGAAGCGTAATGGTAAGGGAATTATCAACTACCATATCGCGCAGGATAAAAGAAAGATCCATACTTTGCGGCATTGAACCTGCGCCTGCGGTCGATTCTTCGGAGGGAGCGCTGATTGCGATGGTCATTTGCATGGACATTTCCCGGATATGAAAATCTGTCTCATCTACAACGAGATGGAACGGTATATCGTCCAACAGAAGATCTTGAAACGCCTGCATGCCCTCACCGCCCTGTGGGAAAAGTATTTTATTGTTCGTCATATCCTGGCGCGTAATCGTGCCGGAAAAAACGTAGGCGCTATTTTCCCGTGACATGGACATTTTTTTTGCCAATTCTGCATAAGAAGCGGCTGTTTCTGAAGCAGAGGGCGTCGGCGACGTCTTGCCGACTTCCTGAGACATTTTCATCCAGTTTTCTCCGCCGTCCATGGTGATGTAAGAAAAGATATGCCCGGACTCGACGATATTATAGGTCTCGACGGCATCAAGCGATTCCTTCGAAGCATTCGGCGGCGTTTTTTCGCTGACTCTCACATAGGAATTTCCAAGGGAATCCGCCGTCACATCCATGACCATCGTTCCGCCGAGAAAATTTGATTCCGTCGTCATATGGAAGGCTTTTCCACCCTCATAGTAAGCATTCATTTTCTTCAGCACATCCACCGCTTCCGGCATGGAATCCGCTGATGTGACGGGTGAAGAGGCAGTCGATTCTGATGTGATCTCTTGGTTCGACGATGCTTCTGTGGAAACTTGGGAGGCGCTGGATTCCGTCGAAGACGCTTGCTCTTTATCCCCGCCGCAGGCACTTAACAGCAGGGCAAAAGAAAGAGCAACAGCAGAGATTTTCCAAGTGTTTTTCATAATCTGCTCCTTTATTTTTTTGCGTTACTACCCATGCAAGATTTTGGCTTCAGCGAAACAAGTCCAAAAACCGATCCCAGGCACTTTTTTCGGCAGCCTTTTCTTCCTGCGGTGCAGGCGGTTCCGGTTTTTTCACGCCGTCGCGCAGCAGTACAAATTGCACGCGCTTGACATTTTCGTTGTGCGGCGAAACAAATGAGCGCGGGGTAAAATCGCCGATGGTAAAATCCGCCATCATTTCATCCATGCGCGAACGAATTTCTTCCGGCAACTGCGCCACCCCGTTATTCAAAGTCACTGTGCCGTCATGCAGTTTTGCAGCACCGTCGGCTAAACTGCGCGCACCGCCCTGTAAATCGACAATGCCGCCATCGACCTGTCCGTATCCGCCTGTGAGTTCGCTCACCCCTTGGGTGTACTTCTGCAACCCCTCATCAAAAGTAGTGTATTCGGAGGAGAGTTTTTGCAACCCGTCTGTCAATTGTTTCAGTCCATCCTGCAATGTCTGTAGGGACGCCTGTGGATCGCTCTGTGCGATCGCTGCCATTTGTTCTTCCATCGCCTGGGCCATTTGTTCCATCCCCACGGAAAGACCGTGCAGTCCGGGGTTATCCGCTGTACCGTCTCCATGTAGAATCGTATCCAGACCGCCCACAATGCCCTGCAGGCCCTGCTGTATACTTACCCCGCTTTGATTCGGCGTCAGGTAGGTGCCCCGTGCCACCTGCGCCGCCTGCCAATTGCTGACAAGCTCCTGCGCTGTTTGCAGCGCCTCCGCTGCCGCAGGGTCGGAACTGGCGGCTAAAAGATTCAAGAGTGCACCAATTTGAACGTCCGTGAGTCCAGATTGAGGAATCGCACTCAGTGCCGCATCCAACGGGGCAAGTTGCGCGGAAAGCCCGCTTTGCAAGGTTGAAAGCCCATCTTCGATTGCACTCAGTGCTGTGCTGAATTGACGCAGCTGCGCCGGCAGAGCCTGCAGCGCAGAGAGATCAGGTAATTCGAGCGCCCCGGGACTCAGAGAAGTCTGTAAGGACTCCGCCGTTTTTTTCAGGGCATCTCGGATTTGTGTAGAACCGTCAGAAAGGCTGCTTCCGGAATCGTTGAGTTTGGATAAGCCATCGGAAAACGTGCCGGAGCCCAGTTTCAACCGGTCAATGCCATCCGCCAATTGCGTTGCGCCATCTGCGAGTGCCGCTGCGCCATCCGCCAACGAGCCGGTTGCGCCGGTCAGCGGCGCCATCTCTTCGGTAACTTGGTTGCTGTCCGGCAGATCCAATGGCAGCGCATAGGGAACGGCGGAGATTTGAATGTCCGGCATTTCAAAATCTTTGATGGCGGCGGACAGCGTATATTCCGCTTCCTTGCCGGGCAACAAGGTATAAGTCAATACTTTGTTTTTTCCGGCATTGGCAATGGTCGCTTTTGGTGCGCGAATGTCCTGCGCTTTTTCATTATTCAGTGTGACGGTGATTTGCAATGCAAAATGTTTATAGAATACTTCGTCGACCGCCGGGTTCGGCTTCACGGAGAAATGCAATTCCCACGCCCCTTGAGCGCCGGCGAGCGCTTCCGATGACACGGGTTTTCCATTCAGTTGATCTTGAAAGGCGAAGAGCCACGGCAAATCTTTGGATTGTAGTGTACCTTGGTAGAAAAAGGTGCCGCGATCCGCCGGAAAGGTCACCATATCGCCGGATTGTGTTAGGGTCTCGGTCGAGGTGAGATTTTTTACCTGGTCATAGAGCCCGTAATCCAGCACTTGCGTGCTCTCAGAAAGGTGAAATTCATTGACCACATAGAGATTTTGCACCGAACCGTCTGCGGCAAGTTTCCCGTAGACGACCTCCTCTTTGAGGGGCGTCGTCGCCGCGCTGCGCCGCGGCTGTGCCATAGACGCGCGCGGCAGGCATCCGAATGGATGCGGAGCGCCGGCAGCATCTGCAAAGGCGGACGGTGAGAGTACGAGCAGCCCTGACAGGAGCAGGGCGCCCAGTTTTCTTTTTTTATTCATTGCAACCTCCTTCGGCTTGCGCCTTTCTGGAATCGTAAAAATGTGCTCCCTTCGTGGTAGCGCCGATGGCCCGGTCAAAGAGGGTCAGGAGCATGGGTAAAAGGAGCAGGACCATGAGCATGGAGAAAATCGTCCCGCGCCCGAGCAGGGCGCCCAATTCGGAGACGATGGGATTGCCGGAGGTCCAGGAAAGGGCGAAGCCGGCAAAACTCAGAGTGGCGGCGGAAATCAGGATGGATTTGAACGTTTCGCCGAGGGATTGGGCAAGGGCGGTGCGCTGCGGAAGGCAGCGGCGGTTATCCAGATAGTAACTTGTCAGTAAGATCGCATAGTCCACGGTAGCGCCAAGCTGTACCGTACTGATGACCAGATAACCCATAAAGTGCAGAGAGGTTCCCGTAAAGTATGGAATAGACAGGTTAATCCAGATGCCCACTTCAATCGTAAAGAGCAGCAGAAAAGGCAGCACGGCTGCGCGAAAGGTGAAGACGAGGACGAGGAAAATCGCGATAATGGCAATGGCGTTGACAAATTGATTATCCGATTTCACCACTTCCCGCATATCGTAGAGATTCGCGCTTGGACCCGCCATATAAAAGGCATCCGGGTAGTATCGCGCCGCAACATCTCGCACTTGTTCCACGACGGAAAAGGCGAGATTTCCCTCCGACGGGGTGTCGAGTGTCAAAACCAGGCGCGCATAGTCGCCACCATAGAAGTTTTTCAAGACCTCATCTTCCATAACCTCTTGCGGAATGGCGGGGTCGACAAATTTTGCATAGGAAGCGACATTTTTCACCCGCGGAAGCGCCGCAAGTTCATTTGACAGCAGTGTCTCACGAGCAATGTCACCTTTGGGCACAAGCAGAGCTAATAATGTATTTTTGCCAAATTCGCGGTGAATGAGGGCATTATCTCGGTAGTTGCGCGTGTTTTCATTTTTTTCTTCCGAGCCGTAGGTGAATACTACGTGACGCTGTCCGAGAAAGGCGGGCAGCGTGAGCAGTGCAACGAGAATCAAAACCGGATAGAACACCTTGGAAAGCACCCGATGAACGGTACGAAATGCAGGCAAAAACGGGCGATGGCGCGTTTTCAACAATGTCCCGTGACAAAGGAGCGTGAGCGCCGGCAAAAAGACCATGCAGGAGAGAAAACTCAATAGAACGCCTTTCGTGAGGTTCAGCCCCAGATCGGCGCCAATGCCGAATTTCATAAAGGTCAGTGCTAAAAAGCCGAAAAGCGTGGTGATGGCGCTGGCGGCAACCGCTTTGACCGATTTTTTCATGGCGCGCTTCATAGCAGTCTCAGGCGTGTCTTCCTCTTTCAGAAATTCTTCATAGCTATGCAAAAGAAAGATCGCGTAGTCGAGGGAGACGGCGAGTTGCAGCACGGGAGCCACGGCGAAAGTGATGAAGGATACTTCCCCGAGGAAAAGGTTCGAACCCATATTCATGAGAATTGATGCGCCGATGGCGGCAATAAAGAGCAGCGGCTCAATCCAAGCGCCGGTGGATAGAATCAACAGCACAATAATAGCAGGTGCCAGCACCAATATAGAATTGCCGATTTCGATCACCGTATTTTCGCGCATGGATCCGGTATCGGCAGCTTCTCCGGAAACGGCGACGGCGGAGCCGAAATGGGCGCGAATGTCGCGGATGGCATCCACCTCTTTTCCCGGGGCGAGACGGAGCTGATAAAGCGCATTTTCACCCTTGTAGAAGGTTTCGACCGCAGCCGAATCGGCAAATTCAATCGGAACTTTTAAGTCCATGATATCATCCAGCCACTGGACGGAGGTCACACCGCCGATGGCGGAAAGTTCGGACTTTGCCGCGCGTGCCTCGGAAAGCGTGACGTCGCGCAGCAAGACCCGGGCATTGGGGACGGCGTCGGAAAAAGATTGTTCCATAATTTGCACGGCGCGCGTGGATGGCGCACTTTCCGGCAGATAGTCGACTAAATTATAGTTGACGTGTACGCCGAACAGCGCCACGGCGCTGATAAGACTTAACAAAATCGTTGCAGCAACGATAAACTTTTTATGACGTAGAACAAAGTTTGTATAACGCTCCATGATCTTCCTCTTGTTTTCACCTTTCGGTTTCCATGCCGCTACAGGCGATGAATGCAGTCAAAGTATGATTTTTCGGCAAGGATAGCCTGCTCCGAACCGATGACCGCGAGGTGTGGCTCAGAAAAAGCACCTTCGACGGCATTGGCCGTTTGATGCAGCGCGGCAAGATCGGTCTGCAGTATCTCCTGTAGGATGCGGTCGTACGATTCCGGGGTGCGTCCGCTTAGGTAATTGGAGAGATCGAAACGTCCTTTTTGTCGCTCTGTCATGGGTTCATCCAGCGCACCGACCGCCCCGATAATCATACGATTCAAATCCTGTGCCGACAAGTCCAAATTGCGCACGACATCGCCAAGGCGGCAATAGGTTTCGACGGTTTGGCGCAGGTGCGGATCGCGATAGGACCACGCACTCACCGTGCCGGTCCAAGAAAGATTGGCTCCGGTGCCGTAGGCGCCGCCCTTGGCGCGAATCTCGTTATAGAGAAATTCTGTGGAAAGGATGCCCGACAGCACCGCCCACGGACCACAATAGGGCAGCAATTGATGCGCCTCGCGCAGAAGATTTCCCATCGCGACGTACTGCACGTCTGCCGAGAGAATAAACGCTTCCTTTTTCGGAGTGGCGAGGAAGTCGACAAAAACCGGTGCATGTCGCTGCGACGGGTACGTTTGGAGCGATTTTTGTACGGCGTTGTGTAATGCGGGAAGGGAAGCAGCCTCTGCCGTGAGATTGATAATGCGGTGTGGGGCGGAAAATAGTTTGCTGTAGACCGCCTGTAATTTCTCATGCGCTTCCGCCGTATACTCTTGAGTTAAGTTTTTCAAAACTTGGTAATAGGTCAGCCCATTGAGGGACTGGTTGTAATAGGAAAGCGCCGTCACCGAAGAAAGTGCGCGGTCGCGTGCAATGCGGTGCGCATCGTCGGTCAAACTCATCCGATATTGGGAAAGCAGCATGCGCAGTACTTCGATGATGCGTTTGCGGTCGGAAAAGTCCGTTTCAAAGAGCTGTTCGCGCAGCAGGGAAAGACCGCGATCCAGCGTCCGGGTTCCCAAAAAATTCGTCGAAACGATGATCTTGCGTTGAAACTCGCCCATATGATTGGCATTCGGAAAAAGGGAGAAATTGGTTTGAATGCCGCCCGTATCGAGCAGCTCCTCATTCGCGTAGTCACTGTAGGAGCGCTTATAGGTGTCCAGAAGTCCGATGAGTTCACAGACCAGAGCGGCATAAGGCGCCTCTTCGACACTGATGTGACTAGCGTCGAAGACGATATCCAGATAGAGAATCCCGGCGGTCGGAAGGGCGTGCTCCAGCCACGTAGCATCCGCTTCCTCGCAAAGTGCACGCGGAATGCGCGGCAGCGACGTCGGCAAATCCGCACGCGTCAGTGTGGGAATCGTTGCTTTGCGCTCCGGTGTATTCGGTGTGTCCTGTCGTTGGCGCAGCGCTTTATTTTCGGCAATGAGGGCTTCAAGCTGTGTCTCGGACAAAGAGGCGCGATAGGTCTTCAGCGCTTCTTTCTGTGCCGCATCGCGACGCTCATTTTTTCCGGGTTCCGGACGATGGACGGAACACAGATGTCTGGGATTTTCCAGCAAATTTTTACGAAGATACGTCTCGAAAATGCCCTGATTTTGTTCCTTTTGAAGAGCGTCCAAATCATCGCGATACGCTAACGTGGCAATGGGACTGCGCTCATAGAGCCACGGCGTGAGGGCGGCAATCGCCAATACGACGCCTTTTGTTGGGAAATTTCCCTTCTCTCGCAATTGAAATTCTGCTTGGTTTAAGGTCGCTTGGAGCAGGTTTTGGTCGATGCCTTCTGCTACGAGTTTGCGCAGCGTCTGTTCGATAATGTCCGAAAACTGTGCCCTTTTATGAGGATCGACGTGTTTTGCCACAATGACCAAACTCGGTTGACGCAACGTTTGATAGGAGGCAAAGACATCTTCACACCCTAATGCGCGCAGCAACGCTTTTTTCAAAACTGCGGCTTCCGAATTGACGAGAAGCGTCGGCAACAGCTGCGCCAACATCGCTTCCCGTTCATTTTTCGGCTCGTCGAAAAGCCAAGTGTAGGCGAGGTAGGATTTGTGTTCCGTTGGTTCCGAAGGTCCGCACGCATAGGTGATGTCCAGTGCCTTCGGTGTGGAAAAGTCCGGTACCAAAGTGGGAAGAGAATTGACATTTTGCGGCTCAAAAGACGAGAAGTATTCGTTCATTCGAGCAAAGGTCGATTCTTCGTCCAAATCTCCGTAGAGAAATACCCATGCATTTGATGGATGATAATAGGTGTTGTGATACGCGCAAAATGCTTCATAATCCAAGGTTGGAATTTCATACGGATCGCCACCCGAATTTTGCGCATAAATGCTTCCCTCATAGAGAGCAGCGCTGATTTGTTCGAAGATCTGATCCTCCGCGGCGGAAAGCGCACCCTTCATTTCATTGTAGACGACGCCCTGATATTGCAGCGGAGATTCTTTATCGAACACCTCATGGCGCCATCCTTCCTGTCGGAAAACGAGCGGATCGGACAGTACATTCGGAAAAAAAACGGCGTCGAGGTACATATCCATCAGATTTGCAAAATCCGCATCGTTGCGCGAAGCCACCGGATACATCGTCTTGTCGGGAAATGTCATCGCATTCAAAAATGTCTGCAGACTGCCCTTCAAAAAATCCATAAAGGGTTCTTTGGTGCGGTATTTGCGAGAGCCGTTCAGCACACAATGTTCTAGGATGTGGCAATTGCCCGTCGATCCGAGCGGCGGCGTGCGAAAAGCGATGGAAAACACCTTGTTCGGGTCCTCATTTTTCATATACAAAACGCGCGCCCCCGTTTTTTGATGCACGTAGCGCAAAAGCGTCGATTGTTCTTCTTCCAGGAAGCGCTCTTCCTGCAGCAAAAAGCCAGTTTGTTCGGTCATTGCGACTCCTTCCTCTTCAACCGGGCCATGCGCTATAGAAACAGCGCTTTGATTTCGAGGTAATCCGCTAGGCCGTACAATCCGTTTTCTCGACCCAATCCGGATTCCTTATACCCGCCGAAGGGGGCGCGGTAATTGCGCGTGCCGAAATTGACCGTCACATTCCCGGTGCGCAGCCGGCGCGCGACGGCCTTGGCTTCTTCCGCGGGACCGACGACGGCGCCCGACAAGCCATAGGGGGTATCGTTGGCAATGGCAATCGCCTCTTCCACGGTTTTGTAGGAAAGCACGCAGAGCACGGGTCCGAAAATTTCTTCCCGGGCAATTTTCATATCGTTGGTAACATCGACAAAAATCGTCGGTTCGACGTAGTAGCCTTTGCGATCAATGCCGTTTCCTCCGATGAGCAGGCGCGCCCCTTCGCGTTTGCCCTGTTCGATATAGGAAAGCACCCGCTCTTTTTGTTCGCGCGAGACCATGGGACCGATCGTTGTCGCGGGATCCGTCGGATCGCCGATATGCACTTTTTCTTTATAGTAGGCCAGCAGCGCTTCTTCGACAGCGCTTTTTTCCGACTCCGGTACCAGCAGGCGCGTCAATGCCGTACAGGTTTGCCCCTGATTATCAAAGACGATGTTGCAGGCCTGACGCACGGCACCTTGCAAGTCGCCGCCTTTCAGATAAATCAGCGGAGATTTTCCGCCCAGCTCCAAAATGAGTTTTTTTATCGTCGGTGCCGCCTGGTCATAGAGTCCGCGTCCGACTTCCGTAGATCCGGTGAAAGAGATCAAAGCGACATCCGGATGCCCCGCCAACGCATTGCCCGCTTCACTGCCGGAACCTGTCACCAACTGAAAAACTCCCTTCGGCAGTCCGGCCTCTTCAATGATCTGCGCATAAAGCACAGCAGTCAGCGGCGTAGCACTGGCAGGTTTGACAATAACCGTGCAACCTGCCAACAATGCCGGAGTGAGTTTGCGCTGAATTTGATTCAGTGGATAATTCCACGGGGTAATGCAGGCGACCACGCCGATTCCCTCCTTGATGAGCAGTGTATCGTCCAATGTCTCTTCGAAAGAAAAGCGCGAGAGCTCGTCGAGTGTGGTACGTGCTTCGATGAGTACCTGCGGTAAATGGCCCTCGCGCGCAAAGGTGATCGGGGCACCGAGCTCCGCGGTGATTATCTGTGCAAGGCGCTCCTGATTTTTTTTGACACCGGCCAGAATTTTCTCGACATAGGCGGCGCGCTCTTGCACGCTGCGAGCGTTCCATGCGGGGAAGGCGCGTTTGGCGGAAGCAACGGCACGGTCGACATCCTCACGCGTGGCTTTCGGTACCGTAGCGATGACCTCTTCCGTCGCCGGATTGATCACATCGATGGTTGCACCGGACGAACTGTCCGTCCAGGAACCGTCAATATACTGCTGATAGTGTTTCATTTCGCCCTCCCTTACTTTAATAACAATTCGACCGGGCAATGATCCGAGCCCATTGTTTCCATATGAATCTTTGCATCGACCAAACGATCTTCCAGCACTTCCGAGGTCAGAAAATAATCAATGCGCCAACCGATATTTCGTTCCCGCGATTTTGCAAAATACGACCACCAAGAATAGACCTCGGTTTTGTCCGGATAAAAGTGCCGGTACGTGTCTATAAATCCGGCATCCAAAAGCTGGTTGAATTTAGCACGTTCTTCATCCGTAAAGCCGGCGTTTTTGCGATTGGTAGCGGGATTCGCAAGATCAATCTCCTTGTGTGCCACGTTGAGATCGCCGCAGACGATCACTGGTTTTGTTTCTTCCAATTTTTTCAAATAGGCAAGAAAATCATCTTCCCAAACTTGACGATAATCCAGACGCTCCAATCCGCGCTTGGAGTTCGGCGTGTAGACATTTACCAAGTAGAAGGTTTCCATTTCGAGGCAGATGATACGCCCCTCGGTGTCATGTTCGGCAATGCCCATGTCATAGCAGACGGATAGGGGCTCGTGTTTGGAAAAGATTGCGGTGCCGGAGTACCCTTTGCGCTCAGCGTAATTATAATATTGACGGTAGGCGGGTAAATCCAAAGTCAATTGCCCTTCCGACAGTTTAATTTCCTGCAAACAAATAAAATCGGCGTCCCATTTTTCCAAGGCGGATAAAAATCCCTTGCGTACTGCCGCACGCAAGCCGTTCACATTCCACGATATAAATTTCAGCATGCTTCCTCCCTTTTAGTCTTTCTTCATAATGGTACCCTATTTCCGGCAATTTATGATAGCGTATGAAATAAAGAAAGCACTGGCAATCGTGCCCATACAAAAATAAATACCAGAACGACAAAAGCAAATAACGAAAGCGTAATGAAACGCTCTGACTGCGGTGCAATTTTGATTTTCGCACAGATTTCATACGATTCGATACAAAGTTGGGACGTTTTTGCCGATAATGAACCGTCTGCATTTCATCGTTGGCATAAAATAAAGAAAAGAAATCTGCGCCACAGGAAAGAAAATGTAGAGAAGGGAGGCAAATTTGCACACAGCGGGAAATTTTCTGCTATAATGGTTCACGAAATCTCTGCTCCTTTATGTGAGGGGCGAAATCCAGAGGGAGGTGAATAACGTGAATCAGTATGAAATGACAGTTGTGTTTAAGCCGCAGATGGAAGAGGAAGAGCGCCAGGCGATTCTTTCCCGTTTGACGGATGCAATCAGCACCGACGGCAATGTAGGAGAAATCGAAGATTGGGGCGCCAAGAAACTTGCCTATGAAATCAACTACATCAAAGAAGGATACTACTATCTGATTAACTACGAAGCGGCGCCGCACGTGGTGGCCGAAGTTGAACGTAGAGCGAGAATCAGCGACCGCATCATTCGTTACCTGACCGTCAAAAAGGAAGCGTAACGACAGGAGGTATGTTGTGAACAGTGTAACACTTATGGGTCGCTTAACGCGCGATCCAGAACTCTCGTACAACAACACGACCGGGAATGCAATGGCCCGGTTTTCGGTGGCAGTGGATAAGCAGCTGTCTCGAGAAAAAAAACAGGAAATGGAATCTCGCAATCAACCGACGGCAGACTTTCTCAACGTCGTGTGCTGGGGAAGACTGGCGGAATCGGTCAACTCCTTTACGGCGAAGGGCAAGCGCGTATTGATTCAGGGGCGCATTCAGACGGGTTCGTATGAAGCGCAGGACGGTACGCGGCGCTATACGACGGACATTGTCGCAAATTCGGTCGAATTTATCGACTGGAAAGATCGTGACGGCGGCTATGCGCAGCCTTCACGTACGCCATACCCGAACAATGAGCAGGCGCAGTCCGGCAATAAGGCAGATGACGACTTTTTGGGAAGCGACTTCAGCCCCGTTGACGACGAGCGGATTCCATTTTAATCAAGGCGATTAAAACCAGGAGGAAACATGCAGAACAGAAGATTTCGTCCGCGCAGAAAGGTATGCCAATTCTGCAAGGATAAGAATAAAACGATCGATTATAAAAACGTGGATTCGCTGATGCCTTTTATCAGTGAACGCGGAAAGATCTTGCCGCGTCGTGTCACGGGCACTTGTGCGAAACATCAACGCGATGTCAACACGGCAATTAAGCGGGCGCGTCATATCGCGCTGATTCCGTACGAAGCCAAGTAAGTGCGAAACAAGGAAAATGCAACGTCCGGTCTCCTCGAGGAGATCGGGCGTTTTGCCGTACAGGGGTGCTGTAGAGGGGATTCCTTGCTTTTTGCGGGATATGGTAAAATAAGAACGATAAGTTTGGGAGGTAATTGTGGCGGGTAATCCTAGGGAAGAAAAAAAGCAGCAGCGCGTGCTGCAGCATTGGCAGATCGTGGCGCTCTGTTTAGCGTTTTACGATATATGCGTCATGCACTTCGCCTACTTTCTCGGTCTTTGGCTGCGCTTTGATTTTGTATTTTCACAAATCCCGCAGTTCTATTTGGATGCCTACCTCACCTTTATGCCCATTTACACCCTGGGCAGCCTGCTGATCTTTCTCGTCTTTCACCTCTACCGATTTATGTGGCAGTTTGCCAGCTTTAAGGAATTGTGGCGCATTCTTTCCGCCTGTTTGTTGACAACCGTTTTCCACGTCGTCGGGACGCTTCTTTTTGTGCGGCGCATGCCGATCTCGTACTACCTGGTTGGTGCGGTCGCGCAGACGGTCTTAATGGTGCTGATTCGTTTTTCCTATCGATTTTTTATACGCGAGCAACTGGAGCGCAGTCGCCGCAATCCGGAGCGAAAGGTCAAACGGGCGATGATAATCGGCGCGGGCTTTGCCGGACAGATGATCTTGCGGGAACTGTTGCATAATCGCTCATTGGGTGTGGTGCCCTGTTGTATCATTGATGACGATCCGAATAAATTGAATCGTTCCATTGAAGGGATTCCCATTGTCGGGACGCGGGAAGACATTCTGTATAACGCAAAATTCTATAAAATTGATCAGATCCTGTACGCCATTCCATCCGCTTCTTCGGAAGAAAAGCGCGAAATTCTGGGCGTTTGCAAGGAATCCGGCTGCGAATTAAAGACGCTGCCGAGTCTGTCACAATTGGTGAGCGGGGACGTCCTGCTTAGTCGCATGAAGCCGGTGGACGTGGCGGATTTGCTGGGACGCGAGCCTATTTCGGTGAATCTGGAGGAAATCGGCGGCTATCTTACCGACAAAACGGTATTGGTTACGGGGGCAGGCGGCTCAATCGGCAGCGAACTGTGCCGTCAGATTGCGGCACATCACCCGAAAAAACTGTTGCTTTTTGACATTTATGAGAACAATGTCTATGCCATTGATTTGGAACTCAAAGAATGCGATCCGCATCTGGATTGTACGCCATTGATCGGCTCAGTGCAGGACTTGCGTCGTTTAGACCGCATTTTTGACCGATATCGGCCGGATCTTGTCTATCATGCGGCAGCGCACAAACATGTGCCGCTGATGGAAGGAAGTCCCTGCGAGTCCATCAAAAACAACGTTGTGGGAACGTACAATACCGCGTGTATGGCTCTGAAATACGGTGCCAAGCGCTTTGTGTTAATTTCCACGGACAAGGCGGTCAATCCGACGAATATCATGGGAGCAAGCAAGCGATTGTGCGAGATGGTCATTCAAAGTCTCAATGAGGTTTCGATGGAGGGCGCGGAAGATTCGTTGCCGCGACTCTATGCGGCGTTGGGTGGAGTGGCGCCGGCAAACTTTGCCCGGAAAATTGCGCCCGGAAAAACGGAATTTGTCGCCGTGCGCTTCGGCAATGTCTTGGAGAGTAACGGGTCAGTCATTCCGATTTTCAAACATCAGATTGAGCAGGGCGGACCGGTGACAGTGACCCATCCCGATATTATTCGTTACTTTATGACGATTCCCGAAGCCGTGCGATTAGTGCTGCAAGCGGGCGCCTATGCCAAGGGCGGGGAACTCTTTGTTTTGAACATGGGCAATCCGGTGAAAATTGATTCCCTGGCGCGCAATCTCATTCGTCTCTCGGGTTATCAGCCGGATGTGGACATTAAGATCGTGTATACGGGACTGCGCCCCGGTGAAAAGCTCTATGAGGAACCGCTCATGGATGAAGAAAATATGGGGACAACGGCAAACCGCCTGATCTTTATCGGGCAGCCGCTTACTTTCAACAGGCAAGAATTTTTTGAGCAGCTCATTGAATTGTCAAAGGCCGCTTATGAAAACTGCGCGGATATGAAGTTGCTCGTGTCCAAGGTTGTGACGACGTATCGCCCAGATGAACGGGGTGAGGAAGAGTAGAAAACGGCATCGACGCAGAAGTCGGATGTTGCACAAAGGGAAGAGTGAAAAGAGGGAGCTCATGAAAATTTCTTTTTCTCCACCGGATATTACGGAACGGGAAATTGACGAAGTTGCGGAAGCCCTGCGCTCCGGTTGGATTACGACCGGTCCGCGGACAAAGGAATTGGAACGGCGTTTGGCAGAATTTTGTGGCGCGTCCCGCGCAGTTTGTCTGAATTCGCAGACGGCGGCGGCGGAAATGTGTCTGCGATTGTTGGGCGTGGGACCCGGTGATGAAGTCATTACAAGCGCCTACACATACACTGCGACGGCGTCGGTAATTGAACACGTCGGGGCGAAAATCGTATTTGCTGATTTGACACCCAACTCGTTTGAGATGGATTATGATGCCGTTGAATCGCTGATCACGGACCGCACAAAGGTCATTATTCCGGTTGACATCGGCGGCGTTCCTTGTGATTATGACCGCGTCTTTTCGCTGGTGGAGAAGCATAAGCGACAGTTCCATCCGAATAACGCACTTCAGGAAGCATTCGGGCGCATCATCGTATTGGCGGACACGGCACATTCCTTGGGGGCGACGATTTCTACGCCGGAGAACGGCGTGGTTCATACGGGCGCTATCGCCGATTTTTCTGCTTTTTCTTTTCATGCGGTAAAGAATTTTACGACGGCGGAGGGAGGAGCGCTCTTGTGGCGTGCGCACCCGGGGCTATCGGATGAAGATCTTTACAAACAGCTGCAGCTTTTATCGCTGCATGGACAAAATAAGGATGCATTGGCAAAAACAAAGTTGGGTGCTTGGGAGTATGATATTCTCTCGACCGCTTATAAGTGCAATATGACGGACATTCAGGCCGCGATCGGTTTGGTGCAGTTAGATCGCTATCCGGGCATGCTGGCACGCCGTCGGTCTATTATTGAGCGCTACGATGCTGCATTTCAACCGTTGGGGGTGTGGAGTATGCCGCACTTCACCGAACGGCATGCTTCGTCGGGACACTTGTACATCGCTCGCATTCCGGATTGTGATGTTGAACGGCGCAACTGTTTGATTGAAGCCATGGCGAAGCGAGGCATTGCTTGCAATGTACATTATAAGCCCTTACCGATGATGACGGCGTATAAAAATCTTGGCTTTTCCATCTCGGATTTCCCGCATGCCTATGCGTTTTACGAAAATGAAATTACACTACCCCTTCATACGAAGTTGATAGATGAAGAGGTGGAGTACATTATTCATAATTTTGTCGAGGTGTTGCAGACGGTGGCTTAATCTTCAGTGAAGCGAGGCGGATCTGGGCAAAAGAGGGTGCACGAAATGGAAACACAGGCGGGAGAGGTATGTTGCGAAAATGGGACAATTTACCGGCTGAGCTGAAAACGGATGCGGTACGACCCTATTATGAAATTTTGACAAAGAAAAAAGGAAGCCTTATCGCTAAACGGATTTTTGACATCATCGTCTCTTTTCTGTTGCTGCTGCTTCTGTCGCCGTTATTTCTCGTTCTCGCGATCGCGATCAAGTTCGATTCGCCGGGGCCTGTTTTTTTCAGGCAAGTGCGGGTCACGCAGTACGGGCGCACCTTTCGCATTTTTAAGTTTCGAACAATGGTGCAGAACGCAGAACAGTTGGGGGCAAAAGTCACCGGACATCAGGATGCAAGGATCACAAAAATCGGACAAAAACTGCGCCGCTATCGCCTCGATGAAATTCCACAGCTTCTGGATGTATTCCGCGGAACGATGAGTTTTGTGGGCACTCGTCCGGAAACGCCCAACTACGTGGCGCAGTATACCGATGAGATGCGGGCGACGCTCTTGTTGCCGGCGGGCGTGACTTCGCTTGCGAGTATTCGCTTTAAGGATGAGGCGGATTTGCTTGCCGGAGTGGCAGATATCGATACAGCCTATGTGCAGGAGGTCCTGCCGCGGAAGATGGCGTATAATCTCCAAAGTCTACGAGAGTACAGTTTTTGGGGTGACTGTAAATTGATGTTGCAAACGGTGGCAGCCGTGTGGAGGAAATAGCGTAAAAGGGTAATTTCCTTTGAGCAGTGGAGCGCTGAATGAGTTGTGCTATCGATTGAACTGCAATCGGAGAATGGGATAAATCATGAATTTTGAAAACGGGTGGCTTGTTGCTCCACGTTCTGTACAGTATGTGGAGCAACAAGAAGACAATATGAAGCAGATAACCGCCGGTTACTTTTCTTTTTGGCATCGGTTTCTGACAAAGTTCTCGACGGAATATGTGTTCGGAAGGGTGGAAAAAACAGTCCATCTGATAGACGGTCTTGTTTTTAATCGCGAGGAGCGTCATGATTTGCCTGAAGAAGAACGTAGGTCTCTGGAGACGTATCTTGTGCTTGAAGCAGAACGGTCGAAAAAAAATCCGCTCTATTTTTCGGATTATGATGGTACCTTTAACGGCTTGTACTATGACACCGAAGCAGACAAAGGTGTTTTTTTTACGAATCCATTGGGAGAGCGCACTGTCTATTATATAGAGAACGGTCCGGGTGGACTTTGGGTCTCGTCGAACTATAACTGGTTACTACGTGCGCTTCATGAATGCGGCTATCAATCGGAAATGGATGTGCAAGCTTTTCGCAGTATGGTGGTTTTCGGCGGCATGCACGATGACCGGACATGGGATTGTAAGATCAAGCGTCTGATGCCGGGCTGTTATCTTTCTTATGAGCAAGGGCGTTGCACCGTTCATTCCTATTACACATTCGATACATCAAACCCCGTGTACGGAGTTTCGGAAGCGGAATGGATTGAGCGCTTGGATTCGGCATTTCGCCGCGCATATCAGGCGGAGTTGGCGGTCGATGAAGCGCTCGACCTGACTTCATTGATCGACATTAGCGGCGGCTTGGATTCACGCATGACGACGCTGGTGGCGGCGGAGCTGGGTGTTGAAAATGCCGTCTTGATTTCCTATGCAGCAATGGGAAGCGATGAACAAAAAGTGGCGCAGCTTGTCGCAGAAAAAACACACTTTCCGTTTTTGTTTTCCGGAATTGACGATGCCAATTATGCAAAAGACATCGAGTCTCTACTGCGCGGAAACTTCGGCGCAGCGTATTACATTGGAATCACGGGAGGTCAGCGATTTTTATCTTGGCTGAACGACGAGAAATTCGGCATCCAGCACACCGGTCTATTAGGTGATATGGGAGGTGGAGGCTATTTTCCTGAAGACGAGGGTGCCAAT
This sequence comes from Ndongobacter massiliensis, assembly GCF_900120375.1. Taxonomy (GTDB): domain Bacteria; phylum Bacillota; class Clostridia; order Tissierellales; family Peptoniphilaceae; genus Ndongobacter; species Ndongobacter massiliensis. The sequence goes on from NZ_LT635480.1 coordinate 94,969, forward strand.
GAATACCGTGTCAACCCAATCATTCGGAGTGGGGAGGACCATGAGGCTGCAAAGCAGTGTTACCCCAATGCTGAAACCTTTTATTTTTATACCCGCGGTCCTCTCTGGGGGCTTTCCAGCATGACGGCGCGTCGCAATTACACGGAGTCTTTTTCTCCTTTTATGAGTCGGGAATTTTTGGAGCTGAGCCACTCCATTCCTCCCGAATTGCGTAAAAACGGGTTCATTTTCTTGGAATGGATGAAGAAGAAAGTTCCATTAGCGGCTTCCATTCCGCAGGCAAAGGGCATGGTAGCACCGGGAAAGCCGGAATGGGTCAAGCAGTTCCATCAACGCGTCATCTATCGCTTACCGGGAGTTGCTCACCGCATTCGGCGCACGCTGTGTCTGAATCGTCCCGTCAAAGATACACGCTCCATGAACCCGGTTGGGCTTTGGGTGGAGAATCGAACCGACTTAACGCGTTTTATGGAAGAGCACATGCAACGAGGATTGCAGACCATTGAAGGTTGTGCTGCTTTGGAAGACATTTACACATACTTTACGAATAAAAATGTTCCCTTTTTTGAAAAAACGGCGTTTCTTACCGCTGCCGAGGCGGTACGAAGATATATTAATCCGAGTAATTCCATAGAGAGGAGGTAGAATGGCTGCAATCAAAGAACGGCTGAGCACCGGAACAAAGGCGCTGCGCGCGCGAGGCTTTTTTCATATCTTTTTTGGCAACACCCTGGTGAAAATCATTAGTTTGAGTTCCGCCATGCTGCTTCCGCGGATTCTTTCTTCGACGACGGATTACGGACTGCTTTCGACGATTGATAACTTCAATTCCTACCTGATCCTTCTGAACGGCATGGGGCTTTCCACCTCGGTCTTGCGCTATTGCTCCTTAGAGGAATCGAAGGAAGGAAAAACTGCAATTTTTCACTTCGCTTTTCGTTGGGGAATGATTTTCAACGGTATTTTGTTATTGATCTTTTTGCCGTTGCTGTTTTTCTCGACCGTATTTGCCGACGGAACCTATGCTACTGCGCGGATGTATATTTTAGTCGCCTGTCTTTTGCCTTCACTGACCTACGGGCTGGATCTCGTTTTGGTCTATATGCGATCAAATTTTATGAATCGGGCGTTTGCACGTATTTCCGTGCTTTACACGCTCTTTTATGCCGGATTTCAAATTCTTTTTGCGTTTTTCGCAGCCATCCGCGGGGTCATCATCGGTCGTTATATTGCGGTCTCTGCGATTGTTGCTATCGGTCTTTTCATTTTGCATCGCGAGAAAGTGTTGACGAAAGAGCCACCTTTGCTATCGTCCGATCATAAAAAGGAACTGTGGCGTTATGGACTCGGCTCCATGTTTGCTAATGCACTTTCCATGATTATGCCCTTGAATGAGACCTTAGTAATCAACATGGCATTGCAGGATTTGTCGACGACAGCTTACTATAAGGCGGCATCGACGGTACCGAGTAATATTCAATATGTGGCACTTTCCGTAGCCACCTTTATTTATCCTTATTTTGCGAAAAATACGGGTAAGACGAAATGGGTTAAAAAATACAGTCTGCTGACTTTAGCCGGCATGAGTGTGATTATGGGTACAGCCGTCGTGGTCGGCTTTTTTGCAAGCCCCTATATCATCCGTATTATTTACGGAAAAGACTACCTGCCCGCGGTCCCCATTATGCAGGCCATGTGGGTTGCTTACGCTCTAAACTCCGCACTACGTATACCTTTGGGCAATATCTTGGCGGCAATGGGGGAATTGCGCTTTAATATCATTTTGTCTGCAGTGACCTGCATTATGCACTTTGGCTTGGACTGGTTTTTTATTTCCAACATGGGGATCAGCGGCGCAGCCTATGCCTTGACAATTTCTTATGCACTCTCGGGCACGGCAAGCTTCGCATATCTACTTTATTATTGTCGGCGCGTCAGAAGGAATGAGAGCTTATAGAAAAGTAAATCAGACATATAAAAAGGGCATTCCACAGAGGAAGGCCCTTTTTAGTGCAGTTTTTTTCTTTACGGCATAACCGTCACCGGCATGCCGGTGTAGGTGCAATCCCATACTTGAGGCATACGCCAGGACGGGACATTGACACAGCCGTGGCTGCCGACATAGTAGTTTGCGTCGCTGTCCATATAAAAGTTTCCGCCGCTTTGCCAACCGGCGTCGTGAATACCGTAACTCGGATAGAATTGTATCCAGTAACTGACGGGTGTAGCATAATCATCTCCGCGCAACACGACATCCCGAGCCTTACCCATGACACTGAAAAAACCGGTTACCGTTGGAGTGCCGGGCTTTCCGGTAATTACCGGCGTTTCCATGGCAAGCTGTCCGTTATTAAAGATCCACATGTATTGATTTGTAATACTGACGAGCACATGATTGCGTCCGACATCGCGAACATTCGGCAGATTTCCATTGGCGTATTTGATCTTCAGGCGATGCCCGTCGTAGGAAAAACGCCGGAAATTCCAAATTTCGCGAAGTAGAGTGCCCGCACCAGTTTCATCAAAATAATAAGCGTCATTGTTAAATGTGAGATACACATTGGTGCGCATATGAGGACGGGAAGCATGTTCGTCGAAATAGTATTTTCTTCCGTTGATGGTTTGCAATCCGCGATAAACAACCCCATTGGATCCGGCATAGTACGTTTTACCCTCTGAAGAAAACCAGCCTGTCTGCGCAATGCCGGAGGTGCCAAAATAATATAGTTTTCCCTCAATGGTTTGCCATCCGCTCCTGTTTTCCCGAATGCCCTCGGCGTCAAAACGATAGGGAACTCCATGGACGTACAATGTAGTATTCTTTGCGAGAGTGCCGTCTGCCTGACAATAATAGTACGTTGAAGCAAATGAAAGCCACCCGTTCTTTCGAAGTGTGTGATTTGGCATGGCGTAGTAGGTATTATCGCCCTTTGTCAACCAGCCCGTAACGGAATACAGATCACCGTTTTCCGGTGCATAATAGAGATATCCGTTAAATGTGACAAATCGATTTTTTTGTAGACTTCCATCGGAGCCCATGTAGTAGGCTTCCGTTCCGGCAAAAGAAATCAGTTGATTGCGGAAAGGCAGACCGTTTTTCTGCATGTAATAGGTTTCGCCCTCGTATTCGAACCACCCCTCATCTTGGATCAGCACGCCGGTTTCGGGGTGTAACCGATATATCGTACCGTCGGCAAAGATGGTGCCCTTTTGCAAACTTCCGTCGACGCCCATGTAGTAACGCGTATCACTGCCGAAACTGATGAACTGGTTGCGGTAAAAACGTCCGGTCGGATCTGCAAAATACTGCTTTCCATCCAATTCCACCCACTGCTGCAGTGCAATTCTTCCACTTGTTGGCGCTGCGTAATAGGTTTCGCCATTTACTGAAAGCAAGCCTGTTTGAACGGAGCCGTTGTCACCCATATAAAACTTTGTTTTTTCACCAAAGGTAATAAATTGACGGCGAAAAAAGCGTCCTCCGGGTTCCGAGTAGTATTGTTTCTCATCGACGACAAACCAGCCGGCTTCTTGTCGTACCAGTCCCGTTTCCGGGTCGGCATAATACAGACCATTGGAAAGATTCAAAAATCCGGTCTGCACGGAACCGTCTTGCCCCATATAATACTTGGTTGCGGTGCCAAAGGTAATAAACTGATTTCGGAACACTTGTCCGTTCGACGCCACATAATATCTTTTGCCGGCTTGTTCGAGCCAACCTGCTTGTTGACGTAACAATCCCGTTTCAGGATCTGCATAATACAAATTCTCATTCAGCATGACAAAACCATACTGAATGCTTCCATCATTCCCCATGCAATAGCGGACGGTTTCGCCAAATCCTATAATTTGATTTCGAAAGAGTGTGCCACCTGCTTTCACGTAATACGTGTGGCTTTTCCAATGGATCCATCCAGCATTTTTTTGAAGAATACCTGTTTCGGGGTCGGCAAAATAGAGATTGTCTCGATAGGAAACAACGCCGAATTGCACGCTCCCGTCGGCACCCATATAATACGCAATAGCGCCGAAAGTGATGATTTGATTTTTGTAATATTCGCCATTTTCATTGGCATAATAGCGCTTTCCATCTTCATCGACGACCCATTGGTTTTTTGGAACTTCGTCACCGGGGATAGAGGGTGTGGCTTCTTTGGAAGTGAGGCTTTCCTCATTCGTATTTGCCGGGCTCCTGACCGCGGTTTGTGGAGCGACTTCATTTATGCTGTTCTCGGGGACTTTCTCTGCAGTCGGGACATCGCTGTTATTTTTAAGGGGCTCCGGCGCTTCGATCATCGACGGAGATACAGCCGTATTGGTGCTCTCTGTCAATGGCGAATGTAGAGATTTTTCCCCAGCTTCCGAGGTGGTAGCGGGAAATTCTTGCACAGCCTCCGTTTTGGGCGCATGCAGGCACAAAGCAACAAGTACTAAGCTCAGACTTAAAACAAAAAAACGTGCTTTCTTGGACATAACCTCTCTCTTTCTAACAAATTTTTGTCTTTTATGGCAGCATTGTGCACATGATGATTTCTTGTTTATTTCTAAGAGCAGTATAGCATAAGACAAATCACTCTTGGAAGCGAGATAGGTAGAACCAGTTCTTTCGGGAATCGCGAGATTTAATTTCATAGGACAGTTTATGTGGCTGTTGACCAGCAAGGGGGCGCGTGTGGTATACTTCTTAATATATTTATGAGATATTTTTGAGGCAAGGAGGCATACTGCGGGATGATTACTTTTCGAAGAATTCAAAAGAGTTTATGGTTTTTAGGGGGCACGACGCTCATCCTTGCCGGAATATTTGCTGCGCCGAAAACGGTGTATGCGGGTAACGAAAAATCCGAAGTGGTTTTTCAGCCCTCGGATGCGGTGCACCCGACATACAATGATGAGTTTTGCGGGACGACGTACGATTTATCGGCGATCTTTCGTACGGAGACGGCAGTCTTCAACGGCGAAAAAGTCGCTCACTTTTTTGGAGATGACCACGTCCGTTTTCTGTTGACCGATGGCGATCGGCCTTTGAACATATATCAAGAAAAAGGATTGTGCTCGAAACCATCTGCTGCGCCCGACTCGACAGAGATAGCGCTCGAGCCGAATCTCGAAGAAGCAGGAGAATGGGAAGAACTCGTTCTTTGTGAAAAAGACGGGCTCATTTATTTTGAAATCCAATGGGATGCGAAACAAGACATTTTATTGTCCGTCGAGCGCGGCAACGGAGAAGACACGGATACCCTCTATCTTCGTGCAACCGATAAACTCGTGGATGCCGCAGAGGACGAAACTTCAGAAGCACCGGCAGTAGCGGGAGAAGAAGCGGCCTCGGCGGATTCAGCGTCGGAAAGAGAGAACCCGGTACTGACAGGGAGTGAACCGGTCCGGGAAGAACTTCCGGAGGAGAGCACCGAACCAACACCGGAAGTAAAGGATTTATCACGGGCACTCCGCAATACCCCACAGCCAAATTCCTGGTATGAAGCGAACGGAAAACGATATTACGTCGATGCAAATGGCAACTTCTTCAAGAATCAGTTTATTTCTTTCGGGGAAGAAGTGCGCTATTACATGGGCTCGGACGGCAGTGTGCAATATGGTATTTTGCAGATCGGCGGCAAAGTATATTACGCAGATTTGACCACCGGCATTATTCAGAAAAAGCCCGGATGGATTGAAGTGGGAAATCGGCAATATTATGCAGATGGAACCGGGACTTTGTTTCAGAATCGCGTTATTAGTTTTGCGGATGTTCTGTTTTGCATGGGCAGTGACGGTTCGGTGCAGCATGGTTTAACCGAAATCAACGGGAATTATTATTATGCCGATCCCGAGACCGGAAAAGTCGTTCAAAAACAAGGTTGGCTTGAGCTGGATGGGAAGCGGTATTATATTGGACCCAATGGCGTATTTTATCGTAATCAAAAAATTACATTCGGCTCGATTGGTTATTGCATGGGTTGCGACGGTGCCGTTCAGTTCGGTCCGTGCAGTGCGGGTGGAGCACTTTACTTTACTGATCTTAATACGGGTGTTATCGTGTCGAAACCCGGTTGGTATGCCTATGAGGGACGGCAGTACTATGCTCAGGCGGATGGTCGTATGTTCCGTAATCAAATCATTACGTTCGGCTCGAAAGTTGCTTATTATATAGGTTATGACGGCAGCCGCAGGTCCGGATTAATTCAAGTCGACAGTAAGTTGTACTATGCTGCGCCCGATACCGGCATTATCGCGCGCAAACAGGGCTGGCTCACCATCGGTGCCAAGCGCTATTATGCGAATGATCGTGGTGAACTCTATTACAACCAACTGATTTCCTTCGGCTCCACGGTCGCTTATTACATGGGGCCGGACGGCAGTGTGCAATCCGGCATCATCGAAACCGGCGCCAACCTCTATTATGCGGATCCACAAAGCGGGATTGTGCAGCGTCGCGCAGGTTGGATTACATGGAACGGCAAGCGGTATTACAGTCGGTCGGATGGGAGATTGTTCCGCGATCAGTTCATCTCTTTCGGGGACTCGCGTTTCTACATGCAGCATGACGGAAGTGTTGCAACCGGACTGGTCGTTATCAACGGAAAAGAATATCAATTTGACAAGAAAACAGGGGAATTGATTGTCACCGGAAAGATTTTGGTGATGGACGTCTCCTATTGGCAAAATCCGAATGCAATGAATTTTGATCGTATTGCGCAGCAAATCGGCGGCGTCATTCTTCGCATCGGATATACCGGACACGAGTCACTGACCCAGCAGCCGGACTCCACCTTTGAAACATATTATCGTGAATTTAAAAAGCGAGGCGTTCCTGTCGGCTGCTATTTTTATAGCTGTGCATCCACAGTACCGGAAGGCATCCGAGAGGCGAATTTCGTTATTAACCGCCTGCGCGGAAAACAGTTGGAACTTCCGGTCTACTGGGACACGGAAGATGAGTATCATCAGCGAGGAACCTCTCGAGCGCAACTCACCGATACGGCGTTGGCTTTTTTATCAACGCTGCGCAATGCTCGTTATTATTGCGGGATATACTCCAGTACCAGCTGGCTGTATGATGAATTAGATATGTCCCGTCTGCAAGACTATGAGGTATGGGTGGCGCACTACGGCGTTTCCAAACCGGGTTATTCCGGCAACTATGGCATGTGGCAATTTACGTCACAAGGGCAATTGGATGGATTTTCGCATGACCTTGATCTCAGTTACATGTATAAAGATTATCCATCCATCATTAAAGACGGTCACTGGAATGGCTTTTGATACCTGAAAAATGAAGAAAACATATCGGAAAGTAGTGAATATGACCTTGGATTCAAAGAAACGATGTAAAACAAGTGCAGTAGGCATAGAGCAGCGGTTGTTCTTCGGAATAAAAAGAATATTTGATGCAAAATTTGCAAAATCATTGCAAGGCTCCGGACGCGTTGTAACTTGGACAACATTTTTTCTTGTTGTTTTTATGACTGCGTTCACCTACACGGGGCTTTCTGCACAATTGGTGCTTCATCATCGTGTTTCCGGTACATTCGCATTTTTTATCAATCTTGCTTTCAGTGGAATTACCTTTCTAATCTATTTATTGGTATGTAATGGTCCTGTTTTAACGCAATACATTTATTCCTCATGGATTCGGATTCCGACCTTGGTCATTACCATCGGGTTTGCCGTTACTGGGGTCTTTATATCGCATACCAAGTTGTTCTATAGTGCATTTATGATGGGCGTCTATTACCTTGCTTGGCAAATAATTGTGACGGGTCGAGTGGATTTTTTTTTGAATCATATGGCCAAAGGCTTGGCTATCGGAGGGAGTACGGTTCTTCTTCTTTCCTTCATATTTGAACCCATTGGTATCGGTGTTTATTTCGGCATATTTGACAATCCAAACGGGTTGGCATTGCTTTCCGCATTAACTATGTTTTCGGGATTCGCATTGACTTGTGAGAATAGGGCGAAAAGAAGCACAGGGTACGTAGGGTACTCTGCAGGCATCCTAGGGTTTTTATGTGGTTGCTGTACAAATTCCAGAACTTTTATACTCACATTAATTTTGGCAATTCTTTTTTATATTTTGCATATTTTTCGATCTCATGAGAAGAAAAAAAACGTTGTGATTTTACTAAAAACGGTCAGCATCTATGCTGCAGGGGCTATTTTTTTTATTGTTGCTCTCCGACCTTGTTTTTATAAAGCATATCAATTTCAGGGGGCGCTTCAACAACTGTATTTACGATTGAAAATCAGCGTTTATGAGTCTTCTATTATCGATGGAAAAGTGCAAGAAGCAGCTGCCATAAAGCCCATGCACATCCCAAAGTACCCTACCAATGAAGAGGTATTTGACACTCTTTTTGCGCGCACAGAGTTGACGATTGCGCAAGGGCAGGCTTTATTTGCTGAAAACCGTCCCATACAAAAAATAAAAAAGAAACCTTCAGCCAATGGAAATATTCAGAAAAGGCACAGAATCAGCCTTTATGAACGCTGTTCAGAAACGCAATGGTTTCAAGCACTTGATCGGTTAACCAGCCATCGTATGAGCATATGGACAATTTATATGGATAATGTCAAAATGTTGGGCCAACAGAAACGTCAGTTTGAATTAGAAGGATACAGTTTACCGTTCTTTTCAAACCCGCATAATTTAATTATCAGTTTTTTCTATGATGGCGGCATTCCCGTTGGCATCGCGTTCTTTGTACTCTTTCTTAAGACGATCTTTAGTGCCTTATTTGCGGTGATTTCAAAACGAAAATGGCATTACAATCCTATTTTTTATTTACTACTCCTTTCTTTCTTCGCCCCTGCGATGCTGGGCATGGGTGTGGATCCTTTTGGTAATTTTGTATATTTTGGATATATCGGAATCTTTTTGTATATTGCCTGCTTATATTCGAAAGCTTCCAATCAGTACGGGGCGAGCATAAGGTAGAAAAAAGACAGTGCGGAACTCCACACTGTCTTTTTTATTGAAAATCAGCTCACGCAAGGCGCCGAATCTCTTACTGAGAGGATTATCTGGCAATGGTCACCGGCATCCCTACGTAGGTTGCATTATAGACTTCTTCCATACTCGCCCATGGCACATTGACGCAACCGTGGCTGCCTTCTTGATAGTAAGCAAGACTGTCCATGTGATAAGAACTAAGTTTTTGCCAGCTCCCATCATGAATGCCATACGATGGTAGAAATTCCATCCACCAGTCGACGCGCACACGGTAATCGGCGCCTGTTAAATAGGTGTTTGTCCGCTTCCCAATGATGCTGAAATTGCCCGCCGGTGTACCTGTAGAAGGAGCTCCGGAGATTACAGGCACTTCTTTTACCAGCCGTCCGCCGTTAAACACCCACATGTACTGATTTGGAATGCTGATTAAAATGTGATTTCCGCCAACATATCGTGACCGTTGGTAATTTCCGGACTTATCAAAAATTTTCAGAAGGCCGTCCTCATAGATGAAGCGTTCTCGGAAACGCCAGATTTTTTTAACAAGCCGTCCCACGCCATCCGGCCCAAAGGCGTACTGTTTATCATAGAACCAAAAAGAAGCATTCGTAACCATAGCGGGATGTTCCGTGTGCTCATTAAAGTAGTAGGGGTTTCCGTCAATCCATTGCAACCCAACCAGTAATGCCCCGGTGGAATCTGCGTAATATTTGTAATTTCCATCATTTATCCAACCAATAAAAGGTAGGCCGGATCTTGTACTGAAATAATACTGCTTTCCGTTAATCGTATGAATCCCATAGCGATTTTCACGCACACCATTTTCATTAAAACGGTAGGGGACTGTATTGATTACGACAGTCTCATTTTTTGCCATCGAACCGTCATCTTTGTAATAGAAGTAGTCTTTTCCATAAGAGAGCCATTGATTTCTTCGTAGAATATGGTTACTTTGCGCATAATATTCTTTTCCATCGACTTCAAACGCACCGGTGATGGCATAGACATTTCCGTCTTCTGGACGGGCATAGTAGAGATAACCATAGTAGGAGACAAAGCCTGTGCTCTTGCTGCCATCCGCCCCCATATAGTAGGCTTCATTGCCGCCGAAAGAAATGAGCTGATTTCGAAACGGAACGCCGTTTTGATCCATATAGTACATTTTCCCATTGTATTCGACCCAGCCGGCTTTTTGTACTAAGGCACCTGTGTTTTCATCTAAGCGGTAAATAGTTCCATCCGCTTCAATAATTCCCTTCTGTTTGCTTCCATCTGGTCCCATGTAGTATTTCACTGCCGGGCCGAAGCTGATAAATTGATTTCGATAAAAGCGCCCGAATGCATCGGCATAATAGGCTTCCTCATCAACATTCACCCATTGATTCAGGAGAAGATGTCCGTCATCCGGATCCGCGTAGTAGAACTCATTTTCAATTTCCAACAATCCGCTCGCGCGTGCGCCATTTTGATCCATATAAAAATACAGGTCGCTATTAAAAGAAATTTTTTGATTATAGAAGAACCGTCCCTGTGCATCGGAATAGTACATCTTACCGTTTTGCTCAAACCATCCGGCTGAGGATCGAACATCACCGGATGTAGGATCGGCAAAGTACAAATCTCCATTTACACGGAAGAAACCGGTTTGCACCGCGCCGTCTTCACCCATGTAAAACCGTTCCGAACCGAAGCGCAGAAAACAATTTTTGTACAATTCGCCATTTGCCTTACTGTAATAACGCTTCCCCTCAATGGTAATCCATCGGGCATTCTCAGATACTTTTCCATCTTCATCGGCAAAGTACGATTTACCTTCATGCGAGAACAGACCGTATTGGACACTACCGTCGGCGCCCATATAATATCGAACGGATCCACCGAACGAAATAAATTGATTGCGGAAAAAGCGTCCCGTTGTGTCGGAGTAATAGCGTTTCCCATCCATTTCAAACCATCCGGCATTCTTACGCACCAAGCCGGAAACCGGATCAGCATAGTAAAGTTGATCGGCATGGACAAAAAAGCCGTGTTGCAAAGAAGCATCGGCACCCAGATAATAGTACTCGGATCCAAAACTGATAAATGTGTTTTTATACAGGACGCCTGTTTTTGTCGGGTAATAGTCATTTCCCTCATAAGAGATCCAGGAGCCCTTTTTTTGAATTTGTCGGGTCTCGACATCGGCATAGTAATAATTTCCATTGTAGGAAATGATGCCTGTTTCGGCGCTGCCGTCTTCTCCCATGTAGTACATGATGTCATTAAACGAAATCAAACGGTTGTAGAATTTATTGCCGTTTTCATCGTAGTAATACCACTTTCCGTCCTCGGTATATACCCATTGACTTTTCGGTTGTACCGGCTCTTCAGGAGCTTTGGAGGGTTTTTCTGGAGTAGTTTCCGAGACCGGCTTTTCGGCCGGGGTTGTAGAGGGCGCTTCCGGCGATGCTTCACGGAGTTCCATTTCCCCATTGGGGGGGGCGACGACCTCGGAGGTTGCACTTTTTTCATCTTTTTTTTCAGGGGGTGTTCCCTTAAGAATCTCCTCCGAAGGATTCGAAAGTGCTTCTTCGTCGGCTGCATCGGAGATTGTCGTTTTTTCCTCTACTGTCGAACCGAATTCGGTTGTCTCCACCGATTCATTTTCGGCATGTACGACACCGCCCAGTACGAGTAAAGCACATAAAACGACTCCCGACAACAACGCTGTGGTTTGTTGCAAACGAAATGATTTCATAGCTCCTCTCCTAATATCTTAAAATTTATTGGTATATCTACCAAAAGCGAGAAAACTTTTCAAATTATTGTACCATAATCACCGCGCGCCCGCTTTGTTGACGATTTTTAGCGGGTGGAGTATCATGCAGTAGGCACTCTAGGCGGTCGCGGTCTTTTTCGTGCGGTCGTATTTTTGAAAGGGAAAATGAGATGATTAAACAGGAATTACTGAAAAAGATCGAAAAACGAGAGATAACGGTGGGCGTTGTCGGCCTCGGCTACGTCGGTTTGCCGCTTGCCGTTGAGAAGGCAAAAGCGGGTTTTCGAACGATCGGCTTTGACGTGCAGGAAGAAAAGGTCAAACTGGTCAATGAGGGACACAATTATATCGGCGATGTCATTGACGATGACCTGAAGAGCATCGTCGAGCAGGGAATGCTTCGTGCAACGTCGGACTTTACCTTTATTAAAGATGTTGACTTTATTGCAATTTGCGTACCGACACCCTTGGACGCGCATCAGCAGCCGGACATCAGCTATGTGCGCAGCTCCACGGAATCCATTTCCAAACACTTGAAAGCGGGCACCATGGTGGTTTTGGAATCGACGACATATCCCGGAACGACAGAAGAATTGATTCGTCCGATTTTGGAGAAAGGTTCCGGTTTGGAATGTGGAAAAGATTTTTATCTCGGCTTTTCTCCGGAACGCGTCGATCCGGGCAATTTGATTTACAAAACAAAAAACACACCGAAAGTAGTTGGCGCCATCGGAGCCGATGCGACCGAGGTGATAGCGGCGATGTACAGTGCTGTTTTGGATGGGGAAGTGCATACCGTGTCTTCCCCGGCGGTAGCAGAAATGGAGAAAATCCTTGAAAACACCTACCGCAATGTCAACATCGGGCTCGTCAATGAACTCGCCATTCTCTGCAATCGCATGGGCATCTCCATCTGGGAAGTGATTGATGCCGCCAAGACGAAGCCCTACGGCTTTCAGGCCTTTTATCCGGGACCAGGGCTCGGCGGGCATTGCATTCCGCTGGATCCCTACTATTTATCATGGAAAGCGCGGGAGTACGCATTTCATACTTCCATGATTGAAAACTCCATGATTGTGAATGACAAAATGCCGGAGTATACGGTTGACCGGGCCGCTTGGATTTTGAATCGTGACAAGAAGGCGCTGAACGGTTCGAAAGTTCTCGTTTTGGGCGTGGCCTACAAAAACGATATTGATGATTATCGCGAAAGCCCGGCTTTGAAAGTGATTGATATTCTTAAAGAAAAGGGAGCGGATGTCGAGTTTTATGATCCTTGCATTCCAGCCTACAAGTACGAAGGTGCAATGCATCAAGGCTTGCAGGAACTCACAGAAAAGGAATTGGAAGCGGCCGATCTTGTTTTAATTGCTACGGCGCACAGCTCTGTGGATTACCGTTGGGTTACCGATCATGCCGCACGTGTTTTTGATACGCGCAATGCAACGAAGGAACTGGGCACGCTTCCGAATGTGGAAGTGCTTTAATGGGAGGAACGCGATGAAATACGCATTGATTGGCTGCGGGCGCATTGCGCCGAATCACGTCAAGGCGGTTTTAGAAAATAAGCTGGAATTTGTTGCCGCCTGTGATTTGGTGGAAGAAAAGGTGGACGCTCTATTGGAAAAAACCGGATATCCGCATCCGGAAACGGTTGAAAAATATACCGATTATCACAAGATGTTGGATGAACATCCGGAGATTGTCTTTGTCAGTATCGCGACGGAAAGTGGCAATCATGCGGAAATTGCCTCCGAGTGCATTGCGCGGGGCATCCACGTTATTATTGAAAAACCGATGGCGATGTCTCTGGAAGATGCGGATCGTCTGATTGCGCAGGCGGAGAAAAAGAATGTAAAAATTTGCGTGTCCCATCAGAATCGTTTTAATGTCGCCGTTCGCAAACTGCGCAGCGCTATTGATGCCAATCGCTTCACCCGCTTATCTCACGGATCCATTCATGTGCGTTGGAATCGCGACCATAACTATTATGAACAGGCACCGTGGCGCGGAACCTGGGCACAGGACGGCGGCTGCTTGATGAACCAATGCATTCACGGAATCGACTTGTTGCGTTGGATGCTGGGTGATGAAATTGACGAGGTTTACGGCGTGACCCGGCAGCAGTTCCACGACTATTTAGAAGCGGAAGATGTCGGTCTGGCCGTGGTCAAGTTTAAAAACGGCGCGGTCGGTACCATTGAAGGGACGACGAATGTCTATCCGAAAAATCTGGAAGAGACGCTCTATGTTTTTGGAGAAACCGGAACGGTAAAATTAGGCGGGAAGTCCTGCAACGCGATTGATGTCTGGGATTTTGCCGATGCGACGGAAGAAGACCGCGATATTGCCGGATTACATGAGCAGACGACAAATGTATATGGAAACGGACATACCGCGCTTTTTGCGGATATGGTCGAGGCGATCGAACAGGATCGCGCGCCCTTTGTTGACGGGCACGCCGGTCGTCGCGCCTTAGAACTGGTTTTAGCGATTTATAAGAGTCAAAAAACAGGACAACCTGTTAAATTGCCGTTGCAGTCTTTTGCTTCGGAAGAAATGAAAGGGATGTTTGGAAAGTGAAGCGCGAAGGGACACAGCTACAGAACGATGTGTTCGTTCACGAGAGCAGTTATGTCGATGAGAATGTAGAGATCGGTGCCGGTACAAAAATTTGGCACTTTTGCCACATTCAGTCCGGAGCGCGAATCGGCGAAGGCTGCAGTTTCGGACAAAATGTCAATGTTTCCAATCATGTAAAAATCGGCAACCATGTCAAAGTTCAGAATAATGTTTCGCTTTATGAGGGTGTAGAGCTGGGGGATTATGTGTTTTGCGGCCCCTCCTGTGTGTTTACGAACGATCTGACGCCACGGGCCAAATATCCGAAAGGACCGGCCGGATACCATGTCACGCACGTCCAAGAGGGGGCGAGTATCGGTGCAAATGCGACGATTGTTTGCGGCCATACCGTCGGTGCATGGGCGCTGGTTGCCGCCGGCGCGGTCGTGACAAAGGATGTGCCGCCGCATGCCTTGGTAGCGGGTGTTCCGGCAAAGCGGATCGGTTGGGCGTGTGAATGCGGCAGTCTCTTGAATGATGATTTATCCTGTCCCCATTGCCATCGGCAGTACGAAACATTGGAAAACGGGGAAGGTCTGAAAGAAAAGTGAGGAAAAACGATGCAGTTTATTGATCTGGGAAGGCAATATCAAAAAATTAAAGAAGATGTCGATCAACGCTTGCAAGCGGTCGTTGATGCGCAACATTTTATTATGGGCCCCGAAGTACAGGAGTTGGAAGAGGCTCTCGCCGCGTACGTGGGGCGAAAGTATTGCCTGACATGTTCCAGCGGTACCAGCGCATTGTTTATTCCGCTTTTTGCCTATGGCTTGAAAGAAACGGACGCCGTTTTTGTCTCCTCGTTTACGTATTTTGCATCTGCTGAAACGGTGAATTTAGCGGGCGGCACACCCGTCTTTATTGATTCCGATGAAACCTATAATTTAGACCCGGCGCTTTTGGAACAGGCGATTGAAAAAACGATTCAAGAGGGCAAGCTGACGCCGCGCGGCATTGTTGCCGTCGATTTATTCGGCTTAATGCCGGATTATGAACGTCTCGCGCAGATCGCAAAAAAATACGATTTATTTCTTTTGGCGGATGCCGCGCAAAGTTTCGGCGCGGCGCGCAACGGAAAAAAATCATGCGCCTATGGCGATGTGGCGGCGACATCCTTTTTCCCGGCGAAACCGCTCGGTTGTTATGGGGACGGAGGCGCGATTTTCACGGATGACGACGCACTTTATGAATTGATGGCTTCCATTCGTGTCCACGGACATGGCGCATCCAAGTATGATAATGTGCGCATCGGTATTAACGGCCGTTTGGACACCATGCAAGCGGCGGTTCTCCTGGCGAAACTTCCGGTGTTAGATGAGGAACGTCGTCGGAAGAATGAAATTGCCAAAAAGTACACCGAGCGTTTATACGGGGTATTTCATACCCCAATCATTCCGGAGGGCTGTGAGACGGCGTTAGCACAATACACGCTGATGGCGCGCGATGAAAAGCAGCGAGAAGCGATTCTTTCCGGCATGAAAGCGAAGAATATTCCAACCATGATTTATTATCAGACACCCATGCATATGCAAACAGCCTATGCGTATCTTGGCTATCAGCCGGAAGATTTGCCGAATTCAGCAGATTACAGCAGTCGGGTGTTCAGCTTGCCGATGCATGCTTACCTGACAGAAGAGGAAATCGACGAAATTTGCGATACATTATTGACGCTCGTTCGGTAAGGGTACGCAGTGATGGAAACATGGGATCTCCTTTACATCGCGTTTGTCGATCTCTCGGAGACGGCCGGGTCCGGCTCTTCGGTGCGTCCGCAAAAGATGCTACGCGCCTTTGAAGAAATCGGGCTGAAAATCAAAGTCCTAGATGGATGGAACAATCAGCGCGGGCTGCGGCGCATGCGCGTGCGGAAAATACTGGACTGGATTTCGGGCAATCGACCGAGACTCTGCTATATTGAGCCGCCAGCCGGACCGATTTTTAACCGCATTGATTTGCATCTGATTGAGCGCTTGCACAAGGAGCGGGTGCCCATCGGCTTGTTTTATCGCGATTGCTATTGGATGTTTCCGGAAACCTATCGCGACAGCGTAACCATCGGCAGTCGAACATTGCGAGAAAAATGCAAATTGTGGCTGATCGAGCAAATGCACCGTCGTGATTTGCGTATATTCAAAGAAAATATTGACTGTTTTTTCCTCCCTTCAGCAACGATGGCGCAGGAAATGAGGCTGCAAGAGACATGGGTCGCACTTCCGCCGGGTTGTGACGTTTCCGACAATATCAATGAGGGTGTTGCGAGACGGGTAGTTCGAAAGGAGCCGGGCGAGCCTTTACGAATTCTTTTTGTGGGATCAATCTCGGAAGACATGGGTACAGGCTTTTTGTTGGATACGGTTCGTCAGGCTGTCGAAAAAGAGGCGGCCATCGAACTGCTACTGGTTTGTCCCGAAGCGCAGTGGGAAAAAAGTGTCTACAAAGAGACGTATAGTACGGCATCCTGGCTACACTGCTATCATGTTCAAATGGGCACCGGCTTAGAAGAGGTATATGCGCGTGCCGATGTTTGTGTTATTCCGCGAAAAAAGACACGATACAATGATTTTGCGATGCCGATCAAATTGTTCGAGTATCTTTCGATGGAGAGACCCGTTTTGGTAACTGACTGTAAAGAGGTCGCTGATTTTGTTACCCGCTTTGATGTCGGTTGGGTAGTGCCTTTTGAAACACAGGCCTTTGTTACACAACTTCGGACATTAGCAGAAAATACAAAATTAATCGAAGAAAAGAGAAACGAGGTCCGTCTTGCCGCGCAGAAAAATAGCTGGGAAGAACGCGCTAAGCGCGTAATCGAGGTTCTTTCCGAATCGACATCCGCGGAAGGAGATTCATCGATTTTATGAGGGTTTGGCTGATTAACAATTATGCGACCCCGCCCCGCTACGGGGGGCTCGTTCGACATTCGTACTTTGCGAAGTTTTTTCGCCAAAGAGGGCATGATTTTCGTATTTTTACGTCTTCACAAATTCACAACACCACAGTCAATTTGATTTCCGGGAATGAGTGTTTTCGTGAATGTGAATTGGACGGTGTGCCCTATACTTTTGTTCGCAGCATGAGCTACACCAAGAATAATTGGCGGCGCATTGCCAATATGTTGGATTTTCCGCTTCATTGCAAAAAGGCCATGAAACAACTCTATGCTTCCGGAGAAAAACCGGATGTAATTTACGCCTCGTCCCCGATGCCGCTTTCGAGTAAAACGGCCTTTCATTTTGCGGAGAAACGTGGGATTCCAACCGTTTTTGAAGTCAGAGATCTATGGCCGAAGTCAATTGTCGATTATAGTCGTTTGACCGACCGCAACCTGATCATTCGAGCGCTGTACGGATTGGAAGCCTCGCTGTACAAGCGTGCGGATCGTATCATTTTTACGATGGCGGGGGGCGAAGCTTATTTACATGATCGTGGCCTGGACTCGGTGTTGCGGGATAAAAAAATTGATCAAGTTAACAATGGTGTGGACTTCAAAGAATTTCTGCGGGAAGCGCAGGAATATCGGTATGAGGATTCTGATTTAGAGGATACGGCAACGCTGAAAATTGTTTACAGCGGTTCCATTCGTCATATCTACGACTTCGGTTGCATTGTAGAGACGGCCGCCCTTTGCCAAAAGGCCCTTCCGCAGGTGCGATTTTTAATTTACGGCGACGGCACGGAACGCGAGGAGATGACGGCGCGCGCCACCGCTATGGGCTTACAAAATATCAAATTTAAAGGGCGCGTAGAAAAACCGTTTATTCCGTCCATTTTGCAACGCGCCGATTTGGCCTTGCTTCACCATAAACAGGTGGATTTGGCTCGCTATGGACTCAGCCCGAATAAATTGTTCGAGTACTTGGCGGCGGGTTGTCCGGTATTATCAACCGTGCAGAGCAAATACTCCTTGTTGAAAGATGCCCATTGCGGGTTCGAGAGCCGTTCGCAGGATCCGCAGGAGATTGCACATGCGATTCAGCGATTCGCAGGACTACCGGAAGAGGAAAAACAGCATATGCGCAAACAGGCGCGGCAGACGGCCGAGCAACATGATTATCGCGTGCTTTCTGAAAAACTGGAGAACATATTTGATGAACTACTGGAAGAGAAACGAGGGAAAAACCATGCATAAGCTGCTTTCCATTGTCGGGGCACGTCCGCAGTTTGTAAAAGAGGCGGTCGTCCAACATGAAATTAAGCGACATCCGAATTTGCAGGAAGTGGTCGTTCATACCGGGCAACACTACGATGCTAATATGTCCGGGACATTTTTTGAACTCTTTCATATGAAAAAGCCGGATTACAACTTGGGGATTTCCGGCGGCTCTCATGGAAAAATGACCGGCGAAATGCTGATTGCCTTGGAGCCGATTTTTCAAAAAGAAGCGCCGGATTTGGTGCTTCTCTACGGGGACACCAATTCGACATTGGCCGGTGCTCTGGCGGCGGCGAAGTTGAAAATTCCCGTGACGCATATTGAGGCTGGGTTGCGACAAAATCCGAAAGATATGCCGGAAGAAATCAATCGCGTGTTGACCGACCACATCGCCGCCTATCTCTTCGCACCCAGCGAGCGAGCCATCAACAACTTAGCGGCTGAGGGATTGCGCGACAAGGTTTATTTCTCAGGTGACGTCATGTATGATGTGTTTTTGCATATGAAGCCGCGATTTATCGATGATTATTACAAACAGCTGGGTTTGGAAGAGGGACGTTACATCGTGTTGACGATGCATCGCGATTTTAACGTAGACACAAAAGAAAAACTCGAGCCGATGCTTCGCTCTCTTGCGGCCATCAATCGAGAAGTACCCATTGTATTCCCCATCCATCCGCGCACGCGGCAACGCATTGCGGAGTTTCATTTGGAATCGCTTTTGGACGGTTGGCACGTGGTTGAACCATTGGATTATTTGCAGCTGATGGGGCTCACGCAGCACTGCCTTCTTGCCATAACCGATAGTGGCGGATATCAAAAAGAGACATATTTTTCCGGGAAAAATGCACTGGTGCTCATGGAAGATACGAGTTGGATTGAATTGGTTGAGGAGGGGGTCAACACCTTGACCGATGCGGCGCATCTCGTTGAAGATTTTCAGCGAATGACCGATGTCCGCGTTAAAGAAGGCATTTACGGAAGCGGCGATGCGGCAAAAAAGATTATCACTACGGTGGAGCAGAGTTTATCGGATCATCTGCTCAAATAGCGCCAATTCCTTTTCAATCGTATTTTTCGCGAAATAACGTGTCGGCTTGTCGATCAAGCCGGCATTTTTGATCTGCTCCATAATTTCGGGCAATTCAATTTGTGTGGCGTCATTCGGCACAAGGTAGGCATTCGGAAATTCACCGAAAATTTCCTGACACACGTCAATATTTGAAGTAATGAGCGGCAGACCGTAGGTTAGCATTTCACAGGACATGACCCCCTGGGTATCTTCACGCGTCGGCATCAGTGCGCAACGAGAACGGTCCAAATACGTAAGCATTTCCGGATGGGCTAAGGTGCGATTGATCCAAGTCAAATTTTCGGCTTGTGGGAAGTGACTAAAGAATTCACCCTTTCCGATCAGGCAGAATTGATACTGTGGAAATCGCAGAGCAAGGTCATTGACGATATCGACGCCGTATTTGGCATCGTCCATATTACTGCGAATGGAGATAAAATCATATTCTTTCTCAACGCTTTGATCCTGCGACTGTTGCTCAAAAACGGCAGCGACGGAATTGTGAATGACGGAAGAAATCGACACAGCCACCGATTCAGGGAGCGAGACGTATTGCCGAAATTTATCGTAAAGCCAATGGCTGACAAAGATTAAATGGACTTTTTCCTGATTCTTTTGGAAATAGGCATTCCATTTGCGGACTTTCCATTCGTCATATCGATCCTGTAAAAAGGTATTCCGTGTTTTTACATAAGGAAAGGGTTTGGGATACACATCGGAAAGCTTGAGCACTTCATGACCGTGAAAAAAGAAAACAATCTTTGGGAAACGGCTATCGTATTTTTTTAAAAAGCGGTAGTGATTTCGTAGATTTGGCGCATGCGACAAAAGCAGGTCATAGCTTTCATCCGACTGTGCATATTCTGCGGGAGAAAGTACCCGGATTCCTTCCATTTCATAACCCTGTTCCGCTTGAAAATTCAAGACGGTTACGGAATGACCCTGTTGAAGATAGTACTTATTCCTTGTATGGATGAACATGGACGCGACACTGCCGGAGGGATCCGGATAGGCCGTCGCAAGGACAAAAAGCTTCATAATAACCTCATTTCCGTGTTTCGCAGAGCGGGGAAAAGCCCCTGTATGCGTGGCACGATTGTATCAAATGTGCTATGGAATTGCCAGGCTAGCTTTTGCTCATGGAAAATGGGAGTGATGGTGGAGCTCGAAAAATATAGATTGAAAAATTTAGACAGTTCCTATTTGTTTGCTTATATTAACACCTCTTTATAAAACCTGCCGAAGAAGTATGAATATGGTACAATTTTCAATAAATGCTGTTCATGCTATGAATTATTGGTATCTTAAAGGCAAGTATATATGTCTTAGCGCATGCTGTTTTCAATTTTCAGAGATGCCGAAAGAGGATTATGTAATTATTTACAGAAAATATCGGATGTGTTACTGAGATATGGGACTCTTGTCCTCTTTAAAAATCTGAACAGGCACTTTATGATAGAACACAAAGATGAAGTACAGTTTTGTTCGAGCTATGCAATGAATTCGTTTACATTGAGATAGTCGTACTACAGTGTCTTTGATAAAGGAGACTGAAGAATGAAAAAATTATTTGTTTTCACGGATCAATATCCTTATGGCACAGGAGAGTCTTTTTTTGAAACAGAGCTTTCTTATTTGGAAAAGCGCTTTTCTGTAACGATTATTACGATGGCAGCTAAGAGTGATATCTATCGGAAGGTTTCACCAGAGACGCAGATCATTTCCTACCAAGATCAGAAAAGCCCAAGAATAGTTATTCAATCCTTATTTTTAGCCTTGAAAAATTTGCGACGCGAAAAACTTTCTTTTGTTGATTTGTCACGAAGAAAGGATGCAATACACTTTTTTGGATGGTCATATCGTTTTATGACATTTCTAAAACAAAAAAAACTGCTTATCGACGATGCAATTTATTACACCTATTGGCACAAACAACAAACTTTGGCACTAGTTTTGGCAAAAAAATACTTAAACTGGAAGCCTTGTCGTATTGTTTCGAGAATACATGGTCATGATTTGTACAAAGAACGTACAAAAAATAATTATCAACCGTTCAAACGCTCGTTATTACAAGATATCGATGCGCTATACTTTATTTCGAGAGCCGGAGAAGTCTATTATGAGGAAAACTACGGGTCTAAACCAAAACATGAAGTTCAATACCTAGGGGTTCGAACTACTTATGATGCTCAAAGTTTTCATCTGTCAAAGAGCCATACTATTGTAACTTGTTCGGCTCTAATTCCCTTAAAACGAGTAGATATCATTATTGATGCGCTGTCCTTACTGAAAACGCCTATACATTGGGTCCATTTTGGCACAGGCCCCCTACAGAATTGTTTGCAGGAACAAGCTGAAAAAAAGTTAGTAGAAAACAAAAGGATTACCTATCAATTTATGGGACAAGTGAAAAATGATAAAATTCATGAGTTTTATCGAAACAATCAAGTAGATCTTTTTATAAACACCTCAAGTTCAGAAGGAGTTCCGATTTCTATTTTGGAGGCGCTCTCTTATGGCATACCTTCCTTGGCAACAGATGTAGGGGGATCAAAAGAAGCTTTATTGAATCAAAATTTTTTGCTACCGGCGGATGTTACTCCTGAAGAACTGGCAAAACGTATGGAAGCATTTTTCCTGCTACCTTTTGAACAACAATTTCAGTATCGGAAGGCAGCAACAAACTTGTGGAAAAGCAGATTTAATTCCGAAATACAGTTTACAAAATTTGCGTTATTATTGGCAGGAGGTACTGAGCAAATAAATAAGTTGTAGGCATTCATCAGGCGTTACTATGAATTGAATAAGCTATTTATTGCCTTTTCCGTTCATATCCCTAGGATAGAAATGCGGTAACTACAACAGCACCAGCTATGGCCAACAAGATAGCGGGAGAAGAATCGAAATCCTCTATTATCGAAGACACAGAAACAAAATCGACCGAAACTGTAACTATCGCTGCTGCACTTGCTTCTACACTGAAATCGAAACACGAATCGAACGCGGAAGCAAAGCGGAGGCAAAAACAGGGCGCTAAAACAGTCCACGATGAGAAGACTGAAACATACGAAATATGGGTGGAAGACTAATCGTCTCGGCATCTACACAATGTTCCGCACTGTAGCGATACAGCAAGGGGCATTTTTTTCATAAAGCCTTCTCCTTGAAGTGCTCCGTTATGCGTTGGAATCGCTGTTTTGACAGAACAATAGACTCGTCAAGAGACCGCTCTCCAACATCCAAAACGCAGCATCCGATGCCTGTGTTGAATTTATAAAAATGGCCATCAATAGGGTAGCATACAGAAAATTCTCTCTTACTTTTATGGTCTCACATCAACAACAAATGTACGCATCAAGCAGGACAACCAAAGAGAGGAGTCGCTGAACTGGAAAATGGTGAAACAAAACGAATAAATACTTATTTCATTGAGTAAAGCAAAGCGAAGTCTGCTATAATAAAAACAATGACATGGGAGGTGGAGTATGCAGTTGAAAAGAGTAAGTCTTTTCTTGACATTGGGACTTTTTTTTATGCTTTGGAACGGATATCCGGTGTACGCGTCTGAAGAATTCGCACCAGAAGAAATCATTACCGAAGAAAATGATTCAAATCCGGCGACAAATATAGGAAGTGTTGAGGCGGACATAAAAGCAACACAGCAAAACAGTTCCACAGTTTCTGAGGAAGAGTTTTCGTCTGCAGAAGAAAAATTAGAAGAAACAGAAGAATCAAACTCTTCAGAAATGCCTCCGACAGATTTCAATGAAGAGCAAGCATCTTCGGTAGAATCTGTGGAAAGCTCTGAAAATGAAGAAAAATTTGAAGAAGAAGCAGAACCGGAGAATTTGGAAAAGGAAACTCTTTTGCAGCCGATGACTTTGCCTGCTGTTGAAGAAAACAAAACGGGTTGGGTTGAAAAAGACGGCGAGTGGATTTATGTAAAGCCGGACGGTTCGACGTTTTACAACCAGGTAATTACTTTCGGACCGAATGTTGCGTATTACATTGGCGATCACGGTCAGCGGATGACGGGTGTGTTCCGCGACGCGCAAGGGAATATGCGTTTAACGGATGAAGAGGGGCAGCTATCCCTGCGCGCACAGTGGTGTAATCAAGGGACCGACCGTTATTACGCCAAAGGGGATTTTGGTAAGATTTTCTCTGATCAAGTGATCACATTCGGCGGCTCCGTTGGCTATTTCATGGGCGCCGATGGCAAAGTTACGTACGGTCAGGCACAGGCATCGAATGGAATAAATTATTTCTCGGATTATGCAACCGGTGAATTGGTACAGCAGACGGGCTGGGTCTTTGGAAGAGACGATGAGCGCCTTCGTTACTATGTGAAGGGACGTGGGGAGCTTTTTTCCAACCAAGTGATTACCTTTGGCGGCACGGTCGGGTATTACATGGGCACCGACGGCAGTGTGCAGTATGGCGTTTCTATTTCCCCGCAGGGAATTGTTCGCTATTCGGATCCGACAACCGGCAAATTGGTACAGGATGCAGGATGGATTGAAGAGGGCGATAAGCGCTATTACGCCAAAGGACGCGGTGAGCTTTTTGCCAACCAAGTGATTACCTTTGGCGGCACAGTCGGGTATTACATGGGCGCCGACGGCAGTGTGCAGCATGGGCATTGTGTTTCACCGCAGAGAGTTCATTATTACTCCGATTTGGAGAGCGGTGAGCTTGTACAAAAACCGGGGTGGATTACTTGTGCGCAGGATGGAGCGCGTCATTATGTAAAAGGTGCCGGCGTGCTTTTCGCAAATCAAATCATCACCTTCGGCCCGGATGTCGCCTACTATATGAATGAGAATGCGGAAGTAGCCAAAGGCATCACCCGCACCGCCGAGGGCATGGTTTTGCGCCTCGATGACGAGACGGGACAGCTTTTACTTGGCGCCGGTTGGTTGGAGTTTGACGGCGATCGCTTTTATTTCCAAGAAAACGGTATGCCGTTTCGCAATCAGATTATTACATTTGGCATGGAAAATGCGTACCTGATGGGAAAAACCGGTGCGGTGCAATACGGCTGGCAAAATCTTTCCGGGAATCGGTACTATTTGTTGCCGGATGGACGTGCGGCGCGCGGCTGGAATTCTTTTGCCGATGATTATTTCTATTTCTCACCGATTCGCTACTTTGCGGTTCGCGGTTTGCAGTTTACCGGGCAGAAATACCATTATTTTGATGACAATACCGGCGTGCTGCGCACCGGAAAAGTACAATCGCCGAATACGTCGGTTCCCTTTGTCTATGTTTCGCTGAAGCCGGAATCCTCCGAGTTGTCGGGTCAGGGCTTGGGACGCAGTTATGATGCATACTGCGCTGATGAAGCGAAAACGGCGAAAGCCCGTGCGGCGGAAGCGGCGGTGCTGCGCTACTTTTCTTCCTATGGCGGCTCGGCGTCCCTGTATTACAACGAAGTGGAAACGGGATTGAACTGGATTCTCAATGACAAGCCGCAGTATCCCGCCAGCGTGATCAAAACGGTGGTGATGGCGGCGGTGTACGATCGCATTAACCGGGGAGAAATCCGAAACAATGGCGTCATTGAAAATCAAATTCATCAGATGATTACCGTGAGCAATAACAGCTCCTATAACTATTTAGTTTATTTAATGGGAGATGGGAATTTTGCACGCGGCTGTGCGCGCATCCGCGAATTTGCCGAGCGGAACGGGTACTATAACACCTATGTGCGCCACACGCTCCATCCGAGCGGGTACGCCGTTGCCTCTAATGGGGGCGGCTGGAACAGCATGACCGCGGAAGATGCGGGCTTGCAAATGCGCGACATCTATTTGGGACGTCTGGTCAGCCCCTATTACTCGGAGCGCATGACGGGACATCTGTTACAGCAAGTTTGGCGGAATAAGATTCCCAAGGCGGTCGGTTCGGGCATTCGCGTGGCAAACAAGACGGGCTATGCCGATCAATCCGACGGATATGGTTATTCGCAAGATATGGCGATTGTCTATCGCCCGAATAATCCGTACATTCTTTCCGTTTTTGTATATAAATGGGGATTGAGTGATCCACAGGGCGAAGCCGATTGCTGTGCTTTTGCGCGTGTGGTACACCAGAATTATTAACGGATTTGTAAAACGCTACCGATCGATGGCGGGTAGTGAATGTTTGATGAAATCGAGTGGGCATAGAGAAAAATGTCCACTCGATTTTTTTAGATGGAATTTTTGTGAGGGCACAACATAACAAACAGGAGAGTGGAGAACCAGGCGACGAACTTGCGGAGTGCGGCGATGGCGTAATCATCAAAATGTAGTGCGCTCGGAAGTGCCCGTAAAAAAACCGCCGGAAAAAGGAGAAGTGTGTTCAATGCATCTTAAGCGGAATGTGTAACATGTCTTGACAGTCAAGGACCGTCTCGTTCTTTTGGCGCTCCCTTCCTTTACAATTCTGCGGGAATCTGGTACTATTCATCCGTGTACCGCACAGATCGGGTTTAAGTGTGCTACCGAAAAGCACCGCCCGTATGGCGAGTCTTATATGAGGAGGAACACATGTACGCAATTATTGAAACCGGCGGCAAGCAATACCGGGTCGAGGAAGGGCAGTCGCTGAAAGTCGAGAAATTGGCGGCGGAAGTCGGCGATTCCGTAACATTTGACCAGGTGCTTTTGGTGGGGGGCGACGAACTGAATATCGGACAACCCTACGTCGATGGAGCAAAGGTCACCGCCAGCGTGTTGGAGCAGGGCAAGAACAAAAAGATTGTCGTTGGAAAATTCAAGGCCAAAAAGGGCTATCGTCGTAAGCGCGGGCATCGTCAGCCGTACACGATGGTCAAAGTGGAGAGCATTGTCGGCGCATGATTTCCGTATGGTTCGAACAGGAAGAGGGTCAAATCACTGCCTACCGTATTACGGGACATGCGGCGCCGGATGAAGAGGGCGCTTTGCGCTGTGCGGCGGTTTCCGTTTTAGCGACCGCCACGATCAATACGCTGTCTGAAGTATGCGGCCTGTCGGATCAATTGGAATATGAATTTTCTGAGGGAAATCTGTTTGCCCGCCTTTCTTGGGCGACGCTTTCTACGACGCAGCGGCGGGATGCGCAGATTGCGCTTCGTGGCTTTGCAGTCAATGTGGAGGATTTGGCGGAACAGTTTCCGGAAACGATACAAATCACCTATGAGGAGGTGGCGAAATGATACACATTCAGCTTCAGTTGTTTTCTAGTAAAAAAGGTGTGTCGAGCTCCAAAAACGGGCGCGACTCGAAGGCGAAGCGTCTGGGCGTGAAACGCTCCGACGGACAGTTTGTTACCTCGGGCAATATTCTGGTTCGCCAGCGTGGCACCAAGATTCACCCGGGCACAAATGTCCAGCGTGGATCGGATGATACGCTTTTTGCAGTTGTCGACGGTGTTGTTCGCTATGAGCGCCGCGGCAAGGATAAGAAACAAGTCAGCGTCTATCCGCAAGTAGTGTCAGCCTGAGAAGAGGAACAGAGGTCGCGGCCCGGGCGGGTCGCGACTTTTTCCATAGTGTCCCTTTTTTGCGGGGAGGTATACGATGTTCATTGATACAGCGCGCATTACCGTCGAGGCGGGAAATGGCGGGGACGGTGCCATTGCGTGGCGCAGAGAAAAATATGAACCGTCGGGCGGACCCGACGGCGGAGATGGGGGAGATGGCGGTTCGGTGTTTTTTGAAGCCGATAAAGATTTGCAGACGCTCCTCGATTTTCGCTACCATACCAAGTATCGGGCGGAGTCCGGCGAACGTGGTAAAAAAAAGAAAATGTTCGGAAAAAAAGGCGCTGATTTAATCCTGAAAGTGCCCATGGGTACCACGATTCGTGAGGCGGAAAGCCGAAAACTCATTGCCGATCTCAAAGAGGACGGACAGCGCTTCCTTGCGGTGCGCGGCGGGCATGGCGGCAAGGGCAATGCGCGTTTCAAGAACTCAATTCGACAGGCGCCGCGTTTTGCCAAGCCGGGCGGATTGGGACAAAAACTGGAGGTTTTGCTCGAAGTAAAATTGATTGCGGACGTCGGACTCGTGGGGTTACCCAATGTGGGAAAAAGCTCCTTGCTATCGATTCTGTCCAATGCCAAACCGAAAATTGCCGATTATCACTTCACCACATTGGAACCGAATTTAGGTGTCATGCAACTCGGCGAGGGACGGGCACTGATTTTGGCGGATATTCCCGGGTTAATTGAAGGCGCACATGAGGGAACGGGATTGGGGCATGACTTTCTGCGTCACATTGAACGCACTCGCTTTTTAGTACATGTGCTGGATATGAGCGGTTATGAGGGGCGCGATCCCGTAGACGATTTTCGCCTGATTCAGGATGAACTGGAAGCCTATCAGGTTGGGTTGGCGCAAAAAGTTCGCTTGGTCGTGGCGAATAAAAGCGATCTGCCGCAGGCAAGGGAGAATCTTCGGCGATTTCAGCAGCAGTATCCGCAATACCCCGTACTGTGTACCAGCGCGGCGACTACGCAGGGGATTGCCGAATTGAAACACTTTTTACAACGGGAAATGGCGAAAGCACCGGAACAAATGGATACAACCGAACCGCTGACCGATGTGGCTGAATTTTTCCGAACGGATCCTTCTCTTTCGATTTACCGCGAGGGTTCGATTATTTATTGCAAGGGAGAGCCCCTGCAAACATTGACGCGCAAGTTATTGATTGAAGACGAGGATTCCGTCACATTCTTTGAAAATTCCCTCGAAACAATGGGGGTTATGGAACAGATTCGCGCCTTGCATCCCGCCGAAGAGGATGTCATTGATGTGGAAGGGTTTCAGTTTGAGTGGCTGTAATGGGGGAGATGGCTTTGAAAAAGATCATGGTGGTATGCGGTGGACGCAGCACCGAGCACGAAATTTCGCTGCGCAGCGCCCGTAATGTCCTGAATTCTCTGGATCGGGAAAAATATCGAGTTTTTGGACTCTTTATCGACAAGCTGGGGCGCATGATTCCTTTGGGGGAAGTCGTTCATCCGGTCGAACGCCCGGCAGATTTGATTCGTTCTGCCGAAGGAACTCTGCTCGATTCCGTGGGACGTTTTGCATCTTGGGTGTCGGAATTGCAGGCGGATGCGGCAGAGCCGCTTCTGATTTTTCCCCTGATTCATGGGCAAACGGGAGAAGACGGGGAATTGCAGGGCTTTTTTCAAGCATTGGGGCTGCCCTATGTGGGCACGCGCCTGACGTCCAGTGCGCTTTGTATGGATAAAGGCTTTGCCAATCAGATCTTTCGTGAAGCGGGATTACCGAAGGCAAAATTTTACGTGTTGAACCGTTTTTCGTATGACGCTTGCACGACCGAGGCACAGCGCGCGCGCTTGCTGGACGAAATTGTTGAAGTCTGCGGTCCACGCCTTTTTGTCAAACCGGCCAACAACGGCTCTTCCATCGGCGTCAGTCGTGCGGAGCGGGGAAATTTAGAAGAAGCGTTGGCATTGGCATTTCATTACGATCGACGCGTCGTCATCGAAGAAGAAATCATCGGGCGGGAATTGGAAGTTTCAATTTTAGGAAACGGCACCGCACGCGCCTCGCTGCCCGGCAGCTACACCTCTCATCGCGATCTTTTGGATTACACGGCAAAATACAATGATAAAATGACGGTGGAAAATGTCCCCCATCCGCTTTCGGAAGAAAAATACGATGAAGTGCGCAAGCTGGCGTTGCAGGCGTATCACGCGCTGTGTTGCGAGGGCTATGCGCGCGTCGATATTTTTATGGACGCACAGGGACAATTTTACGTCAATGAAATCAACACCTCGCCGGGGATGACGCCGACCTCGCTGGCATCAAAGTTGTGGACGTCTCTGACGGACATGACCTTTTCGGAATACTTGGATGCAATCATTGCGTATGGCGAGGAATCGGAAGAGGCCGCTCGGCAAGTGGCAACATCGTGGGAGGATCAATGAAAAACCAGACCATCGGCTCCATCGCCGCATTCGCCGGAGCCGCACTGCAGACGCCGCAGGATGCGGCACAGCCCATCCATGAAATTTCGACCGATTCGCGAACGATACACGCGGGCGATGTGTATCTTCCGTTGCTCGGGGCGCGTTTAGACGGTCATCAATTTATTGAGGAAGCCTTTTCGAAAGGCGCTGTGGCGACGTTCTGTGATCGCGAACACGAATTGCCGCAAGACCATTGTACATTGCTGGTCGATGATACGATGGAAGCATTTCAACAGTTGGCGAAAAATTATCGCGCTGCCTTGGATGTGAAAATTATCGGCATTACGGGCTCCAACGGCAAAACAACGACAAAAGACATTGTCAATTCCGTCCTGCGGGAGCGTTATCGCACTAAAAAAACGGTGGGAAATTTCAACAATCAGATCGGCGTACCGCGTACACTCCTGGATTTGGACGAAGATACCGAAATCGGCGTGGTGGAGATGGGGATGGATCATTTTCACGAAATTTCCAAACTGGTGGAATTGGCACGCCCTGACTTCACGATTATTACAAATGTTGGGGATTCTCATTTGTTGGAGTTGGGCACGAAGGAAAATGTGGCGCAGGCAAAACTGGAAATTTTAGAGCAACAGGACGAGAACGGCTATTTTCTCTACAATTACGATGATATGGTGTTGCGCAAGGCTGTTTGCGAACGAGAAATCCGTCCGAAAGTTCTGACGTACGGTACGGATCCCGGCGCGGATTATCGCATTGTCATTACCCGCTCCAATGCCGCGGGCACTTCTTTTTCGGTCAACGGCACGCCATGGCATATCAACCTCATCGGTTCCTATCAGGCGTATAATGCGACCGTCGCCGTGATCATCGGACAACTGCTGGGTTTGAGCGCCGGAGAAATTCGCCGCGGGTTACACGTTGAGGATCCGACGGCGATGCGCAACGAGTTGGTGCACTGTGACGGCTTCGACATCCTCGTGGATTGCTACAAATCCAATCCGCAGAGTCTGGCAGAAGCCCTTGAGACGATGCAGCTGCTCGCCGGATATCCGCAGAAAATAGCCATTTTAGGGGATATGCTGGAACTCGGACCGGATGAAGAGCGTCTGCATTATGAAGCGGGACTTGCCATGCGCCCCGATGAAATCGACTATCTGTTGTTTATCGGCGACTTGGCGAAGGAGATGGAACGCGGTGCGCTCGTTCACTTTCCGCGTTCGCGGGTTTTTCACTTCAACTCCAAGCCGGATTTGGTCGATCGGGCAAAAACATTGATTGATAAGAGCACATTGGTCTTGGTCAAAGCTTCCCGCGCCATGCGCCTGGAAGAAGTGGTCGAGAGTATACGCAAAACGACAGTATGACAGGGATTGCCGCTGCAATGTTTGCAATTGTTTCGGTTGCTGTGGTAGAATACCCAAGTCAGGAATATGGGGGGTGATTATATGAAAAAGGAAATTCATCCGGAGTATTACGAGGATGCCACGGTGGAGTGCGCT
The DNA here is from genome assembly GCF_900120375.1 of Ndongobacter massiliensis. GTDB lineage: Bacteria > Bacillota > Clostridia > Tissierellales > Peptoniphilaceae > Ndongobacter > Ndongobacter massiliensis. The sequence goes on from NZ_LT635480.1 coordinate 125,962, forward strand.
TGCGGCAATACCTTCACTACCGGATCGACAAAAAAGAATTTGAAAGTGGAAGTTTGTTCGGCTTGCCATCCGTTCTATACCGGAAAGCAGAAGTTCGTGGAACGCGGCGGCCGCGTGGAGCGCTTCAAGAAAAAGTACAACATGGACTGACAAAGAGGGATCGGGCGTCCGGTCCTTTTTGCTTGCCATTTTTTCGGACTCGCTCCCTATTGTCCCGAAGGGAAGAAGTCGGCTACAATAGGAGAGGAAAGTGAGGCGGCATGGAAGCGGAGAAGAAGCAAGAAAATTGCGCAGAGGATGCACCGCAAGCGGTCGGACGTGTGGAGTGTCGCACCGCTGCAAGAACTTTATCGCCCCTGCTTGCGGATTGGCTGTTGCGTTCACCGCACGAAGAATCCCGTTGGATTGCCGCGGAGATTCTGCAACTTTCCCCGGGAGAAGTGCGCTTGGAAGCGCTGCGCGGACGGCAATTGTGCCCGGAAGAACAGGCGCACTGGCTTGTCATGGAAGAAAAGCGAAAGCGTGGGTGGCCGCTGCAATATGCCATCGGTCGCTGGAATTTTTACGGACGCGACTTTCGCGTCGATCCGCGGGCACTGATTCCACGACCGGAGACGGAGCGGTTGGTGGAGGAAGCTTTGCAGGCGGCGCAGGAACGCCGCGCCAACATCGAAACGGTGCGAGCCTTGCGCGTTGCCGATATTGGCACGGGCAGTGGATGTATTGCAATTACGATGGCGCTGGAGCGAGAGGATCTGCTTTTGTGGGCGACCGATTGTTCCGAGGCGGCGCTTTCTCTCGCACGGGAAAACGCGGAGCTTTTGTGCGGAAAAGCATTTTCCGACCGATTGTCTTGGATCCAAGGCGATTTGTTGACGCCTTTATCGGGCGCTTTTGATCTGATCGTGAGCAATCCACCTTATGTGGAAGAAGTCGGTCGTGATGCCTTGCCGGACGAGTTGCGCTACGAACCGCAGGAGGCGCTTTTTGCGGGGAAAGACGGGTTGGACATCTACCGCCGTCTGATTCCTCAGGCGGAGAAAAAATTGATGCCGGGCGGGTTTTTATTGCTGGAAATCGGAGCGGAACAGGCATCGGCGGTGTTGGAGCTTTTGCGCGGAACCGGATGGGACGACCGACGGGTCATTCGGGATTATGCGGGGCGTGCGCGCGTTGTGCGGGCGCGGCGTTCCGGCGGAGGAAATTATGTTTGAAAATTTGAAAAATATACAAGAGACTATGCACGACTTCGAGTTGCAGCTGGCGGATCCGGCGCTTCTTGCAGACATGTCCCGGTGGCAGGCGGTCAATCGGGAATACAACGGCTTAAAACCACTAGCGGAAACGTATGCGCAGTATGAAGCAGCAAAGGCGGCGATTGCGGAAGATGAGAAAGTGATTGCCGAAGAAAACGATGCAGAACTGGTCGCCATGGCCAAAGAGGACCTGCGGGAAAATCAGGAAGCGGCGGAGCGGCTGACGCAAGAACTGAAGTTGCTTTTACTTCCGAAGGATCCGAACGATCACAAGAATGTACTGGTGGAGATTCGCGGCGGGGCGGGCGGCGATGAGGCAAGCCTGTTTGCGGCGGACCTCTATCGGATGTATCACATGTACGCGGATAAGCAGGGCTATAAAACGGAAGAACTTAGCTATCAGGAGCAGGGCGTCGGGGGTGTGAAAGAAGCGGTTTTCATGGTAAAAGGCGAAGGCGCCTATTCCCGGTTGAAATATGAATCCGGAGTCCACCGCGTGCAGCGCGTGCCGGTCACGGAGTCGCAGGGGCGAATCCATACCTCGACGGCTACCGTGGCGGTGCTGCCGGAGGCGGAGGACGTCGATGTGGAAATTCGACCGGAGGATGTACGGGTGGATGTATATCGCTCCGGGGGGCATGGCGGTCAGTCTGTCAATACGACGGATTCGGCAGTGCGTTTGACCCATCTGCCGACGGGGATTGTCGTGACCTGCCAGGATGAGAAAAGTCAGCTGAAAAATAAAGAAAAGGCGATGCAAGTGTTGCGCGCCCGTCTATATGATCAAATGTTGGAAGCGCAACAGAAGGAAATTTCCGCAGATCGGCGCAGCCAAGTCGGTACCGGTGATCGTTCCGAACGGATCCGCACGTACAATTTTCCGCAGGGACGCGTAACGGATCACCGGATCAATCGAACGATTTATCAGCTGCAGGATTTTTTGGATGGAGATATTCAAGAAATGATTGATGCTCTAGTCACCGAAGATCAGATGAAAAAACTGGAATTGGTGACGGCAGGAAAGGAAGGCGCATGATTACAGTAGACGAACAGTATCGCCGCGCAGCGGAGGCTCTGCTTTCCGGCTACAGCGAAAAAGACGCGCAAACGCCCGTACGCCCGCGTTGGGAAGATGGAACGCCTGCCTATACGCGCTATCTTCCGCAGCAGATATTCTCGTATGAACCGGGGCAGGTGCCACTGACGAATTATCGGCGCACCGCTTGGAAAACGGCCATTCGCGAGCTGCTCTGGATCTATGCGGAGCGATCGAACGATGTTTCTGTGTTGCGGGAAAAGTATAAGGTAAACTATTGGGATTCCTGGCAGAAAGCGGATGGCACACTGGGCACAGCGTACGGTTATCAGACGGCGAAACGCTTCCGCTCCCCGGAAACGGGAGAGCTCATTGATCAGGTGGATCGATTGATTGAGCAATTGCGCGAAAATCCACTGAATCGGCGGCTGATGATCAGTCTCATTGATATGGATGATATCGCAGATATGGCACTGGTGCCGTGCGCCTTTTTGACCCTGTGGACGGTGAGCGGCGAGCAACTCAACTGCACCCTGATTCAACGCAGCGGCGATTTTCTTGCCGCCGCAGCTCCGGGTGGAATCAATGCCTTTCAATACTACGTTTTGATGCGAATCATGGCCCAAGTGAGCGGTTACAAGCCGGGGCGCTTTGTCCACTTCATACAGAATTTGCACATATATGATCGCCATGAGTCGATTTTGCGGCAGGTTCTAACAACGGATGTGGAAAACCGTCCAGTGCCGCGCCTGCACATCAATCCGGAAAAGCACGAAATCCGAGATTTCGTTGTGGAGGACTTTTCGCTGGAGGGGTATCAACCGGATCGAACGAAATATGAGATTCCCATTGCGCTTTAATGCCAAATACGTATAATGACAGAGGGCGCTCGGCGCCGCAGAATGCAGGTCCACAGGAGGATGAAGTGAACGAAGCGAAATTTAAGGATGCTTATTGTGAAAAATTGCGCACCGAGTTCGGAACCTGTCTCGAGGAAGCGACGGATTTTGAAAAGTATGGTGCGCTTTCCAAAGTAATCATGGATAAAGTACAGGAAAATTGGATGCGTACGCGCAAAGAGAATGCGACGCGACGCAATCAATACTATTTTTCTGCAGAATTTTTAATTGGCCGTTCGTTAGGCAACAATCTTCTCAATCTGGGCATTTTTGATGAAGTGAAACAAATTCTCGCCGAGATGGGCATCGATTTTGAGACGCTCGAAGATCAGGAAGAGGATGCGGCGCTCGGCAACGGCGGCTTAGGGCGCCTCGCGGCGTGTTTCATCGAATCGGCGGCGACCGAAGGACTGCCGGTACAGGGATACGGCGTGCGTTATTCGGAAGGGATCTTTAAGCAGACTTTTGTGGACGGTTTCCAAACGGAACTGGGCGACGACTGGACGCGGCGTGGCGATTTCTGGTCGATTCGCAAAGACAGTGAAGCACAAATCGTTCATTTCCGCGATCACAGCGTATGTGCCGTCCCCTATGATATGCCCATCATTGGTTATAAAAATGGAAGGGTGAATACGCTGCGGCTCTGGCAGTCGGAAGCCATGGACGGCGGATTTAATTTTGCACGGTTCAACAATTTTGAGTACCAGGATGCCGTGGCGGAAAAAAATCGAGCGGAAGACATCACGCGCGTGCTCTATCCGAACGATATGCAGCGCGCGGGTAAGGTATTGCGACTGAAACAGCAGTACTTCTTTGTTTCGGCGAGTATGCAGGATTTGGTTGCCAAGTATCGGAAGCATTTTCCCGAAGACACCGCGTTTTCCCATTTTACTGAGTACCACAGCATGCAATTGAATGATACACATCCGGTCATTGCCATTCCGGAGTTGATGCGCATTTTAATTGATGAGCAGAACCGCCGCTGGGATGAGGCCTACCGCATTGCGTGTCATTGTTTTGCCTTTACGAATCATACGACATTGCAGGAAGCGCTCGAGCGGTGGGACGAGGCCATTGTCGAGGAGGTATCGCCGCGTTGTTTGGAACTCATTCGTGAGATCAATGAAGCCATGCTTGCCGAGCTGCGCGCGCGTGGGTTAAAAGACGGTGAGCTTGCGCCGTATCGTTTGGTGCACGACGGGGTCGTGGAGATGGCGTATCTTGCCGTCTGGTGCGCAACCAGCGTGAATGGGGTGGCGCAAATTCACACAGACATTCTGAAGCGCGAAACCCTGGCGCAGTGGTATGCGTTATTGCCGGAACGCTTTAACAATAAAACGAACGGGGTCAGCCCGCGCCGATGGTTGCAGTACGCGAATGCGGAATTGGCGAATTTCATCACGCGCAAACTGGGATCGGATGATTGGCAGCATGACCTGTCCCTGTTGAAGGGATTGGAAGCTTTTGCCGATGATGCAGAAACGTTGGATGAATTGAATGCGATTAAGGCAGAAAAAAAGCGGCAATTGGCGGAGTATGTAAAACGCACCGAAGGCATCTGTGTCGATCCCGAGTCGATTTTCGACATCCAGATCAAACGCCTCCACGAATACAAGCGGCAGTTGCTCAATGCACTGCACATTGTCTATCTGTACGACCGTTTGAAGAAAAATCCCGGGTTGGACATGGTGCCTCGTACGTTCTTTTTCGGGGCAAAGGCGGCACCGGGTTATTTCCGCGCGAAGGCCACCATTAAATTCATCAACGAAATTGCGCGCATGGTCAACGAAGACCCGGATACGCGCGGCAAATTGCGCGTGGTGTTTTTACAAAATTACCGCGTCAGCTCGGCGGAAAAACTCTTTCCAGCAGCGGATCTCTCCGAGCAGATCTCTACGGCGGGCAAAGAAGCATCCGGTACGGGAAATATGAAGTTCATGATGAATGCCACGCCGACCCTAGGCACCTATGATGGCGCAAATATCGAGATTTTCCGCGAGGCCGGGGAAGAAAACAACTATCGTTTCGGTGCTACCGTTGAAGAGCTGGAGAAAATTGCAACCTCCTACAATCCGAAAGAATACTATTATAAAGATCCGGAACTCAAAGCGGCAGTGGATTTGTTGATGGACGAGTCGCGCATTTCGGATCAGGGGACGTATATGTTCCTCGATCTGTTCAATGAGCTTGTGTGTCCGCAGCATGGGGAGCGTGGGGATCATTACTACAATCTACTGGATTTTCGTTCCTACACACAGACGCACGACCGTGTGGACAAGGATTACCGCGATCGGCGCGGCTGGGCGCGGAAATGCCTGATGAACCTGGCAAACAGCGGTTATTTTTCTTCCGATCGCACCATACGCGAATATGCCGAGGAAATTTGGCATTTATAGTCCCGGAATCCTGTGAAAACGGGTATATTAAAATCGGTCGAAGAGACAGAATAAGGAGGACGGTATGTTAGTATCAGCGAAAGAAATGTTACAGGAAGCGGTAAAAGGGCATTACGCCATCGGCGCATTTAACATTAATAACTTGGAATGGACAAAATCGATCTTACAAGCAGCACAGGAAACCGGATCCCCGGTCATTCTCGGGGTGTCTGAGGGCGCCGGCAAATACATGACCGGCTTTTCGACCGTGAGCGCGATGGTCCGGGCCATGCACGATGCAATGAACATCACGGTGCCCGTGGCTTTGCATTTGGATCATGGCACCTATGAAGGTGCGCAAACCTGTATTTCTGTAGGTTTCACCTCAGTTATGTTTGATGGTTCCCATTATCCCATCGACGAAAATATTGAAAAGACGCGCGAAATTGTGCGCCTCGCCCATGAAAAGGGTGTTTCGGTGGAGGCGGAAGTCGGTTCCATCGGTGGGGAAGAGGACGGCGTCGTCGGCATGGGGGAAATTGCCGATCCGGAGGAATGCAAGCGCATTGCAGACCTCGGCATTGATTTTCTTGCCGCGGGCATTGGCAACATTCACGGCGTCTATCCACCGAACTGGAAGGGATTGGATTTCCAAGCGCTGGCGGCGATTAAAGAAAAAATTGGCGACATGCCGATCGTACTGCACGGCGGAACCGGTATTCCGGAGTCCATGATCAAAGAGGCAATTCACCTCGGCGTGGCGAAAATCAATGTGAATACAGAGTGCCAGCTTGTCTTTGCAAAAGCAACGCGCGCATACATCGAAGCCGGAAACGATCAAAAGGGCAAGGGATTCGATCCTAGAAAACTTTTGGCGCCGGGGGCAAAAGCCGTCGTCGAAATGGTCAAACAGAAGATGGAGATGTTTGGTTCCTGCGGGAAAGCGCAGTAAGTGAGATCCTACATCGTAAAACGTACAAAGGGCGGCGGATCCGCCCTTTTGTTATGCGCGGATTTTCAGTCAGGAAAAGCAGAGAATTGTTAAAAAACTAATTATTCAAAAACATTTGACAGTTCAGATTTCTGATGGTAGACTAATCGAGTCACGTTTGTGGCATGAACCTTGAAAACCAAATCAATCAATACTTTGAGTTTTGAACCGCAGGAATGCGGTTCAACAGGAGCGCAAGCTTCTGCAAATAATTCAAATGGAGCCAAGAACAAGCTCACAAACTTTATTTGAGAGTTTGATCCTGGCTCAGGACGAACGCTGGCGGCGTGCATAACACATGCAAGTCGAACGAGAATCGGGAATCGGAAGTTTTCGGACGGAAGAATCTTGAGGACAGTGGCGGATGGGTGAGTAACGCGTAAGGAACCTGCCCTTCACTGCGGGATAGCAGCCGGAAACGGCTATTAATACCGCATGATACCTTCTTCTCGCATGAGAGGAGGGTCAAAGAATTTCGGTGAAGGATGGCCTTGCGTCTGATTAGCTGGTTGGTGTGGTAACGGCGCACCAAGGCGACGATCAGTAGCCGGTCTGAGAGGATGAACGGCCACATTGGGACTGAGACACGGCCCAAACTCCTACGGGAGGCAGCAGTGGGGAATTTTGCACAATGGGGGAAACCCTGATGCAGCGACGCCGCGTGAGTGAAGACGGTCTTCGGATTGTAAAGCTCTGTTTCGAGGGAAGAGAAGGACGGTACCTCGGGAGGAAGCCCCGGCTAACTACGTGCCAGCAGCCGCGGTAATACGTAGGGGGCGAGCGTTGTCCGGAATTATTGGGCGTAAAGGGTACGTAGGCGGTTTTTTAGGTCGAGCGTGAAAGCCCGGGGCTTACCCCCGGGAAGCGTACGAAACCGGAGAACTTGAGTGATGGAGAGGAACGTGGAATTCCTGGTGTAGCGGTGAAATGCGTAGAGATCAGGAGGAATACCGGTGGCGAAGGCGACGTTCTGGACATCAACTGACGCTGAGGTACGAAAGCGTGGGGAGCAAACAGGATTAGATACCCTGGTAGTCCACGCCGTAAACGATGAGTGCTAGATGTCGGGGGTCAAACCTCGGTATCGCCGTTAACACAATAAGCACTCCGCCTGGGGAGTACGCACGCAAGTGTGAAACTCAAAGGAATTGACGGGGACCCGCACAAGCAGCGGAGCATGTGGTTTAATTCGAAGCAACGCGAAGAACCTTACCGGGGCTTGACATAGCAGTGAAGGGGGTAGAGATACGCCCGTCCTCTTCGGAGGCGCTGTTACAGGTGGTGCATGGTTGTCGTCAGCTCGTGTCGTGAGATGTTGGGTTAAGTCCCGCAACGAGCGCAACCCCTATCATCAGTTACCAGCATTGAGTTGGGGACTCTGGTGAGACTGCCGGTGATAAACCGGAGGAAGGTGGGGATGACGTCAAATCATCATGCCCTTTATGTCCCGGGCTACACACGTGCTACAATGGTCGGAAACAAAGTGCAGCGAGCTCGCGAGGGTAAGCGAATCACGGAAAGCCGATCTCAGTTCGGATTGTAGGCTGCAACTCGCCTACATGAAGTCGGAGTTGCTAGTAATCGCGAATCAGCATGTCGCGGTGAATGCGTTCCCGGGTCTTGTACACACCGCCCGTCACACCATGGGAGTTGGCAATACCCGAAGTCGTTGAGCGAACCGCAAGGACGCAGACGCCGAAGGTAGGGTTAATGACTGGGGTGAAGTCGTAACAAGGTAGCCGTAGGAGAACCTGCGGCTGGATCACCTCCTTTCTAAGGAAGCTGATGAATGGAAGCCGTACACTGCAGGAAAGAAGGATCAGGAAAAGGCGCAAGCCGGAAGTACGAAATCCGAACACCTGAAAGAACGAGGAAAGTTCATCGGCAAAACAAAGCATTCACATTAGGACCTGTAGCTCAGGTGGTTAGAGCGCACGCCTGATAAGCGTGAGGTCGATGGTTCGAGTCCATCCAGGTCCACCAAGAACTGGGTTCTTCCCCTTTATGGGGGTTGTACCTTGAAAACAGAATCATGAAAGATATTTCCGGTCAAATCAAGAAGAGCACGAGGCGGATGCCTTGGCACATGGCGCCGAAGAAGGACGCGAGCAGGCGATAACTGCGGTTTGTTGCAAAAAACGTAGCCGCAGGTTTCCGAATGGAGCAATCCGGCAGGGGAAGACCCTGTCATCGTAACATGAATCCATAGTGTTACGAGGGGAGACCCGGGGAACTGAAACATCTCAGTACCCGGAGGAAAAGAAAGAAACATCGATTCTCTCAGTAGCGGCGAGCGAACGGGGAACAGGCCAACGGTGCATACGCACAACCGGCAGTCAGTTGAAGTCTTTTGGAAAAAGACACCAAAGAAGGTGAAAGTCCTGTAGACGAAGGCGAGCGGTTGGCAGCACGAACGAGTAGCGTCGGACACGAGAAATCCGGCGTGAATACGGGAGGACCTCCTCCTAAGCCTAAATACGACCATGTGACCGATAGTGAACAAGTACCGTGAGGGAAAGGTGAAAAGAACCCCGCAAGGGGAGTGAAATAGAATCTGAAACCTTGTGTTTACAAGCAGATAGAGCCTTCGTAGGAGGGTGATATCGTACTTTTTGTAGAACGGGCCAGCGAGTGATCTTTCCAAGCAAGGTTAAGCCCTAGAGGGGCGTAGCCGGAGGGAAACCGAGTGTGAACAGCGCGCAGAGTTTGGGAGGATCGACCCGAAACCAGGTGATCTATCCATGAGCAGAGTGAAGTTGAAGTAAAATTCAATGGAGGCTCGAACCGGGTACGGTTTAAAACGTATCGGATGACTTGTGGATAGGGGTGAAAAGCCAATCGAACCTGGAGATAGCTGGTTCTCCTCGAAATAGCTTTAGGGCTAGCCTTACGTGTAAGATCCCAGGGGGTAGAGCACTGAATGGTCGCGGGGCGCGATGCGTTACCAACACCTATCAAACTGCGAATCCCTGCGGATTATCCGTAGGAGTCAGACAGTGAGGGATAAGCTTCATTGTCGAAAGGGAAACAGCCCAGACCGCCGGTTAAGGTCCCCAAGAGGTGTTCAGTGGGAAAGGATGTAATTCTACACAGACAACCAGGATGTTGGCTCAGAAGCAGCCATCCATTTAAAGAGTGCGTAATAGCTCACTGGTCAAGTGGAGTCGCGCCGAAGATACACGGGGCTAAACACCGCACCGAAGCCGCGGGATTGATCGAGACAAGAAGGAAGCATCAAGAAAGCTTGGAGATTGGATTGGAAGTACGCAAACGAAGAGAAAAGACATTGAAAAAAGCAGGTTGTCCTTGAAGAAGGATGAAGAAACTTTCAATGCAATTTCACAAAGAATTGGTGATTCCTTTTTGTCTTGACAATCGGTAGAGGAGCATCGTGTTTGCGCCGAAGCGGGTCGGGGAACCGTCCGTGGAGCGAACACGAGAGAGAATGCTGGCATGAGTAGCGAGAAGGTGAGTGAGAATCTCACCCGTCGAAAGCCGAAGGATTCCTGAGCAAGGCTCGTCCTCTCAGGGTTAGTCGGGACCTAAGCCCAGGCCGAAAGGCGTAGGCGATGGATATCCGGTGGAGATTCCGGAACTGGGAAAGTTCGTTTGAGAGAAGTGTTGACGCAGAAGGATAGGAGAGGCGCACGGAAGGTAGGGTGCGTCCAAGGGGGTAGGTAGGCAGGATAGGCAAATCCGTCCTGCTTGTACTGAGACCTGATGGGGATCGAAAAATAAGTAGAGAAGTCTCTGATTCCCGGCTGCCAAGAAAAGACGCTATCGAGAACTTTTTCACCCGTACCAAAACCGACACAGGTAGGCAGGAAGAGAATTCTAAGACGCGCGGAAGAACCTTTGTTAAGGAACTCGGCAAAATGACCCCGTAACTTCGGGAGAAGGGGTGCCGCGGAAAAAGTAGGCTGTACGCTGAGGAAAACACGCGGTCGCAGAGAAGAGGCCCAAGCGACTGTTTACCAAAAACACAAGTATCTGCGAAGTCGCAAGACGAAGTATAGGTGCTGACACCTGCCCGGTGCTGGAAGGTTAAGGGGACGTGTAAGCGCAAGCGAAGCATGGAACTTAAGCCCCAGTAAACGGCGGCCGTAACTATAACGGTCCTAAGGTAGCGAAATTCCTTGTCGGGTAAGTTCCGACCCGCACGAAAGGTGTAACGATTTGGGCGCTGTCTCAACAAAGGATCCGGTGAAATTGTAGTAGTCGTGAAGATGCGACTTACCCACGCTAGGACGGAAAGACCCCATGGAGCTTTACTGCAGGCTGACATTGGATTTTGATTTGTGCTGTACAGGATAGGTGGGAGGCGAGGAACGCGGTTCGTCAGGGCCGCGGGAGCCGTTGGTGGGATACCACCCTTTGCAGATTAGAATTCTAACGTCGAACCCTAAACGGGTTTGCGGACACTGTCAGTTGGACAGTTTGACTGGGGCGGTCGCCTCCTAAAGAGTAACGGAGGCGTTCCAAGGTTCGCTCCGAATGGACGGAAACCATTCAAAGAGTATAAAGGCAAAAGCGAGCTTGACTGTGAGAGCTACAACTCGAACAGATACGAAAGTAGGACTTAGTGATCCGGTGGTACCGAGAGGAAGGGCCATCGCTTAACGGATAAAAGCTACCCTGGGGATAACAGGCTTATACCCCCCAAGAGTTCACATCGACGGGGGTGTTTGGCACCTCGATGTCGGCTCGTCTCATCCTGGAGCTGGAGCAGGTTCCAAGGGTTGGGCTGTTCGCCCATTAAAGAGGCACGCGAGCTGGGTTCAGAACGTCGTGAGACAGTTCGGTCCCTATCCAGCGTGGGCGTAGGAAATTTGCGGGGAGCTGTCCCTAGTACGAGAGGACCGGGATGGACGGACCAACGGTGAATCAGTTGTCCTGCCAAGGGCAGCGCTGAGTAGCTGCGTCCGGAAGGAATAAGCGCTGAAGGCATCTAAGCGCGAAGTCCTCCTCAAGATGAGATTTCTAAAAGAGACCACACAGAAAAGGTGGTAGATAGGCCGCAGGTGGAAGTGCAGCAATGCATGGAGCTGAGCGGTACTAAGCACTCGAGAATTTGACCGGAAATATCTTTCATGATGACGACCTAACCCGGTGAATGAGGTGCGAAGCACCGAAATGAACCGTAGGTAGGTCGGGATGCAGTTTGCGAAGCAAACTGCGAACCTTGTGAAGATCCCACGTATGTGAGGTCTTGACAGGAAAGTTTTCAGAGCGTACAATACAACAACAGATTGCGTGGAAGCGCAAATATGGTGACAATGGCAAAGAGGATCCACCTGTTCCCATCCCGAACACAGAAGTTAAGCTCTTTTACGCCGATGGTACTTGGTTGGAGACGACCTGGGAGAGTAGGAAGTTGCCAAATCAAATAGGCAAGTAAATTGCCCAATGGTTCCTTTCGATAGCATCGAAAGGTCCGTGCCTTGTTAGCTCAGCTGGTAGAGCCCGCGGCTGTTAACCGCGTTGTCGTAGGTTCGAGTCCTACACAAGGCGCCAATGCCGGGGTGGCGGAATAGGCAGACGCAAGGGACTTAAAATCCCTCGATCCGAAAAGATCGTACCGGTTCGATCCCGGTCCTCGGCACCATGCGAGGGCACAGGGATGTCTGCCGCCCCACTCCATAATTTATGGCGGAGTAGCTCAGATGGCTAGAGCATTCGGTTCATACCCGAAGTGTCGGGGGTTCGATTCCCTTCTCCGCTACCATGGCCCTATGGTCAAGCGGTTAAGACATCGCCCTCTCACGGCGGTATCCCGGGTTCGAATCCCGGTAGGGTCACCAAGCACAGATATTTCTGTGCTTTTACAATGAAGATGGCGATGGCCCGGTAGTTCAGTTGGTTTAGAATGCCAGCCTGTCACGCTGGAGGTCGTGGGTTCGAGCCCCATCCGGGTCGCCATTTCTTTTCTTTCGTGGGCGAGTTCCCGAGTGGCCAAAGGGGACGGACTGTAAATCCGTTAGCTTAGCTTTCAGTGGTTCAAATCCGCTCTCGCCCACCAATTGCGGCAGTGGCTCAGGGGTAGAGCATCGCCTTGCCAAGGCGAGGGTCGCGAGTTCGAATCTCGTCTGCCGCTCCAACCTCTTGCGGGTGTAGCTCAGTGGTAGAGCCCCAGCCTTCCAAGCTGGTTACGAGGGTTCGATTCCCTTCACCCGCTCCAATGTGCCATTAGCTCAGCTGGATAGAGCGTCTGGCTACGGACCAGAAGGCCTGGGGTTCGAATCCTCAATGGCACGCCAGCAAGAAAACCGCTTGAAATCAATGGTTTCAGGCGGTTTTTCCTTTTGTACATTTGTTCGATTTTTTGCATTTGTCCCCAGTTTTGTCCCCAGTTCAAAAATTTATCATTTTCTCCATGCCTTCTTTTGCGTCTCCGATCATCTGGTCGGTAACGTCGATGTAGTAAGAGAGCGTGATTTTGATATCGCTGTGTCCCATGAGGAGTTGGAGCATTTTGGGATTTAGGTTTCTTTCTGCCATGCGCGTTGCGAATGTGTGTCGGAAGTCGTATAAGGAGCAGCTAACCGCGGGGGTGATGAGGGATATCTTTTTTAAGTGATTACGCCCGCCGCGCTCATACACCGCCGTTTGGCGTAAAATGCGACATAGAGCGTGCCGTACAGCATTCATTGATGGTGTTCCGTCCGCCGACGGAAAAAGCCATCCCTCTTTTGTCGTAAAAGCGGCGCTATCTCGCTGCGTGATGAGGACGCTGCGCAAAGTATCGGAGATCGGCAGGTCGCGCTTAGCTAACGCAGTTTTAAGCGTGGAGAAGCCATACGCGGTAATGCCGCGCCTGATGTGTAGCACGTCGTTTTTTAGATCGATATCACAAATTTTTAGTCCGAGCGCTTCGGATGGGCGCATTCCGGTCATTGCTAAAATGTGGAAATAATTTTCGTATTTTGACGCTTTTGCGGCGTCTAAAATGCGCTGCATATCCTCCGGAGCAATGACGCGGTTTCGCCCTTTTTTATCGGCAGCATCAAAGCGATAGATCAGTCCAAGCGTAGGGGAGACTATATCAAGTCCAATTGTATTTTGCGCCCATGCATAGGGCGCAGATATACATAGGCGCACCTTTTTTACGGTCGAGGCGGCAATGCCTGTCTCTTCCGCGCGCGTCATGCAGTCGTAGACGTCCTTACGCTTGACCTTGTGGAGCTCTCTGTGCCCGATGTGCGGCTTTACGTATCGCCTGTATATCTGATCGCATGAGGTGTAATATGCTTTCGAGCATTTTGCGCGTACATAGTCCTGCATCCAAAGCGTAAAGAGGTCGTCAAAGGTCTGACTATATGCGACGGTTTTTGACGCCTTGTCGATCGCATCGCAGCGCTTCAAAAACGCGCCTTTTTTCTCCCTAGCGCGTGATCGCAATTCCACGCGATCTCCGTTTGCGTCGGTCGTGCGGTAGCGATAGCGCCCGTCGCTCCCTTTTATAACGTTATTTTTAGGCATAAAAAAGCCTCCTTTCCACGGAGGCGATATGCTGCGCTGCAAAGCGTATTGGTTGACATATCGCCTGCTTTTTCCATTCCTATTAAAGTTTTCATCTTTTCTTGTAACTATAAATCTTCATTTTCGTCTCCAGTGTAATAATGGTTGCTTCTTGTGATATAATAATTACGCTACAAATCTTCAAAAGTTGACTTATGATGCGATGTGGCCTATGAGTGGCAGCCGGGAATGCCCGGCTTTTTTAGACGGCATTAGAGGGAGGTGGGTATGTCAAGCTTTATCGAAGACTATTCTGCTTGGTTCAAAAGTGAGCTATCCGAGACGAAGCTAGAGAATGGTCTTTTTGAGATCACCACGCCTTTTTTGGATCGTCATAATGACTACACACAAATCTATGTTAAGACGCTTCCTAATGAAACGTATGAACTTTCTGATGGGGGGTACATTCTTTCGGACTTGGAGTTGTCTGGTCTTAATGTAACAACACCAAAAAGGAAAGAGTTGATCGACCAAGCAGTTATGAGATTCGGGGCCTCCATTGATTTAGATGGGCAAATTACAGTGTCTGTACAAGGAAAAAACTTTTTGCCGCAAGCGAAACACCGTTTGATTCAGACAATGTTATCAGTCGATGATCTGTTTTACTTGTCAAAGGAGAATATCGATAGTTAAATCCTCTTTTTATTCAGATTGCGGAGGCGATATGCTATACTCTAAAGTGTATGGGTTGGCATATCACCTTCCTTTTTCCCGCTCTGCTGCAACAGGGCGGGGCTTTTTTGTTAATACAAATTATTGTTCCGGAACCGGTTCCTTTTTCATTTTAGCGAAAGCGACAAATTGCAGGATCATGGATGGGATCCCTACAAAGCCCCACAACGGCATCAGAATAAGCGCGACGGCATATAAAATCGCAGAAATTAGCGTGATTGTACGATGGATCATAAAATACCCAATAGCATTCAAAATAACAGCGATCACCATTGCACACAAAGAAGGCATAACTATCGCAAGCCCTATCGTTGCGCCTAGAGATTCAGCACCTGTTTTGGCACTACTCATTACGCCACCCGCGGCTCCTACCTCAATTACGACGGCTAAAACACCAAGAATCAAGGCAATTAAACTTAGTTTGTTCTTTTTCATAATTTCCTCCAAAATTTATTTTGCTGCGCTATTTAGCGCTTTTACAACCTACTTTGTTTCTATCCACTCTTCATACAGAAGCTCCGTTGCACGCGTGGTTTTCTTTTTTATTCAACTTTGCGGAAGCGATATGCTATACTCTAAAGTGTATGGGTTGGCATATCGCCTTCCTTTTTCTCCCCGTTCTGTTGCCGCAGAGCGGGGAGTATACAATATATAGTGACTTGAAAAACCGAGTAGTTTCGATATAATATTGGTACAAAAGATAACTTGTGAAGGATGAAAGCTGAGTTCCCGAATGGGAGTAAGCCAATGGGTGAGAATTCTCATGCTCCTGGGGTTATCTTTTTTTTGTACATTTTTAAGTCATCTTCGGTTCATGTTCTGGATGTTTTCAAGCGAAAGATATCTTCTGTAGGTTTATCATGCCATTGAGTTGGAATTCCGAGTGACGCACTCGTCGGTGACAATATCGTCAATCTTCACTTGGTTCATCTTGTTTTTTCTCCTCGAACTTACGGCGAATTGCTTTGTCAAAGTCGGATATTATTTTCTGCGTTTTATTGAACACGTCATATTCGTGACTTGCTTTTAATTTCGCTTGCTTGCTTGAGATGCTACCTTTGCTTCCATCCGGAAGAACTTTGTATTTTCTGAAAGCTAAAAACTCATTAACAGAAGAGGCGAATTGCTCCATCGTAAAGGTGTTTTCCCTTTCCAAAAGATCTTCTATATAGTCAAAAAATCCGGATACATTTCGCTCTAATGCTCTTATTTCTTTTTCTGAAAGATAGTTTTTGGCTATCTGCGTGTCCATCTTTAAGATTCGTCCATCCGGGGCATTCGTCCATGTTTGAAGCCCCATGTTGTCTTTTGTATGATCTGCCTTGCTGTTAATAATTTCAGCAGCTGTCATTCCAGTAATCGCATAGTGAAACTTATTTTGCACCATGGCGTAAAAGCTTCTTGTCACTTCGGATTGAGGATCATAGTCGGTTGAAACTTCTGCAAAGATATCGGTTATCTTTTGCCAAATGCGCCGTTCGCTGGCTCGGATGGAGCGGACACGTTCAACCAGCTCTTGGAAGTAATCTTTTCCAAACGGCCGCCCATTTTTGAGCATATCATCATTGAGAACAAAGCCTTTAACGATGTATTCTTTAAGGGTCTTTGTTGCCCATTGCCGAAAACGGGTTGCCTTTTTAGAATTGACACGATAGCCGACTGCAATGATGGCATCGAGATTATAGAATGTCGTTGTGTAATTTTTCCCATCTGTGGCAGTTGTCAAAATTTCTTTGACAACTGTATCTTTAGGCAATTCTTGTTCGTCGAAAATGTTGTTGAGATGATAGCTAATAGACTGTTTTGTTACATCGAACAGTTCTCCCATTGCTTTCTGTGAGAGCCAGAACGTATCATCTTGAAACATCACATCAACTACAATGTTTCTATCATCATCTTGATATAGAACAATCTTGTCGTTCATATCATCCTTCCCCCTCCTTATCGTTTCTTCGGGTGATAAACGTCGACTCTGATCTTTTTCATAATCCCTCTAAAAAAAAGTCCTCTCCGTGGTCCGCAGTGCCGTTGGCCTTATGCGTGGAGAGGTTCTGTCACATGTACTGTAACAAACTGTCACGAAAAAGGTCAAGCATTTTTCTTGTTACGCCTACTTTGTTTCTATCCATTCCTCGTACAGAAGCTCCGTTGCGCGCGTGGCTTTCTTTTTTTATTCAACTTTGCGGAAGCGATATGCTATACTATTAGATGTAGTGGTTGGCATATCGCCTTCCTTTTCCTCGCTCTGCTGCAACAGAGCGGGGCTTTTTTGATAAAATCTATTATTTTATTCTGACTATGTCTCAAACAATTGTTATTTTATTTTCCAACCTTCCACTGATGACCGCATTTCATACAGGTCACAATTATCTTTTTTGAAGAGAGTCCACCAAGCACAGCGCCAACCCCGCCGGTCAAGGCGCCACCAACAATGGCGCGCCCAACACTCAAACCTTTTTTATTTGCAAACACTTGTGTCGAACCACATTTTGGACAACGCACTGGAGCGTTTGCTTCTTGTTCCTTTAGTCTTTCTTGCTCTATACGCGCCTCTTCTTCGTGTCTCATACGTTCATTGACGGCTTCTTCATAGGTCTTCCCGCTGATGTTTTTGATTGGAATGCTTGTGTTTTCAGAAATCCATTTAATAAAATTGTCACCATTTGCAGTAATGTATTCATCATACATAAGGTTGATAGCATGTTTTTTTTGAGGACTTCCATTTTCCGATTTTTCAACAACTCGAATCATCCCAAGCGGATAATATTCGACGCACTCCACCTTATCAAAAGGCAAGTCAGCTTCTATGATAGGTGGCTTCTGCTTAAAAAAACTAAACTGCGTTTTTCCACACAAAAAACGATCTTCATGAAGTTCAATGAATTGATATTTTTGTTTTAGCGTTGCAATGACGGACATGTTTTTTCCTCCTATAATTATTTTAATCGCGCCATTTGGCGCTTTTACAACCTATTTTGTTTCTATCCATTCCTCGTATAACAGTTCCGTTGCACGTTGCGAAATGCCAAGATCAAAAGCGGTTTGCTCGATTGTTGAGTCTTTATATTCGCTAAAGTCAAAACGTACATCTAAAAGTTTTAGCGCGAAGTAGTCAGCCTCATCTTCTTCGCGCGTTGGTCGGCGGTAGATACCGAAATGCGGCTCGAAGGAATTCTTGTGTAAAATGGCGTGACCGATCTCGTGTGCTAGTACAAAAGAACGCATGGCTTCCGGGCAGGAAGAGGAAAGAAGTATGTGATATTTCCTGTTGCGGAAAGACAAAAAAGCAAAATCACCATGCAAAAGTGGATTGCCCGCGTCTTTGATCGTCACGCGTATATCCAGTGCGCTTAGGATATCCCGAATACGGTTACTTCCTGCGTAATTTTTCACATCTTGTGCACAGGCGGCGATTGCGTCTTTTTGAATCATTCTCCGTCCTCTTCTCTTATTTCTTCTAATACCGCTTCATAGTATTCGCGCAATTCTTCGTAATTCATGGTGTGTATATCTCCACCGCTAAAAGCTGCGGTGGGATATTCCCGGTCGATAAAGTCAAGCATGTATTCGCGTGTTGGTTCATCTGTTCCAGGATAGTATTCGACTTCCTGTTCCTGCGCACCTTTCGCTTCTTTGGTTGGCTCTGTCATAGCGAGGAGTTGATTGCCGAATACTGGTTTGTAATTTTTTGATACTTTTCGTGTTTGGGAGTAGACTTCAAAATCGGGATCAGAATATATTAGAGTTTCTTTTTTGTTTCTTGACTCATACAACAGCCTTTCTGGCAAAACCGTAGTTTTATTTGTTTTACCGAGTATGTAATCCGTATCGACGTTAAAAATGTCGGATAGATCTTGCAAAACATATGTACTAGGAATTCGATTATTTGATTCGTACATTGAAACAGAACTTCTCGATAAATTTAAAGCATTGGCTAAGTCTGTCTGACTCATACCTTTTCTTTCTCGTAACAATTTTATAATTTCGCCAGTTTTCATGATTCCGTCTCCTTATATCCATATTATACACTTCGAGTGAACAAATGCAAAAAAATATTTACTAAAAGTGTTGACACTATAAGTGAACGATGTTACAATGAAAATGCCTTTTGAAAGGGGGTGAAAAAAAGTGACGCAGATTGGAGAACGAATTCGAAATCAACGGATTTCAAAAAATATAACGCAAAGCGAACTTGCAAATCGCTTAGGATTAGCGGTTTCAACGATCAGCATGTATGAAAATGGCGAAAGGACTCCAAGTGATACTGTGAAAGTGAAGATTGCAACTGTATTTGAAACTACAGTTGGTGCTTTATTTTTTGACGAAAAAGACACTTAAAGTGAACAAAGGGCTGTAGAAAGGAGGAAAGCGTGCCGGAGATGGAAGATGTAAAAAATCTTTTTTTAGCCAAAGACGTGGAAAGAATCGTTGTTGAGACGGATGAAGAAAACCCCGTACCAATCGCGACGTTTGATCGGTCGGAAACACCAACAAAACTTGCAGACGGATACAGGGTTCGGGTGAAGTTTACGGAAGACTAATGCTCCGTATCTTTCGGGGGACATGGATCATTGCCAAAAGAATCTTTTGAGCGAATCTGTCCTTGTCGATTATGAACAATCAGCTCAGAATGTTGATTCTTAGCGATCCCTTTTGCAAAGGCTTCCGCTTCTCGTTGTGTATCGAAAAGCTTGGTTGCTCGTGCATTACCGGCACCCTTGACTTGCCACAAGTTGCCTTTCGGTGTCACGTGTTGATTTTTCCCCATGGGCACTTCTCCTTTCTATCAGATTTCAGCGGAAGGTTTCCAACCTTCTTGATGAAATAAATATATCACAAACAGAAACTACACACAACATATATGGTATGGAGGAAAAATTGGAACTATATATAGTAATCAAGAGAAAAAGGATGGAAAAAGGATGGAGTAGAAAAGAACTTGCAGAAAAAGTAGGCGTTTCGGTTGGCGCTATTGGATATTACGAGACCGGACAGAGAACGCCGCGCATAGGAGTCGCGAAGAAATTAGGAGATGTTCTTGGCTTTGATCACATGGAGTATTGCGAATAATGAAGCAATAGAAAGGAGGAGCCGATGACACATGAAGAATTGCGTGAGTGGATGCAGCTAAACAAAATACGACAGTCGGATATGGGCGCTGTTGTTGGCGTAACTGGTGCGACGCTATCGCCGTATTTTGTCACAGGGAAGGCATTCCGCGGGGAGTGGATTTTAGCTTGGCAAAAGGCGTATGGATGGAGCGACGAGCAAGCATTTTACTTTGCTTTTGATCGACCGTTTCGCCCGAATCCGGCGCTTTTTAAGAGTGAGAGAGATCAAAGGGCGCTTGACGCGCTATCAAGCCTAAAAGATGTTTTGCGGGCGATGTGAAAGGAGGGGGGAATGAAAAAAGAAAAAATCACTATCTATGCAGACAGCGATTTAATCGAAAAGCTACAGAAAAAAGCGCGACAACACGGACAGACCCTCAATAGCATTATCACGATTGCGTTATGGGGTTTTTTGGAAGATTTGGAAGCACATCGCGGTACTTTTCAATTTCCCTCACAAGGACAATTTCCATCTGTGCAGCCATTGAGCGATGTTCGTATTCCGCGATAAGTTTTGTGGCGTCAAACACCCAGTCCTGCATACGCATCGTGAATTGCCGTTTATCAGTTGCCATAAAATCACCTCTCAAAATGAATTCATTTTGATTATATAAACTTTCCATATTAAAATATACGTTCAAAATGAATTCAAAATGACTTGACAGAATGAAAAAGGAAGAGTATATTCAAAGTGAATTCAAAAAGAATGCATAAGGGGGTGAATGAATGGAGCCGATAACAACAACATTTCGGGCGGTGCCGGAGCTTTTGGAAAAACTGGATGAAGCTGCAAAGCGGCTGGGGCTTACGCGAAACGCACTTATCGTCAATATTTTGTGGCGATATGTTGGGGCGCAGCCGCAAGAAAAAGTGCAGGAATAGGAAAGGAGAAGAAAAAATGGAACATTCACAATTTGAAAATAAGGCAATCGTCGACAGATATTTTTTAGACCTTATTGCCAGAAAATTGACGACGGCATTAAATATCTTGACGATAAAAGAACGCCTCAGCAGGGAAGATACCGAGGCGATCAAAAAAATAATAGAGGTTTTCCCAATGCTGGAAATCAAGGCTCACCAAGAGCTGAATGAAAAGTATGGTATCCAGCCGAGCAAGGTGCAGAAAAACAACGAGTAGAAGCATTGATGGTTTTCAACTGTTCTTCAATGCGGTAGATCATCCCCTCGCAAGGGCTTGTAAAATCCCAAGCGAACTGATCTCTTGGACATGAGAAGAAGTAAGCATTGTCGGATATCTTTTCGTGCGAGACAGAGAATTTAGAAAGTGCTTTTTCAACGAGGTCAGAATACTCGCCGCTTTCAACATAAAGAAAGCAGTCGATGATGGTTTCATCAAGCATAAACAACTCTCCTTTCTATAAATTTCGGTACGGTCATACCGATAGATTAAGTATAGCAAAGGGGAATGGGCGTAGAAAGAAAGGAGTAAAAAATGGAAATAGCACGAGGAAAAAGAAAGAAGCGCACGACATGGCGTTTTTACCGTATGCATCCGGTGCTGCGCTGGGGAGCAATATTTATCGGGATGCTTGGGGCGATCGGCTGGTGCCTTTTTGGCACGTGGATGCTGTATGCGCTGATGGTGCGGTAAGGAGGAAGAAATGGATTATGAAAAGGCGTGGGAATTGCTGAAAGCAAATTTCTTCACCGCTTTAGCGGTGTCTCCAGTGTTGAGCCAGGAGGAGGGCGAAGGTCTAAAAAGATCTGTGCTAGCTGCGATTTCTACAATGGAAGAACTGGAACGAATTTGTTCCAAAGAAAAAGACGACCGCGCAACCGATCGTCCAAGGGTGGAAAACTAGCCATCTTCCACCCTCACTATACCACAGGGAGGATAAAAATGATAGTAACGCTAAAAAAGTTACAGATTAACAATTTCAAGGGGATTGAACATCTTTCCATCGATTTCAGCGAGCATACCCGCCTATGCGGGGCAAATGCGACGGGAAAGACGAGCGTGTATGACGCGTATCTTTGGTTGCTCGTTGGCAAAGATAGCATGGACAGTGCGTCGTTTGCTATCAAACCGCGTGAGAAATCCGGCGAGGAAAAGCACCGGATCGAAACAAGCGTTGAGGGCGTTTTTGACGTAGACGGGGAGGAATTGACCTTAAGAAAGACCTACGCCGAGCAGTGGACAAAGAAGCGGGGTTCGACAAGCGAAAGCTTTACCGGGCACACGACCGACTATGAGTGGCAAGGCGTTCCCGTAAAGAAATCGGAGTATGAGGAAAAATTGGCGGCTATTGTGGATGAAAAGACACTTAAGCTATTAAGTAATCCCCGCTATTTTAACACCGTCCTCAAAGACACCGAGCGCCGGGAACAGCTTCTCCAACTGACGGATATAGAGGCGGTAGAAAAAACATTGCAAAGTGACGAGCAGTTTGCGGAGCTTTCCCCGCTTCTTGTTACGTACAACGTCGAGGACATCTTAAAAATGCAAAAAGCTTCTGCGCGAAAAATCAACAAAGAAATCGATGAGATTCCGGCGCGCGTAGATGAGCTTTCCGGCATGATTTGTACGCGCGATTTTGGCGCCTTGCGGGCGTCTAAAGAGACGCTGGCAAAAAAGCTACAAGAATTGCAGATCGGACAAAAGACGCCTGAAGGCATCCTTGCAGAGATGGCGCAGTTGCGGGGGGAGATTGCTTCTTACGATAAAAAAATCCGGGAAATCGAGCAGGAGGAGCGAAAAGAAATCGACAAGCTGCTACTGGAAAAGCGCGAAGCGGCAGATCAGGCGCAGGACAGCTTGCGCACCATGCGTCAAAACATGCTTTCGCGAAAAGACGAAGTGAGTCGGTTGCAGGAAGAAATTGCCACATATGAAAAGAAGCTATCCAGCGATCGCAAGCGCTATGAAGAAGTGCAAATGCGCGTCTATGATGGACAATCAAATTGCCCGACTTGCGGGCAGGCACTTCCGAAAGAGCAGATTCAAAAAGCCATTGCGAAATTCCACCAATCGCGCGCTGAGGAGTTAGAAGCGATTACCACACGGGGATTACACGCGAAAAAAGAGCAAGATGAACTGCGGATAGAACTTGAGAAAGCGGAAAGCATTATCGAGGAGCTGAACGAATCTGTGCAATGCGCAGAAAAGGCGGCAAAGACGACTCAAGACGACTTGATCGCCACCAAGGAAGAGGTGTCCAAAAGACCGGAGCCGAAAGAAATTGCTGCACTACAGAAAAAAAGAAGGCAAGCGGAGCAGAGGCTGTCCCAAAAAGGAGAGGCAGAAAAACCGTCCGAACATGGGGAAGAGATACGAAACATCCAGCGCCGGATGGAAGAAATTGACAGCGATTTAGCTTACGAAAAAATCAATTCCGATAATCAGGCGCGTATCAAAGAATTGGAAGAACGCCAAAAAGAGTTGGGAAAAGCGTATGAAAAAACGCAGCGGATTATTGCTCTGTGTGAAGCGTATACCCGGGAGAAAATGTCCGCGGTGAGCGAACAGGTCGATTCACACTTCTCTACAGTGCATTGGCAACTTTTTGAAGAGCAGATTAACGGCGGAATCAAAGATACCTGCAAGGCACTCATCGGAGGCGTGCCCTACGAGAGCGCAAATAACGCTGCACAGATCAATGCGGGGCTGGATATCATCCGCGCCTTTGGTCGTCAAGCTCGTGTGCAAGTCCCGGTCTTTGTAGATAATGCCGAGAGCGTAAATGATCTACTAGATATCGGGACGCAGTGCATTGCATTAGTCGTGAGTCAGGACAAAACATTAAAAATACAGGGGGAATAATATGACAAACCAAATGAAAAAAGCAGCGCAAGTGCCGACACTTTCTCCGGCGAATCAGATGAAAGACTTGATGAGCAATCAGGCGATGATGAGCCTGTTCTCACAATCTCTGGGCGAAAACGCGAATAACTTTGTCACCTCTTTGATCGAGCTGTACAGTGATCCGGAAGGGACACTCAAAGAGTGTGAGGCAAAAGAGGTTGCGATGGAAGCCTTAAAGGCGGCAACGCTGAAGCTTCCGATCAACAAGGGGCTGGGGTTTGCCTATATTGTCCCATACAACAAAAATAAAAAAGTTGGCGGGAAGTGGATCAAAGAACCGCACCCGCAGTTTCAGATCGGCTACAAAGGATATGTGCAGCTTGCCATGCGCACTGGACAGTACAAAACGATCCACGCGGGCGTGGTGTATGAGGGAATGCAGGTCGAAGAAAATTATTTGACCGGAGAAGTCCAGATTACCGGACAGAAAACTTCTGATACGCCCATCGGATATTTTGCGTATTTTCGACTCATTAACGGATTTGAAAAAACAGTCTATTGGTCGGTTGAGCGCGTGAAAGAACATGCCGCGAAGTTTTCGCAGACCTATAAAACCATGGAAAACGCAAAAAAGAAAGACTACTACAATGCCGACAAGTATGTTTGGGATGCACATTTTGACGAAATGGCGATGAAAACATTGGTGCGTCGTCTCTTGGCAAAATACGGCGTTTTATCCACAGAAATGCAGCAGGCAGAGATGAGTGATATTGACGACCGCATGAGCCGGGAAATACAGGAACAGGCGAATCAGGAAGAATTTCGCGCCATGGCGATTCAAGAATCCGTTGACCCGGAAACCGGGGAGATTCAAGATTCTAAAAAATCGGACGATGATTTTTTGGGACCGGATTTTGTCCCGATTGACTTTAACGAAAAGACGAAAGCGCCGTTCTGATGGACATTCGAGTTTTGGGGTCCGGGAGCAGCGGAAATGCGTATATGATTTCGGATGGCAAGACCACACTTTTAGTGGAGTGTGGTCTACCATGGAAAGCCTTACAGCAAGCGCTACAATACCGCGTGACATCACTCGATGCGTGTCTTCTCACGCATGAGCATATGGATCACGCGAAGAGCGCGCAGCATTTAGCCGACTATGGAATGAAGGTGTATATGAGCGAAGGGACAAAGCGGGCATTAAACGCCCAGGAGCATAATTTCCGCACATTTTTTACACAGGCAACGTGCCGGTATCTTTCCGTAGCGATAGGCAGCTTTCTTGTCAGCCCTTTCCATACGATTCATGATGCCACGGAGCCCGTCGGATTTCTGATTCAATCCAAAAAAACGGGAGAGAAGCTTGTGTTTATCACAGATAGCGCATATTGCCCGTATCGCTTTACAGGCATTGACTACTGGATGATTGAGGTGAATTACGTAAAATCGTCACTTGACGCGAACACGATGAGTGGGTCTGTCAATTTAAGTCGAAGACAACGAACGGTACAGAGCCATATGTCTTTAGAGACGGCGGTAGAGATGTTGCGGTCATCAAATGCAAGCATGGCAAAGGCAATCTATTGTATGCATTTGTCCGATAAAAACAGCGACGAAGAAGTCATTAAGCGTGTGATGGTGGAGTCTTTCGGGGTTCCGGTGGTGATTTGTTAAGGGGGTGATGCCGTGGCACGCATGACAAGAGCGGGGGTTGATTACTTCCCCTTGGATTGCGTCCTCGATGATAAGTTTCAGCTGATAGAGGCAGAGTACGGGCTAAAGGGATTTTCGGTAGTTGTCAAGCTGTTCCAGCGCATATACGGCGGCGAAGGTTACTACTGCGAGTTTAGCGATGACGTTGCACTATTGTTCTCAAAGCGCTTAGGAGAGGGTCGTAGTGTCGTGTCAGAGATCGTGTCGGCAGCCATCAATCGTAAGATTTTCGATTCGGATCTCTATCAGAAATATCGGATTCTCACGAGCCGTGGAATCCAGAAAAGGTACCTAGAAATTGTTCAACGCCGGAAAAACGTTGAAATGAAAAAAGAGTACCTCTTATTACCCGAGGATGAGATTCCAGACAACGTAGACATTTTAGCCTTAAATGTCAACATTAAAGGCTTAAATGTATGCAGCGGTACACAAAGTAAAGTAAAGGAAAGTAAAGTAAAGGAGAGTAAAGTATATGAGCGCGCGCCCGAAGAGTGCCGGCATAAACGCGGAGAATTTGGAAACGTCCTACTGTCTGATGTGGAGATCCAAAAGCTGAAGGAAAAAGGCATTGACGTTGATAGCCTCATCGAGCGTTTAGACCTATACATCGGGCAAAGCGGCAAGCGGTATAAGTCGCACTATATGACGATCCTAAACTGGGATAAAAGGGATAAAGAGCAAGCCGCCTCCAAAGCAAAAGGATACGGGGGCGGCGGAAAGAAGCCGGTTGGCGTCCATGTGCGAAGCGATACGCGAATGAGCGCGGAGGAAAAGTCGGCGTGGTTACGAAAAAAGCTGGAAGCAAGCAAAACGGCAAGCTTACGAGGGGAGTGAGAAATGAAAGTGTATATTGCGGGTCCAATGACAGGGATAAAAAACTATAACCGGGAAGCATTTTTTGAAGTGGGGGAGAGGGTCGCAGAGCTTGGGCATACGCCCGTCCATACAGCCAACATGGAGGATGGGTTGTACTACGAGACTTATATCCATGAGGGTCTTGCCCGGCTCTCTACGTGCGACGCTATGCTGCTTCTTCCGGGATATGAGAAAAGCAATGGCGTCTGTTTGCACGAGCTACCCTACGCGCGGCAAAACGGAATCCACATTTATGAGACGCTGCAAGATTTTATAGACGCGGAATGCATACGCAAAACGCTTTTTGATGGAGTAAAAAGATGGAGTCAAAGTTAAAGGCTATCCGCAGGCGCAAATGCCTCAGTCAAAAAGATCTTGCAGAGATGGCGGGGACATCAACATCGACCATCGTGCGCACTGAGCTAGGGCACTCGAGAGAGACGGCAAGCGGGACATTACAAGATATTGCGCGGGTGCTGCACGTATCGACGGATGATCTTATCGACAGCAAAGAGGACGCGAAAAAGATACGAGCGGCACATAAAGCATGGCGGAACAAAAGGCGTGAAAAAGATGTGTACTGATTATGGTTTGCCAGACGTCGTAGAGCGTTTAGAGGATGGGCTGCTTCTTTGTTACAAAGACGGACTGTGGTCGATTTGTATCATCCCCGGGTTATCGCTCTATAGCTGCACAGATAAAGATGTTTTATTGATACACCATTACATGCAAAAAATCAGGGAGGAACGAGATGAAGTTGAAAGTTAAAAAGTTGCGTCCGGAAGCAAAATTGCCGGAAAAGGCGCATAGCACGGATGCGGGATTTGATCTTTTCGCGCTGGAGCCGGCTTACGTGAGTTTTCCGGAGATGGAAAATCGAGCGTTTGCGATCTCAACGGGGATAGCGATCGAGATTCCGCAGGGTTATTACGGACGAATCGTTGGAAGGAGCGGCAATACGCTAAATACTCCGTTTAAAGTTTTTGAGGGGATCATTGACTCGGACTACCGTGGGGAGATCAAGGTCATGGCGGAAGTACGAAGAGAATATGTGCGTGTTGGAGAAACCGTCCAAAGTGACGGTTTAGTGACAAAAAAAGAAATACACAGCAAGCGATTTTCTGGAAAATGTAAAGTTTTTAGCGGTGCAAAAATAGCGCAGTTGATTATTTGTCCTCTTCCGGATTTTGAGATTGAGGAAGTAGAAGAATTGTCCGACACTGTCCGCGGTGATGGCGGTTTTGGAAGCACGGGGAAATAGGGGGAAATGAGCATGAATCAAGTTTTTATTTCGGGGCGGCTTACAAAAGATCCGGAATTGCAGCAGAGCAAAGGCGGGAAATTATATGCAAGGGTGAGTGTTGCCGTAGATCGCGGATATAGTCGGGAGGAGAAAAAGCGCAGAGAGGACGCAGGAGAGCAAACGGCAGATTTTTTTAACGTCGTTCTCTTCGGGCAAACCGCAGACTTTTTAACGTGGAACGGTTCGCGAGGTGCGCGCGTTATTGTTTCCGGGCGCATGGAGTTTAGCAATTACATGAGAGAAGACGGGGAGCGCAGCACGTATGCGCAGGTTGTGGCGTACAATGTGGAGCTGATCGATTGGAGAGATCACGCGGCGGAGCCGGCAGAGGATTATACGCCGGTTAATGATGAGCGGGTGCCGTTTTAATGGATCCGCAAGTGCTTATAATTCCGGGGGGGCTTCCCGGACTCAACGAGATCATCGAGGCAAACCGCGCGAACCGCTTCAAAGGAGCGCAGCAAAAAAAAGAGGCAGATCGTCTGGTTTATCTCTCTGCTGCCTCACAGCGCATACGCCCGGTAGCATCCGCCGACTTTGTTTTTCGGTGGTACTGCACGAGCAGGCGCAAAGACAAAGACAACATCGCGAGCGCCAAAAAATTTATTTTTGACGGGCTGACAAAAGCGGGCGTCCTAAAAAATGACGGGTGGCAAGAGATCGGGAGCTTTCGCGATGAGTTTTACATCGACAAGGAGTCCCCGCGCGTCGAGGTGGAGATCAGGGAGCGTGGATGAAAAAGAAATACGGGGTTGGTGTATACAAGATCACTCCAGGCGCGGATGGGTGGCAGGAGTTGGCGAATGCGATTGTATATGCGGCATGTTATGACTACGCGTCAGCGCTTGAAGAATATATAAAAAACCCAAACGAATGGACGGAGCGACGGATGCGGAAAGAATTGTATTTTTTTGAGAGCGATTATTGCGAGCGTATTTGTGCGGTAGACGCGTAAATCTTGGTAGAGCGCGCACGGCAAGAAGCGCGGGAGTGGATAAAAAGATCGAGGAAGCGGAGAAGCGCCATCGAGTAGCTGGAAGAAAGGGGCGGTATGCTTACGAAAAAAGAGTTAGAGTCGGTGCCTGTGATTTTACGGCGGATTGAGCGTTTACGTGAGCGTCTTGATGAGAGGCAGCCGCTCCAAGCGATACGCTACGACAAAGAGCAGGTGCAAACATCCATTCCGGAGGAATCGAGCGTCGAGAGCCTTGCTTTATGGCGGCAACAACTCGATCATAAGATTACGCAGGAGTATGCGCGCCTTGCCGCGGTGCGGTGCATGATTATGGACTTTATGAGTACGATTGACGACGAGGAGGAGCGGGAGGTGGTGGAGTTGTATTGTTTTGAGGGGCTGACGCTGGAAGAAACCGCAGATCGTATCCACAGCAGCACAACATCTGTATGGCGAAAATATCAAAATGCAACAAAAAATCTTTGACGGATAAAGTTGGAAAAAATGAAAAACCGAGTTGTGATACATTGATATTGGGAAAAATTGCCAAAACAAGGTTGTTTATGAAGTCTGCCGATAGGCGGGCTTCTTTTTATTGGGAAAAGGGACATTTTATGGAGGGAGTGGCTTGGCGAATGAGGGAAATTTAATTAAAAATTCAGATCGAACGCCGAGCGAACGCCGAGAAAACGCAAAAAAAGCTGGGAAAGCGTCAGGCATTGCAAGGCGAAAAAACGCTGACTTAAAAAGAGCCTTAAAAGTTGTTTTAATGCTAGATGTACCGGACGCGAAGCTAAGGAAACGGCTGGAAAATATGGGAGTAGAAACGACCTTGGAACAGGGGCTTGCGCTATCAGTTGTGCAAAAAGCTGTAAATAGGGGCGATGTGAAAGCGTTACAGACGATATGCCAAATTTTAGGGGAGAATATCACCACAGGAGACAAGCAGGAACAAAGGGCGCGAATTCAAAAGCTGGAAGCAGAAACGCGGAAAATCAACGCGGAAATTGAACGCGCAAAAGATAGAGACGGCGAAAAGGACACACAGGTCGTCATTGTAGACGAGTGGAGCGAAGAAGATGAGTCGAAAGATTGTACGGATACAACAGGAGATTAACCCGAACTTCAAAGATGTTTGGAAAAGTGACAAGCCGTACAACGTGCTAAAGGGCGGACGAAACTCGTTCAAGTCGTCCGTGATTGCGCTAAAACTCGTTTACATGATGATTCCATATATGCAGGATGGGGAGTGCGCGAACGTTGTTGTTATTCGCAAAGTTGCAAACACCATTCGAGACAGCGTTTTTCAAAAAATGCAATGGGCACTCGGCAAGTTTGGATTTATGAACCGCTTCAAAAAGACAATTGCGCCGTTTAAGCTGATCGATCAAAAGACAGGCTCTTGCGTTTATTTTTACGGACAAGACGATTTCCAAAAGCTGAAGTCAAACGACATCGGAAACTTAATCGCCGTATGGTACGAAGAGGCGGCAGAATTCAACAGCTTCGAGGAATTCGATCAAACAAACATCACATTTATGCGCCAAAAGCACGAGCGAGCGCCATTTGTACAGATTTTCTGGTCGTACAATCCGCCGCGTAATCCATACAGCTGGATTAATGAGTGGGTCGAGCGTGCGAAAAAAGACGAAAACTACCTTGTCCATCATTCCACGTACAAAGACGATACGTTGGGGTTTGTAACCGCGCAGATGATGGAAGATATCATTCGCGTACGCGACAATGACTATGACTATTACCGCTATATCTACGAGGGAATTCCGGTTGGAATTGGCGATAACGTATATAACATGGACTTGTTTCACGGCGTTTCGGAATTGCCGAAAGACGAGCATATATTGGCGCTGTACTTTGCAACGGATACAGGGCACAGTGTTTCAGCGACGACGACGCTTGCGTTTGCGTACACGATGAAGAGGAACGTTTATTTACTTTCGACGGACTACTATAGCCCGGTTGGGAAACTAAAGAAAAGAAGCCCGGTTGAGCATTGTGAGGCAATGGAGCGTTTTTACACGGAGGTTTTTGAAAAATATCCATACCCGGTTCAAAAGAAAACTGTTGACAGCGCCGATGGAGCAATCCGAAATCAATACTTTAATCTGTACGGGGAGCGGCTGCACCCGGTTTCCAAAGGGCGAAAGGTGGACATGATCGACAACGTAATCGATCTTTTGGCGCAGGGGCGCTTTTTTTATTTGGAAAACGAAGAAAATCAAGTTTTTCTGGAAGAACATCGCGACTATAGATGGATTCCTGAAAGCATTGAAAATAGCCCGGACAATCCAGCCGTCGTAAAGGAACGCGACCATACGTGTGACGCGTTTCAATATTTCTGTAAGGATAACTTGCGCGATTTAGGGTTGAAGTATTAAGGGGGCGCAAATGCTGAATGAACTGAAAACATGGATGACGAGAGTAGGTGTGAAATTGGGCATTATCAAAGAACTCAATACAATCAACGAGCACAGGAAAGTTGCACTGGACGAAAGCGCATACGACAGAATACTTTTAGACCGAAGCATATACAAGGGTTATGTGCCGAAATGGCACGATCTTTTGTACCGCACATCGAGCGGGGAAAAGCGCAAGCGTCGGATGCAGTCTCTTGGCATGGGCAAAGTATTGGCGCAGAAAATGGCGGGGTTAATTTTTAACGAGAAGGCAGAAATTGACGTGTCCATTGCAGGAACTACGCCGACAGATGGCAAAGAGGATCCGGCGAACGCCTTCATTCAAGAAACGCTGCGGAAAAACGGTTTTTATAAAAACTTTCAGAGGTATTTAGAGTATGGCTACGCGATGAGCGGAATGGCGATGAAAGTATACGTCCATAACGGCGTTGTGAAGCTTGCCTATGCAAAGGCGGACGCGTTTTTCCCTCTTTCGCACGACAGCGAAAACATCGATGAAGCGCTTTTTGTAAGCAAGGAAAGAAAAGGACGGAAGTTTTACACGCTCTTGGAATGGCATGAGTGGGAGGGGAAAAACTACGTCATTACAAACGAATTATACGAAAGCGAACAGAACGACCGAATCGGACATAAGGTGCCGTTAGCGACACTTTATGAAGACTTGCAGGAGCGAACGGTTCTTGAAAATCTTTCCCATCCGCTTTTTGTATATTTCAAGCTGAACACCGCAAACAACATGGAGATGGACTCTCCGCTGGGCGTGAGTATTTTTGACAACAGCTACGACACCCTCTATGCGCTGGACTATATGTATGATTTTTTCCTGCATGAGTTTAAATTGGGAAAACGCCGCATTGCAGTTGACGCGGCGATGTTGCGCCCGGTGATGGACCCGGAAAAACGGGAGCGTATGGCGTTTGACCCGGACGAAACCGTATTCAACGCGTTGAACATGGAGAACGGGAACGTGACGGATTTGTCCGTGCCTCTTCGCACGCAGGAGATTATACAGGCGATCAATGCGCAGCTTGAAATTTTAGCCATGCAAACAGGATTCAGCGCCGGAACCTTTACGTTTGACGGGCAGAGCGTTGCAACCGCAACGCAGGTTATCGCGGAAAATTCGCAGACGTATCAAACGAGAAATTCCCATTCGGTGCTTGTTGAGGAGGGAATTCAGGAGCTTGTACAGGCAATCCTTGCCGTTGGCAGCTTGTATGGACTTTATACCGGGAGCCTTGATGTTTCAGTCAAAGTCAATTTTGATGACAGCTTAGCGGAAGACCGACAGAGCAAGTATAACTATTATTCCACCGCCGTCCATGATGAACTCATTCCAAAACGAGAAGCCATCATGCGCATTTTCAAGTTGACGGAAAAACAAGCGATGGCATGGATGGAGGAAATCAAGGAAGAAGGCGTGCCGAAGATATCGCCGGAGGTAAGCGATCTATTCGGTGTTCCGTCCGCAGGCGCAGAAAATATGAGGTCATAGTATGGTTCGCGCGCGATCGGTAGAGGAATCCTTTTTGCTCATGGAAGAAGAACTGCTCGAAGAAATCGGAGCGTCCGTTGGAAAGGCGATCGAACAGGACGAAGTGGAGCGCATTTTGAAAAAAGCGCGAAACGAAAAGGAACTGTCCGATTTATGCGCGGCGATTGTTGCCTACTATGCAATCGAGCAGCAAGATGGCGCCCGATTTTTTGTACAAGAAACAGCGATACAAAGCGGCGAACAAATGCGAGAACGCATAAAAAAGATTTTGCCCGACGAAAAAGCGCAGCTTGATCGCTTGCCCGTGCAGGAAGAAGCGCGAATCGAAGAGGAAGCACAAAAAGCGGTGCGCATTGTCGAAGAAATCCAAAGAAGCGTTTTGAACGGCGCGAATGAAATATACGACGACATCCTCATGCAAGCCGCAAAGGAAGTACAGATCGGACGGAAAACATACCGAAAAGCGGCACAAGACGCGGCGAAAAAGTGGGCGGAGAAAGGAATTCCCGTATTGCGTACAAAAAGCGGGGCAAGGCTAACGATCGAAAGCTACATTCCGATGGTGCTGCGCGCCGAGCAAAAAAGAGCCGCAACGATGGCGCAGGAAGTTGAACTGGACGCATACGGAATTGACCTTGTTGAACTCTCCTCTCATGCGGGGAGCCGGTTAAGTCACATACCCTTTCAGGGGCGTATTTACAGCAGGAGCGGAACAAGTGATAAATATCCGCCTCTTGCGAAAACCGGATACGGGGAAGTGGACGGAATGGTTACGGGAATCAATTGCAGGCACCAGATGTACCCATATATCGAGGGCGTGAGCAAAAAGCGTTTTGAACCGTATGACGCGGAGGAAAGCAAGAAAGAATATCTGGAATCGCAAGAACAAAGGAGATTAGAGCGTGCGGTGCGTCGTGCGAAGCTGGAAAAAAGAATGCTTGAAAATACCGGGGCGGATGATCTTGATGTGAAGCGCGCGGATAGCAAGATTCGCAAACGACAGGCGGCTTTACGAGAATTTGTCGATCAGACTGGAAGAACGCGGCGTTACGAGCGGGAGCGATTATTTGCGGACAAAGGAGAGAAGCAATGAATAACGAAAAAATGCTTGAAATGATTCGAGAGCTTGTGGAGAACGTGGACGTGCAGGACGTGGAGGGCATTCGCGTTGCACAAAATGAAATGCCCGGCGGGAAAATACAGGTGAGCATGGAGTTAATCTTGAAGCATGTTCCACAGGAAAGAACGAGCGATTACGGCGATTAAGTGGCGGACTTGCAGTTGTCTTGAAAAAATAGCAGCTTTCGAGGAATCCTCGATGGTTGCTTTTTTATTTCGCCATGGACAGGGCGTTAAAAGGTCGCACGCATTCAGTGGCGTTGCACTGTAAAAAAACACGTAGGAGGAAGCAATGGACAGAAAGAAGTTGAGCGAATTCGGAATCACAGAAGAGGCAGCAGAGAAAGTTATGGCAGAGTACGGAAAGGACGTGCAAGGACTCAAAGCACAAGTACAAACCATGACAGCGGAAAATGAAAACCTGAAAGCGCAGATTAAAGAGCGGGACAAGGACTTATCCGACCTAAAGGAAAAGGCGGAAGCGGGGAGCAAAGAAGCGTTAGCGAGTTTGCAAGAAAAGTATGACGCGGACGCCAAAAAATGGGAAGCCGATCTCCAAAAAACGCGAATGCAATCCGCGGTAGATCTGGGACTTACAAAAGCAAAGGCAAGAAACCTTGTCGCAACAAAAGCACTTTTGAAAATGGACGACCTGAAACTTTCTGACGATGGAAGTTTGCAGGGCTTTTCTGAACAGCTTCAAAAGATTCAGGAAGAAAATCCGTACCTCTTCGAGGAAACCGAACCGCAACAAAACAGCGAAGAAAAAAAGCCGCAGTTTTCAAAGGCGGGAAACGCCAGTGTGGGCGAAACTACACATGCCGATAAACTTGCGGAAGCGCTTGGACTTACAACAAAGGAGTAAATAATGGCAATCAACTATGTAAAAAAAGATGGCGGAATGTACGATCAAAGACTCGTACAAGGACTTGTAACGGGTGACTTGGAGACGCGCGGTGTGGACTTTATCATGGGCGCGAAGTCTTTTACGGTAACCAACATTAAGACGAGCGGATACAAGCCGCACGACCGAAACACAAAGGGCTTCAATCAGGGGAGCGTCGAGAACAAAAAGACCGTTTATACCATGACGCAAGACCGCGATATTGAGTTTTACGTCGATGTTATGGACGTTGACGAGACGAACCGCGACTTGGAGGCAGCGCGTATTTCCAACGTATTTATCACGGAAAACGCCGCCCCGGAGATTGACGCTTACCGTTTTCAGGTTATGTCCAAAAAGGCGGTGGAGGCGAAACAATCCGCCGAAGAGGCACTGACGGCAGAAAACGTCTATAGCAAGCTGAAGGCGGCGATTCTTCCGATTCGGAAATACGGTGCAGGAAACCTGATTGCATACCTGTCATCGGAAACGATGGACTTGTTGGAGCGTTCTAAAGAATTTACACGTAATATCACGAATCAAAATGTTGGAACAAGCACGCTGGATAGCCGCGTAACATCACTGGACGGTGTAATGCTTCGTGAGGTGTGGGACACAGATCGTTTCAATACACAGTTTGACTTTTCAGATGGATTTAAGGCAACCGGAAAAGGAATTAACTTCCTTGTTGTTGCTCGTCCGTCCATCATTGCGGCGGTAAAACACCAAGCAATTTATCTCTTTGCGCCGGGCGAAGTGGGGCAGGGCGACGGCTGGATGTATAAAAACCGCCTGTATCACGATCTCTTTGTGTTGGAAGAGCGCAAAGACGGATTGTTCATATCAACGAAAACGGCGGGGGCGTAATCATGGCTTACAAAGTCATTTGCGCCTTTCACGATTTACAGGACAAAACGGACAAATTCCCCGGTGGTAGAGAGTATGCCATCGGGGATATTTTCCCCGCGACAAAACGAGATGTCCCAAAGGAGCGCCTAGAATCGCTTTTAAGCGCCGACAATCTTGCGGGCATTCCGTTAATCGAAGAGTGCAAAGAAATGCAATCTGGAAGACGTGAAAAGTCGCAGCGCGAGGAGAAAAAGAATGTGTCCGAGAAAAAGACGGCAAAAGGTGCTGTGAAGTGAGGTGAATGATGGAGGCGCTTGTCACAAAAGCGGATTATGAAGAATATGGCGCTATGCCAATTGAAGATGACGCACTTTGCGAGCGCCTACTCAAGCGCGCAACGCGTGATATTGTCCTTTTAGTCGGCGGAGAGTTGGATTTTGAACGCTTGTCCGAAAAGAACCAACAGCGCGTGAAAGCGGCGATTTGCGCACAAACTGAATTCCTTTTAGAAAACGGAGAAACCGCATCCAGTAATCCCGGGGGCGGCGGTTCGTTTTCAATTGGCAGCTACTCGGAAAGTGATTCCGGGCGGTATGGGAGCGCAAGCGCAGCACAAAAGAGCCGCTACGCGGACACGGTGAGGCAGCACCTGTATCTTACGGGGCTTCTTTTCGCGGGAGGACTTTATGAGAGTTAGACCGATTCGCAGAAGCCTTCTTATCCATGAGGTGCAATATATTCCGCCGAAAGACGGAAGCACGTGGGAAAGCAAAGATACCGAAGAGGGCGGGAAGCAAGTACAACGCGTTCGGCTGGAACCGTCGGAAAACTTCACGCATGGCGCGCAGGAAAAAGAACAGGCGTCCATACGCTTATTTTGGGACGCTGTACACTCTACTCCGTGCGAATGGAAGGTGGGCGGGCGCGTCGTCTGGAACGGCGTTTCCCATGCAATTACGAGCGTACAAACCTACTACGACCACGCAAAAGTGCACCATGTGGAGGTGATGTTGCTGTGAGTCTCAAAATGGAGATGGATATTGACCTTTCCGACGTAACGCGTCAACTGAAAAATGGATGTACACAGATTCTCCCGGTGACGTCGCAACAGGTAGCAAAAGACAGCAACTATTTCATTCCAAAGGACACAGGGGCGCTGGAATCGTCTGTTTTTAGCGCGTCGAACTGGAAAAACGGAGAAGTTATCTGGTCTACGCCGTATGCGAGGCGCCTTTACTGGAACCCGCAGTACAATTTTTCGACGGACGTCAACCCGAACGCCCGCGGGCTATGGTTTGAAGCGGCAAAAGCGCGGTTTTTATCCGACTGGGAAAATGTCGCGAAAGGGGTGTTTGGATTATGACAATTCTTTCGTACGTTGATGATGTAATCAAGTTTCTATCGGCAAACTGTACGCTTTTTTCGCCAATTGTTGTTGGACACTTACGCGCCGAGCGAAGAAGTATCGCGCTTCGGATTATGCCGAGTAACGGGCGCGAGCACTACGCCGGAGAACGCGAACGTCCGATTTCATTTCAGATTCTGACAAAGTCGCCCGATCAACAGGAGGCTTTGCAGGCGCTGGAAGAGATTTGTGAAGCGCTTTTGAATCGCGATATTCGCGTGTACAGCGAACCGAGTTATTTGCAAGAAGATGAGCAGAGCTACATTTATACAGCAGCCTTTGAGGGGCGGCTATTTTAGGAGGTAGGTACAATGGCACGGACAAAAAACGCAAAAACAAAATACGAAGTGAAGCTGAAAGAGGGCGCGGGCGACTACGTCCGTTTGGGGAAATTTATTTCCACCATCACCAATAACAGCGAGGATGAAATCGAGGAAACCGCCTATTACGACGGAGACGGAACAGTCACAAGCACCGTAAAAGGAACGAAAGAGTCTTTTGAGTTTTCCGGCGTTTATGATCCGGAAGATCCCGGGCAGAAACTTATTGACGGTTTGAAAGACAAGGACGGAGACGGGCGCGTTATCCTGTTGAAAGTGACTGATCCGGAGGGGAACATCGAAGATGGACCAGCGACTGTCACAAATATTGTGACGCGCGGCGGGGAAGCAAGTGATTATGCGCCTTTTACCTGCACGATCACAAGAAACGAAAAGCCGAAGCGCTCAAAAGCGACTCCGGGAGCGTAAGAAGAGGGGGCTATAACGCCCCTTTTTCTTTTCCAAAAATAAGGAGGAAGTCATGAAAAAAATTCGCTTGCAGTCCAATGTTATCGAGATCCCGCTCGCCGATGAAAAAGATGAAGTTGTTTATACATTTCGCTTTGACAAAAGGGACGAAAACGTGAAGCGCTTCGACAAGGCACTTTCCGAAATGGGCGACCTAGAAGAAAAAATGAAGGGCGCTGGAGACTATGAATCGGCGCGGTCGTTTACCAAGAAAAACATTGATTTTGTGTTTGGAGAGGGCACCTTTGACGCGCTTTACAAGATAAACCCATCACTTTCCATCGTTTCCGCCTACTTTCTTATGGCGTGTCAATACATTCGCGACGAACTGGACGTGACAAGAGAAGAAACGCTAGCAAAATATATCGGATAGGAAAATTTATGCTGAGTCTGCACAAAAAAGAAGAGACGAAAATTGATATCGACGGCGTGATTTTCACGATCAACTCGAGCTTTGATGTAATTCTTCGTCTCATTGATCTTTTGCAAGACGATCGTTTTTCGCCCAGTGAGCGCGTTGTGATAGGTCTGAAAATGCTTATTTCTGACACGCTTTCTGGATACTCCATTCAAGACAGGAACGAGATTTTGAAGTCCATTTTGTCGGAGTATGTTCGGGTGGAAGAAGATGTTGCGCTGGATATTTTGGGGAACCCCATGCCGAAAGAGAAAGAGGAGCTGTTTTTTTCTTTCGAGCAGGACGCGGAGTTGATCTATGCGGCTTTTATGCAGACCTACGGAATTGATCTCATTGAAATGCAAGGAAAACTACCATGGACGCGTTTTCAGGCGCTCTTGAACGGGCTTCCGGAGAATACGCGGTTTTCGCAAGTGGTGGCAATTCGCAAGTGGAAACCCGGAGACGATAAGAAATCCAAGGCGCAAGCTATGCAGGAATTGAAAGAAGTTTATCGGATTCGGGCAGAGGGAGAAGAAGATGGCTGATGGACAAGTTGTCATTCGTGTCATTGCAGATGATACGCAAGCAAAAAAATTATTAGGCACGCTCGAACAACTGAATAAAACGGGGTCAAGTCGTCTTCCGGAACAGCCGGATACCTTCAAAAAGCCGACCGAGGGTGCGAAGAAATTTTCCGTTGGCATGCTTGCCGCACAGGCGGCGATGAAAGGCGTGCAGATGGTATCCGACGCGCTGGGAGCGGCAATTGGGCGATTTGATACGATGAACAAGTATCCGAAAGTCATGGAAAAAATGGGCTTTTCGGCGGGGCAATCCAGCCGCTCCATTCGCCAACTTTCAAAAGGAATTGAGGGCTTGCCGACGCGGCTGGATGAGGTGGTGTCTACCGCGCAGGGGCTAGCCTCGATGACTGGCGACATTAACAAGGCGACAAAAACGACGTTAGCGCTGAACAACGCCTTTTTGGCAAGCGGCGCTTCTTCCGAAGACGCCAGTCGTGGATTGATTCAATATACACAAATGCTTGCAAAAGGGCAGCCTGATATGCAGTCGTGGCGGACATTGCAGGAAACCATGCCGTATGCGCTTCAAAAAACGGCAGAATCTTTCGGGTTTGCCGGAACGTCCGCACAGATAGAATTTTACGGCGCACTTAAGAACGGCAAAATTACTTTTGATCAATTTAACGATCGCCTAGGCGAACTCAACGACGGTGTGGGCGGATTTGCAGAAATGGCGCTAGAGGGTTCGGCTGGTATTCAAACGTCTTTCCAAAACATCAAAACAGCGGTTATAAACGGAACGACGATGATTTTAACCGCGCTGGACAATGTGTCAAAGGCGATAACCGGGAAAAGTATCGCGCAAAACTTAGACCTTTTGAAAGTGGTAATAAAAAGGACTTTTTCGGATATTGCAAAAACGATTGAATCGTTGACGCCTGTATTGAAAGTTGTTTTTGGTGCATTTATGGGGCTTGTTGGAGTCTTGCATACTTTGGAGCCTGTATTATGGGGGTTGGTGACGGCATGGCTTGCCTTCAAGGTCATCACAACCGTTTCCGGGTGGATTAGTACAGCGATTGCGATTTGGAAGAGTTTTCAGGCGGTAGCGGCTGGGAACGCGACTCTTCTTTCCGCAACTCCGGGGCTTTTAACGCAGGTAGGCGTTGCGATGGCTGGCGCGACAACCTTCACAGGCGCACTTACGGCTGGACTGGGCGCGCTAAAGGTTGGCATTAGCGCGTTACTCGGTCCGATCGGGCTTGTTGCCTTGGCAATTGGCGGTCTTGTTGCAATCGGGAAAGGATTTTGGGATTGGCTACACCGTGTTTCTCCGGAAATCGAGGAACTGGGCAATGCGATGTCGGACGCGTCCAAAGATTCACAACAGCTTGCTGATGATATTGATTCGGCGGTGGACGCATGGTCGCACAGTAAAGAGAAGATCGAAGCAAATGCGAAGACAACAAAACAGCTTGCGCAAGAAACGCAGAACTTGGCGCGACAAGAAAAGCTGACGAACGCTGAAAAGAAACTTCTAAAAGAGAATTTGGAAGAACTGAACAAGACGATTCCCGGTCTGAATGCAGTTTATGACGATCAAGCGCATTCGCTGAACCTGACGAACGAACAGATCGAAAAATATATCGACCTAAACACCGCGGATGAAGGCATTGCCGACTCGAAGAAAAAAATTGCAGAGATCGATGAACAACTTGCGGACTTAGCAATCCAGAGAAAGACGAACACCGAAGAACTCACGGCAGCGCAAGAAAAACTCAGTGATTCTCGGCACTTGAGCATGGGTGATATAGACTTACTCAATGAAAGAATTGAAGAGCTCACTGAGAAAAATGGTTTGTTGGCGGAAAGCGAGACGCAGGCGGCTGAGCAGAAGCGGATTGCAGAGCAAGAGAAAATTGACGCGGCAAACGCCTATGCAGAAGCGGAAGAGTCCGTCAAAGATCGCGTAATTACCTCACGCGCAGAGCTTACCGAAAACCAACAGCAGGTCTTCGACCGAATGAAAGATATGTACAAATCCTTCGAAGAGACGACAACCGATATGTTCGGGCGGATTGAAGAAAAAAGCGCGATTTCTGTGAGTGAAATGATCGAAAATTTACGTGCAAATCAGGAAGCGGTCGCAAACTGGTCGGAAAACTTGGCGATTTTAGCCGATCGCGGCGTCAATCAAGGTATTTTGGAACAACTGCGAAATATGGGACCGGAGGGTGCTGCCTATGTACGCGAGCTTGTGAACGCGTCGGATGAAGAGTTAGAAGAACTCAATACAGAATTTCAAAAAGGCGGCGAAACGGCACGTGTATCGCTGGAAAATGAAGTACGAAGCGCGGGTGGAACGGTGCCGGATGAAGTGACAAATATGGTTGCACAAACCGGAAGCACCTTAGCGTCCGAAATTGCCGCGGCGAACTTTGCGGGAGCCGGACAAAACATCGCACAAGGCACCGCAGACGGAATCAAGCAAGGTACGGGTAAAGCAACGGGCGCGACAAAGGATATGGCGGATAAGATTCAAAGCTCGTTCCGTGGGAGTCTTGATATCCATTCGCCGTCGGGGAAATTTAAGTTATTCGGTCAAGACACCATGGAAGGGCTTACGATCGGCATTAAGGGCGCGGCGCCCAAAGCGGTTGCAGCGACAAAATCGGTTGCTACATCTGTTATTTCCGGCTTTCGATCTTGTATATCGGCGGCGGCTTCCGCCGGGCGCGACACCGGAAACGGCTT
The DNA here is from genome assembly GCF_900120375.1 of Ndongobacter massiliensis. Lineage (GTDB taxonomy): Bacteria > Bacillota > Clostridia > Tissierellales > Peptoniphilaceae > Ndongobacter > Ndongobacter massiliensis. Next base: position 167,061 of record NZ_LT635480.1, read on the forward strand.
TTACAACGGGCTTGCAGCAACGAGATGGTCGATCTACTCGTTAGCGCAAGGAATTGCGGACAATGTGGCGTCAACGATTCGCAGGGCGCTGCAAATTCACTCCCCGTCGCGTGTAACGAAACTTTTGGGGCGCTATACCGGGGAGGGATTCGCCGAGGGCTTAGAGGGCGAAATTCGTTCCGTTGGAGCATTGAGCGAAAAATTGGCGGATGCCGCTCTCCCACGCGTTGACCTTTCCGGCGCGTTTTCCTTTGCAAAACCGGGGGCGGCTGCAAGCACGACAAACAGCACAACAAATCACAACGAGCGGACAAAGAATGTTTTTTATGTCGAAAAAATCATCTGGAACGGCAAGGAAGACATTCGCCGCACGATGGACGAGATGGGCTGGATTGTTGGGCAGGAGAATTGGAGATTGCAAAATGCATGAAGCGTACATTGAGATTGACGGAAAAAAAAGTACCGATTTTGGCATTCATCTTTACAACGAGTTGTCCTTTCAATTCGGCGGATGGGACGCAGAAGAGGTCGAGGTTCCCGGTAGAGATGGGGCGCTTTTCTTGAATAAAAAGCGCCTGCTTCCTGTTCACAAGTCCATAAAATTTGATGTGACGGTTCCGGGAAGTGCGCATGGTGGAGATGGAAGCGTCTTGCACGAACGCGCGATTGCAATTGCCCAGTGGCTTCCGATTGGACGCTGGGCAGATTTTCGCTATTCCATGTACCCTGGCTATGTGTGGCGCGCCCTTGTTTTAGATCCATATGAAATTGAGGATACGGTGCGAAAGATGGGGCGCGGAGTCGTCGAATTTATCTTTCATCCCGTTATGTACAAAGATGGACAGGAAAAAATCGCTATTACAAGTGGCACAGTTTTGAAAAACGTCGGCGGGCGGGAGGCAAAACCGCTGATTTATATCGAGGCAACCGGGGATGTTGTCGTGCAAAACAACGGAAAGCCGTGGCTATCTCTAAAAGGTGTTAGCGATCACATCACCATCGACAGCGAGCAAATGCACGTATGGGACGATCTGGGGAGTGCCTTTGGCAAAATGAGTGCGGAAATCGAGCCGGCATTCCCCGTCCTTTCCATGGGCGAAAACCAACTCACTTTTGGCGAATCCGTTAAAAAACTGGAAATTCTTCCGCGTTGGGGGTGGATTGCTACATGATACCGATTTTGTATGAGAAAACAGAAAAAGAATTTGCAACGCTTGGTCTTGGCGTTTTGAACGATTGCATTTCCTGCGTGGTCACGGAAGAACGAAACGGGATTTTTGAACTTAAAATGCAATATCCGGCAGATGGAGCACGTTTTTCAGAAATCCAAAAAGAACGAATTGTTGTGGTGGACGCAAGCCGGGAATTGCGACGGCAGCGCTTTGTGATTGTACGTATTACGCGTCCGATCAATGGTATAGTCACCGTTTACGGCGAACATATCGCACAATACATCACAAAAAACACGACTTTACAGCCCCATGTCCGCTTCTACGGCACCGCGCAACAGGCGCTGACAACGTGGAATAATGCGCTGATGGGAGAAGAGCGTTTTGACGTATCGTCCAATATCGCGCTTGAAAAAGAAGGTGTATGGACGATTGATAAGGTCGAAAACTCAAGGCGCGCACTGGGCGGCGTGGAGGGCTCCATACTGGACAATTACGGCGGCGAATATCGCTTTGACAACATGAAAATTGAGCTTTTACAAAGTCGTGGCGAAGATCGAAACGTTGTGATCTCGTACGGGAAAAACATCACAAGTCTTGAAGAAGATGAGGATATAACAAACGTCGCGACAAGCATTCAACCGTACGCTTCCGTCCTTGTTGCAGACGAAAACAGCAACGAACAAAACGAGGTTATCATCACGCTTCCGGAGGGCACCATTGACGCAGAGAACGCGGGGAATTTCGCGCGAAAGAAAACCGTCGTCATGGACTTTACAGACGAGGAAATCAAAAGTGAAGCGGCACTTCGTTCGGCGGCTCTTCGGTATGTGAAAGATAGTGGACTCGGGCTTCCAAAAGCGCGCCTGAAAGTTTCTTTTGTCGATTTATTAAAGACGCTGGAATATAAAGACAGGGCACTTGTGGAGCTCATCGAGCTTTGCGACTTAGTGTACGTATATTTCCCAAAATACGGAATCCGAAAAAAAACAAAGGTCATTAAAACGAACTGGGACGTCCTTTTGGAGCAGTACGACACCATTGAACTTGGAACAGAAATGAACCGCTTTTCATCGGCAATTCCAACCGTTGACGGTCTAAAAAAGCAAGTGGAAAGCGTCCTTGAAAAGCGCACATCTTCTATACTAGAGGCTGGACGAAAGGCGGCGACCGATCTTATCAATCGCGGATTTGGCGGTTTTGTTCGCATTTATCCTGATCGGATTCTTATTTTGGACAGCGAAGAGGAAGAAAAGGCGCGCAAGGTTTGGCAATGGAATAAAAACGGGCTCGGATACAGCGCAAGCGGCGTGAATGGTCCTTATGTGTACGCGTGGACGATGGACGGACAGTTTAACACACAGATGATCGGCGCGAACAGCATTACCGTAAATCAGCTTTCACCGGACATCGGAAGAAATCTTGATATTACTGGGAACGTCGCTTTTCGTGGCGTTCTTAAGAAAGAAGATCTGCCGGACTTGAAAGGGGAGCCGGGACCGCCCGGAAAAGATGGTGCCGATGGTGCGCAAGGCCCACCCGGTAAGGACGGCGCCCCCGGAACACCGGGAAAAGATGGACTGCCGGGCGAAAAAGGGGATCCGGGAGAACCTGGCGCGCCGGGACAAAATGGCACCGATGGCAAAGACGGGCGCGGGGTTGCGGATGTACTGGTGGAGTATGCGACAAGCAGCAGTCAGACAGAGGCGCCAAAGGACGGATGGAGTACAACCATCCCGCAGGTGGAGCTGGGCACCGTCGTATGGGAGCACACCAAGACGACCTACAGTGACGGCACAGAGACACTGACGACACCGCAAGCCTTGACCTCGGAGCAGGTGATCGCAGCCCTGCAAAAGGCACTGGAGCACGCAGACAAGGCGACGGCGCGGCTACAAAACGAAATCGCCCTTGCCGGCTATGCCGATCAGGCGTATGTGGACGGCGTACTGGACGATCGGGAGAAAAAGCAGATGGAAGCGCTGCAAGCGCAGCTGGCGGCACTGGATGAGCAAATCCGAGGTTATACCGACAAGGAGCTTAGCGACAGGATCGCCGCCTTTGAGTCGACCTTGCAGGACTTACAAAAATATCTTTGGTACGACAGTGAGCACGGCGTACTTGTGCTGGGCGTAAAAGGACGCTATGACGCTATGCGCATGACAAGCGAGGGGATAAAGTTTTACGGCGGCGGCGATGATACCCCAAAGGCAAATATTGACCGGGAGAAAATGGAGATCCAGCACACCAAAACGCACCGCCTCGATTTTGTCGATCAGGCAGTGGGCGGAAATCTCATTTACCAGTTTATTACGCGCAAGGTAAACGGCGTGGATCATTTGACCGTCGTCTATGCGGGAGGGGGCGAATAATGGCACAATTTACCTACTACGGATCATGGGAAAATGTCGATGTGCGGTATAGCGTATCGCAAAATCAAGCAGCAAATACGACGACAATCACCGCCGACGCCTATCACCGCAGACCGGGAGCGGGCGGAGGATCGTATAACTATTCGGGTGTCAACTTTGCCTTGACGATTGCTGGCAACACAAAGTCCCGGTCATGGACGTGGGACAGCCTGCCATCCGGCGGCGAGCGGCTCATTTTAAGCCACAGCGTTACCATCCCGCACAACTCCGACGGCTCTCATGCGCCTGTGCAAATCTCTGTATACTGTGCGACGGGGACCTCCTCTCTCGGCACAGTATCGGCGTCACAAAGCGTCGCACTTGCGACAATCCCGCGAGCGGCAACGATGAGCGTTGACAAGACGACAGTTACCATCGGCGACTATGGTCCGGTGGTAACGATCGATCGGAAAAACGCGTCTTTTAAGCATAAATTGTTCCTAAATCTCAATGGCACGGATAAGAGATACTACTATCCATACGATATTCCATCCGGACTCGGAACAACAACGATACAGTTTAATCCGCCGATGTGGCTCTGTGAGTGGACACCAGACGCGGAAGCGATGATTTGTACACTTGGCGTCTACACGTATCAAGCGGATGGCACAACGCCTGTTGGAGCGACCGGAGTGAATATCCGGCTCGAAGTCCCTGCAAGTGTACGCCCGACCATAAAATCTCACGAAGCAAAGCCTGTTGAAAAGGACGTCGATGGGGAGTACTGGCAAAATCACACGCTTGCCGCTATCTGTTTTGAGTGGGGGCTGTGGAGATCTGATCAACTCTTTGGCGCACAGGTTAGCACCGTGCAGGTATTTGCCGACGCATACTCTGTGACCTATACAAGAGCGCGCAATCCAGATCTCTTTAAGGCGGATGGGAAAGGCATCGACTCAAATTTTACAACGCGGCAAGCGGGACTGCGCGGCTATAAGATTGTGCTGACCGATACGCGCGGGCGCACGGCGGTTGCCGAGGGCACCTACCCGGTACTCTCCTACCATACGCCGATCATCCGCTCTTTTACGACCGAGCGCTGCGACGCCGCGGGGAACCCCAATGCGTCTGGAAGCTACGTCAAGGCAACTTTTGATGTGGAGATCAAAGACCTACCAAAAAACGCCGGGACACTTACTATCAAGCGCGGCAATTCGGTCGACCTTACCTTATCGCTTGGCGGCGCGTCTCCGTATAAGTATCAAACATCGCGGCAGATCGTCAATGTCACGCCCGATTCCGCGCACGAATTTATCCTTGAGGTACGCGATCATGCGGGCAATGTTGCGACCTATACATCCTATGTTGGCAAAGGCTATGTCATCATGGACTTTTGCCCGGACGGGGCAGGCATCGGGGAGACCGCGGAGCGGGAAACCGTGAGTTTACGCAGCGGAGATTATCGTATCGCGGTGACAAAAAGAGGGATTGAAGCGCAGCGCTATCAGGCGGGAGCATTAGTAAAAAAAGCCGATCTCCTGGCGCTTGCAGGATTCCGCGCCTTTAAGATCACAAAAACAATCCAAGGCGGATATATCAATCTTACCAACGCGGACTTGGGAATCGGACAAGACGAGTCAAAAAATTACGTATGGGGGATCCAGCCTGTGTATGTGCCGGACGCGGGCATTATGTATACGACAATCCAGATTAAGCCGCATGGCATGTACGTGTATATACGTAGTGAGCTGCCGAGCCAGCGCCCACCGGACGGACTCAATATCACGCTAAACATCATGCGATTTTAGGAGGAAATATGAATATCCAAGAAGTCAAAGACCAAAAAGAGCGCCTGCGGCAGGTGCGCGAAGAGGAGCAGGCGGCGCTATCCGATCTCTATGTCGAGGTTGCCGCCGCGGAAGCAAAAGCCGGGGAAGTGCGCAAAAAGGCGACCGCAAAAAGCGAGCAGATCGCCGCGATTGATCAGGCGCTTTTGCGCTTACAAATTGCCGAGGAGGTGATGATCGCACCGGCTGGAGAAGGAGAGTAGTATGCAAGAGTTAAGTACATTAGTCGGACTCGATCAGGCGATATCTACGCTGCTATCGCTGGCGTGGATTGTGGTGATAATCCTTGTCGTAAAGCACGCGCCGCACTGGATTGAGCGCTTTATGGAAATATCCAAAGAAATGACACGCGCGCTAGAGCGTCAGTCGCAAGTGACCGAGCGCAATAGCACGTTGATGGAAAAAACGGAGGACACGCACGCGGGAATGACTACCGTGATATCCGAGCAGACGCGCGAGGTGCAAGCGCTGCGGGAAGTCATCAAGACGATGGAGGAGATCACTGCCCGCGTCGATAAAAAAACGGACGAACTCAACATACAGGGAAACAGCGTCAAAGAGTTAAGCAAGGAGCAAACCCGGATTTTGAAAGAGTTATACAAGGAATTTACGGGCAAACCCTATGCGGACTCTTTTTAGCGCGGACGGCTAAAAAAACGAGGCGGCACAATCAAAAATAACGCGATTAAACATGCGAACGCGACCAATTACACCTATTTGCTCGCAAAACGAAAAAATGAGCGTGTTAGCCGCCTTAGCGCGGAAATCGCTGTTTTTTGCACACGTACAAACTAAAAAATCGGGAAAAAGGCGCTTCGGCGTCTATTTTTATGCAAAAAAGGAGGAAAAAATGGCATATCAATACATCGACAAAGGGCGTGCGCGTAGTTACGACGTCGGACGCGGCGGCAAAAAGATTGACCGCATTGTCATCCATCACTGGGGCACGCGCGGGCAGCAATTTGAGAGTGTAATCCATTGGTTTTTATACGACGCACCAACATCGGCGCACTACGTCGCGGAGGCGGGGCGTGTCCAAAAGGTCGTGGACGAGTCAGACACCGCATGGCACGCTGGAATCTATGATATCAATCAAAGATCGATCGGCATTGAGTGTCGCCCGGAAGCAACCGATGGGGACTATGAGACGGTCGGGGAGCTTGTCTGCGATATTTGGCGCAGACACGGCAAAATCCCCCTTACACGTCACAAAGACTACGTCGCAACGGACTGTCCGGGTGCATATGATATCGAGCGGATTCGCCGCATTGCAGAAAAGTATTACACCGGAGCGGCACCGCGCGACACGCTGCCCAAAGACACCGTGCCAAAGCCGAAACTCTTACGCGTACAAGTCGGGGCATACCACGTGCCAGAAAATGCCGATGCAATGCAAAAAAAGCTGAAAGAGCGTGGCTATGATACGTACCTCAAAGAGTCGGGCGGACTCTACCGCGTGCAGGTGGGAGCCTATAAAGACGTAAAAAATGCCGCAAAAATGGCGGAGAAGCTTCGTGCAGATGGCTTTAACACCTACATTGTGGGAAAAGGCATACCCGACAAGGAAAAAGGCATCGACGGCGTATCCGGCTATCCGGAGACGGGAACCTTTTATCCGGACGATGTTATCAATGTTCGCCGAGCACCCTCGACGGACGGCGAAGTCGTCGCACAGTACCATCCGGGCGAATCCGTGACCTATGACAGCGTCTATATCACGGGCGGCTATGTTTGGATTAGCTACATCGGAGCAAGCGGCAAGCGCAACTATATGGCGTGCAGGACGTATAGTAATGGCGTTCGCGGCGCACTCTGGGGGCATATCGAGTAAAAAGGAGAGGAGGAAAAAATGGAGCAAATAACAATGTTGGGACTCTCGGCGATCGTCGTCGGACTGGTCGAGGTGGTAAAGCGTATCGGACTGCCTGATCGCGTGGCGCCTATAGCGGCGCTTGCAATCGGTATCTGTATAGCCTTTATCGGCAAAACATGGCTACCCACGCAGGGAGCAGCGGATATCATCTTGTACGGGCTTATCATGGGTCTGTCCTCGATGGGGCTGTACTCCGGCGGACGAGCTATCACAGAGAAGTAAAAATATTACCATAGGCGAAACAAGCTGGGATAAAAACTACACATAAAATTAGCCGCTCCTTGTGGGCGGCTTTTTTTGTTGGAAAAATCCAAACAAAATCAAAAAGAATAGTTGACAGGTTATAAAGCATGCGGTATAATATAAGCATAGAGAGGGGGTGAGAAAATGTGGAATTGATAACAAAAATAGTTGAGTTGGCAACAGCAATCATTGGACTTCTCACGGCCATAGTGATTATGCACAACTCAACTAAGAGCGGGGAATAATTCCCCGCCCCCTTTTCAGGGGGTAATTAAAGTATACAAATTCCACAGAAACTATGCAAATAATTGATTTACTAAAAAGTTTGATGTGGCTTGCGACTTTTAGCATTTTGCTGCTTGTCGCGATTTATCAAGGAAAGGAGAGATAAATGAAAGAAAACAAGACATCGGAAGCACAACTTCGCGCTTCAAAAGCGTGGGCACAAAGGAATCGAGAAAAGGCATCGCGCGGTTCTGCCTTGCGCACAGCGCGCGCCTTCATCCGAAACAAAGCAGAATTTTCTGAGTTAGATGAATTTGAGTCTCTCATCCAGGAAAGGCGCGCCGTGCTGCAAGAAAAAGCGGGGGAATAATCCTCCGCTTTTCCGAGATATTTTGTCCCCTTTTTGTCCCCAGTACGTTTCAAAAACCGCAAAATCCAAGAAGAACGAATGTTCGACATAGCGAGACAAACGGCTAATTTTCAACGCTTTCATGGTGTTGAGAAAACTATGGTTTTTTGCAAAAATTTTCTACGGACCAGAAGGCCTGGGGTTCGAATCCTCAATGGCACGCCATAATATTTCCCATCATTCCGATCGAGTCCGATATGGGGTGATGGGGCAGGAAAATGCAGGTTTGCGAAAGCCTGCTTTTTCTTTTGTTCCGATACAGTACGACGGAATCCGTATCAACCGTAACAAAAGTTGTAGCAAGCCGGCATAAAAAAGGAGCTGTATCGAACGATTTTCTCGTTCCGATACAGCCCTTAGGTCCGACTTTAAGGGAAGCTCATTCTGTCACCGCCCCTTTTTTATTTGCTTATTGAGGATTATTTACATCTTCAATTATGTGAGTGAAGCATACGGAGTCTAGTGAGAAAACCTCTGTCAACTCTAACTCAAGGGGCTTTGACATGTCAGCAATTCCAACGGCTCCTTCAATATCCGTAAGCGTGGCTCCGCTTTTTACATTCTTTTGCCCGATACTTAGATCGACGTCGTCAGCCATGAAAACGTCATCCGTTTCTACACCATCTTGGTAGCCAGTGAGGTTGAATGTCATAAACGGCATTTCAGATTCACTAGATCCGTTCGTCCAATCATAGACATATTTAAGAGCCGGGTTTTCATCGTAATCTTTAATTAATTCAAAAGATTTAATGGTAATGGTATAGTCACCCAGTTGAATGGGCTTACCGAGCTCAAAGGTAGAGGACTGCGCGACTTCGGACGAAGCTTTTTCGGACGCTTCCGACGCCACCGCTTGAGACTCTGACGAAGCTTTTTCAGATTCTTCCGACGCCGCCGCTTGAGACTCTGCGGAACTCACCTCAGAAGATTTCGCTGGCTCTTCGGAAGCACTTTTTTGGCCTCCCCCAGAGCTGCAAGCCGTCAAGAGAAGAGCGGCGGCTAAAATTAGTGCAAAATTTTTTTTCATTCTTCTTTCCTCCTAGAATATTGTGTGAAATGCGGTGACATTAACACCTCGACAAAAGGTTTCAGCTTCCGGAATAGGTCATGAGATACTTCTCCGGCATCCTACTCTTATTATGCAAATACTATCAAAAAATCTCATATGAATCAAATTCAGAAAAAGTAGAAAAGAGTTCTGTACAGATACCATTGATTCATAAAGAGCGGAAGGGGTAGAGATGTGGTTGATTTACGGGTGGACCTTTCGGCCATGAACTTTATAGCAGGGGAAAGCCCGTGGCAGGAAAGTAAAGTCGATGGGATCTAATTGTCAAAACAGCCGCTCCGGTTTTTTTAGAAAAAATGTGTATTTTCGTTAGTCTTTGGCATATTATTGGAATCGCGAGAGTCAAGAAATGAGGAGTTATTGAGATGCTAAAGAATATAATCTTTGATATGGACGGCGTGCTTGTCGATTCGGAACCCATGTATCTGTTTCAAATGCGTCGTTTTACCGAGCAATACGGTGTGCGGCTGACCATGGAGGAAAATTTGCGCATGGTCGGCAGAGACTTTCGGGAAGATATGGATCTCCTATCTGAAAAATTTGACAACAGATATTCCCCGGAGGAACTGGAAAAGAGATATAAAGATTTTTCCAAAAAGATTCGTTCTGAATTGCCAAATTACGTCGATATATTGATGCCCTATGTCAAGTTTGTCCTCCCGCGATTCCGGGACATGGGTCTTAAACTCGGCATCGCAAGCTCCTCTTCAAAGGATAAAATTCTCCGGGCGGTCCATGAATGTGAAATCGACTCGGCCTTCGACCTGTTCGTATCCGGCGATGAGTTCACAAGAAGTAAGCCCGATCCGGAGATCTACCTGACAACTTTGAAAAGAATGCAGGCTTCTGCAGAAGAAACGATCGTCATCGAAGATTCCACCTATGGAATAGAAGCGGCCAAGCGAGCGGGGCTTCTGGTGATTGCCAGGAAGGATGATCGCTTCTGTTTTGACCAGACCGAAGCGGATTATACGGTGGGTTCTCTATATGAAGCCTATTTTTTGGTGTGTGAATTATTGAAGTCCTGAATCAGGAAAGTCCATTCATCAATTTAAGTCCTCCATTTATTGTTGCAGTCTTCCACTCAATCGGGGAAGGTCGAGACGTTTTTTTGTACCCATGGATTCGCGGCTTTCTGCCGCATTTCAGGGATTGCAATCCGAAACGGAAAATTTGAAACGGACGACCAATCCCTTATTAATTGAGCGTGAACATAATTTCATGGGTTGAAATAAGTTTTTTCACATGGTATATTCAAAAAGGAAAAGGTATTCAAGTAACTGTACATTTATTCGAGCGGAGGGAGCTTTCATGGTAGAGTACTCACCGGAAAAGAGGATAATGTATAAAGTCAGCGATTTGTATTATCGCGCATCCATGAACCAGGAACAGATTGCCGAGAAACTCAACATTTCCCGACCCACCGTTTCCAGAATCCTGAAACGTGCGAAAAAATGCGGTGTGGTTCAAGTACAGGTCATCAATCCTTTCCAATCGGATTACAATACATTGGAAAAGGAAATGGAAAAAGAGTTTGGACTGCTTGAAGTCATAGTAGTCGATACGGTTTCGGATTATGCCACGCAATTACACGTATTGGGGGAAGCGGGCGCAGACTATTTGGAGCGAATTCTGAAAAAGGACGAGATCGTCGGTGTGACCATGGGCATCAGCGTCAGCAGTGTGGCCGTCCAAGCCAGAAAGCGCGGTCCCCATCCGGAGGTAACCGTGATCCCTCTTCTGGGCGGGGCGGGACAACTGAATCAGAAGATCCACTCCAATCAGATTGTATTGGATTTTCGAAGGGCTTATGACTGTAAATCGTATCTGCTGTATGCGCCGGCTTTTGTAAGCGATGCGCGCCTGCGCGAAGAATTGAAAAAAGACAGCTATACAAAAGAAATTTTTGATTTTATGACGCGAATCGATGTGGCAGTTTTTGGGATCGGCGCTATGGGAAAAAATTCAACCGTTAAAATGTCAGGCTATTACACGGACGACATCATCGAATCGATGAAGAAGAACGGTTTTGTCGGTGATATTGGTCTGCACGTCATCGATCACCAAGGGAATGGTCAGAATGTTTTTAATCAATGCGTATTCGGATGCACCTTGGAAGAGATGAGAAAAGCCCCCATACGCGTGGGCGTCGCCGCCGGGATCAATAAAGCGGACGCGATCCTCGGTGCATTGCACGGAAACTATCCGAATGTATTGATTACCGATTACGAGACCGCAAATCTTATTTTGAAGAAGCAACAAGATTCTCAAGGAGAGGTGAATGGATAAACTGGTACTCATTGCATTTATCTTGATATCGTTGCAGGGGGTGGGAACGTATTTTCAAATGAAGTCCTATACCCGTGCAATCAACGAACTGCGGCAACAGGGGAATGTTGCGGTGGGCATACGGCGTTCGTATTTGAAACAGGGAAAAATTTTCATCCTGGCCTGTGACGATCAGGGGGTCATCACAGGCGCACAGGAAATGCGCGGCGTTACCGTATTTGAGCGCTTTCATGAGGTACCGGATTTTAACGGCAAGACGATTTGGGAATTTGAAGCATGGGCCAATGAGCAAAATAAAGGCAAGGTAGACGAAAATATTAAGAAGCGCACCGCGTACCAGCAGGCGGTACTGGGGCTGCTGAACCGTTTCCGAAGAAATGAAGAGCCGGAATCGGTGGAATAGGGTACAAATAAGGAAAAGGTTTCTTTCGCACATCATTCACATAGTGAGTGTTCATTATATAGAAAAAATACTTTGTTGCTAGGAGGAGGAGTGTATGGATGCATTGGCGAAATTTGCAGAAGGTTTTATAGGCGTTTTTAATGCCGGCGGAGAAAACCTAATGGGTTTGGTTACGGGTATTTTGCCAACCCTATTAGTTTTGATGTGCGCCTTTAATGCGGTGGTCAAGCTAATCGGGGAGACGCGGGTGGATCGTTTTATGAAGAGGATTACCAAAAACATTGTCCTTCGATATACGTTGTTCCCCGTGTTGGCAGATATGATTTTGACCAACCCGATGGCGTACTCTTTCGGACGCTTCCTGCCGGAGGAACAGAAGCCGGCTTTTTATGACTGTGCCGTGTCGTTTTGTCATCCGATTACGGGGCTGTTCCCCCATGCCAATGGCGGTGAACTGTTCGTTTATTACGGCATTGCAGACGGCATCACAAAACTCGGCTATGGACTCGGCGATTTAGCAATCCGGTACTTCTTGGTAGGTGTCGTTGTCATTCTGATCCGTGGCATAGTCACAGAACGCATTTACGCGATTATGAGCGGCCGTAGAATTGCAAAGAAAAACGCTTGACAGAGGGGTGAGAACAATGACGAATTACAGATCGGTTAAGATTTCTAAAGGCGAAGGCGGCTGGGGTGGACCATTGGTGATCCTGCCGACAGCACAAAAAAAGTATATCGCGAGCGTGACCGGCGGCGGAGTGGATCCGGTTGCTGAGAAAATTGCTGAAATGACGGGAGCAGAAGCGGTGGATGCCTTCACAAAAGGTTATCCGGATGAAGAAATTATCTGCGCAGTCGTAGATTGCGGAGGTACGGCAAGATGTGGCGTTTATCCGAAGAAGGGCATTTTGACCGTTAATTTGACGGCCGTTGGCCAATCCGGACCGCTGGCGCAGTACATTACGCCGGAACTGTATGTATCGGGCGTGAAGATGAATAATATCCAGTACACAGACGAAGCGGCATCCGTTCCCGGTCCGGTAAAGGTAGAAACGGGTGCGGAAGAAGTCGAAGAGGCGCATGTTTCAATGGGCAAGCAAAGCATCATCACCCGCATCGGAAAGGGCGTTGGCGGCGTTGTCAGTAAAATCTTCCAGGCGGCGCGCGACTCCGTCGACATGGTGCTGAAAAATGTTTTGCCGTTCATGGTATTTATCAGCGTGATTGTCGGTATTATCAACTACACCAATATCGGCACAGCAATTGCACAAGTCATTACGCCTTTGGCAGGCAGCGTGGTGGGCATGGTGGTGCTTTCCTTTGTCTGTGCCCTTCCCTTTATTTCCCCGCTGATCGGACCGGGTGCCGTAATTGCGCAGATTATCGGTGTGTTGGTCGGTACACAAATTGCGGAAGGCAATATTGCGCCGCAGATGGCTTTGCCCGCCCTGTTTGCCATTGATGCGCAGGTCGGCGGCGATTTCATCCCCGTCGGATTGTCCCTCGGAGAAGCCAAACCGGAAACGGTTGAAATCGGCGTTCCCGCCGTTCTGTTCTCCAGAATGATCACGGGGCCGATTGCCGTTCTCATCGCTTGGGTCGCTTCCGTCGGTCTTTTCAGTTAGAAGGGATTGACTAATGGTTTACAAAGCGACGATTACCGGATGCGGTGAAATGGTCGGCGAAATGCTTGAACACGGCATGATGATTCTTTTTGATGAAAATGCCCCGCCGGAATTGGCGGAGCTATCCGTCCTGCACACCCATGCCGAACTGCAGCGGAACCCGGCGCCCGGCGACATTTTAGCCATCGGCAGCGCGGAATACACCATTACGGCGGTGGGCGAGGAAGCCAGTAAGACATTGCGCACCATGGGACATTGTTCCCTCGTTTTCCACGGAAAAGCGGAGGTCGATCTGCCGGGACAGATTGCACTGAAGGGAAAGGGGCTGCCGAAAATCAACATAGGGGATGTCATCGAAATAAAATAAAAGGACCGGTGCCGAAGAAATACGCAGGAAATAAGCTTTGTAACAGAAAGAAGGTACGATATGCTGGGAATGAACTATAAATTGCGCAAATTGGAAGAAGAAGGGAAACCCATTCAGGTTGCCATTGTAGGAGCCGGCCAGATGGGCAGAGGAATGGCCGGACAAATGGTGAGCATGAAAGGCATGAAGCCCTCCATCGTGGTCGACATCAAAATTGACAATGTCATCCGCGCCTTTGAGAGTGCCGGCATTGAAAAAGGGAATTATGTGGTGACCAATTCGCTGCAAGAGGCCAATAAGGCGCTGGAGCAGGGCAAATATGTTGCTACGGAGAGCCAGGATATTGCGACGCAGGCGAATCAAATCGATGTCGTCGTGGATGCGACGGGATTTCTCGAAGCCGGCGCGGAAATTGCCACGCAGGCCATCAAACATCACAAACACATTGTCATGTTGAACGTGGAAGCCGATATTACCGTGGGCTCCATCTTAAAGAAAATGGCCGATGAGGAAGGAGTCGTTTACACCGGTTCCGACGGCGATGAACCCGGCGCGGTCAAGGGACTGTACGACTTTGCCGATGCCTTGGGCTTTGACATTAAAGTCTTTGGAAAAGGGAAGAACAATGCGGTGGATCGCGACTGCAACCCCGATACCTGCCGGGAAAAGGCCATTAAACGTGGCATGAATCCGAAAATGCAGTGCTGCTTTACAGACGGGACGAAAACGATGGTCGAGATTACCGCGATGGCAAATGCGACCGGTTTTGTGCCGGATGTGCGTGGCTGCCATGGCCCGGAAAGCGACGTCAAGGGATTGCCCAAGCTGCTCTCATTAAAATCAGAAGGCGGCATTATGAATTCCTACCACACGCTGGAATGGATTAACGGGATTGCCCCCGGCGTGTTCCTGATGTTCCAGTCCGACCAACCTTTTGTCAACCATGAACTGGAGTACTTGTCCATGGGCGAAGGTCCGAATTACGTTTTGTATCGCCCCTACCATCTGTGCTCCTTGGAGACGCCGCTGACCGCCGCCCGGGCAGTGATCGAGCATGCCGCCACCATCGTTCCCATGGCGGGACCGGTTTGCGAAACGATGAGCATCGCGAAAATCGATATGAAAGCCGGAACGGTTATGGACGGCATCGGCGGATTCTGCAATTACGGTTTGGTGGACACGCATGAGGTGGCGAAGAAAATCGGCGCCGTACCCATTGGGTTGATTGAGGATGCCAAGCTGAAAGTCGATGTCAAAAAGGGCGAAGTCATCACGTACGATATGGTGGATCTGAAAACCGACACGCTGATCTATAAATTGCGGATGCAGCAGGATCAACTATTCAACTGAGTTGTACGAAGTCACTCGTAAGCGTTCGTTTCGAATCAATGAGAGCCGTCTCAAATCGAGAATATTGAGATGGCTCTTATTGAAAACGGCAGGAAAGCCGTGGCATCGGGGAGTGACGGATGCCGGGCGCTTTCGCTGTGGCAAAAGCGGACAAAACTGTGCAAAGGGGAAAACAATGAGCGTTTATCAGGAAGATATCAACGATATTCGATCGAAAGGGGAAAGCCCCACCTATAACAATATCACGGAGAGTGTGAACCAAATTATTGCGAACAGCCGCATAAAAAACGGCGTGGTCCACGTCATTTCGCCGCATACTACGTGCGCGGTCTTCTTTGAAGAATTTACCCATGACGTCCTGCCGAACGACAAGGAATTTTTACAGCAGGATCTGGATCATGTACTGGAGAAAATCATCCCCAATCAGACGGCGTGGGGACAATATTTTTATCCGGGGACCGATCACATTGTGGATGTCGAATCGTGGGAGGACCATGAAAAATACCTGCCGGGCGGTGTCAGAGAAGAATTGTTCAATGCGGATGCGCATCTCAAGGCGACACTTCTCGGCTCCAGTCAGACGTTTTCGCTGGAAGACGGAAAATTGGGAATCGGGAAAACAGGATATATATACTTTGTCGATTTTGACCGCACGCATCCCCGCAGCCGACGCTGTAAAGTCGTCGTTATGGGCGAGTAAAGGTTTTCCGTACGAAGGCGGAAAGAAAGGAAGTACGAAATGAAAAAACTCGAGCGGCCGTTTTTTCTCTTTAACCCGAAGTCGTATCTGTGGGGTTCCGAACTTTTAGAACTGGCGAAATACTTTGACCAGTTGGCGGAAGAAACGGGGATCTGCGCTTTTATGAGCGCGCCCTACTCCGATTTGCCGAGAATTGCACAGGAAACGGAGCATCTGCTCATTACGGCGCAACATATGGACAGCATCCAACCGGGCCGAGGCATGGGATTTGTGTTGCCGGAATCCTTAAAAGAAGCCGGTGCGGATGCCGTGGTACTGAATCATGCGGAACATCCGCTGTCCACCTGCGAGCTGGTCAAAACCCATCAGAGAGCGCGTGCATTGGGCTTCTATACGATTGTTTGCGCAGATTCGGTAGAAGAGGCGCAGATGATCGCCGTGCTGCAGCCGGATATTATGATTTGTGAACCGACGTCGTTGATCGGCACGGGCACCGTGGCGGACGATTCGTATCGGCAGATGACGAATAAAGCGGTTCGTACGATTTCTCCGGATACGTTGATTCTGCAAGCTTCCGGCATCAGTACCGGAGAGGACGTTTACAATGCGATTGCCGGCGGCGCGGACGGCAGCGGGTGCACTTCCGGCATTACGACCGCAGACGATCCGAAACAGGTTCTGCACGATATGGTGTACGCCTGCGTTCGCATCAAGAAAGGGGTGTAATTCACTATGTTGGTCGATAACGGGAGAGAACTTTTACTGCAGGCAAAAAAGGGAAACTATGCGATACCCGCCTACGATTTCATTGATCTCGATTCGGCGCGCGTTTATTGCCAGGTAGCAGAAGAATTGAATAAGCCGTTGATTTTATCCTTTGCGGAACCGCACAAAGGGACGATTCCTCTGGATGAAGCCGCATGGATCGGAAAATTCCTAGCGAAAAAGTACAATGCGCCCATTGTTTTACACTTGGATCACGGTTCAGAAGTGGAATACGCGTTGAAGGCGATCGAATTGGGATTTACTTCGGTGATGCTGGATGCCTCTATGCAAGAGATTTCGGAAAACATCCGCATGACCCGGGAAGTGGCTAAGGCGGCGCATGCCAAGAATGTGCAGGTGGAAGCCGAACTGGGGCATGTCGGCTCCAATGTCAATGGCGCGGACACTTCGCTCTATACGCAGCCGGAAGAGGCAGCCTATTTTGTGAAAGAATCCCATTGCGATTCGTTGGCGATCTCGATCGGCACCTCGCACGGCGTGTACAAAATGAACGGTTTGCCGAAATTGAATTTTGAAGTCCTGCAGGAGATTGCGGCGGCGTTACCCGAAACCCCGCTCGTATTGCACGGCGGCTCCGGTTCCGGTGATGAGAATCTGGCGCGTTGCGCGAAGGAAGGCATCTGCAAGCTGAACATCTTTACAGATCTCATTGTCGCGGCAAATGAAGGCTTCCGCGCCTGTGATACGCAGGACTATTTAGAGGCGAAAAGCGCCGCCAACGAAGCGATGATGGCGGTTGCTCGTCATTATTACAGGGTTTGCGGAACAAAATAACGGATCCAGCCACAGGCACTCTTCTTTTCATGCGCTCGATGCCGCATTGCCGTCATTGAGCGCATGAAAATTTTTCCATTTACAATAGGTTTACCTTTCGCTATACTATCTTGGAGAAACGTTTTACTTTTGTAGGAAATCCCCGCGAAAAACATGGCAACAAAAAACGGGGAAGGCATTGCTGCCGGAATCGGAGAAAGGAGTCTTGTATGGATTGGAAGAAGATGGCGCAAAAATATGAAAATGAGATTATTGCAACAACACAGGAGCTGTTGCAAATCCCGTCCAAGTCCACGGAAGAAGGGGACATTGCCCGGTATGTGCAGGAGAAGATGCACGAACTGGGCTATGACAAAGTAGAAGTCGATCAGTTTGGTAACGTTTTTGGTACCATGAAGGGAACGGGAAACGGTCCGTCACTGATGCTCAACTGCCATATGGATACGGTGGATGAGGGGGATGTATCGAAGTGGAAGTATCCGCCGTTCAGCGGGGAGATTGCCGAAGGAAAGATCTGGGGCCGCGGCGCATCGGACACCAAGGGAACCATGGCCGTTCAGATCTGGGCACCGGCGATTTTACGCAAGGAAGGCGTCGAACTCAAGGGCGATATCGTGACGGCCTGTGTGATTTCTGAGGAAATTGCCGGGTTTGGCGCGATGCTGCACACGCAGGCGGGCACGCATTTGACCGACTATGCGATTCTAGGCGAAGCGACGGAGAATCAACTTGCGATTGGAAACCGCGGACGTTTTTGCGCGGTGATCACCATCGACGGAAAGTCCTGTCATGCATCCATCCCGCAAACCGGAAAGAATCCCTTTGATTTTCTAACAGAACTGTTGCCACGCCTGAAAGAGGTGGAAATGGGTCGGGACGAGCTCTTCGGAGAATCGACGATGTCCATCACGCGTCTGGTCTCTTCCGAACCGGGCAGCAATGTCATTCCGAACACCATTGAAATGTACGTGGATTTTCGCAGCTCCACGGCGGATCCGGAGGATGTTGCCTTAGCGAAGATTCAGGCGGCGATTGATGCCGTCCCGCTGGAAGGGTTCCGTGTAAATTTGCGTGCTCTATACTTTCCCATTACCACCTACACCGGATACGAAGGCGAAGGATACCAGGGCGAATATCCGTTTTCGATTGCCAAAGACGATCCTTTCGTCGTTCTTTGCAAAAAGACGCTGGAAGAGGCCCTTGGGAAGCCCATCGACATGTATCCGTGGAAATTTGCGACCGACGCCGGCCATTACGCAGCCAAGGGCGTGAAGTGTATCGGCTACTCGCCGGCGGAGATTGTACTCTGCCACACGACGAGCGACAATATCGACATTGCGATGCAAAAAGAAGGCACCGCGGGTTATTTGGCGCTGATTCCCGCGATTGTCAATCAATAACAGCGTAGAGAAAGGACAGAAAGATGGAGAAGAAACCGAAGCAAAAAAAGTCAATCAATATTAACCCCTTTGTATTGATTTTTTGCGTGGTCGTTGTAGCAGGTCTTTTGAGTTTTATCATTCCGCCCGGCACGCTGGAAAACGGTGTATACACGGAGTTGCCGCGCAATCCCCTGAATTTCAACAATATTTTCAATATCTTCCGTGCGATTCCGTACGGCATTAAAGACTCCGCCAACATTATGATTTTGATTCTCATCGTCGGCGGCGCACTGGAAATTTACAAGCGCACCGGCGCAATCGACAACGGCATCTCTTCGATGGTGCGAACCTTCGGCGGGAAATCCCAAATGATCGTTCTGATCGTCTTTACCGTTGCCTTCTCGGTCATCGGCGGATTTTTGGGCTGGATCGAGGTGTTGATCCCCTTTGTACCGCTGGTCGTCGCCGTCATGCTCGCCATGGGCTTTGACAGCCTCACCGCCGTCGCCGTGTGCATTATAGGTATGATGGCCGGGTTTATGGCGGGGCCGACGAACCTGTTGACCGTCGGCGTATGCAGCGGGGTTATGGTGAATATGGGCATTGTTCCGCAAGATTACGATGTGTTGACCGGCTTGGAATTTCGTTTAGTTTTATGGGTCATTATCACCATCGTCAGCGTTCTCTATATCATGCGCTATGCCAAGAAAGTGCAGAAAAATCCGGACAAGAGCTTAGTGCGCGGCATTGACGTCAGCGATGTATCCGTCGATTTGTCGCAGAATACAGAGAAATTGACAGGAAGGCAGATCATCGTCCTGCTCTCCATCGTTGCCGCCATGGCAATGACCGTCATCGGCATGCGCGTCGGCTTTAACGGCGTAAAGTGGATTTTTGATGACGTAGCTGCTATCTTCCTCGCTTCCGGTCTGCTTTCCGGCTTCGTTGGCGGACTTAAACCGGGTGAGATTGCCGATGCTTTGATTTCCGGCGCAAAAGGCTCGATCGGTGGCGGTTTGGTCGTCGGCTTTGCCCGCGGTGTATTCTGGATTTTGGATACCGCGCAGGTCAATGCAACCATCATTCACAGCCTGACCGAGTGGCTGCGCGGCACCTCTCCGCTGGTCGCGGCGATCGGCATCATCCTCATCGTTTCTTTGATCAACGGGCTGATTCCTTCCGGCTCCGGAAAAGGCGCACTCTTGGCGCCGATTCTCGTACCCTTGGGACTGGAACTCGGTTTGGCGCCGCAGGCGACGGTGCTGGCGTATCAATTCGGCGACGGCATCACGAACATGTTCTGGTTCAGCTACGGCACATTGCTCATTTTCCTGAGCTACGGCAAAGTGCCCATTCAGAAGTGGTGGCGTTTCTTTGTGCCGCTGATGTTGATTTTCTTTATCATCGGCTTCATTTCTGTCGGGGTCGCCATCAACGTCGGCATGTGAGAGCTTCTGCTGATTTCTGATGAGGGGGCTGTGTCAGAACGAGCGTTCGACACAGCCCCTTTCTTAGTTTTGGCTTATTCACCGGTCGGAAAGCGGAAAAAATTTACGGCGCGTATGCTCGGCCCATTACGCACAGAAACCTATGCGTTTTGGCATCGATTTTACAGAAATGGCAGGCATTTCAATATCTTCAGCGGTAATGGTAGCGATATCTTTTCTGCGGATGGCATCCAAATCCATGGTCATCAAACGGTTGATCTGAGCCATTTTGACTTTTTCAATTACATTTCTAACATATCTCCCATTGCCAAAATCAGGTTCATTTCTTGCAATATCAAATAAGCGCTTCAATTTGTTGCCGGCCTCGTCTGTAAAGGTCAGATCTTTCTTTGCGGCGATGAGTTTTGCGATCTCATAGAGCGATTCGGTGTTGTAATCGTTGAACGAAATATGAAACGCAATTCGGGAGCGAAGGCCGGGGTTCTTTTGTAAAAAACCTTCCATCTTGTCGGGATACCCAGCAAAGATTACAATAACATCGTCGCGATGATTTTCCATTTCTTGAACGATGGTGTTGATTGCCTCATCACCAAACGAACCATCTCGGTCATCAACAAGAGAATACGCTTCGTCAATGAAGAGCATGCCACCTTGTGCTTCTTTGAATTTCTTCAAGATGGTTGGCGCTGTCCAGCCAACAAATCGGCTTACGAGATCGCCACGCCCAACCTCAATCAGGTGGCCTTTGGAGAGCAGATTATTATCTTTCATGATTCTTGCGAAGAGTCTTGCGACGGAAGTTTTTGCAGTGCCTGGGTTGCCTGTGAAAATCATGTGCATTGCGGGGCGATCTGTCTTCATCCCTTTGTCAGCAAAGAGTTTTTGGGCTTTGTAATAGTTCAACGCTTGATTAATTACTTTCTTCGGCTCGTCGAGCCCAATCATCTGATTCAGCTCATCATAGGCAGAGCCTATTGGCTTCGTTTTCACAACTTTTTGTTTCGCGGTCACGAGTGCTTTGTATTGAGGGAATATACTGGTTTTTAGCTTGTTGTTATACCATTCATCAAATATATCGCGAAGATCTGGTGTAAGGTAGGACGTTTCTTCTTCAATCTGGGAAAAGAGTTTCTTATCGGTACGAACGCCAATGCCTTTTGCCAGCATTTTTAGAAAATTTTTTGCACATTCGCCAAAGACGAAATCTTCTTTTAGCTCAATCAGACTGATATTGCCAAGCTCTTCGTAGAAAATATCTCTGGAACTGGTACATTCGCGAGGAAGACAGAGTACGGTAAGCACTTGATGGCGATACTTTTTCATGATTTCACAAACGATTTCTATGGTATTTCTGCCACTCGATGCGTAGTTATCTTCGGGATCGTCATGCTCAAGATAGTTGATGATGACGCTTCCACCCACACTGCTTTTATACAGATAATCAAAAGCCATTTTTGAAAAGGGCTCACCCGGTCGAAAAGAAATTATGCTACAGCGTTGACTGTGTATTCGATCGTTGGCGTACAATGCTTGCAGCAACACTCTGCACATGCCTTCGCGCGTTACTCTGTCGTCTGTCTGAATCATATAATGTACGGGATGCCCACTGTGTAGAAGGGTTTTGCAACCTGCGTAAATACGATCGAGTTCGGGGAGAAGGGCATTCTCTGCGAGAAGGCATTCCGCTTCGCAATATAAAGTGTTTTTATCAGAATAGCCCAGCAGTTTTTCATGGTATTCAATATGGCTGAAGAATTGTCGGTCGAGTTTGTCTAAATCAAAACGCTTGAGAACCTCATCATCATCGTAGATATAATCGTTTCTGCTCGCATAGCGAAGCAGACTGCAAAGAGAGTTGAACGTGATTTCTTCCAGGCAGGTATCTTTTAATGGCATGTTAATCGCACTAAGATATTCGTCAATCAATTTTCGGACATCTGGAGAATGCTTTACGATAGCACCAATGGAAACGGTATCGGTCGATGCATCGATCACAAAGAGAAATGCATTGCGTTGCTGATGTCGATTGAAGGTGTTCGTTTTCATTGAAATTTTTCTTGTCTTCTCACGTATTATACGAAGATTTTCGCTCTCTACAGCCGGACTTTCGGTAATGGTAAAGCCTTCAAATTTGTAAAACTGCATAAACACCTCCCAATGTTTACGACATAATAAAACCAGTAGCCAGGTATCGGTTTTGGAACCACACGTTGCGAAGAAGTTTTTGTTGCGTAGAGATCAGTTGGTTAAAGTAAAATTTTCAGCATCTCTCTCGAGAAAGAACTTTATGCCACAGCGACATCAGAAATTTCTGCACCCATCGGGTGCAGGAGACAAACAAATACTTTTGGTGAATGACGTACTATTGGAAAGGCAATTATGATAACACATTTGATACCACTCGTCAAATCCCATCGGGGGATTTTGACGGCGGGGGCGAGTTGTAGAATAAAATGCAACAAAAAAAGCCCATGAATACTCTGTTACAATGCTCGGTGCAGCGAACGCGTGCTCTCGACCGATTTTCTACAGGGCACCCGCGGTTTGCGCGCTGCCGACTGGTTAAAATCGCATTATTGCAAAAAGCACAGCATCGTCATGCTGGTTAAAAGGTAAAAAAGTTAAAAACATCCGTTGTCATGCCTTCGAAATGAATAAAATTGACGGTCTAAATACGCAAAAAAGCTAAAATGTCAGCCGTTCTTCAAAGAATGCAGAAAAAGTTGACTGTGTAAAATCGTAAAATGAAAAAAATACCTGTCGGAAACTCTAAAATTGGAAACGCGGGTCCGATTTCATAAATCGAAATAAATTTTTATGTAAAACTTCAAGTTTCCATTCACCTTGCACAACAAGACCCGCCCACTCGACTTGACGCAACTCAATTCAATAAAAAAAGCTTAAACGCAATCTATCGCGCCGCAGAAGTTTAGTGAATTATGGAAATAGAAGAAGCAAAAGCATTTTTTTAGCGAGTGATGTATCTACACATAATCGGGAGGGCAATAGCGGCTTCATTTCTGTCGGCATCGCCATCAACATCGGCATGTGCGATCTGTTACAATTGATTTTCTGTGTGGGACCCGGTTGTACAACCGGGTCCTTTACATAAATTTTACAGGACTCTAACATAGCCTTCGCAGCCCATACCTATAATGAAAAATAGGATACAAAGGGGGAGCGATGAAAAAAATTCGGGTAGTCGCACGAGTTATGGTCCTGTTATTTCTTTTGGGGGCGATAAGCGGTTGCGACGTGGCGGAGAAGGTCCTGTCCGATATCTTTACGGAGCAGAGAGCGGAATCGTCAAAAAACGACAGCAAGGCGCATTCGATGTTCGGCAACGGCAATCAGGTGCTGCGCATCGTTTCCGGGTCGGAAAATCGCGAACTGGAACCGCTGATTGAATCTTACGCGTCGGCGAATCATCTGCGCATCGAAATGACCTATATGGGGTCGGTGGATATGATGCGCCGTCTGCAGGAAGAAACCACAGACTTTGATGCCGTGTGGCCCGCAAGCTCCCTCTGGATTTCGATGGGAGATACCACTTTTCGCGTCAAGCACAGCAAATCGACGACAATTACGCCGGTCGTCTTCGGTGTGCGCAAATCGTTGGCGGAAGAGCTGGGTTGGATCGGCAAAGACGTTTCCATCAATGACATCATGGAAGCGATTCAAGCGGGAAAACTGAAGTTCTGCATGACCTCGGCGACGCAGTCCAATTCCGGCGCCAGCGCCTATTTGGGCTTTCTGTCCGGGCTGTCCGGCAGCCCGGAGGTTTTGACTGCGGAACATTTGCATGCCCCGGAATTGCAAACGAAGGTCTCCGAGTTATTGGCGGGCGTGGAGCGCTCGTCGGGCAGTTCCGAGTGGCTCAAAACGTTATTTCTGTCCGGTGATTTCGACGCGATGGTCAATTATGAATCACTGATTATTACGACCAACGAAGAACGCGAAAAACAAGGCAAAGAGCCGCTTTATGTCATCTATCCTTACGACGGCTTAGCAATTGCCGATTCCCCGTTGGGCTATTTAGATCAGGGAGATGCAAAAAAGGAGGAGGCATTTCTTGCCTTTCAGAAATTTTTAGCGAGCCAGGAAGCTCAGGATGCCATGCAGAAACTTGGACGTCGCACGGGGTATACGGGCGTTTTTGAATCCAATCAGTCGGTGTTTCGCGAGGACTGGGGTGTTGATACGAAACGCATTCTTTCCCCTTTGCCGACGCCGACGGCGGAGGTGTTGCAGGAAGCGCTGCAGCTGTACCAGACGAATTTTCGCAAACCATCCCTTTCCCTCTACTGTCTGGATTTTTCCGGTTCCATGTCCGGTACCGGTGAGCGCCAGCTTAAAGAAGCGATGGACCTCATTTTTGACCAGAAGAAAGCTGCGGAAGTTCTTCTACAGGCGGGTGAAAAGGAAAAAAATTACATCTTTATTTTCAACAGCGCGGTGATCGACAGCTTTTTTGCCGAAGATGGCAGGGAAGAAAGTCTGGCGCGTCTGAATGAAAGGATTAAAGAGCAGGAAGCAAACGGCGGCACTGATATGTACTATGCGCTGGAAGAGGCATTGAGCACCTTGGATGGCGTGGACCTTAGTGCGTACACGCCGGCGATTATTCTTTTGACAGATGGGCGCAGCGGCGGAGATTTTGAATCATTTCGCGGAATATACGATGCCTACGGGTACGATATTCCGATTTTCTCCATTCTATTCGGCGATGCCGACCGTGAACAATTGGAACAACTGGCGGAATACACGAAGGCGCGCGTTTTTGATGGGCGTGAAGATCTGGTGAACGCCTTCCGTTCCGTTAAGGGTTACAACTGATGCGAAGCGAACGAAAACGAGTGATTCTCGGCGTGCTGGCCGGGTTGGTGACGTTTTTTCTGACGGCTGCACTGCAAATGCCGTTTCCGCTGGTGTGCAGTTTGCCGATCGCCGTCTACTTCGGAGTGTATCTGCTGGTGCGCCCCGAGTGGCGTATCGGGAAAAAGCGTTTTTCACAGGCCGATCCCGAAGAGCAGCAGGCGCTGCTGCAGCGCGCGTATGACAATCTGATTACGCTGCAGTACGGCGTGAATAATCTCACGGATGCAGGCATAAAAAATAAAGTGGAGGAATTGTACAGTCGTGGCGTTGGCATTTACTCCTATCTGCAAAAACATCAAGAAAAAATCGGCGAGGCAGGCGGGTTTTTGACGTACTATCTCGACAGTGCGGCGGAGTTGGTTAAACGCTACGAAACGGTGTTGAATTCCAAACTGCAGGGCGACTACATGACCCGGGTGACGAGGGATGTCGATCAGGGGTTGGAGGTGTTGATTCAGAGCTTTGATAAACAATTCAGCCACCTGATGCGCGGAGAAGTAATGGGGATTGAGGAAGCGGTTCGAACGCTCTCCGAGACGTTTCGAATGGAGGAATAAATGAAAACAAAGTGGATCGGCTTGGGGATTTTGGGCGGCGTCATGGCGATTGTGGCTGCCTGGTTTGCATTTCGTCCGCAGCCGACGCAGGCAATTCAGGGCTACTTGGGCGGGGAAAAGATCGGATTGTTTGAGGATGCCAATTTTCAAGAGGAAGTGAAGAAGATCAGTGGGCTGCAGATCGGATACCGCAAGGCGGGTTCCCTAGATATGGTGCGCGCGGATCAAACGGGGATGAGTTACCTTTTTCCGGCGTCACAGACGGCGCTCGAGTTGTATAAAGAAGAAATCGGGTCACCGCGCCGCGCGGAGATTATATTTAATACGCCGCTGGTACTGTACACGCACACCGTGGTGCGCGATTGCCTGCAAAAAGCGGGGTTGATCACCGAGACGGACGGCTGTTATTTTATGGATATGGAAAAATTTGCGCAGGCGATTGTCGACGGAAAAACCTGGGCGGATGTCGGACTGCCGGAATTGTACGGTTCGATTTCCGTAAAAACGACCGATCCGACGAAATCCAATTCGGGCAATATGTTTGCCGCTCTCGTTGCCAATGCGATGAATGGCGGAACGGTCGTGACGCGCGAGACAGTCCAAGCGATTTTGCCGGACTTGCAAAAATTCTTTTCGCGCATGGGGTATCTCGACACCAGTTCGGCGGATCTGTTTACCCAATTTCTGAAAATGGGAGTGGGTGCCTATCCCATGATTGCCGCCTATGAAAATCAGCTTTTGGAATTTGCCGTGGCCAATCCCGAGGACTGGAAAGTGCTGGGGAAAGACATTGTTATTATCTATCCCACGCCCACACTTTATGCCAGCCATGTCATAATTTCTCTGGATGAGTTTGGTGATCGTGCCATTGATGCCCTGTTGGCGCCTTCCGTGCAGGATCTCGCGTGGAAAAAGCACGGGTTTCGCACGGGCGTTGCGGGATCACAACCGACGGATGCCTTCGGCGTACAGGGTGTGCTGCCGCAGGTAACGCGCATCATGCCGATGATTGATTTTCAAACGATGGAGCAGATGTTGCAGGCCTTGCAATAGTCTGCTTTTTCTTTATTTGTTTTCTTGTTTACGGGCTTCACAGTAAATTTCAGAAATTATTAAGAATTTCCCCTTTCTTTTCTGTTACAATATCTACTGAAGATGCAGACCGAGGCGCAATACTGCGTCGGCGGTCTTTTGCACAGAAGGAGGGACGGATGGGACAAGACCCGAAGGCCTTCATCCACGTGCGAAACCTGTACAAAGTGTATCGCATGGGCAGTGAGAAAATTCGCGCATTAAACGGTATCAATCTGGACATTGCGCGCGGGGAATTTATCTGTTTGCTCGGCCCTTCCGGGTCGGGAAAGTCAACACTGCTGAATGCGTTGGCGGGGCTGGAGAAGCCGGAACGTGGAGAAATTGTGATTAACGGCATTCATTTGGAGCAGCTGAATGAAAGCCAAGTGACTCTGTTTCGCAGTCAGAATGTGGGCTTTGTATTTCAATCCTACAATTTAATACCGACATTGACGGCATTGGAAAATGTCAGCCTGGGGCTGAGTTTGAAGGGCGTCGCAAAAAAGAAACGCGTGGAGATGGCCCGGGAGATGCTGGAAAAAGTGGGTCTGAAAGATCGAATGCGACACCACCCCAAGGAACTGTCCGGCGGACAGCAGCAGCGCGTTTCCATTGCGCGCGCTTTTGTCGGCCGTCCCCACATCGTCTTTGCCGATGAACCGACGGGCAATCTCGATACAAAGACGAGCTTTGAGGTCATGGACCTGATCTCGGAGATGGCACGGGAGAATCAGCAGACTTTAGTGATGGTGACGCATGATGAAGAGATGACGATCTATGCCGATAAGCGCTTCCATATGCGTGACGGCGTGATCGAAAAAGTACACCACCGTATGCGACCGGAAGAGGTCGAAGAAATTAAGGAGAGATACCATGAAGCAATTAAAAAATAAGAGCCGGATTTTTGGCGTTTGTGCATTAAGTTTGTTGCTGATCGGAACGATGCCGCGGGTAACCCGGGCGGACGAGCCGTCATCCGAGCAACCGGCGTCCTCGGAAACACAGCAGGTGTCGGAAAAGGCACCGGCGCAAGAGCCGAAGGTGACGGTAGAAGGCGCGCAGACGCTGGCAACGGATTCGGATGCGCTGGAGGCATATGTTGAGGCGAATCAGATTAAAAAAGGCACGGAGTTTAAGATTCGCATCACGATTCAGAACCCGATGGATCAATTGCTCAGTTCTCCGAAGGTGTCTTTGCTTCTTCCGAAAAATGCGCCCTATCAGTTGAAAGACAAAGATCCGAATGTGGCAATTTCTTTAGCGCCCGGGGAAAGTGTAAGTTTGGATTTCGTCGCGGTCGCCAATGAGAATTTGCAAAAGGGTACCTATGATGTTGCGTTGTCCATGGAACAGTTGCGTGTAGGCGAAGAGGAACCGAAAAGCGAACCTCTGGTGTGGAAGACGACCTTTGCACTGGTTGCGAATAAAACGGAGTTGACGCCGGCGCAGCGGGAACAGCTGCACAAGTTGATGAAGGCCTGGGAAGAAGGACGCGTCAAAATTGTGGAAGCGGGCGGGGAGAAACCGGCGGATCCGAAACAGCCGGAGGAACCGAAAAAGCCGGAAGAAATGCCAAATCCGGAATTGCCCACTATCAGCGGCGGAAGTTCCGGCGGGGAGATCCTCGGCGGCAGTTTTGGCGGTTCCGGCGGCGGCTCGGAAGGCGGAGAGGGTTCGGTGAAAAACAAGCCGAAACTCATCATTTCCAATTATCAGTTGGAGCCGGCCATGGCAAAGGCGGGGGAAAACTTCACCATCAATCTGACATTCTTAAATACGAATGAAGAGAAAAGTGTCAATAACATTAAGATTACGCTGAACGGCGGCGAACAAAGCGCCACGGCGGACGGAAAACAGCAGCAGGGGTCCGTCTTCACGCCGGTCAACTCTTCCAATACCTTTTACATCGGGAAGATCAGCCCGCAGGAAACGGCGACAAAACAAATTACGCTGCGCGTCGTACCGAATGCGGTGGCACAAAGCTATACCGTAAAAGTCGATTTTGAGTATGAAGACGGCGACGGGAACCAGTTTACGGCACAAGAGCTTATCGGTGTGCCAGTGGTGCAACAGGCAAAGATTTTAATCGGCGAGATTCCGCCCATTACGGCCTCGGTCGGAGAACCGGTATCCTTGGATCTCGATTTCTATAACACGGGAAAAGATACCCTTTCCACTTTCATGGTGACCTTGGAAGGAGAGGGCTTTGAGGCGGATGAATATCGGCAATTTGTCGGCAACTTTGCTCCCGGGGCATCGGATCGTTTTTCGACCATGATAACGGCGACGGAACCCGGAAAGATTTCGGGGAAACTCGTATTCACTTATGAGGATTCCACCGGAGCGCAGCAAAGGGAAGAACGCGCCTTTGAAGGGGAAGTCATGGAAATGGGCGGAATCGACGGCGAGGGCATGGTCGACCCGGAAACGGGATTCCCGATCGATCCGGAAACCGGAATGGTGATCGATCCGAAGACGGGGATGCCGCTGAATCAAGGCTCTTGGTGGAAGAATCCCATTCTGTGGTGCATTGTGGCGGCACTGGTTATTCTCGGTACCGTACTCTTCCTGCGTCGGCGCAAAAAAAAGAAGGAGCAGCAGGATCTGCTGATTGATATTGATGAAGGTCAGTGATCTTCTGGCGATGGCGGGGCGCAATCTGCTGCGCCGCAAGTCGCGGACGATCTTGACGATTCTCAGTGTCGTCATCGGGTCGATATCCATTATTCTCATGTTGTCGCTCGGTTTCGGATTCAGCCGACAGATGGAAGAAAACATGCGCAACATAGGAAGCTTGACGGTTTTGCAGGTCAATCCGTCGCAATACGTCGATCCGTACGATCCGAATGCGAAGGAGCCGACTTCGGGTGTAATCACGGATGCCGTTGTAAAAAAAATTCAGGAAATACCGCATGTCGAGCGCGTTTTACCCACCGCAAATGTACAAACGAATTTACAGTTTCGAAGGAAGGGCTACGAAATTTGGTCCAATGTACGGGCGATAGACTTCAGCGCACTAAAAGAGGGTGATGTCGAGCTTGCGGAGGGACGATTGCCGGAAAACAAGCCGAATTTTGAAATGATTTTCGGCTCAGAAATGCGTGTATTCAAAGTTTCTCCGAATGGTCGGGGCGGCATGACCGGCAGGCCAGCGCCGGCGGATGATTTTGACTTGAAAAAAGAGCGTTCATTTCTACGCGCCGGTTATAAAGATGAGAGTTTAATGCCCTCCGGAGTTGGCGGAAGAACTTATGAAGATTTTCCGACCAGCGTCGTCGGTCGCATTGCACAAAGCGATTTGCTTGATTCCTACAGCATTTATATTTCCATGGAAAGTTACCGGAAATTCCAGGAAGTCACCATGGAATTAGAGGAAAAGCAGATGGGCGGTTCTCCCGAAGACGGAGCGGCGCAGCCGATGCGACCGCGCAAAAAACAAAAAACGACCTACTACGAAGAATTGCGTGTTAAAATTGATCGAATGGAAAATGTGGAGGAGGTTGGAAAAAAACTAGAAGAGGATTTCCGGCTCAATCCGTACTCGGAGGCACAGTGGATTGAGGAGATGAAAAAACAGGCGCAGCAGGTACAACTCCTGCTGGGTGGCATCGGCTCAGTGGCATTGTTGGTTGCTTCGATCGGCATCAGCAATACCATGCTCATGTCCATCTATGAGCGCACGCGGGAGATCGGCGTGATGAAAGTCATCGGCGCGCAGGTCAAAGACGTGCGGCGGCTGTTTCTCGTCGAAGCGATGCTCATCGGGGTGATTGGAGGCATGATTGGCGTTGCTGCATCCTACGGCTTATCTCACCTGATCAATTCTCTGGTTGCCCAGTCCAATCAGGGATTCGGCGGTGATGTCGAAACGCAGCTGAGTTACATTCCAGTGTGGTTGCCGCTCGCGGCGATGGCATTTTCCGCCGTTGTCGGTCTGGCGGCGGGGTATTTCCCTGCACGGCGGGCGACAAGGCTGTCTGCAATTGAAGCCATTCGTACCAACTGATCATCCGAAGGGGGTGTCATGTCCGAAAAACCATCGGCTCTGCGTACCGTTGCGATTCTTTCCGCGGCAGGGCGGGGAATACGCGTTGGGAGCGTACGCAATAAAGTACTTCTTCCGCTCCTCGGAAAACCGATCTTAGCTTATGCATTGGAAGCGCTTCGCGCGGTTCCTAGGCTGGATGGTTTTGTCCTTGTCGTGCGCAAAGAAGAGCGTGAAGAGATTTTGAATCAAGTGGTGAAAAAGGTCTTGGCAGGAGATCCAAGACCTTTTTGGCTGTGTTCCGGTGGGGAAACGCGCGAAGATTCCATGTGGAGCGGTCTGCAGACGTTGCCGGATTCCTGTGAGACCGTTCTGTACCACGACGGGGCGCGACCTTTTCTTGCGCCGGCTGTCGTCGAGGCTGCACTGGATCGCTTTTTTGCCGGAACGGAAGACGGCGTCGTGTGTGCCGTGCCCGTGAAAGATACGATTAAAGTCGTCGGAAAAAACGATCGGGTCACGGCGACGCCCATACGCGCCGGTTTGCGTGCCGTGCAGACGCCCCAGATTTTTCGGCGGCAAGCCATTGTTCATGCGTATGAAGTAGCACGGGATGAATCGATTCAAACGACGGACGATGCACAGATTTTAGAGATCGCCGGTGGAAAAATTGCCGTAACGGCGGGCGATTATGGTAATATAAAGATCACGACGCCGG
Organism: Ndongobacter massiliensis; assembly: GCF_900120375.1. Classification (GTDB taxonomy): domain Bacteria; phylum Bacillota; class Clostridia; order Tissierellales; family Peptoniphilaceae; genus Ndongobacter; species Ndongobacter massiliensis. The sequence continues at coordinate 198,583 of NZ_LT635480.1, forward strand.
AAGATCTTGCGTATGGGGAATGGCTTTTACGCACCCAGAAAAAAGATGCAGGCGCAGGACACGGACGGGAATCATAGTAACGCCTGTGTCAAAGGAGGAAGGTATGCAAAAGGAACCTCGCATTGGACACGGGTATGATGTGCATCAACTGGTGGAAGGACGCCGTCTGGTTCTGGGCGGAGTTGACATTCCCTTTGAACGGGGACTGCTCGGTCACTCGGATGCGGATGTATTGGTTCATGCCATTATGGACGGCATTTGCGGCGCACTGTGTTTGGGAGATATCGGACAACTATTTCCCGACACCGATGCAGCATATAAAGATATTTCATCCATCAAATTATTGAAAGAGGTTGTGACGCGCATGGACGCTGCGGGATATCGCTTGGGCAATGTCGATGCAGTTGTGTGTTGTGAGCGGCCGAAGTTGGCGTCTTATATTCCGGAAATGAGGCGGCGATTAGCCGCTGTTTTACAGGCGCCGACCGATTGTGTGAGCGTGAAGGCGACAACCACCGAAAAGCTCGGGTTTGTCGGACGCGAAGAGGGCATTGCAGCGCATGCAGTGGTGTTGCTGTTTCCGCGCATCGCGGCAGAATGATGCGCCGGTTTCGGCTGTGCAACGGAACGTGTAGAAATCCGTCTAGCCTTTGTAAGACGGAGAAGGGAGTGTGTATGAGACATTTATTTACATCGGAATCGGTTACGGAAGGACATCCGGATAAACTGTGCGATCAGGTGTCCGATGCAATTTTGGATGCGTTACTGGAACAGGAGCGCGAGGCGCGCGTGGCTTGTGAATGCTTTACGACAACCGGCGCCGTGTTCGTCATGGGCGAAATTTCGGCAAAGGATGCCTATGTTGACATTCCGAGCATTGTGCGCAAGACGGTATGCGAGATCGGTTACGACAATCCCGCATCGGGGTTTGATGGACATACCTGTGCGGTGTTGACGGCCATCAACGAACAATCGCCGGATATTGCGCAGGGGGTTAACGCGGCGCTGGAAGCGCGCGAAGGGGACACAGATCCGTACGATCGGATCGGCGCAGGCGATCAGGGCATGGTGTTTGGCTACGCCTGTGACGAGACGGAAAGCTTTATGCCGCTTCCGATTTCATTGGCGCACGCCTTGGCGCAGCGGTTGGCGCTCGTGCGCAAGGAAGGGCGCGTCGCTCACTTGCGTCCGGACGGGAAAACGCAGGTGACAGTCGAATACGAAGACCAAAAACCAGTGCGCGTCGATACTGTTTTAATTTCGACCCAGCATGATCCACAGGCGAAGATCGCGGAACTGCGCAAGGCGCTCTGGGAAGAGGTCGTCTGTCCGGTAATAGATGCCTCTTTGCTGGACGAAAAAACGAAATTTCTGGTGAATCCGACCGGTCGCTTTGAAATCGGCGGGCCGCAGGCAGATACCGGTTTGACCGGGCGAAAAATAGTCGTCGATTCCTACGGCGGTTTCGGTCGCGTCGGTGGGGGTGCATTCTCCGGCAAAGACCCCACAAAAGTGGATCGCTCCGCCAGCTACTATGCGCGCTACATTGCGAAAAACCTGGTTGCTGCGGGCGCAGCGAGTCACGTGGAAGTCGGCGTCGCCTATGCCATCGGCGTGGCAAAGCCCTTATCCCTTTATGTGGACAGCTTTGGAACCGGCTGTGTTTCCGATGAACGCCTGCGGGCCATTGTGGAAAGCTGTTTCGATTTGCGCCCGGCAGCGATCATTGACGCATTACAGCTGCGCCGCCCCATTTATCGCAAAACGGCAGCCTATGGGCACTTTGGCAGAGAAGATGCGGACTTCACATGGGAACGCATCGATCGCGTTGCGGAGATCCGCGCGTGTTTGACGAAAGCATAGGAGGCAGTATGTCGGTCATTCAGGTCACCAACGAGATTGGAACGCTGCGGGAAGTGTTGATTCATTGCCCCGGCGATGAGTTGCTCCAGCTGGTTCCCCAAAATTTAACGGAACTTCTGTTTGATGACATTCCCTACCTGCGACAGGCGCGTCGGGAACACGAGGCATTTTGCAAAATTTTCACCGACCATCAGGTGCGCGTCGTTGCACTGCGCGACTTGGTGGCGGAGACAATGGAGGCGCATCCGGAGCTGGTCGAGCCGTTTCTCGAGCGCTTCATCCGCGAGGGCGATGTTCGCCTTCCTGCATATCGGCAGGCATTGCTAGCCTATTTCGAGCAATTTACAGACCGTCGTGCCTTAGTCGATGCGACGATGCGCGGGGTGACGCTCTCCGAGATCGATGGTGGACGTCAGCCGACGAATCTCTTTGAGTACCTAGGCGGGCCTTCGATCTTTCTCCTCGACCCGATTCCGAACCTCTATTTTACGCGCGATATGCTTTCCACCATGGGCAGTGGCGTTGTCATTCCGCGGATGTTTTCGAAAACGCGCAGCCGTGAGACGATCTATACGGATTTCTTCCTACAGCACCACCCAAAATATGAAGGAAAAGTCCCGGTCTACTACCGGCGCGACAGCGAATTCAATATTGAAGGCGGGGACATTCTTAACCTTCGGGCAGATTTGATCGCCGTAGGGCTCTCGCAGCGCACGTCGCCCGAAGCCGTAGAGCAGTTGGCACAAACGCTCTTTTTCGAGTCGGATTCCGCGGTGCGGAAAGTGCTTGCCATTCAGATTCCCAATACGCGCGCCTATATGCACTTGGATACCGTCTTTACGCAAATTGATCGCGATGCGTTTACCTACCATCCGGGGATCATGCAGTCGCTGCGTTTCTTTGAATTGACGCCGAACCATGGAACCATTGCCATTCGCGAGCGCGAGGGTCGTCTGGAGGATCTGCTTGCCGAAGCGCTGGAATTGGATGCGGTGCGCCTGTTCCCCTGTGCCGGTGGCGATTGGATTGCCGCCGAGCGCGAGCAGTGGAACGATGGTTCAAATACCTTGGCAATTGCACCGGGCGTTATTTTGACCTATGATCGCAATGAAATGACCAATGCTTTGTTGCGCGAGGCGGGCTTTACCGTTCTGGAAATGCCGAGTTATGAATTGTCAAAAGGTCGGGGCGGTCCACGCTGTATGTCGATGCCGCTGTGGCGTGAAAATTTAGAGTAACGGGGCAAAATATGGCTTATTTTCGTAAAAATGTGGCGATTGACTTGGGAACGACCAGCATTCTGGTCTTTACGCGCGCGGGCGGGGTGTTGTTAAATGAACCGTCCGTCGTTGCCATCGACACTTTCACCGATCGCATTGTCGCCGTCGGGCAGGAAGCGCGGGAAATGTTGGGACGTACCCCCGGAAATATCGTGGCGCAGCGCCCGCTGCGCGACGGGGTGATTGCAGATTATCGCTCGACGGAGCGCATGCTGAAATACTTCATCCGCAAGGCCGTGGGGCGTACGTTACTGCGCCCGGATATCATCGTATGCATTCCCTCCCAAGCGACACAGGTACAAAAACGCGCCGTCATACAGGCAGCTACGGCGGCCGGCGCGCACAGCACCTATCTGATTGAAGAACCGCTGGCTGCGGCGATTGGGTCGGGCGTGGATATTGCCGATCCCGGCGGAAATCTGATCATCGATATTGGCGGCGGAACGACGGATGTGGCACTCATTTCGCTGGGCGGCATTGTGTTGTCCCGTTCGATACGCATTGCCGGCGATGAATGCGACCGCGCCATCGCTACCTACATTCGAAAGAAATACGACATTATCATTGGGGAAAAATCGGCGGAAGAGATCAAAATCCGGTTGGGTTCTTCGGCGTCGACGGGTATGGAAGAAACGTTGGAAGTGAAAGGGCGCAGCCTTGTCGACGGGTTGCCGGTACACGTGTATGTCAGCTCTGCCGATATTGCCGAAGCGTTGGACGAACCGCTGGAGCACATTGTGGATGCCGTGCACAAGGTGCTGTCGGAAACACCACCGGAGCTTTCTTCGGATCTTTTCGATCGCGGGGTGCTTTTAACCGGCGGCGGCTCGCTCGTGCGCGGGTTGGATCAGCGCATCCGCGACCGCATCGGCATTGAAGTGAAACACACGGAAAGCCCCATTACCTCGGTGGTACGCGGCACGGGACGGGCCTTGGCGTGGATTCGGCGTCTCAATCCCGGCGATGAAATTTTAGCGGAAAATACAAGAAAACAAATTATGCAGCGCGAGGGATTGCGCAAGCGCTAGATCCCTCGCCGTTCCCTCAGGAAAGATGCACCGTCTCCATGGAAAAAGGAAGGTGCGGGAAAATACGTGTTGCCACCGCGTGTACAGCGGCGGCATTTCCGGTGGTGCAGATGTGAACGGAAGGCGATGCCGGCGCAGGTTGGGAAGGGACGGAATTTTTCTCGGTCCCTTCTTTTTTCAGGCGTTCGTTTTGTCCACCTATTTTCCATGCCGTGCGCATCGTTGCCATCGCAGCGTCCGCAACGAAGGTTTGCAAAAAGGCGCGCAGAATTTCCTCCGCTGGATCAAGCAGGGGGACGCCCGGTAAAAGCTGTTCAATTTCCCGGCGCAGGAATGGAAAATGGGTGCAGCCGAGGAGAACGGCTTCTGGTGGATTTTGCATCCAGGGGCGCACCGTGTTTTCAACGGTGTGCAAGGCATGGGTCGTGCCAAATTGATTTTGTTCGACGAGCGGAACCCAGTTTGGGCAGGCGATGCTTTCCATGTGCATCGCGGGATCTTGCGCCAACAGCTTTTCTTCGTAACAGCGCGAGTGCACTGTGGCCGCCGTCGCGAGCAGGCCCAAATGACGGGGGTGGTGCTTTGCCACCAGTGCGCAAACCGCCGCCGTTGTATCGAAAAGCGGCAAATTCGGGTATTCTCTGCGCAAAGCGTCTCCGGCGAGTACACTGGCCGTATTGCACGCGAGCAGGAGCGCATCGACGCCCCGTTCCAGTAGAAAAGCAGCGCCTTCTTTTACGAACGCGATGATCTCTTCCGGTGGGCGATCTCCATAAGGAGCACGTGCATTATCGCCGAGATATAGATAGTTTGCGGGATAGGCGGCGACAAAAGGGCGCAGAACGCTGAAACCGCCGATGCCCGAATCGAAAATACCGATGGTTTGAATTGCGGGTGTCATAATGCTCCTTTCCGCTTTTTATTATCCGAGCAATGTTTCGTTTCGTCAAACAATGCTTGAAAAATCGCAGGAAGCGTCGTCATGCCGCTGAAGCCGCGGCGCAAACGGGGCGTGACAGGGTTTGAAACTTCCGATATACTAAAGCATATAATAGAAGGGAGCGACGATGAAAGCACTGTTGTTTGATATGGACGGTACGCTGATTGACTCCATGGGGATGTGGATGTCCCTGGAGAGTGACTATATGCGAACGCTCGGTGTGGATCCGCAGGAAGTCGATACCGATCAAATTGCAACCCTGGGCGTTGAGGAGACATTGGCGCTTTTGAAAAAGCAATTCGGTATTCAGGCATCGACCGAAGATGTCGAGCGTTATGTGCATGACCGACTCCATCATTTTTTCGAGCAGGAGGTGCAGCTGCGCCCGGGTGTGCGGGAAACGCTGCGCGCATTTCGAGAATTGGGCGTTCCGATGGGGGTTGGCACGGCGTCGCAGTATGAACTGGCGGAGATGGCACTGAAGACCGTGGGTATTTTCGATCAATTTGACTTTGTACAGAGTGTTTCCACGGTGGGTTACTCCAAAAACGATCGCCGATTCTTCTATAAGGCGGCCGAGCGCTTCGGTGTGCAGCCGCAGGAAGTTTGCCTGTTTGATGATGCGCTCTATGCGTGTGTTACCGCAAAGGTAGCGGGGTACTACGTCGTTTCGGTGATTGATCCCGCCTACGAACAGGATGTACAGGCGCTTCTGCGCGAATCGAACGAGCAGCTGCCGGATTTTGTAAATTTTGATGTCCGTGCATGGGCACAGAACCATGGATTGGTGGAGGCATACAATGAATGATTTCAAAAATGGAACGGTACAGGTAGCCAATACGGTCATTGATCGCATTATTGCGCACACAGCGGCGTCGGTGGAAGGGGTTGCTGAAGTGAAGGGCTATCACAGTAAAGAGGAACGTTTACGCCGCAGTGCGCCGAAGTATATTTTGACCGAGGTGGAGGACGATCGCCTTTCCACGTCCCTCGTGCTGTCTGTGGAGCCGGGATTTTCCGTTCTTGCGGTGGCAAGAGAAGTGCAGGAATCCGTCGCGAAGCAGGTAGAGAGCATGCTCGGTTTGTATTGCGAGCGGGTCAATATTGCCGTCGAATAGTTGACACCGCGACTGTCCCGATTGGGCAGGCTGCTGTGTTCCTTAGGAGACCGGATGGAACAACGAAAAGATTTGCTGAACGGGCCGATCCTCTCCGGCTTGTGGCGCTTCGCCACGCCGCTGATGCTGACGGCCTTTGTTCAGATGACGTACAACTTAACGGACATGGTATGGATTGGCCAGATCGATTCGGATGCCGTAGCGGGAGCCGGAACGGTGGGCTTTTTTCTATGGATTTCCAATGCATTGGGCTTGATTCCCAAAACGGGTATGGGTGTCTTGGCGGCGCAGCGCTTTGGCGCCGGCGATACGAAGGGGACCCGGGCTGTATTTTGCGCCGGATTTCAGGTCGCGGCAGTGGTGGCACTTTTGTTTTTTCTTTTTACGCAGACGATTCTCGCGTCCTTTGTTTCTTTTTACCAATTGGGCGAACGCGTGAATGCGTACGCCATGGCCTACGGGCGGTGGGTGCTTTTTGTCAATCCGCTTTCCATGGCGAATATTGCCTTTTCCCAATGTCACCAAAGCTTGGGAAACAGCATGACGCCGTTTCGCATCAATGCGTTTGGATTGGCGGCCAACATTGTTTTAGACCCCTTGTTGATTTTCGGTTGGGGACCGATTCCCTCGATGGGGATTGTCGGCGCAGCGGTGGCGACGGTTCTGGCACAGGCGCTGGTGCTTGCTCTTTTTCTTTATGCACGGCGTCGGGAAGATCTGATTCATCGCATTTCCTTGCGCATCCGGCCGGATTTGCGCCTATGGGTTGCAATTTTGGAATTGGGCGTACCGGCTTCGCTGATTTCTTTATGTCATGCGCTGATTTCGATGTTTCTGAATAAATTGACGGCGCAATACGGCGCCGTCGCCATTGCGGTTGCGACCGTCGGATCGCAGCTCGAATCAATTGCGTGGATGACCAGCGAGGGCTTTTCCGTTGCGATTACGGCCATGGTTGCGCAAAATTACGGAGCCCGCCAGTATACGCGGATGCGCCGCGTCATGCACAACGGCGTCGGATCCATGGTTGTGATGGGGTTGGTCGCCGCGGTGATTCTCGTGTTCGGGCGACAACCGCTCTTTGCGCTTTTCTTTCCAAACAATGCCGAAGCCGTTCGATTGGGTGGACTATACCTGCTGATTTTCGGGATCGTGGAACCCTTTGTCACCCTTGAAATCAGCAGCAGCGGCTGCCTCAATGGCGTTGGCAAGACGCATATTTCTTCTTTTATTGCGACGACTTCCAATCTGCTTCGGATTCCGGGAGCACTGCTGCTTTCCCCTTTTTGGGGCATTACCGGCATCTGGCTGGCAATGAGTTTTTCCAACGTATTCAAGGGACTCTGGTGTTTTTCCTATCTTTTTCGGGAGCAAAGGCGGGCTTGTTACCGCGAAAGGGAAACCGGGTTGTCAGGAGAACGCCAGCATTGACAGCTTCCATGGAAAGAGGTATCATAAAAATAAATTAGCACTCAGAAGAAAAGAGTGATAACAACACGAGGAGGTACTATGAAGCAATTTCAAGCGGAATCGAAACGGTTGATGGACTTGATGATTCACTCCATCTATACGAATCCTGAAATATTTTTACGTGAGTTGATTTCCAATGCGAGTGACGCGACGGATAAATTGTATATCAAGAGTCTGTCCGATGCCTCGCTGCAGTTTGATCGCGATCGATTTATTATTGAATTGGAAGCGGACTCCGAGGCGCGTACGCTGCGCATTCGCGATTATGGCATCGGCATGACGGATGCGGAAATGGAAGAAAATCTCGGGACCATTGCGCATAGCGGCTCGCTGGAATTCAAAAAAGCGCTCTCCGGCGAAGAGACGGCGAAGGAAGCGGCAAATCTCATCGGACAATTTGGCGTCGGTTTTTATTCCGCCTTTATGGTGGCACAGAAAGTGACCGTGCTGTCGCGCGCACTGGGCGAGGAAACGGCGCATTTGTGGACGAGCGAGGGGGTCGATGGATATACCCTAGAAGCGGCAGAAAAGGGAGAAGTCGGCACGGAAATCACGTTGTATCTGCGTCCGGATACGGAAGAGGAAAACTACAGTCGTTTTTTGGAAGAATATACGCTTCGCGACCTCGTGCGTCGCTACTCAAATTACATCCGCTACCCGATTCGCATGGAAGTGACAAAGTCGCGTCGCGTGGAGCCGGAAAAAGAGGGTGACGAGCCGAAGTGGGAAGAGTATCGGGAAGTTGAAACCCTGAATTCCATGACCCCTATTTGGGAGAAGAGTAAGAACGATCTTACACAAGAGGACTACGACGCCTTCTACCAACAGGAACACTTCGGCTACGACAAGCCGCTGGCCCATATCCACCTGGTGGCGGATGGAACGCTGTCCTACCGCGCCATTCTCTACATTCCCGGCGAACCGCCCTTCGATTTTTATACGAAAGAGTACGAGAAGGGCTTGGCGCTTTATGCGAAGGGCGTTAAGATTATGGATCGCTGCTCCGAACTCGTGCCGGAATACTATCGCTTTGTCAAGGGCGTGGTGAGTTCGGAAGATCTGTCGCTGAATATTTCCCGTGAAATGTTGCAGCAAGACCGGCAGTTGACTGCCATCGCGCGGAAAATCGAAGGCAAGATCACCGATGAGCTGAAAAAAATGCTGGCCGACGACCGAACAACCTATGAGAAATTCTTCGCGGCATTCGGCAATCAATTGAAGGCGGGCATCTACACCACATATGGCGCCAAAAAAGATCCACTCGCCAACTTACTGCTGTTCCATACGTCAAAAGGCGGGGAATTGCGCACGCTGCGCGAGGTCGTAGACGGGTATGGCGCCTCCAAAAAGGCCATTTACTATGCAACGGGGGACCGCGCGGAGCAAATTGACCGCTCGCCGGCGCTGGTGGGTCTCAAAGAACGCGGCATTGAAGTGCTATATTTGACCGATGAAATCGACGAGTTTGTCCTCAAGGCCATGCGCGATTACGAGGAGTTGCCCTTTGTATCGGTGTTGGATGCTGAATTCTCTCTGGCGGACACGGAAAAAGAAAGCGATGCCAAAGAATCGAACGCGGAAAAGCCGGAGGAGGCGGATGCCGAAAAGGAGCAACCGGAAGATGCCGATCAAAAGGCGCTTTTCGATAAGATGAAGACACTTCTGGGAGAGGAAGTTGTCGCCGTTACGGCTTCTCGCCGGTTGGTCAACGACGCGGTGCTCCTCGTCTCCAAAGGCGAAGTTTCCATTGAAATGGAGAAGACCTTCGCGCATCAGCCGGGCGGCGCGGCTCTGCGCGCCCAGAAGGTGTTGGAGCTCAATACGGCGCATCCGCTCTATCAAAAACTACAGAGCTTGTTCCGGGCGGACGATGAAGAGGGATTAAAGACGTATACCGAGCTGCTTTACGACCAGGCGCGTCTTATGGCGGGACTGCCGATCGCCGATGCAGTTGCCTTTGCGAAGCGGGTGCAGAAGCTCATGTAAGCGCGACGAAGCGTTGCGGGGCGCGAAGGGCGCTTTGGTACAAAATAAAACGAAAAATCGAGCGAAAAGCGCAAAGCTTCTCGCTCGATTTTTTATTAAACTTCTGTGTTACTGTTACTTTGTGACATCCTCGACCAGTGTATCAGCAGCGAGCTTTCCGAAGACGACCGTGTCGACAACGGCGTTTCCGCCCAAACGGTTCGCGCCGTGGATGCCGCCTGTTACTTCACCTGCCGCATAGAATCCGGCAATGGGTTCCTGCGCTTCGTTGAGCACATGACCCTTCGTGTCAATTGTCACACCGCCCATCGTGTGGTGGATGCACGCTTGCCGTGCGGTGGCCACCCACGGACCGTTTTCCAGTTTCGTCGAATACAGGGTACGTCCGAATTCATCTTTTCCGGAGTCTACACTGGCATTGAACGTGTCAACCGTTTTCTGTAGCGCTGCCGGATCACAGCCAATCTGTTTGGCAATCTCCTCCAGCGTATCGCCGACAAAGATATATCCGTTCTCCTTCAGATAGTCGAAGGTAAAGCCGTCCGCCGAACGCCATTCGGGATCCGTAATATCCTTGTAACCGGCACCGTCCGCCGATTCCAACATATAGAACATCGAATCGGGTTGGGAAAGCACACCGAGGCAGATTTCATCGCGGCGACCGTCTTCGCGGACAAAGCGCTCTCCATTTTTATTGACGAAGATGATCTGATCCGTTCCGTTCACGTCGCGCGGCGGATACTTCGTCAGCTGTCCGTCTTTGGTATTTCCGAGATAGAGCAGCTGAATTTGTTCCATGTCCGTCAAAGAAGCACCTGCCGTTAAAGCCATCGCAATGCCGTCGCCTTGCGAGCAGGAGAAGCGGTTTGTCGTTGCGACTTTGGACAAGTCGGCCCATTTGCCGCTTGTGTTGTATTTCTGCACCATTTCGCTGTTCGCGCCAAATCCGCCGGAAGCAAGAATCACACCATCTTTTGCCTTGACTTCATACTCGGCTTCGCTGTGATTATCTTTGACTTTGACGCCGACGACTTTTTGTTCCTCGGTCAACAGTTCGGTAGCCGTGGTTTCGAGGAGTATTTGAATTTTATCGGCATACTTATCCAGCTGTGCGCTGTACGTCGCCATGAAGCCGGTACCCATGGGGAGGGTGCTCGTGTGCGTACGCTGCCACAGCGAGCCGGCGCCCTGTGCGATTTTATCGCTGAATTCCATGCCCATGGCGCGAATCCACTGATATTCGTCGAACGAATTGTAGCAGAGCACCTTTACGAGATCGAGGTTGCCCACCTTATCACCGTTGATCCACGTTTGCAGGGCATACCATTCTTTCGAATCAAAGAGATCCGTGCGACCGTCCGCTTTGTACTGTTCCCACTGCGCTCGCACCTCATCCTGCAGCGCCTTGTGCTCCTCATTGATGGGTTCTTCGCTCAACGCCGCTTCCAGAGTTGCCTTGACCGGGTCGGTCATAGTGACTGCTTTTTGAAGCTCTTGATCTGGCGTATTGTAAATGGCGCCGCAAACGAGGGTATCGCCGCCCATGGAACCATTCTTTTCGATCAGCGTAACGGTCTTGCCCTGTTCCGCTGCGGCAATCGCCGCAGCCAGTCCGGCACCGCCGGCGCCGACGACAACGACATCGGATTCGACCGTATTAAAGGCGATATCCGTGCCAATTTTATGTTTCCAATCATCTACATTGGCGCCCGCCTGTTTCAGGCAGTCCTCGACGGCACTTTTGATGACAGCGGAGGTAATGGTTGCACCCGTAACATTATCAACGGCGATGTTTTGTGTGCTGACAATTTTTTCTGGGATGGCACGCACCGGAATCGTGAAGCCCGTTTCCATCGGCTTTCCGCCCTTGTCCAGCAACTCCCCGCCAATGCCAGGCGTTTCGGCATTTTTGGTGACTTCGACGCTCTTAATGGCATCTTCCGTGACTTCGACGGTGACTTCCACAAGGTCGTTCATGCCCTGTGCGGAAGCGGTGTAGGTGCCCGGCTTCATCGCTCCACTTTTTTCACCCGAACTTGCAACGCTTTCCGAGGATTCAGATGCGGTGCTGTCTTCCGGTTTGCTTTCTTTCTGTGGTTTTCCGCCGCAGGCGGCAAGGGAAAGTATCATGGTGGCGCTCAGCGCCACAGAAAGAAACTTCTTCACTTTTTTCATTCTTTCCTCCTTTTCTATGAGCAGGCGTCGGGAAATCCGACACGCCGTGCAACAAACATAGTTATTGTAGCAAAATGAAAACGTTCGTCAAGTGTAGAAAATTGCAGATCCTGTCATGCAACACTGGCTTGAGGCAATCACACGGGGACTTTTCGATTGCCCAGCGCCGCCTGCGCCAATGCCTCCGCGTGCAGAAGCTGTTCGACGGCTTGCTGTTCCGAGGAATGCGCCGCTTTTTCTTCCCGGATTTGCGCGCTCTCTTTTTCTTCCTGTTTGGAAGCACGTCGCAGAACCAGGGCGGTGCGCGCGGGAATATAGATCTGCACGCCATTGGAATAATCTGCACCAATCAGTGGATGCGATTCGTAATACAGATTTTCGGGGATGCGTGAAAAACCGCCGTATTCTTTGCGATCGGTGGAAAAGACGACGCGATAGTAGCCCTCCTGATGAATGGGGAGGGAAAAACTCTCATAGGAGTCAATGGGGTGGAAATTGTAGAGGAAAATGTAATTGTTCTTCCGGTAGGCGAGGATTTTGCGCTGTTGATCGACCCAGAGCAACTGCGTACCGGGTGAACCCAGCAAGTGCCCTTTTTTAACGAAAGCGAGCATATCCCGGTCGAAGGCGGCAAGGTACTCGTATTTCAAATCCGGGTTATCCACTAGGCTCCATTGCCGCCGACAGTAGTGGAAACTCCAGCCATTTTCTGCGCGCGGGAAATCCACCCACTCGGGATGTCCAAATTCATTGCCGATAAAATTGAGATACCCATCCGCACCGGTGGAAATCGTGACGAGACGGATCATCTTGTGTAGGGCAATCGCGCGATCAATATTAAAGTGTGGGTCATTTTTCTGCATATGCCAGTAGATGTCCGGTCCGGTCAGCCAGAAGAACAGCGTTTTGTCCCCCACGAGCGCCTGATCGTGACTTTCCGCATAGGCAATGCGCTTCTCTCCGGGACGCGCTGTCGTCAATTCGTAATAGATGTGGTGCATGTCCCAGTCGTAGTCGCTTTTTTTCATCAGACGGATCCACAAATCCGGTACGCCCATCGCCAATCGATAATCAAAGCCGACGCCGGCGCTCTCAATGGGCAGGCACAACCCGGGCAGCCCGCTCATGTCTTCCGCGATGAGCACGGTTTGGGGATCCATGGTATGCAGGAGTTCCGAAGCGAGCGTCAGGTAGGTGATGGCGTCGATATTCGTGTTCAGCGAGAAGTATTTTTCGTAGTTGTCAAAATCCGTTCCCATGCCGTGATCCCAATACAGCATGGATGTGATGCCGTCGAAGCGGAAGCCATCGAAATGGAATTCTTCTTTCCAATATTTCAGGTTGGATAGCAGGAAGTGCAGCACCTCATTTTTTCCATAGTCGAAGCACATGGAATCCCAGTAGTTGTGGAGGCCGCGTTCATCCGGCAGGAAAAACTGCGACTGGGATCCGTCGAAGCGGTTGATGCCTTCCACGGTATTTTTTACCGCGTGAGAGTGCACCAGATCCATGTACACGGAAAGTCCGTATCCATGTGCCTGATCAATCAGGTAGCGCAAGTCGTCCGGTGTGCCAAACCAGCTGGACGGTGCGTAAAAATTGGATACGTGGTAACCGAACGAGCCATAGTAGGGATGTTGCATAATCGCCATGAGCTGTACGGCATTGTAGCCGCTTTTGGCGATGCGCGGCAAAATTTGATCGGCAAATTCGCGGTAGGTGCCGACGCGGGCTTCTTCGAGCGCCATGCCGACGTGCGCTTCATAAATCAGCGGCTCCACGTTCTTTTTTGGCGTATACGCATGCTGCCACACATAGGGCGTTTCGGGTGCCCAGAGTTCTCCGATAAAATCATTGGAACCGTCGTCATGGACTTCCTGTATCACGTAATTCATGAATAGCGGAATTTTGTAGTGATCCTGTCCGTCGAAGCGAACGATGACTTTGAGGCGGGAACGGTGGCGCAGTGCCTCAGGACCGAGGTGAATTTCCCAATCACCGTTTTCCAGGCGTGCCAGTGGATGCGACCGCGGCGCCCAGTTATTAAAATCTCCGACGAGAAAGAGCGACTCAGCAGCCGGCGCCCATTCGCGATACACCCAGCCGTCTTCCGTGCGATGAAACCCATAGTATTGATGGGCATTGGAAAAATCGACGAGAGAATCGGATGCGCCCACTAATTCCGCCCGCTTTTCCGTATAACGTTCCACACGCAGTTCAAGATCGGAACGAAATTCTTCCAGCCAAGCGTCCTTTTCCAGGAGCGATTCGATCCGCTGCTTTTCATTTTTCATAACTTCCTCCTTGCGGCCTTGGAATCGATTGCCTATTTCGCTCTTATTATACCCTATTTCCTTTTTTACAACAGCGATTCCCCCAAACCCTTTGACGAAAAGTCAAGAGACGATGTGTACCGGCGGCGCATGTGGTAAAATGAAAAAAACACCAAGGGGGGAAAACTATGGCATTACGAGTGGGCGTTCTGACCAGCGGCGGGGATTGTCAGAGTTTGAATGCAACGCTGCGCGGTTTCGGCAAGGCATTATATCGATTTGATGAGAATGCGACAATACTTGGTTTCCAACAGGGCTATAAGGGCCTGATGTACAATCTTTTTCGTGAAATGAAATTTCAGGAGTTTTCCGGACTCCTCAGTTTAGGCGGAACCATCCTCGGCACGAGCCGACAGAGTTTTAAGACGATGCGCGATCCGGATGAATACGGAAACGACAAAGTCGAACTGATGAAGGAAACCTACCGGAAAAATCGCCTCGATGCGCTGGTTGTGTTGGGCGGGAACGGATCGCAGAAAACGGCGAATTTGCTGACGGAAGAGGGACTGTGTGTGGTCGGCTTGCCCAAGACGATTGATAACGACCTGTGGGGGACGGATATGACCTTCGGCTTTCACAGCGCCCTTCGCATCGCCACCGATGCTATTGACTGTATCCATACGACGGCGGCTTCGCATGGTCGCGTATTTATTGTCGAAATCATGGGGCACAAGGTGGGCTGGTTGACCTTGGCCGCCGGCATTGCGGCAGGTGCGGATGTCATTTTGATCCCGGAAATTCCTTACTCCATTGACAGCGTCTGTGAAACCATTCGCTATCGACGCGAGCACGACAATAAATTCTCCATCATCGCAGTTGCTGAGGGAGTGAAAACCCGGGAAGAAGCGGAGATGAAAAAGAAGGACTACAAAAAATTGGTGGAAAAGCGCGTGCATCCGTCTGTTGCGTATGAGATTGCGGAATGTGTGGAGACAAAGTTAGGTGCGGAAGTGCGCGTGACTGTCCCAGGTCACATGCAGCGCGGTGGATCGCCCAATGCCTTTGACCGCTTGCTGGCAACGCGCATCGGTGCGCGCGGCGCCCAGGCGATCATAGAGAAGGACTTCGGAAAACTCGTCGTTTTTCGCGGCGATGATCTGTGCACCATTCCCTTGTCGGAAAGTGCCGGACGGCTGAAATCTGTTCCGGTGGATCATCCATGGATTCAAGAAGCGCGTATGATCGGCATTGGGTTCGGCGATTAAACGGGCTGGGAGGAAAGAATGAGAGAATCGAAACAGAAAAAAGCACGCGAACCGCGCGAGGACGGACTGGGCAGTGTAATCACAGTAGCCGTGAGTACCGTTGTCATTTTATTGGTGATTTGGTTCGGCGCAACACGTTTTATCGCAATGACCGGTAAGAAGACGGAAGCGGAGAGTGCTGAGTCGGCGGCTTCCGTTTCCTCACAGAGTGAGGTGAGTTCCGTTGCCTCCGAATCATCCGTCGAGGCGTCCTCCGAATCGGAGAGCATCGATGGCCCGGCGAATCGCAAAGAACCGGGGACATGGCCCGGAAAAACCTTTCGCACGGCGGAAAGTGTCAATGTACGCAGCGCCATGGGAACGGATTCCGAAGTGCTCTTGACGCTTCAACCGGACGTGGAAATTCACGTAACCGATGCGGATTTTGACGGCGAAAGCGTGTGGGTGCATGCCACGTTTGAAGTGGACGGCGCGACGAAAGAAGGTTGGCTGTATTCGGAATTGATCGATCCGAATCCCGTGCAGCCGTAAAGGCGGCGCTGGTGCACGAATGCAAAAGGAAGGACCCGAGAGGGTCCTTTTTTGAAAGCACACAGGACGATCCGAATCCAGTGGGCTATAATGAAGAAAAGAATCTAGAAAGCCGCTGCAATTGGGCGGAGGGAGGATACTATGGACGGATTTTTACGTGTGGCAGCGGCGACGCCGCGAGTGCAACTGGCGGATCCGCAGGAAAATGCCAAACGTATCGAAAAAATGATTTGGGAAGCCGGGGCGGCGGGCGCTTCCATTCTTGTCTTTCCCGCGTTGAGTTTATGTGGGGCGAGTCTGGGAAACCTTTACAGCCAAACCCTGCTTTTGCAACGTTGTGAAGAAGAATTGGCCAACTTGATCGATCGTACGGAGAGCTTGGATATTTTATGCGTCGTCGGGCTGCCTTTGCGGCGCGCCGGGCGTATTTACAACGGATTGGCGGTATTTCAGAGCGGACAATTATTGGCCCTGTACGGACATGGCGCGAATGTGGCACTTCCGTCCGCCTTTGGCGCAACGGGCAGCCCACTGGGCGGAATGGGCGGAGGGCTCACTGCCGAGACGGGCGTTTTTGCCCCGGCGCCGTATCGTCCACAGCTCATTTCTTATGCGGGATTTGATGAGGTGCCTTTTGGGCAGCATCTGCTTTTCACTTCGGAGGAAGCGCCTTCGCTGCGTATGGCACTATGTTTTGGCGATGAACGTCTTTCTCCGGCGTTTCTTCCGCCGAAATCGGCGACGTTGCTTTTGTGTGCGGCGGCCTATTCGGATGGCTTGCGTATGAGGGAACGGCGCAACGCCCGATTGATTTCGCAGACGATGGGGGAGGCGGGCCTGGTGTTGGCGGGTGCCGGCGCGGGCGAAGCCGGCGCTGGATGCCTGTATTCGGGAGAACGGTTGCTGGTGGAGGACGGAATGCTGCTGGAGAAAAGCGCGTTGCACAGCGCGGAGGGGATGTGCTGTGCGGATTTCGATCTGGAGCGCCTCGGACCGGCCCGCGCAGCGGGCGGGTCCGAGGGGGACGCGGTGGAGCCCCGGGAGGTTTCCTTCGCATTGCCGCTTGCTTTTCCACAGGTTGATTTTCTGCGACCGGTGGAGCGTCAGCCATTTCTGCCGCAGGGACCGGAGGCGGAGACGGCTTATGAACAACTGTTCACTTTGTTGGGGCGCGGTCTTGCCCAGCGGGTGACGCATATCGGCGCAAAAAAAATATTTTTAGGGCTCTCCGGCGGGTTGGATTCGACATTGGCCCTGCTGCTTGCCGTCCGCGCCGCGGAAATGGGGGCACTTGCAAAAAAAGATATTGTTGCAATTTCGATGCCGGCCTTCGGGACGAGTCGCCGCACGGCGGACAATGCAGAAAAATTGGCAGGAGTTCTTGGCGTTTCTTTTCGCACAATTCCGCTTGCCGATGTTTTACGGCAGCATTTTCGCGATATCGGTTTGCCGGAGGGCGAACGCAGCACGGCGTATGAAAATGCACAGGCGCGCGAACGCACGCAGGTGCTGATGGACAGCGCAAACCGCGAGCAGGGGGTGGTGGTCGGAACCGGTGATTTAAGCGAGGCGGCGCTGGGCTGGTCCACTTATAATGGGGATCATATGTCGATGTACCACATCAATGCGTCGATTCCGAAAACATTGGTGCGCGCGCTGGTGTATTACGCAGGGGCGCGCCGGGGTTCGGAAGCGCTGCGCCCAATATTGGAAGAAATTCTCGCCACGCCGGTTTCCCCGGAGCTCCTTCCACCCACTGAGGGCGCGCAGGAAACGGAATCCATCATCGGTCCCTATGAGCTGCACGATTTCTATCTTTACTATACGCTGCGCTGGGCAACGGCGCCATCAAAACTGTTGCGCTATGCAAGCAAGGCATTTGCCGACACCTATGATCGCAAAACGCTGTTGCATTGGATGGATGTGTTTTATCAACGCTTTTTTGCGGCGCAGTTCAAACGCAATGCGATGCCGGATGGACCGACGATTGGCGCGTGGTCACTTTCCGCGCGGGGTGGATGGCAAATGCCGTCGGATGCGCATGCCACCCTTTGGCGCCGGGAAGTGGAGAGCCTTCGCGAAGCGCAGGACGATGTGTTAAAATGAATGCGAAAGAGGTGGGTATGCGCAAAGGATTGTTTGTGACATTGGAAGGATCGGACGGATCCGGAAAAACCACGCTGGCGCACGGCTTGATGCACCGCTTGGAAGCCGCGCACATAGATTACGTGTACACTCGGGAACCGGGCGGGACGCCAATTTCGGAAGAAATTCGCCACCTGCTTTTAGATACCAAGAACCGTGCGATGGGCGCACGTTGTGAGGCACTTCTCTATGCAGCTTCCCGCGCGCAACATACAGATGCCTGTATTGTTCCGGCTTTGGAGGCGGGAAAGTTGGTCCTTTGTGATCGTTATGTACTCAGTTCACTTGCCTATCAGGGTGCGGGGCGCGAGCTCGGGTTGGAACCGGTTGCTGCGATCAATCGCTTTGCGACAGACGGGCTGACGCCGGATGTGATCCTATTTTTGGAGGTGGATCCGATGCGCGTACTGCAGCGAAAGGCGCAGGTGCAAATGAAGGATCGCCTTGAAGAAGAGGGCGAGGCGTTTCATCGGCGCGTCTATGAGGGATACCGAAAAGCGTTGCCGCTCTTTGCGAATGTCCACCGGTTGGATGCCGATCGACCGGCGGATGTAGTGGTTGAATCGGCGTGGAATGTAATCAAGGATGCGTGGAGGGAATGATGAAACTGTTGATTGCTGTCGTGCAGGACAGTGATGTCAATCCGTTAATGGATGATTTAGTGGACGCGGGATACCGTGTGACGAAACTGTCTTCCACCGGTGGTTTTTTGAAGAGTGGCAATACCACTTTATTTCTTGGCGTCGAAGAGGAGCAGGTGGAAGAGGCGCTTGCTGTCATCGATCGCAACTGCAAACGTCGCAAGACAATGACGACGATGATGAATCCACAGTTGGACGGCGGCGTTTATCAGAGTTTTCCCATTGAAATTGAGGTTGGCGGGGCGACGGTCTTCCAGTTGGATGTGGACCGCATGATCCGGCTGTGAGGCTGCCGGAAAGTCCGCGCGATCTTTCGCACGCGTATGTGATTACCTCGCCCGACCGCATGCGGGGAATCGCGGCGGCGCGTGCGTATGCAAAGCGCATTCTCTGTGATTTCGGAGGGGCCGAAGAAGAAAAATGGGCGCGCGGTACACTGCCGGATTTCTGGTTGGAGGAAGCGGAAAAAATTCCCATTGACCGCATCCGGACAATTTGCGCCCGCCTGTACCAAAAGCCCTTGGAAAGCACCTACCGGGTGGTTTTGCTGGCGCACGCAGATGCCATGCGCGACGAAGCGCAGAATGCGCTGCTCAAATCGCTGGAGGAGCCGCCGCTTTATGTGGTATGGCTGTTGGTGTGCGAAAATGAAACGCGTCTGCTTCCCACGATACGTTCGCGTTGTCGGATTCTGCGCATAGAGGGGAAAAATGCCGAATCGACGCCAATCGATGCGCAGGTACTTGCCATGACGCGCGCCGCGTTGGCGGGTGACCGCTTGCGCGTCCTGACGGATCGCGGGTTTTATGAGGACAGGAAAGAAGTTTGTGCACAAACCTTGGAGATGGTACGCACGTTTCTGCTGTTGTGCCTGAAAGAGCGTACACAGGCAAATGCAGATATTCCGGCGACATTGATGCAGGCAGTGCGCGAGACGTCCGCCAAGCGGTCGGCGGTACAATGGGCGGAGGCGCTATCGATGGTGGAAGAGACCCGACAGGCATTGGATGTCAATGTCAATGCAGTTTTGGCTTTAGAACATATATTTTTATCGCTTGCCCGTGGGCAGCGTTTCAATAGATAGGAGGAAAGCATGACGGAGATGATCGGCGTGCAATTAAACCACTCCGGCAAGGTGTATTATTTTTCCCCGGATGGGGAGCAGCTTGCCAAGGGGCAGCGTGTCATTGTCGAGACGGCGCGCGGTATCGAGTGCGGCATAGTGAGCATAGGTAATGCACAGTGGTCGGAGGAAAGTATTCAAAAAGACTTGAAACCGATTCTCCGTGTGGCAAATGAGGAGGATCTTGCCACCGTCGAAGAGAGCGAACGCTTGGCGAAAGAGGCGCTTGCGGTTTGTCAGGAAAAGGTAGAGGCGCACGGACTTGCCATGCGTTTGATTCACAGTGAGTACACCTTTGACAGGAATAAACTGATATTTTATTTTACCGCCGAGGATCGCGTGGATTTTCGGGAATTGGTGCGCGATCTGGCACAGACATTTCGTACGCGCATTGAACTGCGGCAGGTCGGAGTGCGAGATCAGGCGAAAATGGTTGGCGGGTTGGGCGCCTGCGGACAGGAAATGTGTTGCCATCGCTATATGGTGAATTTTGATCCCGTATCGATCAAGATGGCAAAAACGCAAGGACTCTCCTTGAATCCGACAAAAATTTCAGGCGTTTGCGGCCGCCTCATGTGCTGCTTGAATTTTGAGCAGGAAGTGTATCTCGAACACAACAAGCAGGCGCCGGACATCGGTTGTTTGGTATTGACGGTGGATGGACAGGGGTATGTAGTCGACCGCGATGTACTGCAG
This sequence comes from Ndongobacter massiliensis, assembly GCF_900120375.1. Lineage (GTDB taxonomy): Bacteria > Bacillota > Clostridia > Tissierellales > Peptoniphilaceae > Ndongobacter > Ndongobacter massiliensis. The sequence goes on from NZ_LT635480.1 coordinate 219,117, forward strand.
CGACGCGTTCGAGTGCGTGTTTACAAGGAAGACGAAAGTCAGGACGAAAAGTATTATACCTTTGAAGAACTGCAGGTGATTGAAAAACGCAAAAAGGGTCATCGCCGTCCTGCGCTGCGCCCGGAATTGATGGGGGAAACGTATCGCCCGGAAAAGTCTGGGGAAAATTTACCTCAGGCGCCGGACTGCGCGTCATGCGCTTGCCCAATGCATACGCAGGAAGAGATCATGGCGGTTTCGGAAGAGATTCCTACACCGCCCGCGCCGCAATCAGAGCATCGGAAAGGTGCACGGCATGGTGAAACGCCGGACAAAAAAGATCCACGGCGACATCCGACGCGCGAAGGGAAACGTTCGGAAGTCAAGCGCAAGCGACGATCGAGAAAACGCGAAGCCGGACGGCGTTGAGTTGAGATATTGTTTGTGCTACACTGTGAGAGGAAGAAATAATTCCAATTTGCTGAAAGGAGAATGAGTATGGCCTATAAGATTTTGGATTCCTGCATCGCATGCGGAACCTGCCAGCCGGAATGTCCAACGGACTCGATTTCCGATGGAGACATTTACGTCATCGATCCGGACACCTGCATTGATTGCGGAGCCTGCGCAGCGGTTTGCCCGACGGATGCGATTATCCCTGAATAAGCAAACTACATAGCGAGAGAAGTCCCCGGAAGGGGACTTTTTTCATATTATATTAGAGAGAAAAGAAGGGAGAGCGAATGGAGGAAACTTTCACGGAAGGCGCTATTGTTTTTGTGCCGACGCCCATCGGAAATCGGGAAGATCTTACGCTGCGCGCCTTGCGTGTGCTGCGCGAAGCGGATTCTATTGCCTGCGAGGATACGCGGCATACGCGCCTTTTACTGGACTATTACGATATTAAAAAGCCGCTGCTCTCCTATCATCAACATAATGAGAACAGTCGGGCGGAAGAGTTAATCGTCCTCGCGCAGCGCGGAGCGCGCATTGCCGTTGTGAGTGATGCGGGCATGCCCGGCATTTCGGACCCGGGGCGCCGGCTAATTCGCCGGTGTCAGGAAGTCGGGCTCTCCTATACAGTTCTCCCGGGACCCTCGGCGGTGACGACGGCTGTCGTGGCCTGTGGTGTGGGGGATGGAACATTTACGTTTTATGGCTTTTTGGAACGGCGCGGCGCAGCGCGGGAAAAACAGTTGGAGCAGATCGATCGGTCCTATACAACGTCCGTCTTGTATGAGTCGCCGAAGCGCATCCGGGCGACGGTGCGGGAATTCAGCACCCGTTGGCCCAATCGTCTTTTTGCAACAGCGCGGGAACTTACGAAGCGATATGAGGAAATCCGGCGGTTTTCCGGCGAAGATGCCCCCTGGGATACCTTGCCGGAAAAGGGCGAGTATGTCCTGCTCGTCGGACCGGCGCGCCCTACGATCGTCGGAGAAGCGGAGGTGCTCGCTCAACTCGAAGCCTTAAAAGTGGAGGGTGTGCGCTCAAAAGAGGCAGTACAACGGGTGAGCGTGGCGTGTGGATGGTCAAAAAATGCTGTCTATCAATTGATGGTGGGGCAGAAGAAAAAAAGCGCAGAACGGGAATAATATTACAAAAACGTAATAAATAGGAAAAAGTAGGCGAAAAAACGCCTCTTTTTTTTGACATTTTTTTCAGACCTGTATAGAATAGCTCAGTATTCAAAAGTAACAAAACAGTTACAAACAGGAAACAATTGTAACGATTCGCACGGCCTTGACTGTTGCGGAGGAATGGGAGGAACTTTGAATAACTTTGTTTTGAAACGCTCTCTGGGGATTATGGCGGGCGTCTTGGCGGCAAGCATTGCAGGAGGCAGTATCGTCTATGCGCAGCGCCCCAAGGAAATCAGCGTGGATTGGGATGATCGTCCGGTCGAGTTGTATACGAGTGCGGGAACGGTACGCGAGGCACTGGCGGAAGCCGGTTTGACGGCGTTGGATGAAGTACAGATTTCTGAGGATCCGTCGGAACCGATTCGCGAAGGGATGCACCTGGAGCTGGATACCAAAAAGCAGGTGAAACTGCAAGTGGGCGGCGTACAACGCACCGTGGCGACGTACGTCAATACGATCGGTGCACTTTTAGAGGAGCAGGGTGTTGTGTACGATGCCGATGATGAAATCTCGCCGGCGCGCGCAGAGGCTTTGAAGGACGGCACCGAGGTACGGGTGGATTCCATTCAGGTGATTACCTCGACGGAAACGAAGGCGGTGCCTTATGAGACAATCGTTGAAGAAACGGCAGATCTTTACACAGATCAGGAAGAAATCGTCCAGGAAGGACAGGACGGGATCTGTGAAGTAACCAAAGAAATGATCGTGCGCAACGGCGTCATCGAAACGCGGCGCATCGCAAGCGAAAAGGTGGTGCAGGAGCCGATCACCGAGCAGATTCGAAAAGGAACTGCGGAGCGTCCGTCGGCGCGCTACGCCGGACCGTCGGGAGCGCCAAGCGGCGGTACGACCCTTGTCATGGAAGCAACGGCGTATACGCATACGGGAAATCCAACGGCAACGGGCGCATGGCCCACGGCGTATTACACCGTAGCGGTCGACCCGTCCGTTATTCCGATGGGCACCCGGCTCTACGTCGAGGGCTACGGGTATGCGGTCGCTCAGGATACCGGCGGTGCCATCATCGGGAATCGCATCGATGTATTCTTCGACTCTGAGGGCGAGTGCATCAACTGGGGACGCCGCAGCGTCGTGGTGCATGTGCTAGACTAAAAATGTGAAAAGGCTGCACCGGAATGAAGGATTCCGGTGCAGTTTTTTGTAGAGATGGAGTATGAAAATGCGGCCTTTAAAAGCCATCTATCAAACTTTATACGCGTATTACGGCGACCTACATTGGTGGCCGGCAGACAGCCCCTTTGAAGTGATGGTCGGGGCGGTGCTTACGCAAAATACAGCATGGACGAATGTCGAAAAAGCAATTCGACAATTCGAAGGGGAGCTTTCACCGGAACGGGTTGTTCAACTTTCTTCAGATGAATTGGAAGCAATTATCCGACCGGCAGGATTTTATCGACAGAAAGCACAGTACTTAAAAGCGGTGAGCGAGTGGTTTTTGTGCTATGATGCCGATCCGAAGCGCGTGCGAAGCTGTTCACCGGATGCCATACGTTCCGAGTTGTTAGCAGTGCGAGGAGTTGGAAATGAGACGGCGGATTCGATACTTCTCTATGCATTTGATTTTCCAGCCTTCGTTATTGATGCATATACGATTCGACTGTTTCAACGAATCCCGCTTAATGCGGGGAACAAGTATATGGAAATCAAAAGGTTTTGTGAGGCGCAGATACCGAAGGACGCCATTCTTTATAATCGCTTCCATGCTCTCATCGTGGAAAATGCCAAAGAACATTGCCGTAAAAAGCCGCTCTGTGACGACTGCCCATTGGCGAACATATGCGCGAAACAAGGGCTGCCTTTGTAAAGAACTTCAAGAGCGTGATTTGAAAACAGTTTTCTATTTAATGGGGAAGCAGACGCCAAAGGTTGCAGGATTTTCGAGGGGATTTACAAAAAACAGCGTCAAGAGGTAGGGAAGCAATGTATGATATAATATAAATACAAAGACGGAATTTGCTTGCTGAACCGTTATCATAACAAATTTGAAAATTTTTCCAATGCTGTCGAACTTCTGCATGAAGGTGTACAAGCGTATTAAGAGCAACCTGCAAAAATTATTCGGAACCAGGTGATTTCGTGCTTTGGGTTCGTCAAATTGATCGAACAGCTGAAGCGCGAATCCTTACAATAGAGGAGCGTGCATTTTGACGCAGTGAAAAGTCCACATGATTCCTATCAACACAATTTTTATGTCGTTCCCGGTCGATTTTAAACTCTTTCCTTTCGGCGTTTTGATATAGTGTTTTACAAGCTTTGTTTCAGTTTTACAAGGAGTCTCTAAAAAGAAAGGGATAACGTTTGTCTTTCTTTTTTAGGAATAGAATAAGAACCGCATGAATAGATGAAGAGAAAGGAGTACATATGATCCAATCCTGGAAAGAAGAATTACAGAACAATATCACAAAACTCGAAGATTTGAAAGATCCGTTCTCGATCCCACCGGAAGAATGGGCAGATTTAAAAACTGTAATCACGCGGCATCCCATGAATATCACACGTTACTATGCGTCCCTCATTGATCTGAAAGACCCGAAAGATCCGATTCGCCGGATGTGTATTCCCCATATAGAAGAGTTGGATGGAACGGGCAGCTATGATACAAGCGGGGAAGAGAGCAATACCGTTTTATCAGGCGTGCAGCATAAGTACCCGCAGACGGCACTTGTGTTGACGACGAATATTTGCTTTATGTATTGTCGCCATTGTTTTCGTAAGCGCCTGGTCGGATATACACGGGATGAAATCCTTTCCCGAAGAAGAGAAGCCGTGGAGTATATATGGGATCACAAAGAAATTGACAATGTTTTGTTGAGCGGAGGGGATTTTCTTACACTGAATAATGCGCAAATTGCAGAATATTTTAAAGAACTTACTAGAATTTCACATTTAGATTTTATTCGGATGGGAAGTCGGATTCCGGTGGTGTTTCCTATGCGAATCTCGGAAGACACAGAACTCCTCGATATATTCGAAAAATATAATCAGAAAAAGCGCATTATGCTCGTCAGTCAGTTTAATCATCCGCGCGAATTGACGAACGAATCAATTGCTGCAATACGTGCTGTGCAAGAGACGGGGGTGGACGTGCTCAATCAGACGGTATTACTCAAGGGGATTAATGATTCAGTGGAGACGTTGACCGCACTGATGAAAGGTCTGATGAGGATCGCTGTTACACCGTATTATATTTTCCAATGCCGCCCTGTAAAACATGTAACGCAGCATTTTCAAATTCCCATCAATCAAGGCATTGAGCTTGTCAATGTGGTGCGGGATCAGTTGAGCGGTCCCTCTAAGCAATTCCGCTACGCTATGAGTCATCCGCGCGGCAAAATTGAACTGCTTGGGAAAATTGGCGAAGAAACGATCTTTAAGTTCGCGCAGGCAAAGGCACGTAGTGATGCCAACAAAATGTTTGCACGGAAAATGGGCAATGCAGGGTGGTTAGATCCGGATTTAAACCCGACTCCAAGTTTGACAAGCGCGTGAATGCGATGATACTCTGTGCGGGGAGAGTAGCACGGTTTATTCAGAAACCGTTTAGAAAAGTTGATAGTAGGCTATTATTAAAGAAGGAATGCCTGCCACACGGCTTTCCTTCTTATTCATTTCATCAAGCAAAGGGGAAGTTTTGAGGAAAATCGCTTTTATCGCACTTGCTTATGTGGGCGTATTAACCGGTGCCGGATTGGCATCCGGACAGGAATTGTTACAATACTTTACCGCTTTTGGAAGCATGGGGTTGATCGGGGTCTTGATTACCGGGCTGCTTCACGCGCTTTTCGGGGGCATGATCCTGCAATTAGGATCTTATTATCGTGCGGATGATCACTCTTCCGTATTGTCGGAAATCACCCACCCGATTGTGGAAAAATTTTTGGACCTCGGGTTGATTATCACCTGCTTTATTGTCGGCTTTGTTATGATTGCCGGGGCGGGCAGCAATTTGAACCAGCAGTTTGGCATATCGCCGTGGATCGGTTCCACCATTTGTACAGTGATGACGATTGTCATCGGTCAAATGAACTTTGAAAAAGTGACAAAAATCATCGGCACCTTTACGCCTTTTATCATCGCTTTTATTCTCCTTGCCGCCGGAGTAACCTTAGTGGGGTTTGATGGAGATATCGCCTCCCTGGATCAAGTAGCGCGGACCATTCCAACCAATTTACCGAATTGGTGGCTGTCCGTATTGAACTATTTCGCCATGTGTATGATTACCGGAACCAGCATGGCTTTTGTCTTGGGCGGCAGCGTTCTGTATCCGGGGAATGCACGAAAGGCGGGGCGGATCGGCGGCGGCATAGTCGGGCTTATTACGATAGTACTGGGATTCACTATTTTTGCGGAAGCGGGTGCAGTCAAGGATGCCGATTTGCCGCTGCAATTTCTGGTTTCCCGTATCCATCCTATTCTCGGTTTCATCATGTCCCTTGTCATTTACGGAATGATTTTCAACACTTGTATCAGTCTTTTTTATGCCTTGGCCTCCCGTTTCAGCGGTGGTGACGAAAAGAAATTTAAAATTCTATTGGTGAGCATTACTTTTATCGGATACCTTGTCAGCTTTTTTGGCTTTAAGACCCTGTTGTCCGTGATGTATCCCCTACTGGGTTATGCGGGGATGGTTCTGATAGCGGCCATTTTTGTCGGCTGGCTGAAGAAACGTGGAGATTTTAAGCAGGAGGGAAAACTGCGGCGGTTAATGGTTCGACTCTTGCAACGAAAACATCAAGAGGACAAGGTGTTCACAGAAAAAGATCAAAACAGACTTGAAAAGATCGCAGATACGGCGCAAATCGATCTGGAAGATATTGAGGGATATGTGGCTGCAAAAGTCGAACAGGACAATGAATAGTTTTCCTATCGCATAAACTCTCTCTTCGTGACAACCGAGCCGAATTTTTCTATAATGGGGAAGGAAAAATAAGGAGGGCGTATGAAATATTTTGGAACGGACGGTTTCCGCGGGGAAGCCAATCGGCAATTGACGGCGGAGCACGCCTACCGCATCGGTCGCTTTTTGGGTCATTTCTATGGAGAAAAAAACGGAGCGCGGGCGCGCATTGTCATCGGAAAGGATACGCGGCGCTCCAGCTATATGTTGGAAGCGGCGCTGTGCGCCGGTATTACGTCAAGCGGGGCGGATGCGTACCTGCTGCACGTCACGACGACGCCGAGTGTTTCGTATGTCGTGCGCGCCGAGGACTTTGACGCGGGCATCATGATTTCGGCAAGCCATAACCCCTATTACGACAACGGCATCAAACTGCTCGACAACGAAGGTGCAAAGATGAATGACCCGGTGTTGGAACAGATTGAAGCCTACATCGATGCCAAAGAGGATTACTTGCCCCTTGCGGAGCGCGCGAAAATCGGTGCAACCAAGGATTATGTTTTCGGTCGAAATCGATACATCGGGTATCTCATTACGACGATCCGTCGTTCGTTTAAGAAATATCGCGTGGGACTGGACTGCGCCAACGGGGCATCCTTTACCATCGCCAAGAGCGTTTTCGATGCACTGGGTGCGGAAACCTACGTCATTAACAATATGCCAGATGGCGTGAACATCAATGTCGATTGCGGGTCCACACATATTGATTCTCTCGTCGAGTTGGTGAAACGGGAACGTCTCGACGTCGGCTTTGCGTTTGACGGTGATGCGGATCGCTGCATCGCCGTGGACAACCGGGGCGTCGTCATGGACGGCGACTGCATTCTCTATATCTGTGGAAACTACCTGAAGGAAACCGGTGCGCTGGTCAATAATACGGTCGTTACAACGGTGATGTCCAATTTGGGGCTCTATAAGGCGCTGGATCGGCTGGGCATTGCTACCGTCCAGACGGCGGTGGGCGATAAATACGTCGCGGCCAATATGCAGGAGACGGGCAACTGCATCGGCGGCGAGCAGTCCGGACACATTATCTTCTCCAAATATGCCGCCACGGGAGACGGAATTTTGACGGCGCTGCGCATGATGGAGGTTATGATCGAATCGAAAACGGACTTTGCTTCGCTGCATCGTGATTTGATCGTTTATCCGCAGGAATTGCGCAACGTGCGCGTACAAGACAAGAACCGCGTGTTGGAAAATGCGCATGTCAAGGAAGCCATTCGACGCGTGGACGAACGGCTGGGTGATGAGGGTCGTACGTTGGTGCGCCCGTCCGGAACCGAGCCGCTGCTGCGCGTCATGGTGGAAGCAAAACAGTCCGGCGCCTGCTCGGAAGCGATTGACGAAATCGTAGAAGCCATTCGCGCCGAAGGTCTGTTGGTACAATGAGTCCCGTGCATCGCATCGTCGATCCCTTTTCGGGCATTCCTTCGGCTGTGCACCGCTTTTTGCGATGCTTGGAAGCGGCGGGGTATGAAGCATTTTTGGTCGGGGGTGCGGTGCGCGATGCACTATTGGGACGGCAGCTGCACGATTGGGACGTAGCGACATCGGCGCGTCCGGACGCCTGTGCGGCACTTTTCGGCGAAGCGGTTGTGTCTCGTGCGGGTGCACGCTTCGGCACATTGGGCATTCTTTATGAACAGACCTATTTTGAGGTCACCTCATATCGCGGGGACGGCGCTTATGACGGGCGGCGTCCCGCCCGGGTGCAGGCGGTGCGGACGCTGGAGGAAGATCTTGCGCGACGAGATTTTTCTATCAACGCAATGGCGTGGAGTGAAGCGACCGGGCTCGTCGATCCGTATGGCGGACAGAGGGATTTGCAGCGTCATGTTTTGCGCACCGTGGGAGATCCTCGGGTGCGCTTTTCCGAAGATGCGCTGCGTATGCTGCGCGCCGTGCGCTTTTCCGCGGCGTATGCATTGGAGCCGGTGCCGGAGCTGGTTTTTGCCATTCAAAAATTGGCGCCCTCTGTTTCTTGCTTGAGTGAAGAACGCATTTTTTGGGAATTGGACCGGATGGTGCAAAAGGAGTCCTTTTTTCAGGCCATGGATTTTCTATCGAAATGGGGACTTTGGCCGACTTTATTTCCGAATGCATCGGAGCAATCACCGCCACTTTCGCTGCGTATCGCCGAAGGACGCGTCGCGCGCTGGATGCTTTTGTGTGAAGCGACCGAGACGTGGTATTTGGTCGAAAAGGATCGGGCGCTGCGTCGTTCGGTGCAGAAGCTGCGGGAACTTCCGAAGCCGACTGCGCTTCCTGCCGCACAGACGGATCTGCGCCGCCTGATGGGTCGTGCGGGAACGGATTTTTCGGCATATTGCGACTATTTGCGCGCTTGGGTTGAGGGAAAGAAAGCGGCTGCCGAAACGGACGGCGAATGGACCCATGCTACGGCACTTGCCAAGCGCGTGTCCAACTTTTTTTATCGGGCACGGGAGGTAAAAAAACAGGGACTTGCGCTTTCCCAAAAAGATTTAGCTATCAAGGGCGCAGATTTATTGCAAATCGGGTACAATGAAGGAAAAGAAATTGGCGAGACATTGGTGGCGTTGGAGGAAGCGGTTTTGAGCGATCGGGTGGCAAACACGAAGGTCGCTTTGTTGGCACAGGCGCGCCGATGGAACGAGGAAAAGAGGGAAAGAAGTGGAAACCAAGCGGCTCATCGTGAGTGATTCCAGCGCAGATTTGAATGCAGCGCTGCGCGATCACGTACAATTGCAACAGGTGGCTTTTCCAATTGAGGTGGGTGGACGCAGCTTTTTGGATGACGGGTCCATCGATTTGGATGAATTTCTGCGGGCCATTGCTGAATCAGATGAGGTGGCGAAGACGGCGGCACCGTCGCCGGGCGGCTTTATCCAGGCATTGGAAGAGGCGACGGAGGGCTTTATTGTTACGATTACCAGCAAATTGTCTTCCTGTTATAATAATGCCTGTTTGGCGGCGCGTGAGTTGATGGAAAGCGGCAAGCGCAAGATCCACGTTTTCGATTCCAAGTCCGCATCGGTTGGAGAAACCGCACTTTGCGTGAAAATTCAATCTTGGATTGATGAAAATTGCAGCTTTGAGGAGATTGTTCAACGCGGAGAGGCCTTTGTGGAAAGCATGCACACATTTTTTGTTCTAAAGGACTTGTCCACCTTGGTCAAATCGGGGCGCATTCCTTCGCTGGCGGGCAAGATTGCCCAGCGGCTCTCTATCTGCCCAGTCTGTACCGGACACGATGGAGAAGTTAAAGTCAGCAATGTGCGGCGCGGTATCAAGGGCGCCTTGGGAAAGATGGCGCAGATGATTGCCGACAGCGCGACAGATTTTTCAGAGCGAGTGCTTTACATCGCACATGTGAATTGTCCGCAGCGGGCAGAGGCGGTGCGGGGGCTTATTATGGAACGGGCGAATTTCAAAGATTGCCAGATTGTCGAAGCGGGCGGTTTGAGTTCGACCTATGCCAATAACGGCGGCATTATTGTCGCCTACTAATCGGGAAATTTCCGGCGGGAGCGCTGTGTCGCGCCCATTTACCGGTGTGATATAATTAAACAATATGTTATGAAAAGGAGAGATAATGAAAGCAGTACTCATTTCCCATGAAAACGACAAGGCAGTCTACACGACCGAGGTTGCCTATGAGACCTTTGAACAGGCGGTGGACGCCGTCTACCATCGGACCAAGGCGCGCTATCGCGTGCCGGGATTTCGCAAAGGGCATGCACCGAAGAAGATCATCGAAGCGAATTACGGCAAGGGCGTTTTTTATGAAGACGCACTGAATGAAGTGCTTCCTGCGGCGATGGACGATGCCGTGAAGGAACTCGGTTTGGAGCCAATTGGGCGCCCGGATGTGGATGTCAAAGAATTTGAAGAGGGCAAGCCCATCGTTTTTGAGTTGACGACGGAGACGAAGCCGCATCCCGAGATTGGCGACATCAGCAAAATAGAAGTGACAAAGCAGGAAGCGAAAGTGACAGAGGAACAGGTCGATCAGCGCGTCAATCAGGAGCGCGAGAAGAATTCGGTGCTGCGTCCGGTGGAACGGCCGGCGCAGGATGGCGATGAGGCGACCATTGACTTTGAAGGCTTTTTGAACGACAAGCCCTTTAAGGGGGGGAAGGCGGAAAAGCATAAACTGGTGCTGGGTTCGCACACCTTTATCCCGGGTTTTGAGGAACAACTGATTGGGCACAGCGCGGGAGAAGAATTTGACATTCAGGTGACTTTCCCGGAGGATTATCAAGCGAAGGAATTGAAGGGCAAAGAGGCCCGTTTCCACATTGTACTGCACACGGTGTCAGAAAAAGAAGTGCCGGAAGCGGATGATGATTTTGCACAGGACGTCTCTGAATTTGATACATTGGCGGAATACCGCGATTCCATTCGCGCGGATTTGCAAAAGGCGCTGGATCAGCAAGTCAAGGTTGCTCAGCAGACGGAAGCCATCGACAAGATCGTCGAGCAGGCGGGCGTCACGGCGCCGGAAGCCATGGTGGAGGAGCAGATCAGCCGCGAGCTGGAAAACATCGCCAACCAAGTGGCGCAGATGGGCATGAGTTTTGATCAGTATCTGAAATACGCGGGCGGCGACCTGGAAGCCCTGCGCAAGCAGCATCGTCCGCAGGCGGAACGTCAGGTGAAGGCGGATTTGGTCATGGATGCGTTGGTGGAACAATTTCAGCCTGAAGTGACCGATGAAGAATTGGAAGAAGAGCTGCATCGTATGGCAAGCGTGTATGGCGCACATGATGCAGATGATTTCATCAAGCGAGTCAAGGAATTAGGAAATGAAGAGCGCGTACGCGACAATGTGAAGGTGCAAAAGGCGTTGGATCGCCTCATGGAAACCGTCACGTATGTGGATGCTCCGGAAAAGCCGGAAGAGGAATCGTCGCCGGAGACAAAAAGCGAGGATGCACCGACTGCGGAGGAAAACTAACGCGTTTTTTCCCAGAAAGAGATAAGGAGGAAGCATGCCACTGGTACCTACAGTGATTGAACAATCCAATCGAGGCGAGCGTGCGTATGATATTTATTCACGCCTGCTGGAAGAACGGATTATTTTTGTTACCGGTCCGATTGAAACGCAGATGGCGAATCTCGTCGTTGCGCAGCTGCTCTACTTGGAGTCCAAGGATCCGAGCAAGGACATTCAACTTTATATCAACTCCCCCGGCGGAGAAGTCACGGCAGGGCTTGCCATTTATGACACGATGCAGTACGTCAAATGTGATGTGTCGACGATCTGTGTCGGCATGGCGGCGAGCATGGGAGCGATCCTGCTGGTCGCAGGCACACAGGGGAAGCGCTTTGCGCTGCCGAATGCTGAAATTATGATTCATCAGCCGTCGGGCGGTGCACAGGGCATGGCCTCGGATATTGAAATTTCAGCAAAGCAGATCGTGAAAACGCGCCAGCGCTTGAATGGCATTCTGGCAGATCGCACGGGGCAAACGCTGAAAAAGATCGAGCGCGATACGGAACGCGATCGCTGGCTGGATGCGGAAGAAGCGAAAGAGTACGGCATTATCGACAGTGTCATTGCGCGTAAGTAGGAGACGAAATGGCCAAGTATAAAGAAGAGGACGTTCGCTGTTCCTTTTGCGGCAAAAAAGCGGGAGAAGTGGACCGCATTCTGGCGGGACCGGGCGTTTACATCTGCAACGAGTGTGTCGAGCTGTGTATGGATATTATGGAAGAAGAACAGCGCGCGCTCGACACGCGAAAAATTGAAGAAGTGCTGCCCACGCCCATGCAGATCAAGGCGGCGCTGGATGATTACGTCATTGAACAGGAGCAGGCGAAAAAAGTACTCTCCGTGGCAGTGTACAACCACTACAAACGCATTTTTCGTAAAGACGAGAGTGATGTTGAGATTCAAAAATCGAATATTTGTCTGCTGGGACCGACCGGGAGTGGCAAGACCCTTCTGGCACAGACCTTGGCGCGCATTCTCAACGTTCCCTTTGCCATTGCGGACGCGACGACGCTGACGGAAGCCGGCTATGTCGGAGAAGATGTGGAAAACATCGTCCTGAAGCTGTTGCAAAACGCGGAGTATGATGTGGAACGCGCCGAACGCGGCATCATCTACATCGACGAAATCGATAAAATTACGCGTAAGTCGGAAAACCCGTCCATCACCCGGGATGTGTCCGGAGAAGGCGTGCAACAGTCTCTGCTGAAGTTGATCGAAGGAACGGTTGCCAACGTACCGCCGCAGGGTGGGCGCAAGCACCCGCAACAGGAATATATTCAAGTCGACACGACGGATATTCTGTTCATTGTGGGTGGCGCATTTGACGGTATGGAAGAGATTATCAAGAAGCGGGAAGATAAGAACCCCATCGGTTTCGGCACGGAGGTGCGCGATCCGGGCAAAGAGACGCTGGGCGAAACCCTGGCGAAGGTGACGCCGGAAGATCTGATGAAGTACGGTTTGATTCCGGAGTTTGTCGGGCGTGTGCCGGTCATTGTCACATTGGATGAACTCAGTGTGGCAACGCTTGAACGTATTCTCGTCGAGCCGAAAAACGCGCTGCTCAAGCAGTATCAAGAGTTGTTCCGTTTGGATGGGGCAGCGCTAAACATCGATGAGGATGCCATTCGTGCCATTGCCGAAAAGAGTTATGCGCGCAAAATGGGCGCACGCGGTCTTCGCTCCATCTTGGAGGATCTGCTGTTGGATCCGATGTATGCGCTTCCTGAAAATGATGCCATATCCGAGTGCGTCATTACTCGGGATGTGGTCGAAGGGACGGCTCCGCCCCGCCTGTTGTCGCGCGAGGTGGCTGCCTCTAAGACAAAGGCGTCGAAAAAAAAGACATCGTAACCGACAGCCGGCATATGCCGGCTGTTTTATCACCTAACCGTGCACAGCTACCCGAAGGGCACAAGTACCCGAAGGGCACAAGTACCCGAAGGGCACAAGTACCCAAAGGGCACAGGTACCCGAAGGGCACAGGCGCGGCAGACGTTGAAAGGCCACATCCTTTCAACGAGAGAAAGAAAGGAGGTCACATGATCCCTTCCTACTATGAAACCAGAAAAAGTGTACGCCCGCTGATTATTGTCAATGACCTGACGTTGTTTCCGGGACAGGTTGCACATTTCGATATTGGCGGATCCGAATCCGTCCATGCTTTGGAATGGGCGGAACGTGAAAATGGAGAGGTATTGGTCATCACCCTGCGGGCGGATGCGATGATGAAGCAAGGCGGTCCGACGACGGACGACCTGTTTTCCATGGGGACCATTGCGACCATTCGGCAGTCCTTCCGCATCGGAAACGGACGCATCAAATTGTTGGCAGAAGGACAGCGCCGCGCCCATATCAACGCGCTCATTCGCCAAGAGCCTTATTATGAAGCGGAAGTTGTCGAGTATCTGTATCATCCGGAAAAAGTCGAAATCGATGACAAGTTTCAAATGATGCTGCGCCTGACTTCGCAGGCGGCATTAGCGCATCTGCGCAAGCAGGAAACCATTCCCGAAGTGTTTCTGTATGCCCTGGTGAATACGGAAGACCCCGGGCGTTTCAGTGATGAGATCGCCCCGCAATTGGACTTGCAACAGGATGAGGCAGAGGAACTGCTTACCGAGCTGGATCTCGTGCATCGCGTCGAACGGCTCTATGAAACTCTACAACTTTTGACGAAGCTTTCTTCGCTGGAAGATGAACTCAACGAGCGGGCAACGGAGCGGATGAATCAGTCGCAAAAAGAGTATATGCTGCGCGAGCAGATGCAGATTATTCGCGACGAATTAGGGGAAGATCCCTTTGATCCGGATACGATTGAGGCACAGTATCGGGAACGCATTGAAGCGCTTCCGATGCCGGACGATTCGAAGAGCGTCGTACTCAAAGAAGTCGAGCGACTGAGTTATTTACCGCCCAGTTCTCCGGAGATCAGCGTGACGCGTGCGTACTTGGATACGGTTTTGGACTTGCCTTGGGGCGTGTACACGAAAGATTTTTCCGATTTGGAACGCAGTCAGAAAATTCTGGATAAAAGGCACTACGGACTCAAAGAAGTCAAGGAGCGCATCTTAGAATTTATTGCCGTTCGCAAGCTGCGCGGTGACAGCAAAGGGTCCATTCTCTGTTTGGTCGGGCCGCCGGGCGTCGGAAAGACCTCCGTTGCGCGTTCGATTGCCGAGGCGTTGAACCGCGAATTTATTTCGATGCGGTTGGGCGGCATGAGCGACGAGTCGGAAATCCGTGGACATCGACGCACCTACGTCGGCTCCATGCCCGGGCGGATTATTACGCATATGACAAAGTGCCGCTCGATGAATCCGGTTTTTTTAATGGATGAAATCGACAAAGTGGGCAATGACTACCGCGGCGATCCGGCAAGCGCGCTTCTGGAAGTGTTGGATCCGGAGCAAAATCGTGAATTTGCCGATCGATATCTGGAAATTCCTTTTGACCTGTCGCAAGTGATGTTCGTGACGACCGCGAATACAGTGGACACGATTCCCTCCGCACTGCTCGATCGTTTGGAGATCATTTCCATTTCCGGCTACACTGAGTTTGAAAAGTACGAGATTGCTCGCAAATATCTCATTCCAAAACAGCGCGAGGCGTGCGGTTTGACGGGCAAGGATTTTGTCCTTCCGGCAGCGGCGCTCAAGGAGATCATTCGCAATTATACGCGGGAATCCGGCGTGCGCGAATTGGAGCGGCAGATCGGAACGCTTTGCCGGAAAGTCGCACGCAACATCGTAGAAGGTGGCGGGACATTCACACTTGGCGTAAAGACCGTACAGTTCTATTTGAAAAAGCCCGTCAATCCGGACGAAAGCCTAGTGGACAAGCCACAGGTCGGCGTGGTTAACGGGCTTGCCTGGACGGAGACGGGCGGGGAAATCCTTCAAATTGAAGCCAATATTATGCAAGGACATGGCGGCGTGCAGCTGACGGGATCGCTCGGCAATGTCATGAAAGAGTCCGCACTGGCGGCAATTTCCTATGTGCGCGCCAATGCGAAGCGCTTCGGCATCGACGAAGCATTTCATGAAAATACGGACATTCACATTCATCTGCCAGAAGGCGCCGTTCCCAAAGACGGTCCGTCCGCGGGCATCTCCATGCTTACGGCAGTCGTCTCCGCATTGACGCATCGACCGGTGCGCAATGATATTGCCATGACCGGCGAAATGACCCTGACGGGGCGCGTCCTACCGGTGGGCGGCATTAAAGAAAAAATCTTGGCGGCACATCGCTACCGCCTGAAAAAAGTTTTTTTGCCGAAAGATCCGAGTTCCCCTTTGGCGGAAATTCCATCGGAAGTCATGCATGACATCCGCTTTGTCGAAGTATCGCATGTCGACGAAGTATTGGCAAAAGCGCTGCTTGCTCCGGTGGAGGAGAAGCGCCCGATTGTCTTTGCCGCGGAGGAGTCTCCTACAACCATGGGATTCGTAGCGGAACAGCAAGCGCCGGCCGAGACGGCGCCAACGAATCCGTCGCGCAAATCCACAAAAAGGCATACGCAAATTCCGGCCCCTGTGCGAGGCGTTCAATGAACTTTTCGAATGCCGTTTTGGAGGCGATGGCAGTTTCGCCGGAACAATATCCGGAAGCGAATCTACCGGAAATTGCACTTGCCGGGCGCTCCAATGTCGGAAAATCGACGCTGATCAATCGAGTTTTGCAGCGCAAAAAGCTCGCCTATACGAGCTCCAGTCCGGGAAAGACGCGCACCGTCAATTTTTACACGGTTGGCGCACAGTTTCGGCTGGTTGACTTGCCGGGCTATGGATTTGCCCGCGCGTCGAAGCAGGCGCAGGCTGCCTGGGCTAAAAGCATCGATACGTATTTGCACACGCGGGAGAATCTTTGTGACGTCTTTCTTCTGGTCGATCTGCGGCACCCGCCCACTGCACTCGATCGGCAAATGTATGCGTGGATTACGGAGGCGGGCTTTCCGGGTCATGTCATCTGTACCAAGGCGGATAAAGTGCCGCGTACGCGGCAAGCGCGTCACAAAAAAGAAATCGAATGTGCGCTGGGGGCGGCACAGGATCTTCTATTTTCCTACTCCGGATTGGATCGTCAGGGAATCGATGCGGTGCAGGCGTTGATCGGTAGAATTATCGGCGAGAGGAGCGCGTCGTAGGCGGCGTTCCCACGAAAAAAAAGGGGGCAAGCCCCTTTTTTTCGTATAAGAGAGAGAAAAGAGAAGATAGATTTTACAGAATGCGTAGAACGCCGGCGAAAACGGAACTGTCGACGACGAGTGTATGAGCGGCACCTTCCGCAGCGTCAGACTCCGGGTGCTCTTTTTCCGCGTGTGCGTAGCAGTGCTTGCCGTTGACGATGCAATGCCAATCGGCAGGAATCGCAATTTCCAATTCGCCGAAGCGAATGGAAACGTTCAAATGCGTCTCTTCTTCCAAGGGCCATACATCGCGCAGATCGAGGTGTACGGACGAAAAATTGCTGCGCACCTCGCCGCCGGAAAAGGTCTTTGAGTGATAGACACGGTGTGCGCTTGTAAACGAGAACGACTCGTCTAATAGATCGCGTTCAACATGGCGCACTTGCTGTCCGGCGGGATAAACGCGGCTTTGTTGATTGGAGAAGCGCGGGTCACTGCCGTCCGTTCCGTCAAAATTATTCGGGCGAATGATGAAGCGCAGACCCAGAAGGATGAGCAGTATGCTCAGGAGAACGGTCCACGCGCTGCCGTTCAATACACCGAGGGTAGTTGCCTGGAGAATGCCGCCGACGGCAATGAAACAAAGACCGAACCACTTTGACTTTGCGCGAAAGAGTTGCGCCAAGCCGTAGAGAATCAGCAACACCGGCCAGTAGAGCCGGCAAACGGTCCAAAAAGACAGGGCGAGCAGTTCACTAGCGAGGAGTGTGCCTCCGAGTAGAATTAATAGCAAACCAAAAAACATAGAAAACTCCTTTCGGTTCCTTTCATTTTGAGTATAGGGCGACTTTGTGTGCTTTTTGTGAAGAATGCGGGAAGGGATATGGTAAAATGGGAAAAAAGGAGGCGGGTATGCAGGAAGTCAGATTACGCTTTGCGCCCAGTCCCACCGGTTATTTGCACATCGGCGGGCTGCGTACGGCTTTATTCAATTATTTATACGCCCGACATTGTGGCGGCTCTTTCATTTTGCGCATTGAAGATACCGATCGGACGCGCTATGTGGAAGGGGCATTGGAAAATTTATTGGCAATTTTGGAATGGGCGGGACTGGAGGCGGATGAAGGACCGCGTCTCGTGGACGGAAAAATCGTTCAGCGGGGCGATGCCGGACCCTACATTCAATCGCAGCGCGTGGCGGAGGGCTTTTATTCACAAAAAGCGCGGGAACTGGTGGAGGCAGGCAAAGCCTACTATTGCTTCTGCACACAGGAACGGTTGAATGCGGTACGCGACGCTCAGCGGAAACGTGGGGAAACGCCCCGCTATGACGGCCATTGCCGGGACTTGTCTTTGGAAGAGGCGGATCGGCGCATTGCTGCCGGGGAAGAATATGTCATTCGTCTGAAGTTGCCGGCCCATCGCGATATCGTTTTTGACGACGCGATCAAAGGGCGCATTGTCATCAATACGGATGAGTTGGATGATCAGGTGCTCATTAAATCCGATGGCTTCCCGACCTACCATTTTGCGGTGGTGCTGGACGATCACGCCATGGGCATTACGCATGTGGTACGCGGGGAGGAGTGGATTTCTTCAACGCCGAAACATGTCTATCTTTACGAATGTTTCGGATGGGAAGCGCCGACATATGTCCATTTGCCGACCGTATTGGGCGAGGATCACAAAAAGTTGTCCAAGCGAAACGGGGATGTCAGCGTCGGACTTTTTGTCGAACGCGGCTATTTGAAAGAGGCGTTGCTCAATTATATTGCGCTGCTGGGGTGGTCTCCGGACGGCAATGAAGAGATCTTCAGTCTGGAACAATTGGTGGAAGCCTTTGATTTTGACCGCGTTTCCAATACCGGCGGCATCTTTGACGTCAAAAAGCTGGATTGGATGAACGGACAGTATATCAAGCGATGTAGCGACGAGGAATTGGGCGAAAAAATTCGCCCCTATCTGGAAAAGGCAGGACTCATCACCGAAACGGAGGATCCAACGCGCATTGCGCTAGCTGCTTCGATCTACAAGGATCGCATGGAACGCCTGGATCAGGCACCGGAATTGATGCGGCGTCTGTTTTGTTCGGCGCGGGAACTGGCGTATGAACCGGATGCCGTGGAAGCGCTATCGACACCGGAAGCGAGACAGGTGGTGGAACGTTTCTGTGAGAAATTGAAACAGGACGGCTTAACGGAAACCTTCGCCAACGGCGTTGTGAAAGCGATTCAGAAAGAATCCGGTATTAAGGGCAAGGCATTGTGGTTTCCGATCCGCGCGGCAGTCGTCGGCGTGACCTCGGGGCCGGATTTTGCAAAAACCCTCCGGGTCATTGGAGAAGCAGATTTGTGGGCGCGCATGGCCCGGGTAAGGAAAGAACAGTTCTTGGAAATCGACGCGTAGAAGAATGCAAATGGAGGGGTGAAATGATTGTTTATAATACGCTGACTCGAAAAAAAGAAGAGTTGATTCCCATTGAAAAGGGAAAAATTCGGATGTACGTCTGCGGTCCCACGGTGTACGATTACATTCACATTGGAAATGCACGTCCCCTGGTGGTCTTTGATACAATGCACCGCCATCTGCTGTCGCAGGGCTATGAAGTCAAATATGTCGTAAACTTCACGGATATCGACGACAAAATCATCCGGCGCGCCAACGAAGAAGCGGTGGATTTTCACGAGATTACCGAGAAATATATCGCCGCTTTCAACGAGAACGCGTGCGGCTTGAATTTGTTGGAGTCAGAAACCATTCACCCACGTGCGACGGAGATGATTCCCGAAATTATCGAGTTTGTGGCGGGGCTGGTAGAAAAAGGTGCCGCGTATGATGCAGAGGACGCGGTGTACTTTGATGTTTCCAAAGCGAAAGACTACGGGAAACTGTCGCGCAAAAACATCGAAGATTTACAGGCGGGCGCGCGCATTCAGGTCAACGAAAAGAAACGCGCGCCGATGGATTTCGCACTTTGGAAAAAACAGAAAGATCCGAGTGAACCCGCATGGGACAGCCCGTGGGGGCCGGGGCGACCGGGTTGGCATATTGAGTGTTCAACCATGTCGCAGACGCTGTTGGGAACGACCATCGACGTGCACGCCGGCGGTTCGGATTTGCAGTTTCCGCATCATGAAAATGAAATTGCGCAGTCGGAAACGCTGCATGAAACGGATTTTGCGCACTACTGGATGCACAACTCCATGATCACCGTTTCGACGGCGGACGGTGAACACGAGAAGATGTCAAAGTCCAAGGGCAATTTCTTTACGCTGCGCGATATTGAAAAAGAATTTGATCTGATTTTAGTACGCTTGTGGCTGCTTTCGGCACACTATCGTTCGCCGATTGATTTTTCACGTGCGGTCATGGAGCAGACGCGCAATGGCTACCACCGTCTCATCAACGGCAAGAAGCGGATGGAACGGTTGTTGGCGAATGTTTCCGAGGAGGACATACACGAAGAGGAAAATTCCTTGTTGGAAGCGGTGCAGGGTTGCCGGACGCGTTTTTCCGAGGAATTGGACGATGATCTGAACACGGCGGATGCGTTGGCGTCGCTGTACGAAGTGGTGCGCCTTGCCAATGCGAATCTCGATGAGCAAAGCTCCCGCAAAGCGGTGGAGACGGTTTACCGGCAGTTCAATGAAATGATGAATGTGTTGGGCATTGCCGACCGTTCTGCCGAAGAAAGCCTCGACGAACAGGTGCAGGCTTTGATCGAAGAACGTACAGAAGCGCGCGCCGCCCGCGATTTTCAACGTGCGGATGAAATTCGGGATCAATTGGCGGATATGGGCATCGAGTTGAAAGACACGCCGACCGGCGTCGTGTGGTCAAGAAAGGCGTAATATGGCAAATTACATTGTCGGAAGAAATGCCGTTCTCGAGTATTTGCGCGGGGACGGCGATGCGGAAAAACTCTTTTTACTCAAGGGGGAACGCAAGGGCTCTGTGCATAAAATTGTAGCCTTGGCCAAAGAAAAAGGACTCATCATCGCCGAGTGCGACCGCGAAAAACTGGATGAATTGGCGGAAGGACAGGTGCACCAAGGCGTGGCGCTTTTTGCGCAGGATTACCGCTATGCGACGGTGGAAGAGATGCTATCGGGTGCGCGCGCCGCGGGTCATGCGCCGCTTTTGATCCTTTTAGACGAGGTTACGGATCCGCATAATCTTGGAGCCATTATTCGCTCAGCGGAGTGCGCAGGGGCGGACGGCGTCATCATTCCGAAGCGTCGCAGTGCAACGGTGACATCCGTCGTGCATAAAAGTGCGGCCGGGGCGACCACATATGTGAAAGTGGCACGTGTGAACAATCTCAACGCCGTGATCGATCGGCTGAAAAAGGAAAATATCTGGGTGTACGGTGCCGCCGGGGAGGCGCCGGCCAATTTTTGGGACACCGATCTGACGGGCGGCATCGCCCTTGTGGTGGGCAGCGAGGGGCGCGGCCTTTCCCGGTTGACCGCGGAAAAATGTGATGGTCTGGTTTCCATTCCGCTTTGCGGGAAAATCGAGAGTTTGAATGCCTCGGCGGCGACGGCGGTGTTGCTCTATGAGGTTTTACGGCAGCGTCGCAAGGGGAAGGCATGAGTACGAACGCCATCGATTTCCGTGCGGAGACATTGCCGTTTCCACTTTGGCACACATCATCCCATGAGGTGCTGATACGCCTGCAACTTGCAACGCGGGATGAGAATCGACGGTATCCGGAAGCGTATTACCTCGTAACCAGCGGCTTTTACAAGATGCTGCACGAGTTGGATGTCACCGCTTTTCGTCACTCATTTGGTGAAAAGGGATTGCGCTTTTACATGGAGGTGCAGGGCTCTTTCGCTTCAGTCAAAGCCTATTTGATGAATTTGAAGCAGTGGCATGCGCTGGGGGAAGCCTGGGATCTGGTGATACTCGACGGCATTCGGGAGTATCCCGTTCTGGGTCCGGAAGATCGCAAGAAGCTTTTGCCGAGTCGCAATGAACTTTGGAATTTGGCGCGCGGGCATATGCGCATGGGATCGCGCCCGTTGCGTTTTTCGCGCTATCTGCTTTATGCGGCGCTGGCACCTTTCGGCCGTCGACGTTGCTATGGCAGTTGTTCCATGCGCTATGAAGATGCCGCCGGGGAGGCGGATTTCACGCAGTATTTGCAGGCATTGGCGGTGCTTACGGAAAATTTTCGACGGACCGATTTTTCGCGAATCGCTTCTTTCTCTGCGCTTCGAGCGATGGGCCTTTCCATAGAGGCGCAGCTGCCGAAAAAAGAAATTCGGCGCCAAGAAATGGATGCGACCCTGCCGCAAGCGGCAGATTCTTTTTTGAAGGAGTCGCTTTCCACGGCGGAAGAACAGTTTTCTTCGGAAATGTTCACGGAACTTTTTCAGGACAAAGGATCCGTTTCACAGGCTTCGCTTGCCGCGCCTCGGGCGGCGTCTTCGAATATTCTTTTTCACGGACTTCTCTTTCATGCGCTGTTTTTTGCGGCATGTTACCATCAAAAAGTGCCCTTTGCGGAGATGCCGGAGGCGATTATTCGCCTGAGTGCGGGGCTGGAAAAGGACTATTTTCGCGCAGACGATTCGGACGGCTTGCGCTTATTTCGCGCTTTCGGTATGGGTGGCGCGCGGCGCCTTGCTTTAGCGGGCTATGAGCCGCTTTTTTCGGAAGCGTTGCCTTTTTGGCGAGCGCATCCGAATGAAGAGGATCGCAGTCTTTTCCTGATCGGACAAATCTACGACACCACCGCATTGATGCGCACCGGCGTGCAGCGTTACCGCGCTTTGCAGGCGATTTGCCGGAAAGCGCTGTCGGACGATACGATTCGGCGCGCTTCTCTTTCTGCATTTTTTGAAGAAAACGGCATTGTTACGGACGGTTGCCGCGATCTTTATGCCTTGGTATTGCTCTTGGAGTTATTGGAAGAGGAGTCGCGAGAGGATGCGGAGTCCGGAACGGTTTGTTAATTTCCGGTAAAGATTGTTTTAATTTCTTTCGTGCGAGACCAAATATGCTATGATGGGGCAGACAATAAAGGAGGTTGCTATGCAGTTTTCAGACCCACGTTATGATTCAAATCGAAAGGACGCCCGGTACGACTCCAATGCGGAGAAGCCAAACGCTGCGCCGGGAACGTCGCAGACCCGCTATGACTCTTCCACAGAGAATGCCGGTACCTCGACAGACTCCGGTCGTTATGATTCCAGAGAAGAGGTTCACCCGCAGGGACCCTATCAGGCGTATAGACCGGATCAGGATGGTGGCGGATATCGGGCAAATGGCACGCCAAATGGCTTTTTATCTTCATTTGAGAAAATTTTCCATGTGGTGAATCCCTATGTGGAACGCTTTTTTGCCCTGTCCAACTCTTTCTGGATCGGTCTTGGTATTATTTTCTTATTCAATGTATTAATGAGCCCCTCAATCAGCGGTTTTATTGGTTCCATTTTCGGGACACTGATCGGCTACGGAGTGACCTGGTTACTGTTTAAGCTATGGAGTGCACTTTCTGATGTGCGCTATAACAAAGGGCGTACGCGGCAGATGGTTCTTATTTGGATGGCAATAAGTACCTTATCGAAAATCTTTCGGGGAGGGCTTTTCATCCGTCTTCTCTTCTCACTGCTATGCACCTATATTTTGACCGCACTGTCTTGGCCGGAAATTCATTGGACCGCACAAACGTTGAACCTTGTGCCCGAACAGGTTGCAAAGAAACACTTCCTCGTCTGGGCAATCATTCAGGTTGTGATTACGATTTTACTTTTTATCCTGATTACGTTTATTACGACGGTGGCTTTTGGCTTTTTCATGGATGTGCTCCCCGGAATTTTCGGCGAATTTTCAGATCTCTTCCAAAATTACTACTAATACGAAGTCGTCAAAACAGGATCAAATCTATCAAATTTGCGCGTTCCCTGCGGAGCGCGCTTTTTGCTGCTTCAGGGCATTTGTTTTTTTCGCGGAATCGTGTATAATAACGGAGTCACCCCGAGGGGGCCGCGCAGAGGTGGTGGAATAGGCAGACACGCTACTTTGAGGGGGTAGTGAGCATTCGCTTGTGTGGGTTCGAATCCCATCCTCTGCACCAATAGTGATTCGGAGGCGTTGCAACGCGCCCCGCCATGATGGGACTGTGTCGGACGATACATGTTTGGACAGTCCCTTTTTTGTATTCCTGCACCGCGTGTGCTTTCATTTTTTTATCCTTCACACCAAGAAGAGTCCAAAAATCAAATCTATTTCACCGAGGAAAAAGTATTCTTTTCTTACAAAAATGTGAAATGCCTATAAACTAATTTTTATATCGAATATTGGAACATCATTCGAAAACGTTTTACACAGAAAAGCAATAAAGAAAATCGTCTACTACATGGAAATATAACAATCTTCTGCGAAAAGTTCGTTTGCAAACTCTTTTTCTCTCTGGTAGAATACGAAAAACCTTTTTAACACGGCAATGCGTCAACTCAGCAATATATATTGTCAAAGAGAAGATGCCCATTCTCGACTCGCTATGTTGAATCGGAAAAGGAAAGAAGGAGGAAAGTATGAAAAAGAGTTTTCACAAAGTCATCAGTTTCGGACTGGCAGCGCTCTTGCTTGTTGCATGCGGCGGAGGAAAAGAAGGTGCTTCGTCAACAATGGACGCTTCGGACAATGCGGGCGCCTCAGACAGTGCGAGTGTCGTAGAATCCGGTGACGGAAAAACGGTCGTTGTTGCGACCAGTTATGAAGCCTCTTCATTGGATCCGGTTGCGCAGAATGAAGTAGCGGCGACCAATGCCATGGTGCAGATTTTTGAAGGCCTGTTAATTGTGGAAGAGGACGGAAGTTTCACACCGGTTTTAGCCGAAAGTTGGGATGTGGAAAATAATCAGAAATTTACTTTCCACCTTCGCAGCGGCGTCAAGTTTCACAACGGGGAACCGTTTACGGCGGCAGATGTCGAATTTTCACTGCGTCGCGCGGCAGAAGCGCCGGCGGTTTCCAGTTACTTCGGCGACATCAATTTGGATTCCTTTAACTGCCCGGATGACCTGACGATCTCCTTTGAACTCAATCATCCGAATAGCGCATTTTTGTCCTACCTGACGCACAGTGGAGCGCTGATCACGAATAAAAAAGCCGTGGAAGAAGCCGGGGATCGCGTCGGTGTGGAACCGGTCGGAACCGGTCCGCTGAAGCTCGAAAGCTGGAGTCAAAATGACAAAATGGTGCTGGTGCGCAATGATGACTATTGGGGCAAGAAAGTCGCCTTTGAGCGCATGGAACTGAAGCCGATTGTCGAGCAGCCGAACCGTGCGGTGGAGATTGAAACGGGCAATGCGGATATCGCCTACGATCTGGCGGGACTCGATGTGGAGCGACTCAAGGATAACAAAGATGTCGTTTTGTATCCAAAGCAGCAGAACAATATCACCTATCTCGGTTTTAACCTGAAAAATGAAATTCTTTCCAAACTTCCCGTTCGCCAGGCCATTCAAGCGGCCATCGATGTCGACGCCATGGTCGAGTCCGTCGGAAAGGGCATCGGAAAATCGGCATCGGGTTATGTTGCATCCGTCATGAAGTATTCGGTAGCGGCAGAACATCCGAACGCGAAGCCGGATTTGGAAAAGGCGAAAGCATTACTCAAGGACGCCGGTTATCCGGACGGTTTCTCGATTCGCCTGATGACCAATGAAAATCCGGCGCGCATTGCCTATGCAACCATTATCAAAGAAGAGCTGAGCAAAATCGGCATTCAGGTGGAAATCTCCAATCTGGAATGGACGACATTCCTCGAGAACATTAAAAATCCGGACAATTACGACATGTACCTGTTAGGGTGGTCGTCCACGATCAATGACCCGGATGTCGGACTCTATCCGCTGTTGCATTCCAGCGCATCTGCTACAGGTTCCAACTACGCGCACTTTGAAAATGAGGAATTCGACGCCCTGATGGATCAGGGACGCCTATTGGAGGATGGCCCAGAGCGGGAAGAAGTTTACAAAAAGGCACAGGAAGTCCTGTACCGCGAACTGCCATTCATCCCCGTTGCGGAATCGGAATACGTCTCCGCCGCCCGCAGCAATATCGAAGGCTTTGAACAGTTGTCCATCGCCTATAACCGGCTGTACCCGGTAGTAAAGAAGTAGCCGCAACAAGTAAGCGAAGCGGGGGAAAGGAGATATTCTTTCCCCCCTTTTTTGCTAGAGCGGGGACAACAGGTCTTCACGGAAAGATAAAGGAGACGCTATGAAATATGTTCTACGTAGAATTCTCTATATGATTCCCACCCTGGTGGGCGTCACATTGATCATTTTCACTTTGCTGCACTTTTCACCCGGCAGCCCGGCAGTGGCCATTTTGGGCGAAAATTCTTCGCCGGAAAAATTGGAACAAATGGAAGAGGAAATGGGATTGAATGATCCCTTTTTTGTGCAGTATGGACGCTATTTGAAAAAATTGGTTTTTGAACAAGATCTGGGCAATTCCTATCGCCGCAAAGATACAGTCGCGAATTTGCTGGCCGATGCCTTTCCGACCACGGCGCGTCTGGCGACCTTGTCGGTTTTGGTGGCTACCGTAATTGGCGTACCGCTGGGCATTCTTGCCGCTGTGAAACGCTATTCGATTTTCGATGTACTGACCAATGCATTCGGACTCTTTGGATTGTCGATTCCGGTTTTCTGGCTGGCGATGATGTTGATTATTCTCTTTGCCACGATGCTCCACTGGCTGCCGCCCTCCGGCTTTTCGACCCCGCAGCAGATGGTGTTGCCCGTGGTTTCGCTGTCCTTGCAGTCCGTCGCGATTATCATGCGTATGACGCGTTCGGCGATGTTGGAAGTGTTGGGACAAGATTACATACGCACTGCTACGGCAAAGGGGCTTCGCACGCGCAGCGTCATCGTGATTCATGCGTTGAAGAACGCCTTCATTCCCGTTCTCACCAGCATCGGCCTGCAATTCGGCTCCTTAATGGGCGGCGCGGTTCTGACCGAATCCATATTTTCCATCGCCGGGGTCGGGCGTCTGATGTTGGATGCCATTCGCATGCGCGACTACCCCGTGGTGCAGGGTTGTGTTCTGGTCATCGCCGTCTGCTATTGCCTGATCAATTTGATTGTGGATCTTCTGTACGGTGCCTTGGATCCGCGCATTCGCGCACGCTATCGGTAGGAGGCATTATGAAACAGATAAAAAATGGGGCGTCCAATGAAATTGGAAAACGCCCGAGCGGTTTTTCCGCCTTTTTGAAGCGCTATGCTCGCTCCAAGGTAGCTGTTTTCGGTCTTTGTATCTTGTTGATTTTAACGTTGTTGGCAATTTTTGCACCACTCGTTGCTACGCATAGTTACAGCGAGCAAAACTTGTCGAACGCATTTCAGGGACCCTCTGCCGAACACTGGTTCGGCACCGATGATTACGGGCGCGATGTTTTCAGCCGCGTCATTTACGGGGCGCGACTATCCTTACGCATCGGCTTTATTTCCGTGGGCATTGCTCTCTTTGCCGGCGGATTTATCGGTGCTGTTGCCGGTTATTACGGCGGTTGGCTGGATAATATTTTAATGCGGCTGATGGATATTTTGCTGTCCGTGCCGCAGTTTCTCTTGGCCATTGCGATTGCCGCCTCCCTCGGCCCCGGCATCACCAACCTGATGATTGCCGTCGGCATCTCCGCAACGCCCACCTATGCCCGCATTATGCGCGCCTCCATTCTTTCGGCGAAGGAACAGGAATACGTCGAAGCGGCGCGCCTGAGCGGAGCGAAAAACTTGCGCATTATTCTGCGCCATATTTTACCGAACTGCGTGGCGCCGCTGATTGTGCAGATGACCCTCGGCATCGCCGCGGCGATTCTAAATGCCGCCGGGCTTTCCTTTATCGGTTTAGGACCTGAACCGCCGATTCCCGAATGGGGTGGTATGCTTTCCGAAGGGCGCGAATTTTTCCGAACCTATCCTTTGCCGGCATTTTTCCCGGGGCTGTTTATTTCCATCACCATTTTCGCCCTGAACGTCGTCGGCGACGGCCTGCGCGATGCGCTGGACCCGAAACAAAGGAGGTAGTATGCAGACACCGGATGTTTTGGTACGTTTTGAAAATTTACACACCTGTTTTCATACCGAAGCCGGAACCGTGCAGGCGGTCAATGGCGTCAGTTTTGAAGTGCGCCGTGGACAGACACTCTGTGTCGTAGGAGAATCCGGCTGTGGAAAATCTGTGACGAGCCTGTCTTTGATGGGCTTGTTAAAAAAACCGAGCGCGGAGATCGTCGAGGGACATATTTATTACGACGGGAAGGATCTTGTGCAGGCCTCTGAAAAAGAAATGCGCGCCATTCGCGGAAATCGCATCTCCATGATCTTTCAGGAGCCTATGACGTCGCTCAACCCTGCATTAAAAATCGGATTTCAGATGACCGAAGTCCTGCGCTTGCACGCGAATATGCGCGGAAAAGAAGCAGAAGCCCGCGCAATTCACATGCTTGGCGAAGTGCGAATTCCCAATCCCGCCGGCGTGATGAAGCGCTATCCGCACGAATTGTCCGGCGGTATGCGTCAGCGCGTTATGATTGCCATGGCGTTGGCGTGTCGGCCCGAGCTGCTCATTGCCGATGAGCCGACGACCGCGCTGGATGTGACCATTCAGGCGCAGATCCTTGATTTGATGCGCATCATTAAAAAAGAAACACAGACGTCCATCATGCTCATCACCCATGATTTGGGTGTGGTGGCGGAAATGGCGGATTATGTCGTTGTCATGTACGCCGGGCGCGTCGTAGAGCAGGGGCGCGTATTGAATATTTTCGATGATCCGCACCACCCCTACACCAAGGGGCTGATGCAGTCGCGCGTCCGCATCGGCGAACGCAGCGATCGCCTGTTTACGATTCCCGGTCAAGTGCCCAGCCCGTTGGAACGCCATGCTGGCTGCGCCTTCGCCGAACGCTGCCCTTATGTTATGGAGCGCTGCCGGGCAGCAAAACCGGGGCTGACGCGTTTGGGAAAGGGGCACGAAGTGCGCTGCTTTTTGGAGGAAAAAGAATCCGTTGCGGAACAGGAGGCGGTCCATGGTTGAAATTGCAAAATGTCCGAAAAAAGAGGCACCCATCCTGGAAGTTCGCGCCTTTCGAAAATATTTTCCTATTCGCGGCGGGCTGTTCAATCGTGCCCAGGGAGCAGTGCGTGCCGTGGATGGGGTGGATTTTGATTTGCAAAAGGGAGAAACGCTCGGCATCGTTGGGGAATCCGGATGTGGCAAGTCAACGTTGGCGCGCGCCATCTTGGGGCTTTACGAAGGCGTGGAGGGTTCCGCAAAGTTGGACGGAGAAGAATTGGTCGGCATGGATAAATCGCGGCGTCGGGCGCTTTCACCGCGGATGCAGATGATTTTTCAGGACCCCTACAGTTCACTCAATCCGCGTATGACCGCGCGGGCGATGATTGAAGAACCGTTGATCAATCACCCGGAGTTACCGCAGTCCGCCAATCGCGACGAGAGCGTTCGGCGGGTAATGGAAGAATGCGGACTCGCATCCTATCATGCGGAGCGTTATGCGCATGAATTTTCCGGCGGCCAGCGGCAGCGCATTGGCATTGCTCGCGCGCTGGTGCTGGATCCGGATATTATCTTTTGCGACGAAGCGGTCTCCGCGCTCGACGTGTCCATTCAGGGGCAAATCATCAATCTGCTCATGGATTTGCAAAAGGAACGCGGGTTTTCCTACGTATTTATCTCACACGACTTATCCGTCGTCGAGCATATTTCCCACCGCGTCGGCGTAATGTATTTGGGCGGATTTGTAGAAATGGCGGGCAAAGAGGCGCTTTTTGCCACCCCCATGCATCCGTATACGAAGGCGCTGATGTCCGCCGCACCGGTTGCCGATCCGCGCGCCCAACATGATCGCATCCTATTGACCGGCGATTTGCCTTCTCCGGCGGATCCACCAACCGGTTGTAAATTTCACACGCGCTGTCCGTTCGCTACGGAGCGCTGTCGCTGTGAGACGCCACTTTTACGCGCAGTCGGAGAAACCGCTGATGACGTTCAACCGCATTTTGTCGCGTGTCATTACGCGGAGCAGCTGAAAGACACCACGGCTGCCGATTGGGAAAAAGCGGCTGCCGTGTCCAGCGAGGCCATGGCTGGGAATGCCGCGCCCGGCGAATAGGGCGGGAAAAGAGCGAAAACATTCAATCGATGTGAAACGAAGAAAGTTTACTGCGTGTTACGACACCATGTGGACTTTCTTTTTTTTGCATCGATTCTTGTAACTCTTTTGGTGTCGACGCAAGGTGCCGTTCTTGTCGAAAAACTTTTTTATTGCCCTTGACATGCGCAAAGTAAATTTGTATACTACACATGTACTTAATTACTTGAGTAACTAACCAAGAAGGAAGAGGAGAATGAAAATTGAAGACCACAATGCAAAGCCATTATTTCTTCAGATTCGTGACGGATTGGAGACGGCAATTTTGAGTGGGACCTATGGTCCCGAGATGCAGATTCCCTCGACGACGGAGCTGTCGCTCGCGTACAAGATCAACCCGGCGACGGCGCTCAAGGGAGTCAATGCGTTGGTGGATGAGGGAATTTTGTATAAACAACGCGGGATCGGTATTTTTGTCTGTGCAGACGCGCCGGCACGCCTGCGCAAAAAACGACGCCTTTCTTTTCGGGAGGATTATATTCGGCCCTTGAAGGAAGAGGCGTTACGCCTTGGAATTTCTACCGAGGAACTCATTCACTGGATCAACCAGGAAGGAAGTGAAAATGCAAACCATTGAAATACGGGGACTTACGAAAAGGTTTAAGCGGCTACGCGCCGTTGATCAACTGGATCTCACATTGGAAAAGGGTAAAATTTATGGGCTGCTTGGCAGAAATGGCGCCGGAAAATCCACGTTGCTGAACTTGATCAGCGGGCGTCTGCGACCCACTTCCGGTGCGATCCTTTTTGACGGCAGAGAAAAAGCGACACCTGCCGACTATCAGGCGCTTTATCACGCAAGCAGTGAGAATTTGCTGCCGCCATCGATGAAGGTGCGTGACATCTTCCGAATGACGCAGACCTATTTTCCGTCTTTCGATACCGAAGGCGCGATGGCGGATGCCCGGCATTTCGACCTCGATGTGAATCAAAAATTCCACAAACTCTCGACCGGATATGCGTCCATTACCAAGACGATCCTGGCGCTGCGCACGCATGCCGACTTTCTATTTTTGGATGAGCCGACGTTAGGACATGATGCCGTCAATCGTGAAGTTTTTTATCGGCGCGTTTTGGAACAATTTGCGGAAGATCAAAATACCATCGTCCTGTCTTCACATCTTATTAATGAATTGAGCCCCCTTGTCGAAGAAGTCCTATTTATTGATCATGGAAAACTGCTGTTGCAGGAATCCGCCGAATCGCTGTTGGCGCGGCATTGTCGCATCAGCGGCCCCGTCGAAACTCTTCGCGCGGCATTGGATGGCGAGCGGGTATTGAAAACGGAGCAGGTCGGTGCGCTCATGCAGGCGATTGTTGCCGCTCCGGAAGAGGAATTGCGCCGGAAAATGAATCTACAGGAAGTCGAAATCACGGCGGTGGATCTGCAGGAACTCTTCATTGCGATTACCGGAACCGCCGCAAGAGAGCAGGGGGGGAGAAAATGAAGGTATGCACTAGTGTCCATGCCATTGGCAGGAGAAAACTGAAAACGCTGGGTTGGCTCTATTTGGGGATGCTTCTGTTTCTCCTAGTCTGTTCCCTGCTCGTTGGATTGTGGTCCTCCATGAGTAAAGAAGCGGTGCGGTTATCCGTACAGAATATGGATGGCGTCTTTTTCCTCTATTTGTTTTGTACCGTTGCATTCGGCTTTCGCGAAGACTTTCATGTCCTGCTTCAAAACAGTGTCGCGCCTCGTACGCGAGGGGTGCATCTGCTCAGCGCAGGCGCTTTGACAGCGGTTGTCGCCTTCGCAGCCGCGCTCAGTTTTCACTTTGTCTCGCAGGGAATGTCACATTTTCTGCCCCTGGACTTTCTTGATGTTTATAATGCCCAGCCGACTGGAACGGTGGATTTTGTCGGCTTGGCAGCAGCAGAGTTCTCGGTCGCCCTGCAATTCGTACCCCTTGCTCTTCTCTTCGGCATCATCAATTATCGGATGGGTGGGGGATGGAAAGCGGCCATCTTTTGGGGCTGTCTCTATCTGGCATTTGGCATGTTCGTCGCAGGGATTGGCTTTATCGGCGGATTTACCCCGGAAGCGCTGCGTTGGCTTGCGGACACGCCCTTTGTTAAAGCGCTGTTGCAGATATTTACATGGTTTCATCAATCTGCGTGGCACACGGCTCTTTTCCATTTAATCGGTGTCGTTCTCTTGGGTTGCATTGCTGCACTTTGCACGAATCGCCTGCAGATGCGCGTAAAATAAGAAAGAAGATAAAAAAGAGCCCCTTTTCGGTGACTTCAATTAGGGATTTTTAATCTCTGAAATAATCGGCATAACTTACGACGATGTAGGTTATGCCGTTTTTTCTTTGTCTACTGGGATAGCAACCGCACCAATAAAATTCCAATGGATGTAGATAGTCTGCTTTTTAGCTCTTGTTTCCGGCACCTTTTCAAGTTTGTAAACATTAACATGGATATTGCAATTACTGATGCAATAGCGTTCACTGTCACAGGCAAATCCATCTGCAAAAGTTACAGATAGACTGGAGGGGTAGAGAAATTCATAATTTTGCGGCATAATAACGCTATATTTTCGAGATAATTCCGATAAGGAGATGCAATATGGGATTTCCAGAAGAAATTAAGAGAATCAGACAGAGATGTTTTTTAACACAGAAGGACTTTGCCAAAGAAATACAGGTGGCATTTTCTACAGTTAATAGATGGGAAGGCGGTAAAGCAAAGCCGAACCTTATTGCAATGAAAAACATTAAGGAGTTCTGCCTTAAGAACGATGTGGGCTATACAGGTGTTGAAGAAGCCTGGCTTGATTTTAAGGTGGAGGGAAAATCGAAATGATTAATATAAGAAAACTTGAGTCAGATTTATGGGAATCTGCAGATTTATTACGTGCAGGTTCAAAACTGACATCAAATCAATATTGTATGCCGGTGCTTGGACTGATTTTCCTACGCTACGCATATAGCAGATACAAGATGGTTGAAGCAGAAATCTTAAAAGGACGTCCATCTCGTGGTGGTCGAGTTATGCCTGTTGAGGCAAGTGACTTCGCAGCGAAGAGTGCGTTATATCTTCCTAAAGAAGCACAGTACGATTATTTGTTAAATCTTCCAGAAGATATCTCAGCTGCCGGACTTGTTAATAAAGACGGTCACAGCATGAATAGTTTAGGAGAAGTTGTCAATAACGCGATGCAGCTCATTGAGGATCAGAGTGAACAGTTAGTCGGCGTGCTTCCTAAAAGCTATACTGATTTCTCAGATGAGATTTTGTCAGAACTTCTTCGTATATTTAATAACTCTGCTCTTGATGCAGTCGGAGGAGATATCATTGGAAGAATCTATGAGTACTTCTTAAATAAATTTGCAAAGAACATCGCATCCGATGATGGTGTTTTCTTTACGCCTAAGTCTCTGGTAAAGATGATTGTGAATATTATCGAACCTACAAGTGGTGTCTTACTCGACCCTGCTTGTGGATTTCGTGTCATAATAGTGATAGAGGCAAATAGTTATGTAAATATAAGAAGTTCAAGACTTCTACCAAAGTTTAAAACTCAAAAAATAAATAGTTGGTGTGCTGCTTAGAGTAATGATTATATAATAATTATTGTAAAGAGCACACCAGTATAAGGAGGGAGTAAAATGTCAAAAATCAATAAAGAGCAAATTTCTGCTAAGGGATTTTCAATTCAAGTTTATACTGAAGATTTTAAAAATGATTATATAAGCTTAACGGATATAGCAAAATATAAAAATACAGATGATCCAAGATTTGTTATCCAAAACTGGATGAGAAATAGAAACACTCTTGAATTTATGGGGCTATGGGAAATTTTAAACAATCCAAATTTTAACCGTGTGCAATTCGACACGTTTAGAAATGAGGCAGGGTTGAATAGATTCACTATGACACCACAAAAATGGATTGATTCCACAAATGCTATTGGAATAATTTCAAAATCAGGAAGATATGGTGGAACCTATGCACATTATGATCTTGCAATGGAATTTGCTTCATGGATTTCACCAGAATTTAAGCTTTATATTATTCAAGACTATAAGAGACTTAAGTCAGACGAAAATTCAAGACTATCACTGGGGTGGAATCTTAATCGCGAAATTTCCAAGATTAACTATAAAATCCATACAGATGCAATTAAAGAATACTTGCTTAAAGATTTAACTAATGATCAATTATCTTTTAAATATGCAAGTGAGGCGGATATGCTAAATGTAGCTTTATTTAATAAAAGAGCAAGCACTTGGCGAAAAGAAAATCCTGACCTAAAAGGAAATATGAGAGATTATGCAAGTCTTAATGAACTATTAGTACTTGCAAATATGGAAAGCTATAATGCAGTTCTTATCGGTAAAGGTATGGATCAAAAAGAAAGAATGAAAGAACTTAGAAAACTTGCTAGAACACAGTTGATGTCACTTGAAAAACTTGGTGATAGTAGTATTAAAAAATTAGAAGGAAAGAAATAATAATTTTCAAATAAAAAGCACATCAGTTACCAAATAAATATATATTTCTGGAGAAAGTAATGAATGTTAGAGAAATGAATATTAATGATATTAATAAAGTTATTGACCTGTATATTAAATATTATAATAAAATTGAAAAGTCCTGTTGGACAGAAAAAACAGCTTTTAAAAGAATACATCAAGTATTAACCATGGAGGATTCATTTTCATTAATTTTGGAAGATAATGAAAACAAAGCCATGGGTTTTGTTATGGGATAATTTAAGCAATATGATGATATTGTAGGGTATACTCTTGAAGAAATTATAATTGAATATGATGAACAAAATAAAGGTTATGGAAGTAAACTTTTAAAGGCGATTGAGGAATTAGCTGTGAAGGAGGGGGCAGCCTGTATTGAATTACAAGCAGTTAACGACAAGATGCATTCCCATTTTTATGATAAAGCAGGTTACTTAGATTCTGAGAGCTTTGTAAATAAAGTAAAGTGGCTTGACTAACATTCGATGGAATTAGCAATCCACCAGCTTAAAAAAATCATTGAGTTCCAGAACTGTTGTCATTTACTAAGAAATGATAATACCGAAATTGATACAATTTAACGATTATAAAAGAGCGGTTGCTTAGGGGGGTTCAAAAGTTTTTAGGGGTGTGCAAGCCTTAAAAAACAGAAAAATCAACCGATTTCATAAACACCATTTTGCGGGTTCTATCTCTAAAGCTTACATCAACTGTAAGTGTTATTCTCTCCTATTCGATGTTACGATCAATACATCAAGAGCAGGCATTTTTAGAAAATCTACTGCGACTCCCACATGACAGATTTATGTAGTAGCTTATTGTCTTCGCTCAAGAAAAGGAGATGTTTTTAATGCAAACAATACTAAACGTTCAGTCGTTAAAAAAATATTACGGAAAAGATCCGAATGTAACAAAAGCCTTGGATGGCGTGTCATTTCAAGTCATGCAAGGCGAATTTTTAGGCATCATGGGAGCGAGCGGCTCAGGTAAGACGACACTCCTTAATTGTCTGGCAACCATCATCAAGCCGACAGCGGGCTCCATTCATATGCAGAACATGGAACTAAGCAACCTAAGAGAAGATGAGCTGGCAAACTACAGGGGCAACGAAATCGGATATTTGTTTCAAAATTTTGAGCTGATTGACAACTTAACAGCTAAAGAAAATATTCTCTTGCCTCTTTCCCTGCATAATGTTTCCGAGAAAGAAAGCGCACAGAGATTAAATCTGTTATCCGACTGCTTGGATATAAAAGATGTGCTTAACAAATTCCCATCTCAGATGTCGGGCGGTCAAAAACAAAGGGTGGCGGCTGCTCGTGCCTTGATTTTGAATCCAAATATTGTTTTTGCGGATGAGCCCACAGGGGCCCTCGATTCTAAAAATGCAAGAATTCTAATGGAACGATTAGCCAAAATGAACGCCATGGAAAAAACGACGATTCTCATGGTCACTCATAATTCTTATGCGGCAAGTTTTTGTAATCGGATTCTTTTTATTCAGGATGGGAAGCTTTATCACGAAATCAGACGAGACCGTCCACGGGAAACACAGGAAGATTTCTACCAAAGAATCTTGAAAGTGATGTCCACCTTTGCCGGAGGTGATCAGTATGTTTTCTAAATTAGTGGCCAGAAACAGTAAAAGAAATCGAAAAGACAACTTGCTATATTTCAGCTCCATGATTATTTCAATCGTTGCCTTTTATATTGTCCTTTCCTTGTCAAATCAGGATGTGATGACCTTCCTGAAGAAAATGGAAAGCGATGCGGTCGCTCGCTTGATGAGCATTATTCCTGTTTTCTATCTGACGAGTCTGTTTATTTTATTCTTCTTGGTCTATTTTGCAGGCAGCATTCAGATCGAGCGAAGAAAACACGAATTCGGCGTATATTTAACATTGGGTATGAAACGAAGTCGATTGTTTGTCATGCTTTTGTTGGAAGAATTGCGTAATAGCTTTATTGCCCTTGCGATTGGCCTTCCTGTTGCCGTACTGCTGTCTGAATTGATCAGCCTTGTAACGGCAAAAGTCGTCGGCCTGGGAATCATTGGGCATCAATTTTCTTTCTCTTTTATCGCTGTTATTTTCACGGTTATTGGTTTCCTTTTGGTAAAAGTGCTCTCCTGTATCTTTTTAAGTTTCAAGGTGACGGGTAAAGAAATTGGAGAGCTTTTGACGGATTCTCCATCCGGAATCAAAAAGCAACTTCCTAAAATCATCTATATTGCATCGATGATCTTAGGTATCCTGATGCTGATCAAAGCTTATAAGCTCGGCATCAGCGGTGATGCTTGGCTTAATATAAAAATGATGGGAGTGACCCTATTATTAGGCGGTCTTGGCACCATCCTCCTGTTTTTTGGCTTAAGAACCGTTATTGGATTTTTAGCCGGCACAGGAAATCGAAATAAGAAAAAACTCCATGCCTTTAATTTTAGACAAATTCAGGAATTAGTCATTCGCCGTTCTACGACGGTAGCTATTTGTTCTCTTTTAATATTTTCAGCCCTTTGCTTATTTGGAGCAGGGATTGCCTTTTCAACAGATCGGTCAGAAAATGCGCATATTTTAGATTACACATTTAGTAGTGAGGATTGGGAAAAAGAACTTGACGCAAAACAGGTGGAGAGCCTACTCCAAAACGGAGGGATTGCTTCCAAATTTTCAAGCCTGCTGGAAATAAGGGTGGGGGCTCCAATAGAAACAAACGCTTTATCCCTTGACAATCTAATCGAGCAAATCGAAAAGGCGGATTCAACGGAAGCTCAAGATACCCTGCTGCACAATTTAGCGAGTAGAAAGGATAGCTATTTCATTTCCTTAAGCGGCTATAATGAGCTAAGGAAAGTCGCCAATCTTGAGCCACTTGCTTTGCAAGATGATGAAGCGGTTTTGTATATGGGCAAGGACTTCTTGCTTGAAGAAGCACTTTTGAACTCCATTATCAAAACAGAACCTAGCATTCAGCAGTCGGGGAACTCGCTGACCCTGGTCGGACAAGTTGAATCCTTACCTATTGTCACAGATCGTGCGATTACCTTGGCCTTTGCTTTGATCGTACCTGACCAGGTTTTCGATTCATACACAGGGGGGGACTATTCAAATTATGTCAGTGCTGTGTTGGATCCTGATTTTGTTCAGGAAAAAGGCTTAATGCAAGCGATCATGGAGATCAATAGTTCTTTAGACCCAATGCCCATCCATTATGAAAGCTATCTACAAAATATGGGCAGACAATTGTTTTATACAGTAGCGGCAAGCTATTTGACGATTTATTTAGCCATTATTTTTCTTGTTGTAGCTAATACAGCCATCGGCGTTCAATTTTTGATGGGGCAACGAAAAACACACAAGCGTTATCATACTCTGGTTCATCTGGGAGCGACCTATCAGACCTTGTGCAAGTCTGCAAGAAAGCAAGTCAACTGGTACTTTGGTTTACCAATCGCTATAGCCTTAATCAACAGCATTTTTGGTGTTATGACTTTGTTTGCCGCTTTATTGCCGTCATCCGGCTTGAAAGCAAATCTTGGATTGCAGTTGCTGATTGCCGGTGTTGCCATTTTTGTCTTAGCCATTATCGAATACATCTATATGACCTTAGTTAAAAAGAGTAGCGATCGCTTTCTCTGGACATTGATGAAACCGAAAAGAATCGAATAATACTCAGGAGGGGGAAAGGAGATGACAGATTTGAAGCGAATCTTAGTGATTGAGGATGAGGAGTTGATAAGAGAAGAACTGGTTATTATGCTGGAAAAAGCAGAATATCAAGTAGAGAAGATTACAGATTTTCATCATGTGACAGAGCAAATTATAAATTTGTCACCGGATTTGATTGTATTGGATTTGAATCTTCCCAATGAGAGTGGCTTTCAGATTTGTAGGCGTATGAAAAATAAAAGCTCTTTTCCTATCCTGGTTCTTACTTCCCGCGATCAATTAAAGGATGAAATTCAAGCTTTAAAATTAGGTGCCGATGAATATTTGACAAAACCTTTCCGGAAAGAACGGCTTTTGGCACGCATTAAAAACCTATTGAGAAGATATGAAGGCAGAGCAAACCTTCTGGAGCGCAATAACTTTTTACTGGACAGGAACACCTACACTCTGTATATCGATGGAAACTCTGTCGTGCTGCCACAAAATCAAGGCAAGTTATTAGAAGCCCTTCTAATTGCCGATTCAACTATTGTGACCAAAGAAGAGTTAGGTATGGCACTGTGGGGCACAACGGAGTTTATTGACGAAAATGCCTTGCAAGTCAACATGACAAGGTTAAGAAAAGTGATGAAAGAAGTAGGTATGGTTCAGCAAATAGAAACAGTGAGAGGTATGGGTTACAGACTGATTGGCGAAGATGGCAACTCAGACCAAGACAACAGTGAAAAAGACGATAGTGGTGCTTTCGATGAAACGATATTTTAAATCGATTAAGCAATATATTCCTTGGCTATTCGTGATATTAGCTGTAGAAGGATTTACCGTTGTTCTCCTCTGGTTAGCTGATATACAGGTGTTTAAAGCTTTATTTCCATTGCTGCTCCTATTCACTCTGTTTTTATTTGCCGTCCTATCCTATATCTTGATGAAAAAAGAAAAGGATAAAGAAAAAGCATTCAAAGAATTCTTGCTGAATCCGAACAAAAATAGCGAAAAAATTTTGCTTGATTCCTATGGACTAGAAAATAAAGAAAGCATTCTGTTGTTGGCTGAGACGATATACAAGAAAGAAAAAGAAATAGAAAAGGCTGATTCACTCTTGGCGGATTATGAGAGTTATGTTGAACTGTGGGCACATGAAATTAAGCTGCCCTTATCCTTGTTAACTCTAATCTTAGATAATCAGGCCGATTCCCTTTCGCAAGATCTTTCTTTTAAACTAGATTATATAAGAAATCAAGTTCAAAGTAATATTTCGCAGATTTTGTTCTACTACCGGGTTAAGAGCGAGAAAAAGGACTATTTCTTTGAGGAGCTGAATGTGGACATCTGCGTTAACGAGATTTTGGAGGATTATGCTCCCTTGATTCATGAAAAGAACTTAAAGATTACTTCTCAGAATTTAAATCATAAGATTTATACTGACCGCAGGGGGGTTGAATTTATTATCGGGCAAGTCATCGCAAATTCACTCAAGTATTCCGGTCACAACCCATGCCTGGATATTTCTATAGATACTGATAGGGGAAAAACAAGATTAACCCTAAAAGATAACGGTCAGGGTGTTAAAGAATGTGACTTGCCGTATATTTTCGAGAAAGGATTTACAGGAGACTCAGGTGGTGTTAGAAGAAAATCAACAGGGATGGGCTTATACCTGGTAAAGCACTTAGCAGACGATTTAAGTATAGAAATAGAGGTTTCTTCAATTTGGCAATGCGGTTTCACGGTATCTTTGTTTTTTCAACAATAGGGTAAGTTTTGTTGAAAGCGTATAGGAAACTAGCATCATAGGTCTTGGGGCATTTAGAAAAAGTATCAGCCTAAATTTCCATCCCATTTCTGAATATAAAGGTTAGCTTTCCGTCTCTTGAGACAGTGGCATAATCAAGCAGACTTTGCCAGAGAAGCGGGCTGAAAGTTGCCGTCTCGTCTTCGGACAGTAGAGTTTTTATAAATCTCCCAGCCTGGATATGCCGGGTTTTCTTGTCTTCAATTTTCTCATTGATGATATCGTATTTTTTCTTCACACTGTTAAAACGCTCAGCCATTTCATCAAATTTCTGATTATACTTTTCCTGGTCTAAGACCATCCTGGCGTTATTTTGAATGGCCTGTTCCATGAGATTTGATATGGATTCTATCTCTGCATAGAGCTTATCTCGTTTAGTTTCCAGATCGCTGGTACTATATGCGATGTCCTCAATAGCCTGAAAGTTTGCCCTTATCTGCTCACGGTCTTTAATCAGAATGCCCACGGCCTTCATAAAAGCATCCTTTATTTCATCCTCTGTAAAGTGCGGAGTTTGGCATTTCTCTTTAAACTTGCTGTTGCACTGCCAGATGGTCCGTTTATACTTGCTGTTGGAGTGCCAGACTTTCGAGCAGTACCAATCTCCACAGTCTTCACATTTTATCTTCCCCGAGAAGATAGTGACGTTGTTTTTTGATTTCCGATAATCATGTTCAAGTAGGGTTTGCACAAAGTCCCAAGTCTCCGGCTCGATAATCGCTTCATGATTATTCTTCACATAGTATTGCGGGATTTCACCTTCGTTAACTTTTTTCTTCTTGGTCAAAAAATCAACGGTGAACGATTTTTGCAAGAGCGCGTCACCTTTGTATTTCTCATTAGTAAGGATTGACTTAACGCTTCTGGCACTCCACTTGTCTTTGCCGCCGGGCGTTTTCATTCCTCGAGCCGTCAGTTCCTTGGCGACACCGTAGCAGGATCGTCCCTCAAGAAATAGTCCGTACAGAAGCTTTATGGTCTTGGCTTCTTCGAGATTGACGACCAGATTGCCGTCCTCTCCTCGGTCATAGCCTAAGAAACGACTAAACGGCACGGTGACTTTTCCGTCAGCAAACCGCTTTCTTTGTCCCCAGGTGCAATTTTCAGAAATAGATCGGGATTCTTCTTGAGCGAGCGAGGACATGATGGTAATGAGCAGTTCGCCTTTGGAATCCAGTGTTTGAATGTTTTCTTTTTCGAACCAGACTTCGATGTTTTTCTCCTTGAGCTTCCTCACGGTCGTTAAAGTATCGACTGTATTTCTTGCAAAGCGGCTGACCGATTTTGTGATGATGAGGTCAATCTTTCCATCTGGACACAAAAACGAAATGTATTGAAGCCGGAATCACCCAGGCAAGGCTAGCAAAGGAAATTGAAACATCCGTTTCCTATGTAAACCGGGTGATCCGCAGCAAGGAAACCATCGTCAACAACACGCTTGTCAAAATGATGGAAGCTCTGGGGTATGATATAAAGCTTCGGTATGTGAGACGGGAGGAAGAGTTATGGCATAAAGCAAATATTATCTCGATTACATATTAGAACAGCTATCTGGTTTAGAGGATATTTCCTATCGCGCAATGATGGGAGAGTACATTTTATATTACCGAGGAAAAATCATCGGCGGCATTTATGATGACAGACTACTTGTAAAGCCCGTTCCATCCGCGGTCTCATATATGAGTTGTCCGAAGTTTGAACTTCCTTACACAGGGGCAAAGGAAATGCTGCTGGTTGAGGAAGTTGATAACAGGGAGAAGCTATGTGGCTTGCTGTCGGCGATGTACGAGGAATTGCCAGATCCGAAAGTAAAAGAAAGACATCGAAGATGAGGCTGTTGAAGGATTAGCGCAATGAACGTTTGACAGTGCTAAATTTGAATTTGTATAAGGAGGAAATATATGAAGAAAAAAATTAAAATTCTAATTGCGTTGGTTGTTGGATTTGCTTTTGCAATGCTGTTGATGAGCGTCGCAATTTACTTTGGATTTACTAACGCATATAGCACAAATGTAAATACACTAACTGTCAAAATACTCGGAATACCTATTTATGAACTTACGAAGTCTGGAACAGAGTATTTTGGCAAATCAATAGCAATTTATATGGGTGCAGTATGTGGCATTTGTATGACACTCAGTGTTATGACTGAAGAACTTGTCAGTAAAGCAAGCCACAAATAATTTTGAATTTATTAAGGTGTCCATATGAAAGAAAAAAGACCTGATTTTAGAGATATAAAATCATTTGAAGAATTTAATAGATACTATTGGTATCGAGAAGAACTTTCACAAATTTGTAAGTCTCTTGGATTAGAGTATAGATGTACGAAGCAAGAATTGAACTATATTATCGAACAATATTTTAGGGGAAATAAAGTAGAAAAATTTTTGAGTATGAGTAAAGGAAATAAAAATCAGTCCGAAGTTATAACCTTGGAGACACCATTACTTAAATGCGGTTTTTCATTTAACCAAAAATTTCGAGATTATTTTTCAGCTGTAACAGGTATTAGTCCGTTTAAATTTAGTGCTGATATGGCAACGGCTTGGCGAAAAGTAAAAAGGGATAAAGATATAAAATTCACTATTCAAGATATGATTAAAATATATTATGGTGAGTCGGATTATGCCAAGTATGATAGTTCGGCTTGTCAATGGAATCAGTTTCTAAAAGACTTTTGTTTAGATGAATTTAGCGATTGTTATTCTAATAAGTTAAAAGTTGCAGCTATTCTCTGGAAAGAAGTTAGAAACTCGATAAATGAAAAAGTTTACTCACGGGGACTTTTAAAAAAGTATGAATATAAAGTAGAGGAATACTGTAAGTAAACAGATCCCAGTTTGTCGAGCTTAGCAAGTTATAAGGCTCTCTAAGATGCACCCTATAACATTTGTACGAATACTGTAGGGTAGGAAAAGACATCTTCCTCTATACTAAAATAAATCGAAAGAAAGGAGGAATTGAAGTGAATATTATCAAGTCGTTTAACAATACAATTGATTATCTTGAAACAGTTCTTGATGATGAGATTGATGAAAAGAAAGTAACTCAATTATCCGGATACTCTTATTCTATGTTCAGTCGCTTGTTTTCTATTCTGACCGAAACAACGCTCTCAGAATATTTAAGAAGCAGAAGATTAACAGAAGCTGCGCTTATATTAAGAGACACGGATGAAAAGATTATTGATGTTGCATTCAAATTCGGATATGAGTCACCGGATTCATTTGGAACGGCTTTTAAGAATTTTCATGGATTTGCTCCTTCTGAGGTAAGGAACGGGAAACCATTCAAATTAGTTTCACGGGTGCAATTAGCACTAAGTGTAAGAGGAGGAAGAAGTATGAATATTACAATTCAAAAGAAAAAAGCATTTACAGTTGCAGGTGTAAATGAACAGAACATCAATTCATCACTATGTCCAAGTGTCTGGGGTAAGGTATTTGAGAAATATAGCCACGATGAACTTGCAAGATTGGGAAGCGGTCAAAGTGTAGGGGTTTGTCATGATGTGGAAAACCCAAGTACAATAAACTATATGGCAGGGTATATTGTTACCGATATAGATAAAGCAAAAGGCATGGGCTTAGATGTTCTGGAGGTTAAAGAAGCAGAATATGCCATTGTAGAGTTAACCGGAAGAGTTCCGGAGTGTATTCACGATGGTTGGAAGTATGCGATGGAAGTCTTCTTCCCTGAACATGGTTTTGTACACTCCGGAAGTCCTGATTTTGAGTATTACTATGAGGGCGATATGGATAGTCCGGAATACAAAATGGAACTTTGGATCCCAATAACCAAAGCTTAATCACTATTAAACAAGTCTCAGAGTCCAAGCTTTTTCTTTCGTTCGAAAAGTCTTGGACTCCTACGCTCTAACGACATTCCCCTTGCCAACTTCCACCCTGCAACGAGCGTTAAGACCAAGTTCTTGATGTAGGGTTATCATCAGGGTAGTCTTAATACATGTGGAGACGGCAGTCTTGATATCAAGGGTGAATGACTAAACTGTATAAAAAAGGCTTGAAATTTAGAGATTCCTAAGAAAAGCCCGGACATAAAAACGAAATGCTGTGAAGCCGGAATCACCCAGGCAAGGCTGGCAAAGGAAATCGAAACATCCGCTCCCTATGTAAACCGGGTGATCCGCAGCAAGGAAACCATCGTCAACAACACGCTTGTCAAGATAATGGAAGCTCTGGGGTACGATATCGAGTTAAGGTATGTGAAGCGAGAAGAATGATTTTTATGGAAATTG
The DNA here is from genome assembly GCF_900120375.1 of Ndongobacter massiliensis. Taxonomy (GTDB): domain Bacteria; phylum Bacillota; class Clostridia; order Tissierellales; family Peptoniphilaceae; genus Ndongobacter; species Ndongobacter massiliensis. The sequence continues at coordinate 263,175 of NZ_LT635480.1, forward strand.
TATTAGTGAGCTGTAGGGAAAGTATAACAAATGGAAATTAGATATATAACACTTTCAGATGATAGATTGGCTATCAGCAAAATTTACGAAGATAGTTGGAAACATGCCTACAAAGGGATAATTCCACAAGAATATCTTAATTCAATTCCTGAGGGAAGATGGTCAAAAAACTTTGATATACCCGGATGGAAAACACTTGTTTGTATTGACGATGGAAAGTTTATCGGTACAAGCAGCTTTTGCAGGTCCCGTTTTGAGAAGTTTTCTGAGTGTGGTGAAATCATTTCAATATATTTTCTTCCCGAATATATGGGAAAGGGCTACGGGAAAAAGCTTCTTGAAGCAACTGTTTTAGAACTTAATAAGCTTGGTTTTGATGAACTGTTCTTATGGGTGCTTGATGACAATATTGCGGCTAAAAATTTCTATGAGCATTTCGGGTTTCTCCAAACAGAGGATTATCTGGATGATACTATTGGGGGCAAAGAGCTTCGTGAAGTAAGATTTATTTATAGAAATAAATAACAAATTTACATTGGAATGTTTGAACGGAGGAACTCAGTCGAAATCAATTTAGTTCTTGGGCTTTAGTTGGAAAGGAAATAAAGCAGGTTAGTTAATTGAACAATAGATTATCACTACGGAGGTAGCAGTTTATGCCACAAATGAATAAATGCGGCAAATTCATTTTTGGGAAATCTCTTATAAGAGAAAAATGAAATTACTGCCGATTCGTAGCAGTGATATTGCGTTTACTATGGGCGCATATGGACGGTTGCTGGAAGAATCCATAAAGCACGAGTTTGAAATTCCTGGTGATTGGGGTAACGGCGAGGATCGAAAGAAAAGACTCACAGAAGCCGGTTATGACTATGACAAAGTGCAAAGAAGAGTTAACGAGTTAATCTGATAGCTGCCCCACGGTCTAAGTTCAACTTAGGTCGTGGGGCTGTTTTTATGTCCTATACCTTTTAACGATTAGCATACTTTTTAACGATTTAGCGTTCTGTTTACGAGAGGGGGTGCAATGCACCGGGTTTAAACAATATAATCACCCAATAAAGCTTGAGAACCCTTCTGGTTTTAGAAAGAATGTTGCTCTTAAAAACACTGAAATAGCTCTATTTTAAAGCCTTTCAGCCATTTTTAGCTTGATGGCAATTGTATCAAAATGAGTAAGTACATAGAGAACAAAACGCCATATTTGATACATTTTAACGGCACAGCCGCTTAGGGTACGAAACTCATACGCAGGGGTACGAAAAATAGGTATGGGGGGCACGAAAACAATTCGATAGGAAAAATAGCATCCCGATCATATAAAATCAGGCCTTCTTCTGGTCATAATTATTGACGTAAAAATATTTCTCTTGACAGATAGCAACAGCTGGGTGTAATATTTAGATAACTTAGTTATCTAAGCAAGAACTATTTTTGATGGGAGGATCTATGACTACAGGTAATTTTGAAGAAACTCATGCCAACATACTAAAAAGTGGTCTGGATGCCTTCTTGGAGGAAGGCTATGAAAAAGCAAATTTGAGAAGAATTTGTAAATCAGCTGGCGTGACAACAGGAGCTTTCTATAAGCATTTTACAGATAAGGAAGATTTGTTTGCAAAGTTGGTAGAGCCTTTAGCAGATAAGATCAATGAAATTTATAACTACTACGAAAAAGAAAGTTTTTCCACCTACGGCACGGAGTTTCCCATTCCCAAAGAAAAAATCTTAAAAGTTCTTGAACTCAAACAAGAAGGGACGCTTAAAAGTGTTGAGTTTTTCTATGCACATAAAGATATCTTTGAGCTTCTTATTTTTAAATCCTATGGCACAAAGTATGAGCATTTCTTAGATAAACTCATCGAAATTGAGGATCGTAATGACTGGTCGATTTTAGAGATGATCCATGGGAAAGAAAACGCGGATTCCATTATGACCAAGCAAAGTGTCCATATCATCAATCATGCATTTTTCAACGCCATCTCTGAACTCGTTGTACACGCATCCGATAAAGAACAGCTTCTCAGTATGGCAAAGACGATGTCTAATTTTTTCAATGCGGGTTGGGAAAAGTACCGCAGCCCGTAGCTCTATATTTTTTTATCCAAGAGATGACTTAGTTATCTAATTTGCTTTATATGTGATCGTGAGGAGGTAAAAACATGAAAAAACAAAGTCCCATAAAGCGTCTGTGGGAACTGGCTGCCAGTCAGCACGCCGGACTAAAACTCTCTGTGAGTCTTGCGGTACTTGGAGTTTTAGGTGGTATCGTTCCCTACGTGGTTGCGGGACAGGTTCTGACAAACTTATTTAATGGTGTGACAGACTTCAGTGCTTATATGAAAGCCTGCGTTGTCGGGCTTTTAGGCTATGCCGTGAAATCCGTTCTATATTCACTGTCGCTTTCCGTTTCCCATAAAGCCACTTTTGAACTTTTACAGGAACTGCGCGAAAAAATGCTGCACAAGCTTCCAAAACTCTCGCTGGGGAAAGTAACAGCGACACCCAGCGGTGAATGGAAGCAGCTCATTGTAGATCAGGTGGAAAGTTTGGAGCGTCCGGTTGCTCATCTTATTCCGGAAATGACGGCAAATATGGTGGGGCCGCTCTGTATTTTGATTTATCTCATTGTACTGGACTGGCGCATGGCACTGTTATCTTTGGTATCCATTCCGATCGGAATGTTTTTTATGAGTATCATTATGAAAAGCTACGGCAAGCAATATGCCGGCTCGGTCCAGGTTGGCGCTCAGATGAATGCCGCTATTGCGGAATATGCCGGAGGCATTGAAGTTATTAAAGCTTTCAATCAAGGAGAGAGCAGCTATCACAAGTTTTCCGAGAAAATTCTCGCAAATGCCCAATACTACTACGACTGGATGAAAAGCGTTCAGTTCTTAATGTCGCTGTCTAAATCGATACTTCCTACAACGCTGCTTGCTGTTTTGCCGGCAGGATATCTTTTTTATCAAAGTGGAAGTTTGGACGGAGGCACATTTTTGACGACGGTGATCCTCTCTTTCTCCCTTTCGGGCCTTTTGATGGCTGCCATGAATTTTGTGGACAGTTTGGCTCGGGTGGGAACGGTTGTCGGTCAGATTGATGCGCTCTTAGCTGCCGAAGAGCAGCAGCATGAAAAACACCCGTTATCGTTCAACAAACACGACATTGTTCTTGATCATGTTTCTTTTTCCTATGAATCCGGTGAAGATGCCAAAGAAATTATTCATGATGTTTCTTTAAGCATAAAAGACGGGAGCTTTAATGCATTTGTAGGTCCATCCGGCGGCGGCAAATCGACCTTAGCAAAACTGATAGCCGGCTATTGGGATGTGGAAAAAGGAAGCATCGCTATCGGTGGCATCAATGCGAAAAAGGTTCCCTTAGAACAACTCTATAACAGCGTTTCCTTTGTATCTCAGGATAATTTTCTCTTTAACGAAAGCATTCGCAACAACATTCGCATGGGTTGCTTGAGTGCTACGGATGAAGACGTGGAGCACATTGCGAAGCTCTCGGGCTGTCATGACTTTATTGAGAATCTGGAAAACGGTTATGACACGATTGCAGGAGAAGGAGGCACTCATCTTTCCGGAGGTGAGCGTCAGCGGATTTCTATTGCGCGCGCCATGCTTAAAAACGCCCCGATTGTCATTTTCGACGAAGCAACAGCATACATTGATCCCGAGAATGAAGTGCTGATGCAGCAAGCACTGGGACAACTTGTTGCGGGGAAGACCGTTATCGCAATCGCTCATAGACTTTCCACCATCACGGGAGCCGATCAAATCTTCGTCATAGAAGAAGGAAAAATCGAAAATCATGGCACACATCAAGAGCTGCTTGAAAAGTCAAAGCTCTATCAAAGTATGTGGCTTGCTCATGTAGGCGCGAAAGGAGGCAAATAACATGTTGAACGCACTGAAAAAAATAGGACATTTTGCCGGAGAGGAACAGGGTAATATTAGAAAGTCCATCGCCGTTTCCTTTCTTTTTGCCATTTTCTATATGTTTCAAATTGGTGCTGTTTACTTTGTCATCTTAGGGATGCTGGGAAAAGATATCGGCATAAACCCTGCTCTTTTGGCACTCCTTTTTCTCCTTATCAGCATCTTCGGACGTGCTCTTACCAACTACTTTGCTCAGCTCGAGCAAACGCATGCCGGCTACTTCATGGTGGCTCGGCAGAGACTTGCGGTCGCAAACAAAATGAAGACCGTGCCTATGGGCTATTTTGATGAAGCAAACACCGGCAATATTGTAGGAACGCTTACTACGGTTCTCGGTGATGTAGAAAACACAGCTCCGGTTGTGCTGATCAATATCATGGGAGGCTTTCTCAATGCTTTTGTGTTTACTTTAATAACCTTGATCTGGGATTGGCGTATCGGTCTCATCGTTATTGTCGGTACACTGATTTATTTGTGGGTTACCTCGGCGATGGAGAAAAAGACGGCACACCTTGCACCGAAACGCCAAGAAGCGCAAGCAGAACTGGTGGAAGCCGTCCTTGAACAGATTAAGGGAATGTCCATTATTAAATCCTTTAATCTGACAGGGAAAGGTGATAAAAAGGTTCATGCGGCAATTCGTCGTAACAAGAAGACCAACCTTGCTATTGAAAAAATGTTTACGCCTTACAATATGGCCCAGGATTTTGTGCTAAAGCTCTTTAGCATTTTGATTATCGTTGCAGCTATTTACCTTTACGTGCAAGGAACTATGCTTCCGGAAAATGCTCTGATGTCCGTTATCATTTCCTTTATGATTTTTGCCCAGATTGATTCCGCCGGTTCATCTATGGCTGTTTTGCGTGTGGTATCCAGTTCTATTGATCAGGTAGAAAACCTAAAACAGATGCCGGTTATGGATATTCATGGTGAAGACATCCGTCCGAAAAAAGCCTCCATAAAGGTAGCAAATATTGACTTTTCGTATGGAAGCAAAGAAATTTTGCATGATGTAAGCTTTACCGTTCCGGAAAAAACAACCACGGCCATCGTAGGCCCTTCTGGATCCGGGAAAACAACGGTTTGTAATTTAATTGCCCGTTTCTGGGATGTCAATGCAGGAAGCATCAAAATTGGAGGACATGATATTCGGGACTATACGTTGACCTCTTTGATGGATCAGATCTCTATGGTGTTCCAAAGCGTCTATTTGTTCCAAGACACCATTGAAAACAATATCAAATTTGGAAACATGAATGCCACGCATGAAGAAGTCGTTCAAGCTGCTCAAAAAGCAGCTTGCCATGATTTTATCATGAGTCTGCCGGAAGGCTATAAAACGGTAATCGGAGAAGGCGGTGCATCTCTTTCCGGCGGTGAAAAACAGCGTATCTCTATTGCAAGAGCCATCCTCAAAGATGCGCCCATCATCATATTCGATGAAGCAACAGCCAATGTCGATCCGGAAAACGAAGATAAGCTTCAGCAGGCTATGAACAGCTTAATGAAAGATAAAACCATCATTATGATTGCTCATCGCTTGAAAACAGTTGAAAACGCCGATCAAATTTTAGTGATTGATGAAGGCAAAGTAGTGGCGAGTGGCACACATAACGAACTTGCCGCCAAAGACGGTATTTATTCCAGGTTCCTTCAGGCTCGGAAAACGGCTGAGTCTTGGAAGATATAAAAAGCATTTAAGGAGGATTTTATGAAACTTAAAAATGTGGTACAAATTGCAGTGCTTGGAGTCATTGGCTTTGTTCTGGCTATGGGCATCGGTATGCTGACGGGACTTTTAGGCGTGGTTTCACTTTATGTATCCGCAGGATTTGGCGCTTTCTTTGTCGCGCCGGTCTATGTCATCATGGCACGCAAGGTGCAAAAGCGAGGTGCATCGTTTCTCTTTTGGCTGATTATCGGTCTCTTATACATTGCAATGGGCTATTGGATTGCAACACCGATTTGTGTTGTTGCCGGTATCATAGCTGAACTGATTGTAGGTGATTACAGCAATAAAAACCGTATTGCCATGGCTTTCAGCGCATCAATGTTTATTTACGCCATGCATCCGATTCTATTTGTTGTGTTGTTGGGTGCCGAAAACATTGCACGCTTTGTCAGCAGCATGAGTTTAGAGCAAGCGCAAATGATGGTGGCCAGCTATACCGGAAATGTAATAGTGATTTGCGTTTTGGTAAACATTGTTTTGGAGCTTATCGCCGGCCGTTTCGGGCTTTTCATCAATAACAAGTTTTTTGAAAAGAATAGTAAACAAAGCAGGCTTAGCTGATGATAAAGGAATCAGCTCTAAAGAAAAAGAAGGAAGGACAGCTGCATCCGTTTACGCTCTTCGCGCTTACGATTCTGGTGTCCTTCCAGGTCTTTTTTGGCAATCAAACGGTCTATTGGGCAGTGCTTATTCTGACGTTGTTGATTGCTTTAAATGCCTCGACAGGTCTCTTCCTTAGACAGATTATTGTCTTTTCTGTTTCCTATGGCATGATGTATCTTTTGGCCTTCGCTGATTTGGGATATGTCACAGGCATTTTTATAGGACTTTTTGCACTCATTGCCCGCTTCATACCGATCTTTAATATTGGCATTGTGTTGATTCTTACCAGCCCATCAAAAATCTTAGCCTGTTTTCGCAAGCTTCATATGCCCAACACCGTTAGTGTAGCCATGATTGCAGCTTTGCGTTTTATGGATGAAATTGGCCTGCGCTTGCATGAGATTCGAAACGGTATGAAAATCCGCGGCTTTCATGCTTCCCTTTTGCATCCCGTCCGCACTTTTGAGCTGTACTTTGTTCCTTTGGTATATAAGTGTCTGCATGTCAGCGAAACGCTTGTCTCTTCAATTATTGCCAAAGGTATCGAGTATGAAGGAGAAAAAACCAGTTATTATGATATGCGCTTTAAATTCGCAGATGGCATCAGCCTGTTTGCCGGTGTGGCGCTTTTGGGAGTTGCACTATGGACATCATGAAAGTCAATATTGAGCGCTTTACCTATCAAGGAGAAGAAAAGTCATCTTTGCATGCTATTCATTTTGCGATTGCACCGGGAAAACTGGTCGTACTCACCGGTAATTCCGGCTGCGGAAAAACAACGCTTACCAGAGTGATGAACGGACTCATACCGGATCAGTATGAAGGCACACTGGATGGCAAAGTCACATTATTGGATCAAAATCTGCATGATTTTAAGACGGGTACCTTGGCTAAGGTCATCGGCAACGTATTTCAAAATCCATCCGATCAATTCTTTACCCGCAAGGCAGAAGATGAGGTCGCCCTTGTCGGAGAGAACCTCGGCATGCCGCAGGCGGAACTGAGAAAACGGGTGAAAAAAGCTTTTGAGTACATGAGCATTGCTCACTTAATGGATAAAAATTTGAATGAACTTTCCGGTGGAGAAAAACAGCGGGTAGCTATTGCCTCTACCTTAGTTTATGACACAAAGATTATTTTCTTTGATGAGCCTTCAGCTTCCCTTGATCAAGAAGGTATCCGAGATTTGCAAGGCATCCTGAAATTGCTCAAAGCGTCGGGTAGAACCATCATCATCGCCGAACACCGACTATATTTTTTGGAGGATCTCTACGATAAGCTCTATGTCATGAAAGACGGAACTTTTATCAAAGAATTTGATGCGGGCGAACTGAAATCATCCGATTGTAAAGACTTGGGACTTCGAGCGATAGATTTTTCCGCACTTGTTCCGCACAACACGACAAAGACAGGTGAGCGTGTTTTTTCTGCGAAGGATGTTCATGTCTCTGTAGGCAAAAAAGAACTCATCTCGAATTTATCCTTTGACTTACATTCCGATGAAATCATGGGGATTGTCGGCACAAATGGTATCGGAAAAAGCAGTTTAGGTCGTGTTCTCTGCGGACTTGCCGGCAAGAAGCAAGATATTTCATGGGGAAAAACTCAGCGAGAACGACTGAAAAATGCCTACTACATGATGCAGGATGTAGACTACCAGCTGTTTTTTGATACCGTAGAAAACGAGGCGCTCGCGAACGGCAAAAAAATAAGCGATGCTTATTTGGCAGAGGTCTCTTGGATCATTAAGCATATTGATCTTTGGAATAAACGCAGCGAGCATCCGCAAAACTTATCCGGCGGGCAAAAGCAAAGGCTGGCTCTCGCCAATGCTTTTTTGAGTGAAAAGCAAATTCTTATTTTGGATGAGCCGACCAGCGGTTTGGATTACATGCACATGGATAAAATCGCCGAGCTTATCTTTGAACTTGCCAAAGGTCGCCCGACACTTATTATTACGCATGACATTGAACTATTACTGAAAGTCTGCCGGACGGTCCTTCTGATCAAACAAGATGGATATGAGAAACTTGATTTACAGACGGCAGAATATCATAAGCTCATTTCTTATTTTGATCAGATGATGAAATAACGGCGGCTAAGAGCAAATCTCGCTGCCGTTTCTGAAGGTTATGCGGATATCTTCTTTGCTGAATACCGTGATGTGATCTACAAGAGCACAGAAGCTCTGTTCGTCGAATGTTTGCAGAAGCCTGTCTTGTTTTTGTAGCTGCTTCAGGCAGAACTTGATATCGACTTTGGTCGCCTGCATCTTTTTGAGCTTTCCTTCGACCTTCGCTAAGGCCGCCTTTTTTTCATTGTAGAAGCGTTCCAGATCTTCGTACTTTGCTTGGTACTCGCTCTGGTCTTGCGGGATGGCAGCATTTTGGCGGATAAGGTCTTCGATCATCTTGGCACAGACATCCATCTCGCTTTCCAGCTTGGCTTTTTCGCCTTCCAAGGTGTGAGTATCATAAACGCCTCCGACAATCTCTTGAAAGCTATTAAGAATCTCATCTTTATTCTCTATGAGCTTGTTGGTCGCAGAAAGGACGGCGGCTTTTAGCTCCTCATCGGTAAGATGCACGCCGTTTTTGCAGGGGGAGTTTTTCTTGCAGTGCCTGTTGCATTGCCAGATAACCTGCTTGTATTTGTCGTTGGAATGCCAGACTTTTGAACCGAGCCTTGTTCCGCATTCACCACAGTAGACCTTGCCGGAGAAAAGTCTCACGCCACTGTGCCTTCCTTTTTCACTTTTGCGTCTTTCCATCTCGCGTTGTACGAGTTCCCACACCTCCGGTTCAATGATGGCTTCGTGGTTTCCGGAGACGTAGTACTGCGGAATTTCGCCTTCGTTTATCTTGTGCTCTTTGGTAAGAAAGTTCGTGGTAAAGGACTTTTGTAGGAGCGCATCGCCTTTGTATTTTTCGTTGGTAAGGATGGATTTGATGTTGCTTGGGTTCCAGCGAGGTTTTCCTGCAGGTGACGGGATACCGTCTTCGGTCAGAGCCTTTGCAATGAGGTGGTAGGTTTTTCCCTGCAGATACATCGCATAGATACGTTTGACGATTTTTGCTTGTTCGAGGTTGACGACGAGGTTTCCGTCTTTTCCGCGGTCATAGCCTAAAAAACGTTTGAAGGGCACGGTCACTTTGCCGTCAGCAAAGCGCTTTCTTTGTCCCCAGGTGCAGTTTTCGGATATTGAGCGAGATTCTTCCTGAGCAAGGCTGCTCATGATGCTAATCAAAAGCTCGCCTTTGGAGTCAAAGGTCCATATATTCTCTTTTTCAAAGAAGCACTCGGTGCCGTGCTCTTTAAGCTTTCGGATGGTGGTTAAGCTGTCCACGGTATTTCTGGCAAAACGCGAGACCGATTTGGTGACGATAAGATCTATTTTTCCGTCAAGGGCATCTTTGACCATGCGTTTGAAGCCCTCTCGCTTTTTGGTATTGGTACCGGTGATCCCTTCGTCTATCTAAAAGCCGTCTTTGATACAATTTTATTTTTACATTCTTACGGGTTCAAATTCGCTCGGACGGGTTCAAATCCACTTTTTCTTGTTTGAACGAAACAGAAAAAGCACCTCCGAAGAGGCGCATGGCAAAGTCCGGTTTAGCAGGCTTATAATTTCAAATGAACCATCTTGACCATATTCAGCATATCCGAAACGATCATGCTGATTTTTGTGGCAAATGCAAGACCTTTCTTGTTTATATATCTGTAATACTTTTCTTCAGCAAGGACGCGTGCATTACCGCCAATCTTTGATACCAGAGTCTCGGCTGAGTCTAAATAGAAGAACATTTTCGCATCTTCATGTCCGACCTTCTTCATCCATTTTTTTCGCATCATTTTCATACCACTTTTATTGACCGTATCAAAAACAACCTCAATATCGCCGTAAGATAAAAATCTCTTAAGCAGATCAAGAACCTTATTCTCTTCAAAATAATAAAACAGCCCGCTTGCCGTCACCAGAACAGGTGCATTGCCGATTTCTTCACGAATATGAGTAAGCCATAGTTCTGAGAACGCGTCGGCAGCTATATACCGTTCCCTTTTCGATTCAGTCAAAAGTGTTTTTCTATATTCAATCACATCCGGCAGATCAACATCATACCATTTCGTTCTGTCGTTATCGTTTCTGCTGAATGCTGTCTCAAGACCACATCCCAGCTGAATAATAACTCCCTCCGGCTTACGCTCTAAGAAGTTCCTGATATAACGGTCCATATTTGCACTGCGCGATGCTGAAGCCAGATAGGTATACTGGTTTTGTGTGTCATGGCCTGCAACATCCTTCGGGAGTTTTTCTTTAAGTTCAAGAGCTTTCTCATCATAAAGTATCTTCGGAAAGTTCTCACTTGCATAAATTCTGCCGAGCATCGGCACAAACAGGGTACTTTCTACGGTTCCTAATCTTTCCATTTATTCCGCCTTTCCATGTTCAATGCTTTGAATTAACATCTCTTTCTCAGTGTCATGAAATCCGAGTATAGATGCTGAAAAAATGATGATCTCCTTTACAAGTGTTATTTCTGTTTGTTCGTTACGGACGCCTTGCATCATATACTCCATTATCATTGCTGAAATGCCCCCTGATATGAACAGTGCCGGCCTCCTTGGCTCCTGATTTCTTAAAAAGCCGAATCGCAAAATAAATTGCTCCCACATTTCTGTAAAAGAGGCTGTCACTTGCTCTTTCATATCAAGAATAAAAGACCTGTTTTTATCAGAGATATCTGTGGAAATAAGCATTCTGTTCGCAATGAGACTTTTATGCATTACCTCAACAAGCTTCAGAAACTGTTCATAGAGAGAAAGGCTATCATTAGCAAACACTTTTTTAAAGTCATCAACATAAGAATTGGCGATGCCTTCCACAGCAGCTCGATATAATTCATCCTTACTGGCAAAATAATAGTAGAACACACTGGGAGATATAGATCTGTCTCCGACTGCATTCAATACGGACTTGATGGAAACGCCCTCGTATCCATGCTGTAAAAACAACCCTGTAGCAGCATCAATAAACTGCTCTCTTCGTATCCCCGGATCTTTTTTTGGTCTCATTTCCCTCACTCTCTTAAAACTTAATTAACACCTTTGAGCAACTCTTCCATGGGGATCCTTTCCGGATATCGACTTTCTGTAAGAATCTCAGCCAGATATTGATTATCCAGAATCATGTCATCCCTTATGACCTGCCAATTTGCCTTTCGTTTGAAAAATACTTTGAAAACCAAAAAGTTCAAGATGGGTCCGATTACCGGGGTACTCATTCCAAAAGCTTCCGTGTGTGAAAAGTGGCAGCCCTCCGTAGTTCGTTTCCCCTCAAATGTGATAAAAGCTGTTTTTTTGTCACTTTGGAACACAATACGGAAATGGTCCTCATCCTGTATGCTTTCCGTAATCGTGCCGGTTACATTGTAGTCCAGATTCATGACGATCTCACGAAAGCGAACCTTGTCTCCGACGTTGCATCCGCCGTTCAAAAGCTCGCATTCAATGTGGTAGGGACTCCACCGGACAAACTCCTCCTCAAAATTTGCCAGCCATGCAGCAAGTTTCTCGTATGGCGCCCGAATATCTATCTGCTCATTCAAAATAATCATGGTATCCACCTCTGCATATCATTTATAGAATGCTGTTCTATAAATGATACCATGTATGTATTTGTAAATCAAGATTTTCGTTGTTTTGTTTGTGGAAGCCGAATGAATGCCGGTATATATCCGTTTATAGACGGATTTCCGTGCTGTTCCGGAAAGTGACCCTAATATCATTCTTACTGTAGACCGTGATGTGATCTACAAGAGCACAGAAGCTCTGTTCGTCGAATGTTTGCAGAAGCCTGTCTTGTTTTTGTAGCTGCTTCAGGCAGAACTTGATATCGGCTTTGGTCGCCTGCATCTTTTTGAGCTTTCCTTCGACCTTCGCTAAGGCCGCCTTTTTTTCATTGTAGAAGCGTTCCAGATCTTCGTACTTTGCTTGGTGCTCGCTCTGGTCTTGCGGGATGGCAGCATTTTGGCGGATAAGGTCTTCGATCATCTTGGCACAGACATCCATCTCACTTTCCAGCTTTGCTTTTTCGCCTTCCAAGGTATGAGTATCATAAACGCCTCCGACAATCTTTTGAAAGCTATTAAGAATCTCATCTTTATTCTCTATGAGCTTGTTGGTCGCAGAAAGGACGGCGGCTTTTAGCTCCTTATCGGTAAGATGCATTCCGTTTTTGCAGGGGGAGTTTTTCTTGCAGTGCCTGTTGCATTGCCAGATGACCTGCTTATATTTGTCGTTGGAATGCCAGACTTTTGAACCGAGCCTTGTTCCGCATTCACCACAGTAGACCTTGCCGGAGAAAAGTCTCACGCCACTGTGTCTTCCTTTTTCGTTTTTGCGTCTTTCCATCTCGCGTTGTACGAGTTCCCACACCTCCGGTTCAATGATGGCTTCATGGTTTCCCGTCACATAGTACTGCGGGATTTCGCCTTCGTTTATCTTGTGCTCTTTGGTGAGAAAGTTTGTGGTGAACGACTTTTGCAAGAGCGCATCGCCTTTATATTTTTCATTGGTAAGGATGGATTTGATGTTGCTTGGGTTCCAGCGAGGTTTTCCTGCAGGTGACGGGATACCGTCTTCGGTCAGCGCCTTTGCAATGAGGTGGTAGGTTTTTCCCTGCAGGTACATCGCATAGATGTGTTTGACGATTTTTGCCTCTTTGGGATTGACGACGAGGTTTCCGTCTTTTCCGCGGTCATAGCCTAAGAAACGTTTGAAGGGCACGGTCACTTTGCCGTCAGCAAAGCGCTTTCTTTGTCCCCAGGTGCAGTTTTCGGATATTGAGCGAGACTCTTCCTGAGCAAGGCTGCTCATGATGGTAATCAAAAGCTCGCCTTTGGAGTCAAAGGTCCATATATTCTCTTTTTCAAAGAAGCACTCGGTGCCGTGCTCTTTAAGCTTTCGGATGGTGGTTAAGCTGTCCACGGTATTTCTGGCAAAACGCGAGACCGATTTGGTGACGATAAGATCTATTTTTCCGTCAAGGGCATCTTTGACCATGCGTTTGAAGCCCTCTCGCTTTTTGGTATTGGTACCGGTGATCCCTTCGTCGGTGTAGACACCCGCAAATTGCCAGTCATTTCTGGCTTTAATGTAATTTGTGTAGTAGTCTACCTGTGCCTCGTAGCTGGTAAACTGCTCATCGGAGTCCGTTGAGACGCGGGCATAGGCTGCCACGCGGCGTTTGCGCGAAGTGGTGAGCGGTGTTTTGGAGAAGGGTTTGATGCTGGCGGGTATCGTGGTTACTTGTTTGGCCATAGCTTCTCCTTTCGTATCGGTTTGTGCCGCTCTGATGCGTAGCATTCTTTGATGGATGCTTTAAATTTCGCATGCTGTTCCTCTGTCCACTTGTGTCCTTCGTGCGTAGGTTGGATCAGCTTGCGAGCAATTTCCTTTCCGTCATAAAAATGAAAGATAAGGTCTTCTCGGCTAAGGACGCTTATATGGTCGATCTTCGAAAGAAAACTAGCGTCATCGAATGCATCAAGACCTAAGACCTCTGCGGTAAGTGAGCGCAAGAGGTCATCTCTGAGTCCTCTGGTGTTACAGCCGTTATGCTCGGCGCATCGCCAGTATCTGCGTTTTCCGCTGGGAGATGTTGAACAGTTTTGTGTTTGTGCGCGAAAATTGCATCCGCAATGTTCGCATCGGATTTTTGTTGAAAAGCAGGTGACGTCCGAGCGTTTCATGGCATGAGTGCGCCTATATTCTGAGGCGCGTTTGCGCGCCGCATCATCCCACGATTCTTTTTTGGCGTTATTTTCCCAAGTTTCGGTGACGCTGTGTCCGTCTTTGAAATGGAAAATGAGAACCCCTTGTTTGGGTACCGTGATTTTATCGATTTGCTCGTTAAAAACAGCATCATCAAAATCCTCAAGACCGAGCACTTTGGCACAGCAAGTTTTAAGGATTCGATCCGGAATGGCTTTTGCCGAGCATGTACTGTACTTTTTCTTGCTGGAACCGCATACCCAGCTGATGACTTTATTCCCAAGATTGGAGTGCTTGGCACGGTTGTTTCGGACGTTTCGCATATAGCTTTTCCCGCACAGCTCACATTTGATTTTTCCGGTAAAGCAGTAGATGTTCAGGCTCTTGTTTGCCCGAGGTCCCAGTGCACGTCTTCTTGCCATCTCTTCTTGCACATAGTCGAAAGTTTCCTTGTCGATAATCGCTTCATGGGTGTTTGCGATAAAATACTGAGGAAGCTCACCGCGGTTTTTCTTGCGCTTTTTGGTAATGGGATCTTCGACAAACTCTTTTTGACAGAGCAAATTTCCCGTATAAGTGACATTGGTCAGAACAACCTTAATATTGGAGTCCGTCCAGCGGTTGCCCTTTCTGGTTGTAATTCCTTCCTCTGCAAATTCACGCTCGGTTTCAAGGCGGGATTTTCCATCAAGAAAGTTTTGAAAGATGCGCCGCACGATCTTTGCTTCTTCGGGAACAACAATCAGGGTGTCATCCTTCCAGCGGTAGCCATAGACGTTATTTCGCATATTCGGGTTTCCTTCGGACATGCGTTTTCGGATGGTCCATTTAACGTTGTTGGAGATGCTGATGGTCTCTTCCTGTGCGAAAGAGGCAAGGAGCGTGAGCATCAGCTCACCGTCATCCGAAAGTGAGTTGATTTTTTCCTTTTCAAATCGGACCTCGATGTTGAGGTCTTTTAACTGTCTTACGACTTTTAGGAGGTCGACCGTATTACGCGCGAATCGGGAGATGGATTTCGTTAAGATGAGGTCTATTTTTCCGGCCTTGCAGTCTTTCATCAGGCGCATAAACTCGGGACGTTTTTCCACTGATGTGCCGCTGATGCCTTCATCGGCATAGACACCGGCATAATCCCACTCGGGGTTCTTCTGTATTAAATCAGAATAAAAACTGATCTGTGTCGCCAATGAGTGGTGCAGCCTTTGCGTTTCCATAGAGACACGGGCATAGGCGGCGACTTTTTTGCGGTTTGGCAGCGGTGATTTCTTTGCTTCGATTTTTATGATTTCAGCCATAGAATCGTCTCCTTTCCGTGTCTATACATCACTCTAAAGAGCTGAAATAGCAAGTAAATAACGCACCTAAGCCGGGATGGTATCGCTTTAGGAGTGCGTGGTCGAGACGAATGAATTCCTCTTTATCGATGATGTTTTGCTTGAGCAAAGAAAAGAGGATGGAGCGGGATACTTCATAGGCAAGCTCGGATGCGAAGGCTTCAGTCTTCATGAGAGCCTCCGAATCGGTCTTGGATATAGCAAGCATGACTGCAATACTTTCTGTGCGCATTGCCATAGGAAGTGAAAGTTTTTCCGCAGCATGGGCAGGTGAATATATAGATTGCCTTTTTATTCAGATCTTCCGGATGCTCTTTCCACCAGCTCATCCGGCAGTGCTCTGAGCAGAATTTTTGCTTTTTTCCTTTTTCCTTGACGGGCAGTGGCTTTCCGCAATATTTGCAGTAGCGTAGTGCTGTTAAAGCTTTTGAGGAACCTGTTCTCAGGCCTTCTTTTTGGCAAAAGGAAGCCACGGTGCTTTTCGATAAATTTAAGGTGGCAGCAATTACGGCATAACTTGCACCGTTTCGTCTCATGTTGTAAATGCTTTGTTTTTCATCATTTGTCATATCATCCCTCCAGACAGAGGACAGGTCTTGCTGTCCCTCTAACACCCCCTGAAGAGACGAGGGCGTTATGGACGAATTTTTTTCTGCCTTCTACTGTTTCACTGGAGGTTTTTGAAGAAGTTGAGCGGACAAAATAAAAAAGCCCGCAAGGGAGTGAAGATTTCTCCTCACGCCTTGCGGGCATATCAATGCATTCAGCTTAGAGCAGTTCGTTTACTCGTTTTTGTACAGCTTCGTAATCGTAGCCTGCTTTCGTCAGGCGGTTTACACGGTCCTTACCGTTTCCCCAGTCGCCGCGGATGACCTCTCGGGCAAGTGTGTCGATGGACTTTTTCGGCTTTATGCCTAAAAGCTCATTTACGCGTGCCTGCACCGCGTCGTAGTCGTAGCCTGTTTTGGTAAGACGATTTACTCTGTCCTCTCCGTTTCCCCAAGCACCTGCGATGACTTCATGGGCCAGCGTATCGACAGACTTTCTTGCGGGGGCGGAGCTTGTGCCTTTGCCATAGCCGTTAAAGCCGCCTTTCCTGATGATGGAGGGATAGTCCACATAGGCAAGATCCATATCGCATCTGCCTGCGATGCCCGGCACCGAGCCGCTCGAGGAATACTGCCAAAGACCGTACTGTCCCTGATAGGTGCAGCGACTGTTCCACTGCGCTACCCAGAAGGCGTAGCGGTTTCTCACATCAGCGGAAACGTTGTTCACTGCTGCTGAGAGCGATGTGTAGAATCCGGCAAAATAGCCGCCAGCTTCCATCTCATTGCAAAAGGCTCGAATGAGCGAGTCGCAAAAAGCCCGTCCGCGGGCAAGCTGTGACTTTTCTTCCAAATCAAAGTAGATGGGATAGTCAAACTGCTTGCCGGAGAGCACCTGTTTGCAGACACGTGCTTCTTCGCGTGCCTCTGCGGCGCTTCCCGCATAGGAGTACCAATAGGCTCCCACGTGAAGACCTGCCGCTTTGGCGCGGGCGTAGTTCGTCTCAAACCACTTGTCCTTTTGAGAAAGTGCCGAGCCGTAGCCTGCACGAATAATGACAAAGTTGATCCCGCTTTGTTTTACACGGTTAAAATCAATCGATCCCTGCCAGGTTGATACATCAATTCCTTTTATAGTCATAGTTATTTTTCCTCCTTTTCTGCGCGGTCATGAAGCTGTGCCAAGACTGCCTTGAGCTTGTCCGGGACAGGAAGTCCCAGATGAGTCGCGTTTTCCACAAGCGACAGCCCTTCGTTTGAGAGATAGAAGAAGATGACGGCCGTGCGAAGAATCGCGCCCTGTGTGATGACGTTAGTGTCGATGATGTTGGCAACGGCGACCAGAATGAAGATCACGACTTTTTTGGCGATGCCTTTAAAGCCGACTTCGCTTGAGAGCTTTTTGTCGGAGACTGCGCACATAATGCCTGTCACGTAATCGCAGATGACAAAGGCGATCAGCGCATAGAGAAGTCCGTCAAAGCCTCCTAAGTAATAGCCGAGCCAGCCTCCGATGGCAGCAAAGATAAGCTGCAAGGTGTTCCAGAATTCTTTCATAATAGATTCCTCCTTTTGATTTTGAACATGGAAAAAACCGTCAGTACGGCTTTATGCGAACAAATAGTGGATAGGTGCTTATTCTTGGGTTTCTGTGGCGAGATAGATTATACTTCCTGTTAGTGTATATGTTTTGTTTGGGTCCGGCTTAGGTGGCGTATCTGAAACCGGGGTGTCCTGGGTATTCAGATTCTCAAACTCCTTAAGAACAGGTGCATTGGTTGCAGTGGCAGATGATTGGTTAGGATTTATCATCAGGCAAAGAGCGCCTGTTTCAAGCATGATAAGAGGACGACTATATTCCTCCTCCATGATAAATGCTGTTCCAACGATTGCAGAAGCAGGCTTAATTGGTGAAACGCATAAAGCCAACAGTGGTCCGAAGGAATTATCTGTAAGGGAGCGAATAGAAGCCGTGAAATAAAGGGTAGCGAAAGGGCCCTCAACGATCAGATAACTTTCTTGTTTGAATACTACGGCTGGATTGCTACTTGTCAGAGGAAAAATTTTTCGCTCTTTTCCTTTTCTTAGTACTGCGATCGCATCGCCCGTTGTTTTGGCATCCGCCGCATAGCCTTCTTTGGAAAGCGTTGCATCAAGTGTGAGAACAGATTTAGGAACAGCGTCAATAGCTTCTTGCACTCGATTTTGCATTTCGCTGATCTTCTGGTCGACCGTGTTCAGTTTTTCATTCATACGGCTTTTCAACTCATTGGTAGAGTTTTCGCGCTTTTTTTCATCTTCATTTCGTGAACTTTCTGCATTTTGCCGTAATGCCTCGGCATTCGTTCTTTCTGTTTCAGCATTTTTGCGGGATGTTTCAGCGGATGCTCTTTCTTTTTCCGCCTGAACACGGTTAGCTTCGCCAGATGTCGTGGTTTCAACCTGCTGATTGATGGCGGCAATCGAGTCGTGGATGGCTCCGCGCACGTCTTTGCCGTAGACGGCCGCTAAAATTTTACTGAGATAGGTTTTCACGTTGGCCATGTTCTTTTTCCTCCTTTCCACCTGTTGTGCTGATCTGCTCGCTCATAAGGGCTATGCGCTGACCTTTTTCTTCTGAGAGCAAGGCTTCTATGATGAGGTCAAGTAAAAAACCGGGAAGCTCATACTTTCCGGCAGTTTGGTTGAGTGCGTATCTCAGTTCGTTTCGCGCTTTTTCAAGGCGCAGGATGAGGGGCATCTCTTTTTCCATCACATACCACCTCCAAAGAGCTTCACGAAGAAATCGATAATCTTTCTGAAATTACGTGCTGCCGCAATGAGCTCAGAGGCATCCTTATCTGAGATTTCTTCGTGCTTGTCGGTGCCTAAGATGATCTCGACAGCTTTCTTCCATTCTTCGTCTTTGATCTGAAAAATCGTCTCGGACGGTTTTTCGGCTTCCTGTTCGTTGGGTTTTCCGTTGATGAGTTCATGTTCTTCCATTTGACTGTTCCTCCTTAGAATCTTCCGTCGATAAGAATTCCGTTTTTGAATGTCATGTAGCAGTTGTTCGACCAGTTCGCGGCTGTGCCGTCCGAGCTCATCGAGTTGATCTTCACGAAGTTTGCGGTGCCGGAGATGCCGCCGCCTTCAAAGTTCACGTTTTTTAAAGTGTAGTTGTGCATGTCGATGTCGCAGCCGGCGTTTAAGGCTCCTCCGGTAAATCCGCTGAACGAGGATCTGGCATAAGTCCATACCATGTTGTAGTTTCCACCTGAGGCAGGCTGTGCGGCCCAGGTCATGTAGTCTCCGGTGTTTTCGAGGTCGAAGTTCAGCCCTGCGATGGAGTTTGATTGCGCAAAGCTGTTTCCGCCAATCAGTCCCATCTCTTTGTCGTTGTAATAGATGGAAAGGTGTCCATAGCCCACACGAACTTTGGTGTCTCCAGAGCTTGCCGTGATGGAGCCGTCGATGCTTGCGCCTTTTGCCGTCATGTAACCGTAGGTCGTGAGCTTGAAGTTCGGGGAGTCGATTGATAGCTTCTTTGCTGTGAGTGCTCCTGAGCTCATGTTCCAGCTGATGTTTCCTTGTTTGTCTTTTAAGGTTCCCGCCCGAATGAGGTCAGCGTTTAAGGTGCCGGTCGTGATGAAGTCGGCGACGATGGCGCCGTTCATGGTGATCGCCGTGCCGTAGGTGCTGTTGTAGCCCGTCTTGGAGTAGCCGAGCCCGTTTAAGTTCCAGCGCCAGACCTTCTTTGCCGTCGCCTTGTCCGCCGTGTCCATGACGAGAATCTCGTTCGGGCGGGTCACGACGTGTCCGGTCGTGGCTGCGGTGATAAGGGCTGTGGCGTTATCTTTGGCAAGGCGAAGCGTGTCGGACTGTGTGGGAAGCCGCTCAATGCGCTCGACCAGTTCTTTGTTCTCGCTGATGCTTCGCTCAGAAAGGCTTGCCTTCACTTCGGTTCCAAGCGTTACGCTCGAGGACTCTGGGCGATCGAGGGCAAGGGAAAGGCGTGTCAGCGGAAAGAACCTGTCCATGCCGTGAGGCGGCGAGATGACACGGATACGATCTCCAATCTTCATCGCTTCCATATCGGCATGCACAAGATGCAGATCGACAGCGGTGAGCGTCAGGGTGACATCGGCAAACTGACTGTCTTTAAGATATTTTTCCGCCTTCTTCTTTAAGTTGGCAGGTACAGAGACATTTTCGAAGCTCACGGTTTTGGTGACGATACCGAAGTTTTGAATGGCGGAAACCGACTCCACGTAAGTCTTGCCGCTGTTGACGCTCTTAATGGTGGTGTATTCCTCAAGCGCAGCAATGCTTGATGTCTCAAGCCTTTTGCCAAGCGGAATCACACGGGTAGCGATGTCTTCTGCCAAAAGCGTGTCGGTGTAGTCAAGGAGATTTTCTCCGAACTCAATCACCTGTGTGTTGGTGTTATCGGATTCTGCAAGATAGTCCAGATAGCGAACCTCTCCCACATGGCGCACACGAAGAAAGCCGCCCAAGCGTTTGACGAGTTTGTCGGTGATTGCATCCAAGGTGGTCTCCCAGTTGGTGTAGCGGTAAAGCGAGTCGTTGGGGTCGGTAACGGTGACCTGCCCGACCGTGAAGCGCTTATTGTGCGCGCCGTCTTTTGCCATCTGATTGTTGTGCTTGGCAATAAGCGTCTCAAGAAAAGCGCGGGGCGAGACGTCATGAAATTCGGAAGGCTCCTGCACGGAGTCCAAAAGAAAGGCCAGTTCACCTTCGCAGGTGATGCTCTTGGTGCCGTAAAAGTCCCGCTCAACCGATAAAATGCGGCCGTAAAAGAGTGCCACACCGTCACGCTCCACACGGACGGTGGAATCCAGCGCTTTGAGCTTTTCGTAGAGCGGATTGATCTTCGGTACGCGGGCAGAAAATGTGCCGGATTTTCCAAGCGCCAGCTCCAGCACCGGATCAATAAGAACAGCCTCATCATCGCCCGGTATATAGAGCACGTGCTCATCTAAAAACACTTGGTACATTAAAGGCTTCCTCCTCTCACAGATACGGTGACGGTGTAAGTTCCAAAAAAGCGCAGCGTGTCGCCGGATTCAGGAATGACAAGGTCGGCGAAACGATTTGTGCCGGCATGAAGCATCCACGACGTTCTCAGCTTGATGGAGTAGACGTAGTTTTTCCTGCCTTCGGTTTCTTGGTAGTTTCTGACATGAAACGTCGGCACCATCGGAACGTGCGATCCGGGAACAAGAAGGTCGGTATAAGAGCTTACGCTCACATCCCGATAGTCTCGGATGATGCCGCTTTCAAAGTTAAACGAGTCCCAAAGCCAATCCTCATCGCTTGCGGCAAGCTCCCATTTATACGGATCGCAGGCAATCTCCAGCTCAATTTGTCCCAAAGCGCGGGTGCGCTCAAAGTTTTTTACTTCGGCTCGGCCTTCAAAGTAGTATTCCGGCTCGGAGTCCAAGATGACCTTGACATGCTTTCCATGTATTTCGTTGAGGAAGGATCGGAGCCTTCCTGCCCAGCTTTCGATCTTTCCGATGCCGCCAAGCGTAAAGGAGAGCGTGCGTCCTTCGTATTCGCATCGTCCCGTCAGAGCCTCTGTGAGATCGAGGCGCTTGGATGATCCGGGAATCTCAACGATGAGTGTTTTAGGCTTTGGCATACCGACCACGTCGGTGTTGGATACGACAAGCCCGTAATTCTTCCACGTGTGTTTGCCGTTTAGAGTGGCTCCAAAGCCTATGTTTTGGTTCATTTCATCCTCCTTCCTACGTAAGCGGCACGTCTTCCCAAGGCTCCATCCAGTTTTGGTGTGAGTGCTCCGACCAGCGCACCGGAGTCCAGTACGATGTCTTTTTCCGAATTTCCGGCGATGATGGCGAGGTACTTTTCCATGAGTGTTGTGTCCCGGGCGGCAAGCATGCCTTCGAGCTTGTCGTAGAAAGACTTGAGCGGCAAAATCGCCTCCGATCCCGCTTCGCCTCCCGCCATAAGGGCACTTCCGTTCATGCCGAAAAGCGTCGGTCTCGTCATGATGCCGCCTTCCTTGTACCAGTCAATGGAAAGGTGCGGCACTCTGGGCGGCACGATGGAAAAGCCGCCGGAGATCGAAAAATGCGGCAGCTTGATATGCGGAAGCTCGATGTGAAGGCCGGAGAAGAAGCCTTTGATCTTATCGATAATGCCTTTGATGGTGTTTTTAGCCGCTTCGATCGGTGCGGTGATAGCGGACTTGATGCCGTTCCACACGGAGGTGGCCGTGCTCTTGATTCCGTTAAAGATGTTTGTCACGGTAGACTTCACGCCGTTAAACACATTTGAGACGGTTGACTTAATCCCACCTACCACACCGGAAATCATGTTTTTGATGCCGTTCCAGATACTGGATGCCGTGGTGCTGATGGCCGTGAAAACCGACGAGACCGTGTTGGACACAGCACTTACGGCTCCCGTGACAACAGACTTGATTCCTTCCCAGATGCCGGTGAAAAAGGAGACGATCCCGTTCCAGGTGTTCTCAAAGAAGGTCTTGATCGCCGTCCAAACCTCGCTCCAGTTCGTGCCAAACCAGCCTAAAACGGTGTTGGTGACACCGACCAGCGTCTCCCACGCGGCCGTAAAGATGCCCGAAATTGCTGTCCAGATACCGGAGAAGACTTCCTTGATGCCGTTCCACAGCTGACTCCAGTTGCCTGTGAAAAGCCCTGCGAAGATGTCAAAGATGCCCGTCAGGACATCGAGGGCTCCTTGTAAAATCGCGGCAATTGCTGAAAAGGCGTTCTCAAACACCGGCGCCAAAAGCTCGGTGAAACCGTTCCAAATGGCAGATACCAGCTCGCCGAAGGACTGAAAGTCAAAACCTAAGGCGTTGATGCGTTCGGTGATACCGGATGCGAAGTTTGAAAAAGCCTCCTTGATGCTGTTCCACGTGCCGATAATGGAATCCCTGAAACCTTCTGAGGTGTTCCACAGATGCACAAAAGCGGCAACCAGTGTGCCGATGATGGCAACGACTGCCACCACGGGAGCGGAGATGCCGCCGATGGCAGCTCCTATTTTGCTCATGAGACCGGACATGCCGCCCATCTTGACCATGAAGCCGGTGACCGCTTTTCCTACACTTGAAAAGGTCGTGATAAGCGATCCGATCGATGAGGTCAGCTTACCGATCACAATCAGTGCAGGCCCCAAGGCGGCGATAAAAAGTCCGATTTTGATGATGGTGTTACGCGTTCCTTCGTCCATGCCGTTTAACTTGTCAACGAAGTTTTGAAGCCAGGTGACGAGTTTTCGGATCGTAGGCATTAAGGCATCGCCGATGGAGATGGCAAGTTCCTGCAGCTGACTTTTTAAGATGGTGAGCTGTCCGGGCAGGTTATCCTGCATGGTTTCTGCCATCTTTTCTGCCGAGCCGTCACAGTTATCAATAGCAGACGAGAGCTTTTCGATATCGGCAGGGGCCGCGTTCATGAGGGCGAGAAAGCCGCTCATGGCGTGCTTTCCGACTAATGACTCTGCCGCCTGTGCCTTTTCGGACTCAGAAAGTCCCGAGAAGGCCTCCCGGCAGTCACCTAAGATGTCAGAAAGCGAGCGCATGGAACCGTCCGCATTGGTCGTGGCCACTGTGACCTCACCGATGGATTTTCCTGAAATGGTGAAGTCCTTGCTGAGGTTGGTCATGACGGTACGAAGGGCGGTGCCTGCCTGTGTGGATTTAATCCCGGAGTTTGCCATAAGGCCGATGGCCTCTGCGGTATCTTCAGCGCTAAAGCCCAAGGCTCCTGCAATCGGGGCGCAGTATTTAAAGGTCTCGCCCATCATGGAGACGTTGGTGTTCGCATTGGACGACGCCGCGGCGAGGATATCGGCAAAGTGTCCGGAGTCTTTCGCGGAAAGCCCAAAGGCGGTTAAGGCATCGGTCACGATATCGGAAGTGAGGGCTAAATCTTCTCCGGATGCGGCGGCAAGGTTCATGATGCCGTCAATACCGGAGATCATGTCTTTCGATTTCCAGCCGGCCATCGCCATGTAGTTCATGGCGTTAGCCGCGTCGGTGGCGGAGAACTTCGTCTTTTCGCCCATCTCACGCGCTTTATCGCGCAGGGCCTGAAAGTCCTCCCCGGTAGCTCCGGATATTGCAGAGACCTTCGACATTGCTTCATCGAAATCACCTGCGGTCTTGACCGCCAGTGCGCCAAGTCCTCCGACGGCAAGAGAAACCGGCATGATCTTTTGCCCCGCGCCCGTGATAGCGTCACCCGCTTTGGTGAAAGCGGCTCCTGCCGCATCCATCTTGGAAAAGACTGCGTTGGTGTTGACCGCTTCCTGCTGGAGTCCTTTGAGCTTTTGTTCGGTCTCGACAATCTCACGCTGCAGGGCGTCGTATTTGTCCTGGCCGAGGTCTCCCGATTCCAGCTGTGCCTTGGCTTGTTCCTGGGCTGTCTTTAAGGTGTCGAGCTTCTCTTTGGTTGCGACAATTGCGTCCTTTAGCATCTTCTGCTTTTGCGCGAGAAGCTCGGTATTTTTCGGATCAAGCTTTAAGAGCCGATTCACATCCCGAAGGGAGGACTGTGTGGTGCGAATTGTCGATTGAACGTTCTTTAAGGCCTTGTCGAGACCTGTGGTATCTCCGCCGATTTCCACGGTGATGCCTTTGATGCGTGAGGCCATGCGTCCTCCTTTCTTGAACAATAAAAAAACACCTCATCGGGTGCTAAAAGCGGTCAAAATCTTCTTGTGTGGCAAGCCGCCTGTAACTTGCACTGTCGTTTGCTTTTTCCGTCCACATATCGAGAAGCAGCCCGATGGAAATGAGATCCATGTCCACAATGGGAATGCCGATCTGACAGGCACGAAGCATAAGAAGTGGCGTTGTCATGGGCCGCTCGCTTCTTATTTGCCTTTTTTTGGTGAGACCTCCGTCTTTAAGTTCTCACCCCAAAGGGAGAGGATTTCAGGAAGTACCTGATAGATGGAAAACATCTCAAAGCCGTCCAGCCACTCCTCAATGGAAGACGGAACCGTGCTGTCTGCGTGAAGGGCCATGATGTAGGCGACGTTTTCAAAAATCTCTAAGTCTTCAACGGGAAAGCCGCCGTCCTTATCTTTCTTGCCCTGATAGCTTTTTTCGAGCTTGGCTAAGTCTTTAAAAATATCCCGTCCGAACTTCGCACGGTAAAGGCGCGGGATAGCAGCAGACGAGCGAAACTTTACGGGTACATCCGAAACGTCAATGGTCTTTTCAATCATGGTTATTTTCCTCCTGCTGGTGTGCCTGCCTGCGGCACGTAGACCGCCTTATACCAATTTGCATAGGTTGCGGCATCGGTGGAATCTCCGGTCTTGGCTTTGACAAGGCCGTCCGATCTTGGATCTGCGGTAAGAGACAGGGTTTCCGTTCCCGGCTCAATGGTGTCTTCTTTGGTTTCCGACTCGATGGAAGGACGAGAGGCCGTGCAGTTATATAAGGCATGGCGGATCGCTTTGATGTCGCCGTCAAACTCAAAAAGCAAAGCGAACTTCACAGACTCTGCTGTGTTGGAGTTTTCCACGAGCACCCCTTTGGCATCGAGGGTCTCCTGCAAAATCTCGGTGCGAAACCACTCAGGGATGAGAGCAATCTCGAGATCCCCGGAGTAGCCGTTGTTGGTGACGGTTCTAAAGTAGACAATGCCGTCGGCATAAAAGGGAGAAGATTCGCCTTCCGCGTCTAGCGACAGCGAAACCGCGCCAGGGATGGGTTTTGGTGTTTCGTACGTAAAGGTGGATACGCCGTTCGAGACGGTTTCTGCCATCTTGGCGGCATAGACGTTTTTAATGTTGTATTTGACTTTGTTGTTTTTATTTTCCATGTTTCATCATCCTTTCAGCTCAAATGAATAGGAAACTTCGTAGAGGTCTTCTGCGTTGATATAGACTTCGGCCTTGTCGAAAAACTGATCGTGGCGGATAAGAAGGTCTTCGATTCTTTTTTCGAGCGCACGGTCTTTTTTGTCGGTGTAAAGCTCCAGATAAAAGCGGTTCACGGGAAAATACACCTGACCGTCTGCCGCAAAGTTATGCGACTCCGGCGTTACATAGCAGATAAAGGGCGGATCAGGTGCCTGACCTTCTTCGAAGTGGTCGTAGGCAAAGGGAAGTCCGACCTCTGTCAACATTTCTATGATTTCATCCATCTTTGATCATCCTTTCGATCTCTTTCATAAGCTGCTCTTCACCGATTGTCTCGGCAGGCGCGATATGAGGAATTGCCCTCGTCCTGCCGCCATTCCTTTTGGCGTGGCCGTGTTCTAAGAGGTGTGCCAGCTGGTAGCGGTTACGAGAGTAGACCGTCACCTGCAGGGCATGGGAGGACTCGGAGGTTTTCTTTTGCGTCCAGCTTTTTTGATAGTCGCCGTGCTTCTTTGGCGCATGCGCCTTGATTTCTTTTTTGGTGGTCGTTGCCGCTTTGGTGACGGCTTGCTTCATGCCTTCCGTTGTCGTTTTGGCATAGGCGTTGAGTTCTTCCATCACGGCATCAGCAAGGCCGGAGATTTTGACTTTTCGGCTCATCAGGTTCTCTCCTTTACGCAGAAAAACTTGATCGCTCGCTTCCTGAAAGACAGGTGGTCAATTTTTTCGATGTCGTAGGCGCAGCCCTGAAAGACGATGCGAAAGTCTGTCGTGCTCATCGCTGCCGTTTTCGTACACCACCTGACCGTCACCGCCATGTCCGCCTTCTCCACTTCAGAGGCTGCGATAAAGACTTCGCGACCGCCTTCTCCTGAGATGGTGGCGGCACAGGTGTAGTCGTCTTTCCACGTTTCGATTTGGTTTCCGATGGCATCACTTTCCACGGTTCTTTTTTGGAAGGTGACGGTGACATTGAGAAGAGCGATATCCATATCAGAAGCTCACCTGCCTTTCTCCGAAAAGAAGAGCGCGAAGCGTCAAGGTGAGCGCATGGTGATCGGCTTCTTCTCGGTGTTCGTAGAGATAGGCCACCGTAAAAAGCACGGCAATGCGCCCGTTTTCAAAAGAAGAGAGATCTTCGGTTCGTGCCACGTTTTTGACCAGCTCGGTGGCAGAGGGTATGAGCGACTCGATGAGTGCGTCATCGTCGTCAAAATCCACGCGGAGATAGTTTTTCACGTCTTCAAGGCTCAGCATGCTTCCTCCTTTCCTGCAAGGAAAAGGCGACTCCCTCGTATAAAGAGAGCCGCCTTATGGCTAAGACGTTTATTTTTACGCACCTGCTTTGAGAATCTGCACGGCCTCGGGCAAGATCAGTTTTCCGTCCACACGTTCTTTGGCAACGTAGCCCACCATGCCATTTCCGGCAAAAAGCTCTCGAAGTTCCTGAAAGCTTCTGGTTCCGCGGTCTCCGATGTTGTAATAGGAGAAATCCCCGAAAGCCACGCCTGCTTTTCCCGTCTCCAAAACAGGGCAGAAGGCAGAGGTCTTAACCGGATAGCCGCAAAGACGGTCCGGTTCTCCTGCCTGATAGCTCGGCTGCCAGATGTAGGCCTGATTGTTATCCTTGAGCTTTCGAAGGGCGGCAAGCGTTGCGTCATTTAAGATAAACGCGGCGTTTTTGCGGTATGGGCGCTTCAAAGAGTAGATGAGCGTCAGGATATCGTCAGTTTTAAGCGCAGTACCCGTGAGTGTGGCGGAAACCTCTCCCCCGCCGGTTGCGGCAAAGATGCCAAGCGGCTTGTTTTTGCCGTCGCCGTTTAAGAAGGCATCTTCTTCCGCGTTACCGAGTGCTTTGCCGAACTGGTCGATGATGTAGCTTTCCAAATTGAAAGCATTGTCGTAGAGCAGTTCTTCGGTAACCTTGATCGCTACATGAAGCTTATGGGCATCGAGCACCACCTGATCAAAGGTCGCCTCACCGAAACTTAAGGCCTGACCTTCCTCGATCCATGCCGCGGCAGGCTTGGTAGCCGCGATATTGATCTTGTGTTCGCCGGACGTGGTGATGGTCGTGGCGAGGCTTCGGAAGATATTTTCTTCGGTCAGCTTGTCAATGAGGCGGCTGTCCCATTCTTCAGGTACCAGATAGCCGCCGTTTTCGTCTTTGCCTTCTTCCAAGATGTTCGAGATGCGCTTAAAGCCGCTTCGCAGGGCAACGAGCATATCCTTGGCATAGGAAGAGGAGGCACGTCCGTGCTTTTCTTCCGTCTCTGTGGAAAGCACGGCCGGTTTTGCCGTAAGCGGCGTACCGAGCGGCTTGCTCATCTTGTCTTCGATGTCCTTTTGACGGCACATGCGCTCAATTTCTGTGCTGTAGGCTGCGATCTCGGCTTCCATCTTGTCGTAAGCCGCGCCGTCTTCGGCGCTAAGCAGTCCGTCTTTGTCTCGATGGGATTCCAGAAAAGCCTTTGCGGCCTCCCAGGTCTTGGCACGTTTGTTCAAAAGTTCAGTAATCGTCATGGTAGGTGTCCTCCTTAAATAAAGTGTTTGATTAGATCAAGGCGTGTTTCCAAGTCCTTGACTTTGTAGCGGTGGGTAATCGGTTCTTCCGTTTGGGCAGGCGTTTTTGCCTCACAGGCCGCCGCATAGTCACAGAGCTTTTTGTTGATGGCAGCTGCGACCTTGCGGCGTGAAAAGAGCATCGGTGTCTCCGTGAGGCTTTCAGATTCTTTTCCGTTTAGCACGGCACTCTCACCATATGTAGGATCTTCATTCTCGCCTTGCGGATAGAGATCCTGCCTTGATGTGATGCGGTCGGCAAAGTGCAGCTCTACTGCCTTTTCCGCGTTCATCCAGGTCTCTTCATCCATGAGTGAAGCGAGCTTTGCATGAGAAAGACCGCTTTTTTGCTTGTAGGCACCGATGATGGATTCTTTGACCTCGGATAACATCCCGATGGCACGCTGCATGTCCTGTGTATCTCCGATGGCCACGGTGGATGGGTTATGGATCATGAGCATGGAAACAGGACTCATGAGAATCTCATCTCCCGCCATCGCGATCACCGAGGCGGCGGATGCCGCAAGACCGTCAATTTTGACCGTCACCTTGCCTTGATAGTTCAAAAGTAGGTTATAGATCTGAGCGGCCGCAAAGCAGTCGCCTCCCGGTGAGTTGATCCAGACGGTGATGTTGCCTGTGCCGTCATCAAGTTCGGATTTAAAAAGAGCCGGTGTGACTTCATCGTCAAACCAGCTCTCCTCGGCAATCACGCCGTCCAGATATAAAGTTCGTGTTTCATTTTCGTTTGGATCGGGACTTTTGTTTTTCGTCCATCTCCAAAATTTCTTCTGTCGGTTCATCGGTATCCTCCTTGTTTTTCGTATAAGCCGATCCCGCATCGGCAAGCTTCACGACATTGCCGTTTAAGACATGCAAATCGCCGCCATCTTCTTTTGAGAGCAGATCCATATCTTCTAAGCGCCTTACATCGTTGACCGAGAAGATGCCGTTTTGTATGCCGGTGGCATAACCTCGCATGCGGCTCTCATAATCGCCTCGCAAAATCCCGTCCACGTTAAAGCGAATGAGATAGTCTTTCTTTTGTTCGGGCAAAAGAAGCGAACGCTGCATGGACTCCTCAAAGCGCACGAGCCACGGACGCAAGGTGTAGGTCACAAACTCCAGCGACTGGTGCTCGATATTGGAAAAGGTCGCATGTTCGAGATCTCCGATCATATGGGGCGGCACGCGGAAGATGCGGGCAATCTCATCGATTTGAAACTTCCGCGTCTCAAGAAACTGCGCGGCTTCCGGTGAGATGGAAATCGGCGTGTAGCTCATGCCTTCTTCCAAAATGGCGACCTTGTTGGAGTTCTGCGATCCGCCAAAGCCCTGCTCCCAAGACTGTCGGATCTTTTCAGGGTCTTTCACCACGCCTGGCATCGACAAAATACCGGAGGGGTTGGCACCGTTTTTAAAGAATGCCGCACCGTATTCTTCGGTGGCCATTGCCATGCCGAGAGCGTTTTTCGCCATCGCAATCGGGCTGTAGCCGACAAGACCGTCAAAGCCCAAGCCCGGGATATGGAGTACCTCAGAAGGAGAAAGTCTTACCCGTCCGTTTTTAAGCGTTGGAGCATCGCTTTTACTGACCTGATATTCGTAGTAAAGAGTGCCATTTTCATCCCGGTCAACCGTCATTTTGTTGGCCATGAGCGGGTATAGGGCGACAACTTCACCTTTGCCGTTTCGGATAATCTGTGCGTAGGCGTTGCCCCACAAGAGCAGATGGCACATGAGGGTTTCTCGGAAGATAAATGAGGTCATCTCCGGATTCGGCTCATCGTGCAGCAAAAAGTAAAGGGGGCTGTCCGTTGCTTTCTCTTTGCCGGCATTTCCTCTGAGGTGAAAGAGATGGAGCGGAAGACCGGCGACCGCCTCAGCTAAAACTCTTACACAGGCATAGACGGCAGTAATCTGCATGGCAGAGCGCTCCGTCACCGCTTTCCCCGATGTGGTGTGCCCAAAGTAAAAGCGAAAGGCAGAGCCGGCGGTTTGATCTTTCGGCTTATCTCTTGAATGAAAAAGTGACTGTAAAAATCCCATAGGCAAAATCTCCTTTACAAAAATAAAATGCCGCGGCTGTCATAGACCGACTCGCTCGTGTCGCATCCCATGCGGATCGCTCGGTCAAGTGCCATTACAAGCGCAACGGCA
Organism: Ndongobacter massiliensis; assembly: GCF_900120375.1. Taxonomy (GTDB): domain Bacteria; phylum Bacillota; class Clostridia; order Tissierellales; family Peptoniphilaceae; genus Ndongobacter; species Ndongobacter massiliensis. The sequence continues at coordinate 293,713 of NZ_LT635480.1, forward strand.
CCGTCGACTTTCTCGGTGGATTTGGCTTTGTCGATTTTGATGTTTCCGGCAGGATCGCTTCGGATGAAGATGTTATCCATCATCCAGCGAAGCACGGGATGTCCAGCGTGTGCGATGCGATGGGAAAGCACGAGGTTCATCAGCTCTTTGGTGGGAGGCGACATGGAGGCAAAGCCCTGTCCGAAGGGAACCACCGTAAAGCCGATGTTCTCTAAGTTCTGCACCATCTGAACGGCTCCCCAGCGGTCAAAAGCAATCTCCCGGATGTTAAAACGTTCGCCTAAGCGCTCGATAAATTTTTCAATGAAGCCGTAGTGGATGACGTTCCCTTCCGTAGTCTGCATGGTGCCTTCTTTAATCCAGATGTCATAGGGCACATGGTCACGGCGCACTCTTAATTCCGCATTTTCTTCGGGAATCCAAAAATACGGAAGGACGAGGTATTTCTCGTCCTCATCACGAGGCGGAAAGACCAGCACGAAGGCGGTAATGTCGGTGGTGGATGAGAGGTCAAGACCTCCGTAGCAGATTCTGCCTTCGAGTGCCTTTTCATCCACGTCAAAGGCGCAGGCATCCCATTTATCCAAGGGCATCCAGCGGATTGACTGCTTTACCCACTGATTCAGGCGAAGCTGGCGGAAGAGGTTCTCCTCGGCAGGGTTTTCTTTAGCCTGCAGGAAGGCGGCTTTCACCTTATCCAGTCCCACCGTGATGCCAAGGGAGGGATTGGCTTTCTTCCAGACCTCAATATCTGACCAGTCATCGCTTTCTTTGGCACCGTAGATCACCGGATAAAAGGTGGGGTCATGCTTTTTGCCGCGCAGGATATCCAGCGCCTTTTGATGCTGCTCATAGCAGATGGAGTGGGTATCGGTTCCTGCGGTAGTAATCAGAAAGTAGAGCGGCTGCATGCGGGCATCGCCCGAGCCTTTGGTCATGACATCAAAAAGTCTTCTGTCGGGAGCGGCGTGAAGCTCGTCGTAAACCACGCCGTGAATGTTTAAGCCGTGCTTGGTATAGGCCTCAGAGGAGAGTACCTGATAGAAGCTGTTGGTCGGCTTATAGATGAGCCGCTTTTGTGAGGCTAAAATCTTCACGCGCTTGGCAAGAGCCGGCGACATCTTCACCATATCTTCTGCCACGTTAAAAACAATCGATGCCTGCTGACGGTCGGAGGCGCATCCGTAGACTTCGGCTCGCTGTTCACCGTCCCCGCAGCATAAAAGAAGTGCTACAGCTGCAGCAAGCTCGGATTTTCCCATCTTTTTGGGGATTTCGATGTAAGCGGTGTTGAACTGGCGGTAGCCGTTTTCCTTCACGATGCCGAAGAGATCCCTTATGATGCGTTCCTGCCAGTCGATTAGCTCAAATGGCTTTCCCGCCCAGGTCCCTTTGGTGTGCGAGAGGCACTCGATAAAGGAGACGGCATAGTCGGCTTTGCGCTTGTCATAGTGAGAAGTCTCTGCCATGAACTTCGTCGGTTTGTAGTTTTTGAGTCTCTTCATCATTTTCCGCTTCGCTTTCTTCATCAATCTCAACGGGGCAAAGGCATCTTTCATCTGCAACCATTGCGTCATACGGCAGTTCATTTCGGTCAATCAGAAACTTTTTCATTTCAGAAGTTCTCCTTTCCGCGGCATAAAAAAAGACCGCTCCCGCGATCTCATCATCAATATATTTCTACGAGCAAAAGAGCCTTGCCAGCTCTTTTCTCGGGTAGGTTCGTTTTTAGTTATAGTTTTCAAGCAAAATGGCAAGCACTGTCTCGGCTTCCTTGCAGGTCGGCTCGATGTCCCAGCCTCTGTCGTAGTTTGCGGCATCTTGCCCGTTTATCCTGATTGTGAGCTTTGAAATTCTTCCTTCGTTGATGCCGTATTGGCTTGGCTCCTCAAAGTGTTTGACCCAGTAGCGGCAGGCGGTGTATTTCGTTTTGTCCTTGGCATCGGGAATGCCGATCGTTCCTTCGCTCCACATTAGCATGCCGCCTTTCCTGCCGCGTAGGCTTCTTCCAGCATGGCTTTGAGTCCCCAGACCGAAACTTCGATGAAGTCGTCGCCGTCGTTATGCCTGGTTTCAAGGTCGCCTCGATCTTCGATTTCCCAGTTGTTTTTCTTTGCGATCTCCAGCAGTGTTTTTTCAATCTTCCTTGTCATGGCTTTTTCCTCCTTTTGCCTGCCTGTGTTCCTTTTGGCATGTACATATATCACTCTGTTTGAAGGGAATAGCAAGTCATTTATCGAGGTAATGGACCTTATTTTTCCGTGTTTCTGAGAAGAAATTCATCGTAAGTGATCAGACCACTATCATAGTCTTCATAGGCTTTGTTGCCTTTGAAATTCTCACGTTCCTTTTGCTTTCGCTCTTTATATCGCTTCAGGTATTCGCTGTAGCCGATCTTTCCTTCGTCGTAGAGCTTCTGTTCCGGCTCCCGTTCGTAGAGCAGGCGCTTCTTTTCCTTTAACTTGGCGGTGGCTTCTAAAAAGCTCTGTCTTTTGGATTCTTTGTTTGCCATGGCTTGCCTCCTTAGCCTAAAAACTCATCCAGTTTGCGGTATTCTGCAGCGCACCGTGCATATTCCTGTTCGAGGCACTGTCTTCTGAATCCGTTTTTGCAGGCTCTGCCTTCACGCTCGATGCGCTGAAGTTCTGCTTTGCGTGCCTTTAGGATGTCGCAGGCATTTGCTGCATCTTCTTGAATGGCGGCTTTATCTTTTTCAAGGGTTGTCATTTTGCCACCTCCATTTTGAAAGCTGGAATCAAGGCGTGCTCATCGCTTCCGAAGTGCGTATAACGTTCTTTTACTTTTACAATGCCGTCCAGTTTGCAGCCGAGTTCCTCGAATTTCGCAATGGTTTCAATCAGGCTTGAAAAAGTGCTGGAAATCGTAAACTCCTTAATTTCAAACTTTTTTAAGTCCCGGATGATTTCTTCAATATCGTGTTCCCAGATAACATCGGCAAAGTTTGGCAGTTCATTTCCAGCTTCCTTGCTGTAAAGGTAGGCCTGAGCAAGTGTGGGGTGGCAGCCGACATCGCTCCATTTCATTCCTGTTTTAGCGTTTTCAATAGTCTTTACTTCGTACTTCATCTTGTTTTCCTCCTTTGGCTTTCTGTGCTTCTTGCATGTACATATATCACTCTGTTTGGGAGGAATAGCAAGCTATTTATCGATATAAAAGCGCATTTTTTGAAAGAATTATTCGCCCGTCAAGATGAAACGGATGTAGGCTTTCTTATCTTCTTCGATGAAGTTTACAAGCTCGTAGAAGTCCCGCTCAAAAGCAAGCCGCTGCACAGTATTGACGTCAAACATGTTCGTAAGACCGCTGTCCCTTATGGCAAGGATCTGTTCTTTTACTTTTTCGTCCATTTCTGAATTCTCCTGACTTCATCAATCCCGAAGATGACGTTTAGACCGGAGCCGTTATCCCAATCCACGAGGATGGAGCCGGTATCATCGACTCCGGTGACGGTGCCGCGTGTTCCTGCAGGCGGTGCCTGTACGTCGTCCATGTGAAGAAGCTCCACACGGCAGCCTTTAGGAAAAGTAATCCGCAGCAGTTCCAGCGTTTCTTTCGTTGGCATTTTCATTTTTCTGCCTCCTTCTGATACTTGAAAGCGGAGGAGCCTTGAAGACGGCTGAGCAGGATTTTCCTTGCTTCCTTGTAGGAATCACCGATCATCCCAAGGCGCAGAAGAAAACAGCGAAAGTAGTATTTTTCGTTTTCGACTGCGTGGTCTTTGCCAGTGATGCGCTTGGATTCCTTTGCCGCCTTGCCCAAAAGGGAGATGAAGGCGGTATAGGCGGAAAGCTCTGCAGAACTTGGCATCTCGGAAAACCACGGGAAGCTGATCTTTTCCTCGTCCACCTCAAAGGCGACGCTTTCAATGCCAAGTGCATGCTTGATGATGCTTTCTTTTGACGAAAGAAGCTCGGAGAGCCTTTCGAGGTCCTCATCGGTGAACTTGTTTCTTGGAAGCGATATCGTCACCGCCATGTTTTTCTGTTCCTCCGGCACAAAGCCGTGTTCCGATAAAGCAAGCAGGATGCTGTTTTCCTGCTCTGCGTCTTTGACGCTGAGCACGCCCTGATTGTCCAGTGTGATGTGCTCGCCGATGTGGTAGCAGAAGGTCGGCGCCTTGCTGCAGACAGCTTTCTCTTTTGTGATGTCTTCCAAGGCTTTCACCAGCGGCCGCCTTGCCGAGCCTGTCAAATCGAAGTGGTAATCCATGTCTTTTTCCTCCTTTGCAGGTGTTTTCTTGGTATGTCTATACATCACTCTTATGAGGAGGAATAGCAAGTTATTTCTCGAGGTCAGCACCACTATTTTTCTTGATTGCGGCAAGTACGAAGATGGCGCACGGAAGCGCGATGCCATTTCCCCAGAGCTTGTAGGCGGCACTGTCCGAGTAGGGATTTTTAAGCCACTTTTTGATCTGCTTGTCGCTTTTTCTCTGGATGGACATCATATCGGTGTAGCGGTCAAAAATCTCACGCCAGAAGGTAAACTGAGCCTTGCTCGGATTTTCTTCTGCAAGACCATCGCACCAACCGTCCGGAAAGCCCTGAAGCCGGGTACACTCGGTCGGAGTGAGCCTTCTTACGATATAGCCGCTCTCGTTTTCGGTGGCAACGGCACCCGGACCTTTGGCAACCATTGTCGGCTGGCATTCTTTTTCCACGGCAAAGTCGTAGGCGGCGTTTTGCCCCTGATTAAAGGAAGCCCGGTCAAGCCCGTAGGAAAGAACCGCCATGCCGCCTTGATTGCAGACGGGATCGGAGCCTCTCGTATCCAGCGTGCGGGAGGTCTCGGTTATCTGGCTGTTGTCTTTGATGTCCGAAAACATCGCCTTGTTCTTCTTGGAGCAAAGCGAATAGGCGCACGGCAGATCAACAACAAGCGGCTGATTGTTTCCACCTGTACCGAAGCGGGAGACGATGGTCTGCGCCGTATCATTGGGGCCTGTGTATCTTGCGTCCTGTCCGTGGTTTTCAAAGATCAGCGGAGGATGGCTTGACTGAGCACGCAGGGTTCCCGTGACATCTTCGGAGATGTCCATGCGCGATCCTCCCTGATCGTTTAGAATAAGCCTGCCTGTTTCATAAGCGCCTCTCTTAGGATTTCCGGCAGGTCTTTTCCTTTCGTCTTGGCACGCCTCAAGATCCCCAAGCACGCTCTCGGACTCAAATAATATTTTTCCGGCACGTGTGTCTCCAAAATCTGCGACAAGAAAGATTCTCTTGCGTCTTTGGGGGACTCCGAAGTGCTGAGCATCAAGTACCCGCCAGCTGAGAGAAAAATGATCTGCCACGATCTCTCCGGCGGCATGCCACTTTTGAGGTCGAGGCGCATCAAGCGCATATCCTTTGACGGAGAGGAAGGCTTCAAGGACTTTTTCGAAGTCCGCTCCTTTGTGGGAGGAGAAAGCGCCCGGGACATTTTCCCAGAGCGCGTATTTTGGGTAGTTCCCATTGGTTTTCCACCTCATTTCTTTGATGATTCGTATCGCCTCATAGAAAAGCGACGAGCGGGAACCTTCAATCCCGCTTCGTTTTCCGGCGATGGATAAGTCCTGACAGGGACTGCCGAAGGTGATGATGTCAACCGGTGGCAAATTTGCTCCGTCAAGGTTTCGCACATCTCCCATGTGAGCCACGAAAGGCAGTCGTTTGGATGTCACCCGTATGGCAAAAGGCTCGACTTCCGATGCCCAGAGCGGTTTCATCCCGACGGTAAGTCCGGCAAGCTCAAAACCTCCCGATCCGGAAAAGAGGGAGCCGAGCGTTAAGACGTTACTCATCAGTTGCCTCCCGTTCTTTCAGAAGGTCGGCATAAGGGGTGTCTTTGCCGTCTCTGTGACAGATGATGCCGTCCGTTGTTCCTTTCAGCTCGGCATAACGAGCACAGGCCACATCGACGTATTTCGGTTCCAGCTCAATCCCATAGCAGATGCGGCCAAGCTCCTCGCAGGCGATGAGCGTCGATGCGCTGCCTAAAAAGCCGTCCAAAACAAGAGCGTTGGTTTGTGTGGACTGCTTGATGAGGTGCGCGATCAGCGGCACCGGCTTGGAAGAGGGATGCCCGAATCCTTCGGTTTTGGAGTTTTTCACCGAGTCAAAATCAAAGCAGGCTTTCTGCTTCTGGTCACCGTACCATTTGTGTTTTCCGTCTTTTCGCCAGCCGTACAGGATCGGCTCAAAGTTAAACTTCCAATCGGTACGCATGAGAGGGGCCCGCTCTTTTCGCCAGATAAGGCCGGCTCCGAGCTTAAAGCCCGCATCATCAAAAGCATCGTAAAAAATACGAGATTTGGATGTGGCATAAAACTCATAGATCGAGGCGTCTTTTGCCATTGCTCCTTTGAAACAGGTAAAAGCCTTCATGAGGAAGTCGTAAGCTTCTTTATCGGTGAGATCATCGTTTTTGATCTTTCCGGACGCGGATTCGAGGTTCACAAAATACGGTGCGTCCGTGCAGACGAGATTCACCTTGGTATCGCCGAGCAGTGCCTTGTATGTCTTGGGATCGGTTGAGTCTCCGCAGATGACGGTGTGCCTCCCGATCGTCCAGATGTCGCCGGTTTTTGTAATGGCAGGCTTTTGAAGCTCTGCGTCTACATCAAAGTCATCTTCGGTGATTTCATCTTCGGAAATGTCCATCAAAGCGGAGAGTTCCTCGTCATCAAAACCTAAAAGGGAGAGGTTAAAGGCTTCACCGGATAGGTCAGATAATTCTACCGAGAGCATTTCCTCATCCCAGCCGGCATTTAAGGCTAAGCGGTTGTCTGCCAAGATATAGGCACGCTTTTGCGCATCGGTTAAGTTTTCGGCAAAGACACACGGGACGGTTTTGTAGCCTTCCTCACGGGCTGCCGCGATACGTCCGTGTCCGACTAAGATGTTGAACTTGTTGTCGATCACGGCCGGCGAAATAAATCCGAACTCTCGAAGCGAGGCGCGAAGCTGTGCGATCTGCTCCGGTGAGTGTGTTCTGGCATTTCTCGCATAGGGAATAAGCTTATCGATTGGAACTTGAGCAAATTTTGTCGTATCCATCTAAATCAGCCCCCATTCCGCAAATTTCTCAAAGCCTCCGACTGCGCGAATGTAGTCTCGGGCAATTTCTACCAGCTCGGCATACGGCTTGCCGTCAACAAACGCGTCTCCGATGGCGCAGGAAAGATGAATCGGTTTTCCGCTTTTCTGTGCCAGAAGATGGGCGTAAATATTAAGCGTCACATCGGCTTTGGAGAGATCTTTTCCGTGAAGACCACCGCCGGTGACGGAAGATCCCATATCGGATCCGAGTTTTCGGTTGGTCGCTCCGGTATCCACGTCCGTGCCGCCCGTCCAGTCGCCTAAAGGATTGACGATGGCGTTTGGATAGGCCGCTTGGAGCTTTTTCGTTTCAACATGAGACTGGCAGATGACAAGTTTTTCTCCGTCTAAGATGTATTTGCCGTCTGTCGGATATGCGGCATAGATACTTTTGGCAATTTCTGAGAGTTTATTTTCTTCTTCTGTGATGGGAAGTCCTAAGAAGATGCCGTTATCTCCGCAGCGCAGCTTCCAGCATTGGTTTTTGACCAAATGTATGTCTTGTGGGACGAGCTTAATATCTACAGCTACATTTCCGGCAAGACGACGCACAGTTTTTTCAAGGTCTGCCTTTGAGATCAGCGTGCTTGTTTCCGCAATGATATGGCAGATGCCGTGACCGATCAGGACTTCGACGGCAATCTTGGGGTTTGTCTCGCTTGCATAAGCAAGGTCAACAATGGCTCCCGCGATGCGGTCTGCAACTTTATCGGGATGTGCAGGATTTACTTTTTCAAACATTTCTTCACCTCATTTCTTTTCTCGGAGCAGACGCTCCATCAGGTCATCCTGAGGATCGCCGTCGAAGGCTTCCGTGCAGTTTTGCTTGATGATGTCGTAGATTTCATACCAGAGAAGGTTTGCCTGCTTCTGAAAGTTGAGCGAGAGCTGCACGAACGGACTGGCAATGGCAGCACCGGTCGTTGGATGTTTGCCTAAGAGCCCATATTTGCTGATAGCAAGCTCGCACTGGATAAAGCGGGCAAAGGCTGTCGAGTAACTTTCAAGAAGACGGCGGTTAATGAGCTTTTCGCAGCCGCGTGCCTGAAGCCACTCCCACGTCTCTTTATAGATTAGGTCAGCGCCTAAAGGCTCCCCGTCCCTTTGTTGAGCAGAAAGGTAGGAAGATGGCTCAGGCATATCCGCTCCTTCAAGTTCCACACCGTCTGTCATGTCTTCGCCGTAGAGTTCTGCGATCGGATATTCCGCACGCGGGAACTCAATGTGTGTCGCTTTTTGTCCTTTGCTGATTTTGTCGGCAAGTGCATCCGGCTTATGACCCGCTTTGATGCGTCTTCCGCCTCGGTTGGTTCCATCTTTTGCCACGAGGTATTCCTCCTTTCGGTTCGTAAAAATCATCTTTGGGTTTAATAGGGCGTTTGAATTAAAAGTTCTTTACACGACCCTGCCGCACCGTTCCCAGCCGGAAGCCCTGTAGAGATTCGACCCGCCCCCGGGGTCACAGAATTTTTTATTTGTATTTCGTCGGCTTTTTGTTATGCCAACGATCTCCCATAAGTGCCGTAATTCTTGAATGGCATTCATGACAGAGTGCTTCAAGGTTATCTTCTCTGTGTGTTCCTCCCCAAGAGAGTGGTGTGCGGTGATGCACCTCTGTTGCTTTGGTATAACGTCCTTCTTTTAAGCACTCCTCACACAAGGGGTGCGCTGCAATGTAGCGGTCCCGGATGCGCTTCCAAGCATGACCGTACTTTCGCTTTGCGTTTTTATCGCGGTTATATTTTTCGTAGTCACGGTTATATTTCTTTTGGTGCTCCTCGCAGAACCTGCCGTCCGTGAGATTCGGACAGCTGGGATAAGAACACGGCTTTTTTGGTTTTCTTGGCAATCCGCACCTCCTTTTTGGCATGAAAAAAGCTCCTCGGGGATTTCTCCCTTTGGAGCTTTCGTTTTATATTTTTCCTGACTATATATTACCACGTCAGGGCATGTGGCATGTTGTTGCAAAGTGTTGTAAAACGTGCATTATTCCAGCTCAATCGGACATTTTGGCATCTTAAAGTGCTGCAGGGCACGTCCATGCCATCTCCAGACTGTTGTGCGGTCAGCATGCAGTGTTTCGCCGATTGCTTCCCATGTCATACCGTCCATGTAGCGGTACTGAAGCACGAGTCTCTCGTCGATATTTTTCACCGTTGCAATCGCATCTTTGATCTGTTCTTTAAGGTCATAAAGTATCGACAGCTCATCAGCAATGCGTTCTTCGATCTCCCACGCTTTTTCCAGCACGCGGATAAATGGTGCATCGATAGAACGAGTGGTTTGAATGGGATCCTCCCGGTAGCGAAGTCCTGAGACGCTTTCGGACATCTCCCGCAGATTTTTGACTTCCTCAATGTTTGCATTAATTCTCTGGTCAAGGCGGTAGGCTTGGCGCAGATATTCTTTTGGTGTCAGCATTTTTATTCCTCCGTGAAAACAAGTGATGGTTTCCCTCGGATTGACGGAGGTTGACTCTGATTGTCTAAGATTTACTTTGATTGTCCTAAGGTTGCCTTGACCGCATCGATTAAGGCGGCCTGCGTTTTGTATTTGCTTTTCAAAACAGTAAGGATTCGCTCGTCGATGGTGTTTTTGCAGACGATATGGCTGATTACCACAATGGAGGCTTCCTGTCCCTGCCGCCAGAGCCTTGCGTTGGTTTGGCTGTAATGCTCCAAACTCCACGGAAGCGAAAACCATACAAGCGCTGAACCACCGGCTTGAAGGTTAAGCCCGTGTCCTGCTGATGCGGGGTGAATCAGTCCGACAGCGACCTTGCCTTCATTCCATGCTTGGATGGAGTCTGCCTTATCGAGCTTTCGGTAGTTCACCTTGAGCTTCTTGAGCCTATCTTCGATACGCGTTAGGTCGTGCTTGAAGTTATAGGCGACAAGAAGTGGCTTGCCGTTTGCCGCTTCAACCATGTCTTCCAAAGCGTCGAGCTTATGATCATGGAGATGAACGACTTTCCCATCATCGGCATAGATCGCACCGTTTGCCATCTGAGTGAGCTTTCCGGTGAGAACGGCGGCATTGGCGGCCGTGATTTCATCTTCTTTGACTGACAGCACCAGTTCCTTTTTCAGCTTCTCATAGTCAGCGTGTTCACAGTCGGTCATCTCGACTTCGTGCGTGACGCTGATAAGCTCGGGCATCTTCAGGAAGTCTTTTGCCTTCATGGAAATGGTGATATCTGATATTGCTCGATAGATGGCCGCCTCTGCTTCCGGCTTTGGCTTGTAGGAAAAGATGACCTGCCCGTTTCGAGCGTCCGGGACAAAGTAACGCTCCCGGTAGTGAGAGATGAAGCGTCCGAGCCGTTTTCCCATATCGAGGAGCTTGAGCTCCGCCCAAAGATCCATAAGACCATTGGAGGCTGGAGTTCCCGTGAGTCCCACGATGCGTTTTATCGTGGGACGAACTTTCATGAGAGCCTTGAAGCGTTTGGCCTTATGATTCTTGAAAGAAGAGAGTTCATCGACCACAACCGTGTCAAAGGAAAAAGGAAGTCCGGATTCTTCAATGAGCCAGGAGAGGTTCTCCCGGTTGATGATGGTGATGTCTGCGCTCTGAAGAAGCGCGGCTTTTCTCTCTGTTGGCGTTCCGACGGCGACCGCATAAGTCAGCATGGAGAGGTGATCCCATTTCTTGATCTCGGATGGCCACGTTTCTCTTGCGACTCGAAGTGGGGCTACGATTAAAATGCGGTGAGCCTCAAAGAGGTCAAAGAGAAGGTCAAGAATGGCACTAAGGCTGATGACCGTCTTGCCTAAGCCCATATCCAAAAGGACGGCAGAAACATCGTGCTCTTCAATATAGCGGATGGCGTATTTCTGGTAGTCGTGGGCTATGAACTTCATCTGGCATCACCTCCAATCTGTATGAGTATTTCCTCGATTTGTTCTTTGTTGTCTAAGACGAAAACCTGAAAGCCTAAATTTCTTAGTTGCCTGTGCCTTGCCAGCTGTAGAGCTCGTGGCTTTTTGCCGGGAGCCTTTACTTCCACAAAGCCGATATGGCCTTTAGGAAGAAGCAAAAGCCGATCCGGCATTCCGGCAAAACCGGGAGAGGTGAACTTTAATGCCAGCCCGCTTCTCGCTTTCGCGGCTTTAACGATAGCCTGCTCGATTATTCGTTCCTGCATTGTTCTTTCCTTTGTGGCATGAGGAAACAAGTATCTTGTAAATGTTCACAAAGGCTATCTAAGACCTCAGCGGCTTCATCCATTGTTCCATATATGCCGAGTTCTACTTTGTTTTTGGTTATCCCTGTTGGTGCGTTATTTTTAAGGCTCAAAGCAATGATTGCAATTTGACCATCAAACTTGCCACAACCGATCCGGTCGAAATTTTCGGAATTAACGATTTGATTGTTTTTCTGAGTTTTAATCCACATGATATTTCCTCCTAAACTGTTGATTTTCCAAGAAAAAGCGGGTTTGCTTTCCTCTTCATCAGGGATGGGTATGGAGGGCGATGGAGGCCACGTAACATATCTATATTTTTCAAAATCATCACTACATATAGATGAGTTGATTTTTATTTGTGCGATAGATATAAATGGCTTCCATTGCCTTCCATAAAACCACGAAACTTATTGATATAACTGGGTTTTCTCGTGTTTTTGAATTTAGAATCGTCCTCCATTAAGAACACCGTTTTGTTTCAGGTGAAGCCCTATCCATATGTTGCCTTCAGCGGTTTTTTGCCAAGTAAAACCTTGTGCTATCAGAACTCGCTTAAAATCAGCAGAGCTTCTTTTGTATTCACCGATCTCATCACAGTGCTCACGGTACTTCTCATAAAGCTCACCCGCTTTTTGGGTAGCTGTTTTTTCTTCCTCACAGCAATCACTTAAGAAATGGCTGATCCAGTCGTTTTCTTCACGATAAGCGTTCATGGCATCTTGGACGCACTTTGGTGGTACCAGTTTGAAACCGGAAGAGATGTATCTTTTTGCTCCCGCAATCATCCACGAGAGAATTGCTCCGCCGCATCGCTCGGACAGCACCTTGGCATAGTTCTTAATTTCTCCCTTGGCACCCCTGAAATTTGCCTTTAGAGGAATAACGATCAGGCGGTCCCAGGTGCCTTTGTCGATGGTCCCGACTTTGGGCAGATGGTTGGTATAAAGCACCGTCGTATGCGTCGGGATGAAGTTAAATGGTGCTTCAAATTTTTTCTCAGCATGGATGGGATCTGTGCTGGAGAGATTTTTCAAAGAGCCTGAGTCGAGCCTTTTCCCTTCGGGTAGCTCGGCTGCGAGAATAAGCCTCTTGTTGTGTGTCTCGGCAAGCTCCGCACCTTTGTTCTTGGTCGGCTTTACGGTTAACAGCTCGGCGGAGATGGTACCGGCGTAGTCTCCTAAAACATAGAACTTGGCGTTATTGAAGGTGGATTTACCGTTTCCGCCTTCACCGTACTGGATCACAAGATTTTCATTTAAGACTTCTCCGATGCACTCTACACCGGATTCCAGCTGCAGGTAATCTTCGAGAGCCTTGTCTTTGCAGGTGAAATCACGAAGGAACCGGAGCCATTCGTCCATACCTTTGTCATTTGGTGATACAGCACAAATTTTGGTGCAGTAGTCCTTCGGATCATGCGTCCGCAATTTTCCGCTGCGAAGATCCACCGTCCCGTCCGGCGTGTTTAAGAGAAAACCGTCTTTATCAAGCATTTTCACATCGACTTGCACCATCGGTTTCAGCTCAGTGATAGTTGCCTTGATGTTGGAAGATTTCCGGCGGCTTAAGACAAACTTGTAGAAGGCTTCCGCTTTTTCCTGTGTTTCATCACTTTCCGCTTCATTCATCATTTTCCACGCAAGGCAGAGCTGCTTATGGGTAAATCCCTGCAGCGCTTTCTGCACTAAGAGGTCATCGTCTTTCCAGACTTTTCCCGTGAAATAATAGAGACCGAGACCTTTGACATAGATGACCTTGTCAGTAGCCGCTTCGAGAAAGGCTTTTGCCTGTCCGACATCGGTAAAGTCAGACGGGATGAGACTTTCTTCGAATTCCATGCTGTTGTATTCAGCAGGCGAGATATAATTTTTATCCGCTTTGATGGTGCTGTTGTAAAAACCGACTGCACTGTTCCAGATGCTGCTGAGTTCTTCTTCAGAAAGCGGAGGTGTGCATTTTTTTGCTTCCTCAAGATAGGCTTCATGCGCTTTATTATCATCGGTGCCATATTTCTTGAGCACAAGTCCTGCAAAATGGGACATGGTAGTGTTTCGCGCGCCTTCTGTGATTTTGGCATTGGCACGGCTCATAAATTCATCAATGCAAAAAGTACCATCGAAATATTCAACCTGTGGATTCTCAACACCGAAGAAGAAACGCGCCGCGTCAAGTGCACCATCATCGAAGGCGGGAAACCTTGCCCGCACTTTTTTCTTAAGGCGGTTATATAGCTTCGCATCGCTTATGGAAGTTTTCAGAGGAAAGTAGATGTGAAACTTGGGACGCGCGGCTTTTCCGTCCTTTTCCTTCATGTTATTTCGGGAATAAACCACAAAAAAGCGCACGTCAGGATAAGCCGCTTGAACATCTTTCGGGGTTTTCCACTCAGCAGGTGGAATATCTGAAGCTAATGGATCGGAAGATACGTTGTCACAGTCCAGCGGCAGACAGTCGGATTCCTGAAAGGTTTTATTGCTTCTGTAGCCTTTGATGAGCTTCTTGCGCTGGTTATAGCCATCCTTGTAAATCGCACAGACGTGATCAAAGGCAGCGACCTTTTTCAGGTCGTCTGCCGTTTTGATCTCTGCAATAAAGGGATAGCTTGTATTTGTTTTCTTGCCGCGAACATTCGAATAGCTGATTCTCATTCTTCAACCTCCTTCAAGTCCTCGGTGAAATAGCGAACGTTTCGCCTGTGGTATTTGGCATATCCGATCTCTTTGGTCATACCGAGAGAGGGTTTTCCAAATGCCCAAAGCTCGGTGCATTTGTCGATCAGGATTTGTCCGAAGAAAAGCGCCAGCTCACGTTCGCTTTTCTCATCCATGAACTGCGGATACATGAGATGGGGCACGATTGGGATAAAGCCTTGATCAACGGCAAAGCGGGCATAGCGCTTGGCGGCTTCGGTGTTTTTCTCAACATCTCCAGCATAAGGAGAGGCGATATAGACAAGCGGCATATAAGGATAGCGATGCGTCTTAAAGATTGCTTCATAGGCGGTCGGATCCGCGTAGCCTTCTGCGTTTTGATATAGGTTTTCCATCAGCGCACCTCCTTGATTTGTAGTTTCATGGCATACCATTCGAGGTAGCGTTTTCGTTGCTGAAAATCAGGGACGGCAACAAGCAGTCCGACATCGACTTTTTGCAAAATGTTGAGCATGGAGATTTCATCTTGCGAAAGATACGGACGTATGGATGTTCCTTTATCGATGCCGTGTACTTCTCGGTAATGCTTGGCATCCATGCCAAGCACGATGCGGTTAAGCATATTGCATTCGTTCGAGTAGTGATATGGTTTCGGGTTGTCATGGAGAAGCTGGATGTTTTCCGTCAGCAGTGGGAACTCCTGTCTTGCCGATACCAGCGTTTTGATGAAGGTTTCCATTTCGTTGAAACGCTTGATATAGAGTTCTTTGAACCGCATTGCCTTTTTGCCGGTGTATCCCATTGCCAACATGGTGAAACCATCACGAGTTAAGTAGTAACAGGGCAGTTTTCGTCCGGTATTGTCCTTATAACTACTGAGCTCAAAATTGAGCTTAACAAATTGTTCACTCAATCCAGATTTGGATTCAGTGAGTTTTTGAATGTCGCGCAGGATATGGAAGTGTTCTTTCTCGAAAAATTGCGCAATTGCTCTTGAATCGACACGAGCTGTGTCATGGTTGTCTGCGAATACTCCGTATTCGTCTTTTGGAATTAGTTCTTGCATTAAAAACCTCCGTTTCTACAGATGGAGGGAGCACCATTGCTGCCCTCATCACTTCCTGAAGAAACGGAGATGGTTTGGACGAACTTTTTAGAGAAAATAAAAAACATGCCACTGCTCAGATTGCTAAAACCGCAAAAGGAGGTAGCGAAAAGTGACACCCTTGAAAACTCAATAACAAAGTGTTATTGAGCAGCATCGCTCTCATATAGTGAACGAAACGTTCACTCCCTTAAAACAATCTCGACTACCGTTTTGGTAGCCGAGACTTTTTAATCTTTCTTGTAAAACTCGCACTCATAGCCGTCGGCTTTGAGCGGCAAGCCTTCAGCCCACGGCGGCGTGCGGCTCATCTGTTCACAGACTGCATCAAGGGACATACGAGGATCGGCTTCAATCACGACCTCATCATGGATATGCATAACAATCGAGCAGTTATGAAGTGTCCGCATGGCATAGGCCAAGATGTCACGAGCAGTTGCCTGCACGATATTTTCCACGAACTTTGGACCGTAGGAGTCAATGCGATCCCATTTCTTTCCGGTGATGACACCCTCATAGGTGACGCAGGGAGATCCGAAGCGGTTCTCATCGAGCTTTGGTTTTACATAGGCTAAGGCCCTTCCGGAGGGCAGCATGATGAAGAGCATGCCGGAACGGCAGCGAAAGGTGAGACCGTGTGTCTTGGTGACTTTCTTATGGCGGACAGCTTCAAGGATGGCACGATCCACGTCCCACCAGAATCTGACGATCTTCGGATTGGCAGATCGCCAAGCATCAACGATGGGTTTTAATTCTTCTTCGGAAAGTCCCATCTCAAGCGCGCCCATCGCTTTTAAGGCTCCGATCGAGCCGCCATAGCCACAGGCCAGTGTTGCTATTTTCCCTTTTTGGCGGAGTTCTCCATTGATACCGTGTTTAACGACGGGTACCCCGAACATTCGCGATGCCGTCTCGCAGTAAAGGTCTTTTCCGGCTACAAAGGCATCGAGGGAATCTTGCTGCCCTGCGTACCAGGCGATAACCCTGGCTTCAATGGCTGAGTAGTCGGAAACGATGAACTTATGACCTTCCTTTGGAACAAAAGCGGTCCGTACCAGCTGGGATAAGGTGTCCGGTACATCTTCGTAGAGGAATTTAACAGCTTCAAAATCTCCTACTCTCACCAGCGCTCTGGCAGCGCCAAGATCCGGCAGGTGGTTTCTGGGGAGATTTTGCATTTGCACGAGTCTTCCTGCCCAGCGCCCTGTACGGTTGGCCCCGTAAAACTGAAACATGCCACGAACTCTGCCATCTTTACAGGCGGCATTTTGCATCGTCTGATATTTCTTAACCGAGGATTTGGCAAGCTGACTGCGAAGCATAAGAGCATCCCGCAGCTTAGGCGGTGCGGTTTGAATCAGTTCTGCGACTTGCTTTTTGCCGAGCGACTCCGTGGGCATACCGTTTTGGGCAAGCCAGTCTTTCATCTGAACGACCGAATTCGGATTCTCCAAGTTAGTGATGGCTTTCATCTTGGTGATGAGCTCATCCTTTGAGCGCCTGTCCATCTCAACGGCTGCATTCGCTAAAGTAAGATCGACTTTCACGCCGCGGTCGTTAATCTCCTGATCAATGGCGTATTCGTCCCAGAGAAAATCCGGCACAGGGTAATTTTTGAGCCTCTCTTTGATGGAAAGTTCCACCTCGACATCGCGCTTGTTGTAGGCCTTGAAGGTTTTCCACATGTCCGGTGCATCAGAGGGAAGATGTCGTTTTCCGGTTTGCCTGTCCGGCATGCAGAAATATCGGATGAGGTCTTTACCTTCTTTCATCTTTTGATTTTGAAGGCCGAGTACTGTACCGACACCTTCCAGTGATAGTGGAAGACCCAAAGTTGCTGCCCAGACCATCGAACAGCGCCAAGAGGCGGGATTAAGAAATCTTGCCATCTCTGTTGAAAGCGGATGATGGTCATGAAAGGGATCAAGGCTTATGCCGATATCCGATAGATAGCGAGATAAACAAACTCTCTCAAAATTCGCGTTATATGCCCATTTAATAACGGTGTCGTCTGTCAATGCATCCAGAATGACGTTGGGGATTTGTTCGCCTTGTGCAAGGTCGATGACCCGAACTTCACCGCCATCGATCGAGCAGCCGAAGAGCAGAATGTTAAAATCAGGCGCTTCGGCGTACTTATATACGCCTGCTTTGGCCAGTTCAACGGACGAAAATGACTCTATATCAATGCTAAGTGTTTTCAAAATTTCACCTCCTAAATGGCAGAAAGGCAGACTGCATCTCCAGTCTGCCTCTCCGCATCATTTGCTTTTAACGGGTTGTGGTGTCGTTCTTTTTCTTCTCGCGCTTTTCAAGCCTTGCAATGAGCACGTTGGCAAAGGCGGCACCGAAGGTGAATCCGACAGCCATCGATAAGATGAGCTGGCACATGAAATCAAGTAGATTTGTCATGGCACACCTCTTAGCTCAAGAAGTCATCGTCATCATCGGTTGCAAAGTCTTCTGCGGCAGAAGCATGACCGCCGAGCGGCTCGCCGTCACGGATTTTCTGCAGGTTGTTGAGACCACAGGCGATGCCGCGATTTCCGTTGGAGTTGAACGCATAAAAATTGATGGACGCGCGGCCGTAAACGCCTGAGTAAACTTCGGAGCTGTCGATGATTTCATTTCGGTCGGCATCGACGATGCCCGGCTTGGTGGTGGAGTTGGCATTTACAAAATAACTGTTTGCATACGCCTCATCGTCCGGACGTTCAGCATCTCCATCACGAAGCGGCGTTTTGATTGCCGCAAGTGCGGGTACCGAGCGGCCGTTTCCTTTGAGTTTGGCTTCACCTTCCTTGTAGGCGGCTTCGATGGCAGCTTTGATTTTCCCTAAAGTGACGGTATCGGACTTGGGGATAATGAGCGAAACGCTGTACTTCGGTGTGCCGCCGTTGATGGATTTTGGCTGCCACACGTTGGCATAACTCCAGCGAGTGTCTTTTCCTGTGATAACCTTCATCGGGTTTGTAAATTTTGACATTTAATTTTCCTCCTTAAAATCTTCTTTTGCTGAATTCATGGCCGGACGTTTATCGGACTCCGGCACGAGGGTTGGTTTTCCTTGCGGCTTTTCAATTAAGCCTTCAAGCAGCTCCTCAAAGCGGTTTTTGCCTAAGAGCTTGGTCATAGCGGTGATGCCGAGGAGCTTTTCCTCATAAGGATTAAAGCCTGCATCGGATACCTTCTTTGCGACGGCATCTTCGTTTACGTATTTACGGTTGCTTCTTCCTGCGACGAGCTTATATCCGTACCACTCTTTTCCTGCCACTGCACGTGTCAGGGCATAGGCCTTGATGTCTTCCGCCCAGCTTGTAAGTTCATCAAGAAGAGGCAAAATCGCTTCGATGTCCGCATCGGTTAAGGTAGGCGGAAGGGCAAAGTCATATCTTGCCAGCGCGAGATTGGCTTCCGCTCTGGCTCGGCAGTCGGCCTTTGCCTTGCAGAAGCGGCAATGTTCGCCGGCTGTAAAGTCGCCTTTACCTTCGGCGGCAAGTTCCGCCTTTGGTTTGAGTGTGTTCTCTGCCCAGTCCAGCAGATCCGATGCTTTCATCTCAAAGACGGATACGCTGTCACGCCGTGGCTGAAAGATCGTCATCGATACGGTCTCAATGTCATAGAGCGCAGAAAACATCTCATAGGCCCCGAGGGCATAGCACATGAGCTGCGGATTATGATCGGCTTCAACGAGCACGCCCTGTCCATATTTGAGATCTGTGATGGAAAGCTTGCCGTCGGCGATGATGAGGGCATCGGCAGTACCAAAACCATCCGGTACATAGGTGGAAAAGTCCACACGCTGTTCCACCAGAACGATTGGATCAATCGTTGCCTTTTTAGCTTCGGCGACTTGCTCCAGCACGTAGCCGGCATAGGCATCGGTCGCTTCATCCATTTCCTCGTTAAAATAATCAAGATTCTCCGTCGGATCATCGGCTTTCCTGCCTAACGCTTTCAGCACCTTGTACTCGGCAAGAGCGTGCGCCGCGGTGCCTTCTTGTGCATAAGAGCTTGACGTGTCCTCATACTTTGCCGAAAGCAGAGCCGAGGGCGGACAGGCAAGCCAGCGATAGGCACTTGATGCGGAAAGCAGCGCATGTTTAGCCTTCATGTAGCACCTCCGCATCACGAAGCAGTGCTTCGTAATTTTTCGGATCAACTTTAGAGAGTCTGTCCGCGCCGTACTTTTCGATCAGGGCGCGCACTTCTGCGGTGTGACCCGCACGGGAGATGTCCGCTAAGACGGCCCGCACGTCTTCAAGCTTCAGCTCCGGCTTTGGCGTTTTTGCAGGAACCGTCACTTCTTCCGGTGCCGTGCTGAACATCGCTTCCAGCTCGGCAGCGATATCGCTTAGTTGTTCGCTACAGGAATGTAGGTCGTCTATAACAGCTTTCATCTTTTTCATTTGTCCCATAAGGATTGCCTCCTTTCTTTGTCTGAATCAGTTTTCTTGTCAGGTCTTTGGTGATAATTGATATGGCAGAGAGCACTTCGATGAGTTCTTCTCTTGTCACACCCGGCACATTGCTTTGTGGTCTCATGGCTACCTCCTTTCCTTCGGGGCCTGCCGTTTTGCCCCTCTATCCCTCCCTGAAGAAAGGGAGGGACGTTGGACGAAGGTTTAAGGTTTAGGAATAAGAGATGAGATCCAAAAGAAGGTCACGAAGCTCCGGATGCCGGCTTTTCAGCCGAGCAAAAAGCTGACGTTTTCGGTAGTTCAGTGTGGTACGTTTGATGCCGAGGATTTCTGCCATGTCGCGCTCGGATTGACCGGCGACAACAAGACGGATGATTTGGCGCTCCTCGTCCGTGAGACCTGCGAAAATACGGCTGAGTTCTTCGCGCAAAGTTTTACGCGCAAGGACGCCTTCCGGTGAATACGCTTCCGATGCAGGAAGCACATCGGCGTAGGTAAGCGCGCTGTCTGTTTGTACGGTGTCATGGATGGAGACAAACTTCCCGGCAGAACGAAATGGACAGCC
Organism: Ndongobacter massiliensis; assembly: GCF_900120375.1. Classification (GTDB taxonomy): domain Bacteria; phylum Bacillota; class Clostridia; order Tissierellales; family Peptoniphilaceae; genus Ndongobacter; species Ndongobacter massiliensis. The sequence continues at coordinate 313,741 of NZ_LT635480.1, forward strand.
GACGCATATGCCATCGCAGCGGTTGATGTTTGCCTTGGTGACGTGGCATTCGCCGTGATACTGCATCTTCATGCGGATACGGGCGCATTCGTTCTCGTAGTCTTTCTTGTGTTCAGGGCTTGTCTCGACCAGACCGAGACCGCGAATATAAATCTTTGATACATGATTTTCTTTCTTTGACATTTCTTGACTCCTTGTCCGCCTGACTTGCGGTTAAGGAGCGAGGAAATGAAAAGAGCCGGTGCATTTTGACACCGACTCTTGAACAGACAACCTGAAAATAGGGCGCAGAAAAGAGAAGGTGTGAAAAACGCTTGTTTCAGGCCTTTCGACCTAAAATAGTTCTTTTCAAACCCTCGCCCTATTACGTAATTCAGGCTTAGATTTAGTTTTGAATGGAACAGTTACGTTCCCGTGATACGAGTTGCCCCGAAGGGCTGGCAGATGGGGTGTTCACACGTGAGAACAGATCATCATCCGCCTAATGCAATGATTACTTGCGTTTGCTTGGCTTCGTCTGCGCCAGAGCGCTTCCGGCTACAGCTTTGGACGTCTTGCTGAAGCGACCGTCGCGTAAGACAGTTGATGCCTTGCGAGCGATCTTCGCTGATGTCTGCTTGGTGTTTCTCGCCATGTAAATCGCCTCCCTTCTGAATTCATGTCAGCTCACAGCCTCCACTTTCGTAAAGTTTTTCTTTACTCGATGCAACCTCAGATGCTATAATTAATAAATCAGAGGGTTTGTGTAGATGGGTTTCTGAACTGCACCTTTAGAATACAAAGTGACTGATTCCGATCCCTGAGAAATCCTGAGAGAAAAACCTGAGAAAACCTGAGAAAAAAGAAAGGAGGATCCGCCTTGGAATTTAATGAATGGTGTAAAGCTATGAAACCGCTCGTTCCGGGTGGTCTCGGCGGACCTTCTTATATGAGAGAACTCATTTCCATGTTCACGACGGTATCGGAAGATGAGTGGACAACCAGAAAAGATCCGTCCGTTCTACCCAGCGATGCCACTTTAGAGTCGATGTTTTCAAGAGCGTCATCCTTTACGATGAAATTTGCTAATGCGCTTTTATCACGTCTGAACCTAAAAAACTTGATGGGGTTGATCAAAGCCCTGGATCTACCCGCGAAAAAGCTAATAGCAGATAATTTCGCCGCCTATGGTGTTGACGTTGAGGTTAAGGATCTCGTTAAGCAGGCAAGCTTAGAACTTGTCAGGATTTTGCAAAAGAAAGCAAAACAGACAAACCGAAATAAAGAATACGAAATACTAATCAATCAATGGGCGGCCTTAACCGACTACAAAGAAGAGTTGTTGCTTCAATCCAGAGGTTGTCTTAAGTGCGGTAGATCTTTACAAATTTCATCCAATGCCAAGACGGCTCCTGCCTATGACATCATTCAGATTGATGAGAGCAAAGAAAATCCAACCATTGATGATTTTGCAGTTTTATGCCCGGAGTGCGCCGCTCAATACAACTTAAGCCATACGCCGGAACAACAAAAAAATCTGTATGAGAAAAAATCGCTGCTTAAGCAACAAGAGAAACTTGAACAAGCGGCAGTTCCCATGCATTTAGACAAAGAAATCACGGCTTTACTGGTTGCTTTGAAAGATATTCCGGCAGCTAAAAAACAAACGGATCCCAAATATAATGCCTATCCTTTAAAAACAAAAATCGCAGACGAGGAGCTGATGCTCCAAGCCCGCGATGCGATGGCTATTTACAAATCTTTTATTGACACACAACTGAAGAGCTTGGACTCATCCGGCGTTTTGGATTTTGAAAGAATACGCAATCAAGTAAGAGGCATGTGGCTTGAACTAAAGCGGCTGCAGGTTGAGCAGCCTTTAGCCTTCAAAAAGATAACAGAATGGATGAGTCACGAAACAGGATCAGGTGAGTATATCTGCGCCATTGTAGTTTGTTATTTCATACAAATATGTGAGGTCTTTTCGCCTCGCAAGGAGGCTATTTCTGATGAGACTGCCGAATAAACTTTATACCTATGAAGAAAGCACATTATCTAATTTCCCCATCATCTTACGGGCTATTGGGAAAGATGGCATTTCTGTAGCGGATTTATCCCAGAGAATTGCTGGTGAGGTTGGTGGAGTTCTTGAACTTATTGAAGAGCTTGCTTTGCTTCTTTCAATTCAAGAAATAACGATAGACGAAAAAAGCGAGGTGATCTTGCGTGCTCATTAGTATATGGTCAGATAAATTCATCGAAGACGAAAAGCAGAGACCGCCCATTATTTTCCACGGTGGACTCAACATGATCGAAGGTGGTGCGAAAGCTGAAAATTCCATTGGAAAATCAACGGTGCTATATATCATTGATTTCGTTTTTGCCGGTAAGGATTTTTTGACAACGGATACCATTACACTTCCGCAAGCTGTAGGGCACCATACGATTTACTTCACGCTCAAATTCGGCGAAGACTACTACTATCTTTCGCGTGATACGTTGCGCCATGGGTTTATCAGTATTTATGCCGATGACACGTATCAGGAGAAGTCCGGCGAGTGGACGATCGATGACTATAAATTATTTTTAGCCGAGCAATATGGCCTGGATTTCAATGATTCCACATGGCGTGAATTAATCGGTCGCTTTGTACGCATCGGAGAAGAACCTCTTGCCAATTTGACTAAACCTTTACTTGCAGCTCCTCGAGAACCTGATGAGGCGGGAGTAAAAGCACTTCAAAAACTATTCGGAAAATACGATGAGCTTAAAGCCTTAGAAGACGAACTGGCAAAAGCCTCCAGTGAGTATTCCAGCTTGGAGACGATTGCAAAAAGCGGACTTAGTCCGTATATAAAGCTGCGTTCCCAAAAAGAACGAAAACAAGCAGCCGAAGAGTTAAGCGAAACAAAAACGAAGCTCGCAAGCTTAAAGGTGACCGCCGATTTATCTTTATATGATAAGACCAGAGAAATTAAATCGCAGGCTTCAAAACTGCGCATGAGCTTAAGACCACTGGAAGAAAAAAGAACGGCTCTTCAAAGTAGGCTAAAACTTGTCGAGGCTACGTTGGCGGGAGAACTCAGGATAAGCAGTGAGGAGTTAAATGCTTTTTATGAGTTCTTTCCTCAAGCGAACAAAGAAAAATTAGAGACAGTCGAATATTATCATCGCTCTCTCATCGGAATATTAAATGATCAGATTGATGAACAGGCAGAGCTTTACAAAAAAGAGCTTGGCCTTGTCAATGAGGCGATCAAACAAATTAAGGAGAAAATTTACTCGCTCAATGAATCAATTGAACTGGACGATGAAACCTATGAGAAAAATGGTGAGACCGTCGCAAAGATAAAGCGTCTTGCGGAACAAATATCTATGTTTGACAAGACGCAGGAACTGAAGAAGCTCAAAAAAGAAACCGGAGAAGCACTGAAGGAAAGACGGCCTGCCATTCTCGGAAGTCTGGCAAGCGACTTGAATGCCGCATTCCAAAGGAACAATGACTTTCTTTACCCGTATCAAGATCGCCTCGCACCATTTTTCTCTTTCAAAGAATCCAGAGAAGGAAAACTTGGCTATGGTTTTTCTTCCCAAGGCGATAACGGAGCCGGTGCAAAATCAAAGAATCTGATTTTGTTTGACATGGCGATTTTGGAATTGACAGCACTTCCTTTCGTTATCCATGATTCTACGGTCATCAAGCAGATTGCTTATTTGCCGGTTGTTAAAATGTTAGAGCTATACGAGAAGACAGCAAAATTATATGATCGTTGCGGCGATCCGAAACAAGTATTCTTTGCCTTTGATGCTTCCCCTGCCTATGGACAAGAAGCGGTTGAATTATCTGATGAGTTACGTGTCATTCATCTTGATGATGGGACCAAAGCCTTATATGGATACACATGGAATACCAAGAAAAACAAGAAGAATAGTGAAAAACCGCAATAGTGCCGTCAGCACACATCACACACATGGGGGCAATATGAAACTCTCTTATAACAAATTATGGAAAAGGCTAATCGATCTTAACTGGACAAAAGAAGATTTGCGAAAGAAAACAAAGATTAGCTCCACGACACTTGCAAAACTCAATCGCGGCGACAACGTTACAACGGACATTTTACTGAGAATTTGTGAGGTTCTCAGCTGCGATTTAAACGACATCGTTGAAACCGTTCATGAGGATCCTGCAGAGCCTACACCACAGAATGACGGCAAACTTGCCGATTAATACAGGAGAACAAAGTTATAGCAGAAAAGAAAGTCATCCGTTATGTCTAAGAAAGCTACAGAATTTCAATTAAAAATCATGTCAAGAGGCTACCGTGGCAAAGGCATCTTCAAGCCGATCAACACGGGCCGGATTGATGAGCATGTGCGCTGCGTGCGGGAGTATGCCGCCAATATCTTCTTTTACACCAAAGGCAATGAGACCATCATGCTTGATGCCGGCTACAACTATCCGCGGTTGAAAGAGAAGATGAAATGGCTGGATCTGGACCCGGCCAAGATCAAAGATATTCTTATCACCCATCAGGATACCGATCATGTCGGTGCGGTGGAAGAGGACAGCGACGGTCTTTTCAGACATGCCCATCTCTACATCGGAGAAATTGAAAATCGTTATTTGACGGGTGAGGTACGCCGCAAGGTAAGCTTCGGGCTCTACAAGCTTCCGCAGGTTGTCATCAAAAATGAAAAAACGCTGCTGAAAGACGGCGATATCTTTTCTATCGGAGATATCCGCATCGAATGCTTCTTAGTGCCGGGCCACACTTGGGGACATCTGGTGTATCTCATTGACGATGCCTATGTGTTCTTGGGTGATACCATCTGGCTGGGCTATGACGGCGGCTATAGCTTTATCAATGCCTTAGCAGAAAACAACAAGTTGGCCATTCGCTCTCTTGCTACTTTGAAGGCAAAGCTTGAAGAACGAAACTCGCGTCCGATGTTCATTACCGGACATACGGGTTACAGCCGCGACTTCGACTTTGTCTTTCGTCATACCGATAAAGCGTGTAATGCTTTTTGCAAACAAAAGCCCGTTGATCCTGCGGCGCCCTATGACAGCTACGACGAAAGCGATGACACCTCAGAAGGTGCGCAGGGTGGTTTTTTGCCGGAAGCTGCACAGTATGGAGGTAAACAATGATTCTGACGCTTTTCCTATCCTCGATTATGATGGCAGGGCTTTTCTTACTTTTATTGGCGGGCGTAGGTTTTATCCAGGACAAGAAGTTTTTTACATCAGCACCCAAAGCCGTTTATGAAGCCGTCGAGGAAAAACCAGAACGTTTTCGCGGACAGCATATCCTCGGCTGGAGCTTAGCCCTGCTGGCAATGCTTTGTATGGCGGGAGCTGTTATTGTCGGTGCAGTAGACGGTATCAAGAATGGCTTTACCTTCCTGCAGTTTTATATACGCTTTGCCGTGATGATGCTTTTGCTGAAAGTCTTTGATATTTTCTTCTTTGATTGGTTTTTGCTTTGTAGGTCTACGTTCTTTCCGCATTTTTATCCGGAAGTCAAAGCCTTGTTGGGCCCGCAGCTTTTTGGCTACAACAAAAAAGATCACCTCATCCATGTCATCGCTATACTTGTGGGCTCTGCTGTCTTGGCGGGCTTATGTGTGTGGGTTCAATAAGGGAACTTAAATCATGAAACAAAAAGAAAATCGGGATAATAAAAGCTTCTGGGATCGCATTGCCAAGCTCTATACGCGAATACAGGAAAAAGGAAACAAACAACTCTATGAGACATTAATCAAGAAAATCGAAGCACATTTGTCGGATGAGCAATCTGTGCTGGAGCTGGGATGTGGCACTGGACAGCTTAGCCTTCCGCTTGCGCCAAAGGCAAAAACATGGCTTGCTACAGATTTCTCAGAACGCATGATTGCAGAGGCAAAGAAAAGAGAAAAGTCTTCAAATCTTTGCTTTTGCGTGGAAGATGCGACAGCACTTTCCTTTGACAGCAATCGCTTTGATGTTGTGCTTATAGCTAATACGCTGCACATTATGCCAAAGCCAAAAAAGGCCTTAGAAGAAATTCATCGCATTCTTAAAACAGATGGCTTACTGATCGCACCCACCTTTGTCGCTGAAGAAAAGATCCATCGACTCAAGCTGTGGCTGATGAAAAGAATCGGATTTCATGTTTTTCACAGCTGGAAACTTGCAGAATTTAAAGCATTTATCTGCCAAAACGATTTTGAACTCCTGCAATGCGAACTTCTACCGGCCAGTCCTTGGCCAGAGTGTTTTTTAGTGGCCAGAAAAATCAATGGCACCATGGGCAAAGGGAGCGATTTCAAGGAGGTGTGATCATGGTGATTCATGACATCAATCAGAACAAGCGAGAAGTTATCCTCCTCATCCATCCGATGAATTTTTCCGGCAAAATGATGATGGATAGCATGGCAAAAGAGCTGGGATGTGAGTATCTCTATATTGTGCCCGACCTTTCCGGACATGGAGAGGCAAAAGACGATCCTTATGTAAGTACAGCTGAGGAAGCAGCCACGCTTGCCCATTACTTAAAAGAGCATGATCTCTGCACCATAAAACTTGCCTTTGGCGCTTCATTGGGCGGCGGCGTTCTTTTTGAACTGCTCCAAGATCAAAGCCTACACTTTCAAAAACTGTTCTTTGAAGGGACCAGCTTTTGTGAACAAGCCGGACTTCTATCAAAAATGCTGGAGCATGTGTTTCTGAGCAAACAAAAGAAGGCGCGGCAAGATCCAAAACCGCTGATTGATAAGGTCGCCAAACGCTATGGGATCTATGCGAACATGCTGTTTGATACGCTTGTTACGATGGACAAGCAGAGTATCAAAAATATTGTTTATGATTGCGGACATATCCGCTTGCCACATTTATCGGAGGATACGAAGCAAGATACCATCTTTTCTTATGGGGATAAGAATCTGAATGTCGGACATGCAAGAAGAAGCATCAAGAAACATTATCCCAAGGAAAAATTAAAAATCTGGCAAGGCTATGGACACTGCGAAGAAATGACACAAAACACAGTGGCCTATATGGCTTTTGTAAAAGGATGTGTGGATTAAGGAGAATATGGGTTTATGGATATCCTTCGAGCAATACTGGATGGGGTAGCTATCGCTGCTATTTTTAATGGGGCTGTCGCAAGCTTGGCACTGATCAATCCAAGATGGTTTTTGGACTCTTATCCAAAAGCCATTCAAAAGGCAGCTCCTTTACCCATGACAAAGCAAGAGAAAAAGATAAATCTCATATTCACTATCGGCCTCGTTGGGATATGTTTTGTTTATTCGGTTGCGAGCCTTATGCATTCCCCAATTATTGGTTTTTGGAACTTGTTTTGGATGAGCTATATTCAGTGGAGCATCTTAAATGCAGGAGATTTTTTGCTGTTAGATTGTCTGTTATTTCAAGGAAAATATAAGAGCAAAATTGTTATTCCCGGCACAGAGGGCCACAAGGACTATGAATTTAAGAATTGGATGAAGCACTTGGCTCTTGCGGAGCATTTTTTGTTCGTGCCATTTTTATTGATACCAATCGCAGCTGTCGTTCAGGCGTTCGTTGTTGAATTCTTGGCAAGTTGATGAGCAATCTGAACATTTTAACGATTCCCGATACTTTTTAACGATTACTGACACTTTTTAACGATTGCTCTCCGAGGGGTACGAAAATCGGAAACAGGTATGATGGAAAGAGATATATAAAAGCAAAAACTCATACAAAAACTGCCACGAAAAGCATCAAAGGAAGCTCCGCAGAAAGGCGAAAATCCCTGTAAATCAAGGGATTTCGAGGTTAAACACATGACTTACGCACCAGCGTTAAATTGTATCAAATACAGTGTCGGAATAGATCCTTGCTGTGGTTCTGGTGGTATGTTTATTCAAAGTGCTGCACTCGTAAAATCTAAACAAGGCGCTATTAACCGTATCAATGTATATGGGCAGGAAAAAGAACCTGCAACATATCGTCTTGCAAAAATGAATCTTGCACTCCGTGGCATCAGGCATAGCCTTGGCGACAGCAGTGATTCCAGCTTTTTGAAAGACCTTCATAAAAGTGTCTATTTTAATTATATCATGGCAAATCCGCCTTATAATTTAAAAGGATGGTACGACAGTACCTTAGAACATGACCCTCGTTGGGCTGATTATCAGACTCCGCCTGAAAGCAATGCCAATTATGCTTGGATTCTACATATGCTTTCACACTTAAAGAAACAAACGGGTGTTGCCGGGTTCTTGCTTGCTAACGGTGTTTTTAATGATAGCGATACAATAGAAATTCGTAAAAACCTGATTCAGAATGATAAAGTTGAGGCTATTATTGTTCTCCCGAGAGAATTATTTATTACTACCGATATCAGTGTTACTCTTTGGATTCTTAACCAAAATAAAAAAGACGGTTGCTCGCTAAGATTATACATTTTAACCTCACAAATAAAATTTAGGCACAGCCTACGGACTTTTTTCTCCGTAAGATGTGCCTTTTTCTCAGTTATATATCATTTGTTCATTAACAATTTCTGTTGCTCGGTGGCGAAGATTATTCATTTTCTGCACCCCCAACATCATATTTTCAGTCTTAAGTTTTTCTGTAATCTGCTCCTGCTCGGCAAATGATTTTACTGCTTGTTCAAATAAAGATTTTGCTCGTTGGTCTACATCACTAGAACATCCTTGTATTTGGTAGGTTCATTATACATGATGTAAAATCCAAAGACGAATGTGCGGATTCAAGATAGAAAAAAGACTCTGACCTTTTACAATCAAAGTCTTTCCTTAGCTCTTTGCACTGCCCTATAAAGTTGTATTCTTATAATTTTTAAGTTACTGCCTTATGTGGTGTTAGCAAAAAGGGTTTTTTTTTCATACCATGTTAAAACTTTGAATTCCACTCTAAAACGGACACATACCGGAATCGGCACTGTCCGACTCAACCGCTTTGCCATCCAGCAAATGTTCCTTGATATAGGCAATGATGTCATCCGACTCATAGAGCGGCTTTCCGTCGATAAAAAGGCAGGGGACCTGATTCTTCCCACCCTTTTCAATAAGGAATTCTTTATTGGCGGGATCTTCTACAATGTCTTTGGTTTCAATACCTTCTACCTTGTTTTCATCCATAAAGCGCAGCACCTTCTGGCAGAAGGGACAGCTGTCTTTTTTGTATAATACGTATGTCATATCGACTCCTTTCCCGGTGGTGTTTGTACACCGATTATATCATTCATACCCGCCTCTTTGTAAAACAATCACGAGATTTTCGGAGCAGGTTCGCCTTTTTCCGCCGGGAAATTCTTTACGGGGCGCATGGAATCGTCCCGTACGATGCGGTAAAATACGACACTTTTCTCGGCAAATGCGGTGAGCGGATAGCCAATGACTCCGACAATCAGAAACTGCGACAGAAAAATATAGAAGGTCACCTCGGGAAAGAGTCCCCAAGGAATTTCACCGACCCATGCAGCCTCGGCACTATAGAGAAAACCGAACACGGCGGGGAACAATGCCGCCAACGGCTTGGAGCGCACGCGGCTCATACAAAGACCGGAAAAAAGAGTGCCGGCGGTTCCGACGACCATGTCCAGGAGACCATAGGTGCTTGTCATATTGGCAAGAAAGCAGCCGACGGAAAGTCCGAAAATATTTTTCGGATCGTAGAAAGCAAGCCAAGTAAGCACTTCGGAATAGCGAAACTGAATGGGTCCATACGCAACGCCCATGCCGGAAAAAGTCAACAGGGCATACAGCGCCGCAATGATCCCTTGTCGCGCTAGGAAGCGCGCATTGAAATGAAATTTTGTCATAAATACCTCCCTTTCGGGCACCAAAAAAGCGTCCAAAGGACGCCCGTCCTTGATTTTTTTCGCTATATAGCGTGAGTGGGTGCCAAGAAACACTCTGCGGGGTATCTTATCACAAAAAAACCGCCATGTCTCTATGGTAAAATAAAAAAAAAGGGGGAGATTATGAAGGTAGCCATAGGAATTGACGTGGGCGGCACGTCCATTAAATTCGGATTGTTCAGTAGAGAAGGCGAACTGCTTGGCAAATCGTCGATGCCGACCGAAGTGGAAAACGGCGCCTTCGTCACCTTTGATCGCATGCGTGATCGCGTACACCGGATCATCGACGATTCCACCGTAGAAGCGGCGGACCTCGTCGGTGTGGGCATCGGGGTTCCGGGCCCGGTGCGCGAGGAAAATTTTGTGCCGCATTGTGTCAATCTGCAATGGAAGGAAGTTGCCGTTGCAACGGAGATGCAGCGCCGCCTGCGGGTGCCCGTGCGCGTAGAAAACGATGCCAATGTCGCGGCCTTAGGGGAATCTTGGCAGGGAATTGGACGCGGCTTAAAAAATTTAGTGCTTATTACCCTGGGTACGGGTGTCGGCGGCGGCATTATTGCGAATGGGCATATTTTATCCGGCGCCCACGGCGCGGGCGGTGAAATCGGTCACATGCCGCTATTAGAAAGACCGCTGGCGCGTCGTTGCAATTGCGGTGGAAATACCTGTTTGGAATTGGTTTGTTCCGCAACGGGGATTGTCGCTCGCACACAGGAAAAACTTCGGGAAGATTCCGCAGCAGCGGCATCCTGTATTTTGCAGAGGAAAAGCGGATGGGATGCCAAGACGGTATTTGAAGTGGCAGCTGCCGGAGATGCACTTGCCGTTGAAATTGTCCGCGAAACGGGGACTTACCTCGGGCGCGCCTGTGCGCTGATTGCTTCGGTGTGCGATCCCGAACTCTTTGCCATCGGCGGCGGGGTGTCGGCGGCGGGCGATCTGCTTTTGGAACCGACGCGTCGCGCTTACCGCGCTTGCGCTTTTTCTGCCTGCGTCGAGACGCCCCTGCAGATCGCCGCATTGGGCAACGATGCCGGAATTTACGGCGCCGCTCGGTTGGCGCTGCAGGCAGCGGAAGAAAAGGAAGGAGCCGAGACGTGCTGAGACTTCACGTTTCTCGTTTTCGGGAACAGGCATCGCAGTCGCTGTATGCGGCGATGAAGCAAACGCTGCAAAAAGGGCGGCGTGCCTATCTTGTGGTTCCATCGCAATTTACGGTGGAAACGGAACAGGCGGTTTTTCGCGCCTTCGAATCGCAGTCCCTCATGCAGGTACAGATCAAGAGCTATCCCTCGATCGCGCGGGAAATTTTGGAGGCAGGCGTCGGCTTAAAACGTTCCACACTGCGAGAAACGGGTCGAACAATGCTGTTGCGCTTTCTCGTTGAAGACGTCGGTGCTTCATTGGAAGCCTTTCCCTCTGCAGGTCGGGGCGAGGGATTCATGACGCGACTTTTCCATGCCGTACAGGAATTCAAAGAATACGGGGTGGAACCGGAAATCTTGGATGAAATCGCGGGCAGTCTCGAAGAAGGCGCCTATACGGCGACGAAATTGCGTGAGGTGGCGCGCATTTATCGTGCGTATGAAAACCGGTTGACAAAGGGACAATTGGATACCGATGACCGATTGCAGATGGCATTGCGACAAGTGCCGGAGCTGTCCATTTTTGAAGATGTCGATTTCTTCTTCGATGATTTTAATTCCATGTCCGCCATTGAACTGGAATTTATCCGCTTTCTGTTGCAGGCGGGTTCGGCGGTACATTACAGTCTCGTTATGGACCCTCAACTGGCGGCGGAGACGCTGCAGCAGACGCCGGGAACGGTCGGCACCGTTCCGGAGTCTGTATGCGCGGATGCCGAAGCCTTTCAATTACCGGTTTATTTTTTGAAACGGCTGGTGCGCTGTGCCGGCGGCGCGGGAAATGTCGTATTTTCGCGCGCTGAGGATGCGGACGGCGCACCGCTGCCGATTTTTGCCCATGCGGCATTTTCTGCTTTTTCGTACCGGTTGGTCCCGAAAACTTTTGTGAAGGGGGAAGTGCGCGTTCGGCGCTTCCGAAACACGGATGATGAGGTGGACGCGTTGCTTTCCGAGCTGCGCCGCGCGGTGGTGGAGCGCAACCGTCGGTGGTCGGATCTGCAAGTGATCATCACGGAGCCCTCCGAATATTATGACGATTTGCGCCGCAAATTACATCGCGAATCCATTCCTTTTTTTCTGGATGAAGTGCGACCGATCGGCCATAAACCGCTCATCCGCTTTATTCAATTGAGTTTGGCCCTGGTCCGCCGTCACTTTATGCGATCTGATGTATTGGAGTGGTTGAAAATCGGTTATCATGCGTTGGATTCCGACTCGATTGCAAGCTATCAAAATTTTGTGCTGCGGCGAAACTTGGATCGCGGCATGTTTTTACAGGAACGGTATTTTACACCGGATGCCGCATACTGTGATGCCCATCCAGATAAGCGGGAGGCATTGGAAACGGAGTACGCCGTTGCCGCTCGCGTGAATGCGGTGCTGCTGGATTGCATGCGCCCCTTGATGAGCGCAGGAAAAAAAGAAGCGCCTCCGGAATTTTTTGCGCGTATGCTGGTTGATTTTCTCACCCGACCGTCGATCGCCGAACCAATGGCACAAAAACAGGCACAGCTTGCCGCCGACCCGACGCGCCGGGAACAACTGGAAGAAGACAAGCAAATTTGGGCGCAGTTGATGGAACTGTTGGACCAGATGGTGCTGTTGGGCGGCACGGAAGCGCGTTCCTTTGATTTCTTCTGCGAGGTGCTTGTCGAAGGAATGCAGTCGATTCGCGTCGGTATCATTCCGCCATATCGCGACCAAGTGCTCGTGAATACCTTGCTGCGCTCGCGCGCGAACACGCGCAAAGAAGTCTATTTGCTCGGCGCCGGCGATCTTTTTTTGCCGAAGCTCAAGAAAGAAAGCGGACTTTTATCGTCGGAAGAGCAGGATCTGTTGCGCGCCAAGGGCTTTTCTTTGCCTTCCATGCGGCAATTCGGTGCGGCGGAGGAAGCGCTTTCGTTTTTTATCGCGTTGACCAAGGTGGGGGAGCGGCTGGTGATCAGCTATCCCATGCTGACCCATGCGAACGAAGCCGTCCAGGAGAGCTTTCGCGTGCAGCGTTTGCGGCAGGGCTTGCAATTGCCGTTGGAGCGCATAGACGCATTGCCGATGGATCTGATCGGCGGCTCTCAAACGCGGTTGAGTATCGAACTGCCGGAGGGACTGCGCAGCAATGCGGCGCCGCGAAACGAAAATGCTCGCCAGATTTTTGCGGCGATGAAACAAAGTCGTACTCTGCAGCCCTTGGCGGAACTCATTGCACGTGCCGGACAGCCGGAAAAACAGGCGACTTTGTCTCCGGAGCAGGCAATGGAACTCTATGGGGGAAAGTCTCGCGTAAGTATTTCCCAGTTGGAAAGCTATGCGAAATGTCCATATTTATATTTTATCGATTACGGGCTGCGCCCGGAACGCATCGAGCACTTTGCACTCGATGTTCTGGAATTGGGGACACTATTGCACGATGGCATTGATGCGTGGACGAAGGCCGTGGCGGACGATCCGGACGCTTTCCGCAGGATGGATGCTGCGGAATCCGGCCGGATCGCGGAGCGTGCATTTACAGAAAGTACAAATAAGTTGCTGGATGCGGGACGTCGAACGGATCCGCAAAATCGATATGTTCTGTCTTTGACAAAAAAAACGCTGACGGAAGTACAGGGGCGCCTACTGCAACAATTTAACGCGGGGCAGGTGCAACGCGTCTACCATGAACAGCGTTTCGGACGGGGCGAGGTATTCGATGCGCTTCGTATTGCATTGCCGGATCAGCCGCAATGGCTTGAGGGACGCATGGATCGCGTCGATGTACTGTCGAAAGCGGACCGTGACTATCTTCAGGTGATTGATTATAAAACCGGGAAAAAGGAGTTTCAGCTGACAAATGTCCTGGCGGGGGTGGATCTGCAATTGGTGCTCTACCTTGCCGCTGTGACGCAATCCGACGGATCGACAGGTGGACAGCGGGAACCATTTGGTTGTTTTTATATACATATGGGCCCGCCCGCGGTGGTAAAGGAAGGGGAAGATCCTGCCGCTGTGCTGGAAAAACAGGGGTTATACGATGGGGTGCTGCTCAAAAACGCAGAAATTCTGCAGGCAATGGATGTACATTTCTTCGCCGGAAAAGATAAAGCAGACGATACCGCGCAAACGCCGGCGGAGATAGTAGCTTCGCTGTATCGTTTACGCGGGCGAAAAACGGATCCGTTGGAAAAAGAGAATGTGCTGACGAGGCAGGAACTGCAGCGGCTAATGGACACAGGAAAATCATTGGCAAAACAGATTTTGCAGGCGCGCGCTGCGGGAAAAATCGAACCGCATCCGGTTCGTTTTCTCGGACAGTCCGGCGGGACGGCGTGCAATTATTGCACGTACCGGGCGATCTGTCACATGGAAAGCCGTGCCTTTCACCGATTTCGAAAAATAGAATCGGTGAATTGGAAGCGGTGGCGGGAAGAAGCGGAGGAATCATGAGATATTCAGCGGAACAGGCAGCAATATTAAGTGATCAAAACGTGGGGCATAAAATCGTTTCGGCTCAGGCGGGGGCGGGGAAGACCAGCGTTTTGGTCGAGCGCATCCTTCGCTACATCGACGTTCGGATTCCGTTGCGTCGGATGCTCATCGTGACCTTTACAAAAAAGGCTGCTAACGAGATGAAAACGCGGATTCGCAAAGGTCTGCTGGAACGTGCCGAGCGGGGCGGCGACCGGGCGTGGTTTTTGGAACAGCTGGCGGATGTCGCGGCGGCAAATATTCAGACGATGCACGCATTTTCGCTGGAAATTCTACAGGAATATGCGATGCGCATCGGGCGGGATCCGGGATTTTCCATATTGGACGACACACTGCTCGCCCGATTGCAGGAAGAGGCGCTCGACGAAGTGCTGCAAGACGTCTATGTACAGGCAGATGCCCAAAGGCTGTCGTTTTTGGAGCGGTACGGGTATCGGGGGCGACGCAACGACGAAGATCTGCGTGCGCTGGTGCGCACATTGTTTATGGCTGCAGATAAGAAACCGAATCCAAACCAGTGGCTGAGGGAGCAATGCGACTTCTTTTTCTGCGATGACTTTCCCAAAGAGGTGTACGAGCGGCGCTTGAAAGATCTGGTGGACTCCTATCTGCGTCCTCTGGTCGAACAGATCTTTTATTTAGATAAATTTTTGTATGAGGAATCACTGCCGGAAAAGGTGGGGGCGCTGCTCGGCTGTGCTCCGCAACCGTTTGGTCAAACGATGCTTGCGAGCGGTAGCCCGCGGATGGATTCGTGCATTGATTCGTCCGGAGGACAATCCGACATTGCTTTGCGAAGCACGGGGGAATTGCGTAGCTTATTGGATTTTTTAGGCGACGGTACGGTGCATTATGCAAAAACCGGTTGGGAAGAGCGCTTTTTTGCCCAAGCGCCCCAATTGCTCTCCGCCATGCGGAGCCGGGTGCCGCCGGCATTTCCGAGATATACTAGGAAACTTTCCAAAGAGGAAGAAGCTGCGGAAGATGCGGCACAAAAAGTTGACAATGCGGAGCAAGTGAAGGGGTACCGGAACCGCATCAAAGCAGCTTTTTTTGGTACAGACGGTTGGCTTTCCGCCATTGCGGATTTTGATTTCCAGCAGATTGTAGAGGAATGTGCGCAGATGGCGAATGATTTTTCACAATTGGCGGAACTCACCGCAAACTTTGCCGCGCGGTATCAGGAGAAGAAAGAGCAAGAGGGCGGAATGGATTTTTCCGATGTGGAGCACGAGATGTGCCGCCTGTTGGAAGATGACTCCGTTCGCCGTACACTTTCCGAACGCTATCGCTACATCTTTTTTGACGAATATCAGGATTCCAGCCGCATCCAGGATGAAATCGTAGACGCCCTTGCACAAGAGGACAATCTCTTTTTTGTCGGCGACATCAAGCAGTCGATTTACGCGTTTCGCCAGGCGCGCCCTCAAAACTTCCTGGAGCGTTATGCGCGCTATCAGGCGGATCCGCAGGCGCATGCGCTGGATTTGACGCAAAATTTCCGTACAAAGCAGGCACCCATTGATTTTTTCAACTTTTTGTTTTCTGCCCTGATGACGCCACAGCGCGGCGATGTGTTGTACGACACGCCGGGGCACCGTGCGGTGCGCGGCATTCGTCTGGATGCGGACGGTGCGCCGTTGGCAGAGGATCCGACGGCATTCCCGGGACATGTCCATCTGTGCATACTGCAAGATTCGAAGGAGAGGGAAACGCCTGTGGAGGAAGAGGAAGCCCCCGACTTTGACCCCGCACTCGACGAGGAAAGCGTCGAAGCATTTTACGTCGCGGCACAGATTCAGAAATTGGTGCGCGCCGGAGAGCATTATCGCGACTGTGCCGTACTCTTCCGTACAAACACGCGCATCGCATCCTTTGAGCGCGTGCTGACTCATTTCGGCATTCCCTGTTTCTCAGAAATGACGGTGGGAACGCATGAGCCTTTAGAGGTGAAAATTTTTCTGCAGATTCTATCCCTGCTCGACAATCCACATGATGATACGGCGCTGTTAGCAGCGCTGCGCTCCTGCATGGCAGGATTGGACCATGCGCAGTTGGCAAAAATCCGGGTGCAGGCGCCGGAAGGTCCCTTCTACAGCGCTTGTCAACAGGCGTTGGAAGTGGGCGATCCACTTTTGCAGGAAAAACTGCAACGCTTTTTTGCCGCCTTGACACGGCTGCGCGAAGCACGACAGGAACTCCCATTTTCCGATTTTGGTTGGCGCGTGTTGGTCGAAAGTGGGCTGTATGTCTATGCCGGCGCATTGGAAAACGGACGGGAAAGGCGCGCCAATCTGGAGGCGGTGCTGCGACTTATGGCTGCCTATGAGGCAGGCGGCGGGAGCAGCCTGTCGGACTTTTTATCGTCCGTCAAGACTGAGTCCTCTGCGGGCGGTGCGGACTTGCCAACGGCCGTCGAATTATCCGAAGAAGATGATGTCGTTCGTCTGATGACCATGCACAAGTCGAAAGGGCTGGAATTTGAGAATGTCTTTCTTGTCGACTTAGGACGTGCATTTTCCAAGAAGGAAAAGCAAAACGATCTGGTGATCCACGATACCTTGGGATCGGCGCTGCGCTTATATCGTTTCGGCGAAGCGGAGCGGTATATCCAACAAATTGATCCGGTATGGCGAAAAGTGGTACTTGCACAGGTGGAAAGAGAGCAGCGTTCCGAAGCCGTCCGCATTTTGTACGTCGCCTGCACGCGGGCGGAGAGCCGGTTGTTCCTCGTGGGAACGACAAAAAACCTGGCGGGGATGCTGGTGGACGGCTCGATGTCATTGGATGCGGTGTTGTCGCGCGATACCTCGTATTTGGCATGGCTGGTGCATCGCTTCCAATACGATGACATCTCTGCCGCCGTGACGGAACCTGCGGAAGCGATGTCTCTCGCTGCGCAGTGGTCCTGTTTGCGGCAAAGTGATTACTATGCCGAGAGGGGGCTTTCCAAAGACGGCGTAAGCCTGGAAATTTCGGATGCCGACATGTATCGCACGGCAATGGCAAAGACCATCGACGCGGAGAACGTGTGCGCAGGTACCGTGCCAGATTTTGCACGACTCTTTGATACGCCATATCCCTATGTGCAGGATACCGTGCGACCGATTAAGCGCACCGTATCGGAAATGGCGAAAAAGAATCAGAAGCTGGATCCGCATTTTTTGCCCTGGCCAAAGATGGAAAAGTGGAGCATGACGGCGCCGACGGAAGGCGCACAGCAGGCGGTCGACGTTCCTGCGGACCGGGCATTGCCGCAATTTCTAAAGCCAAAGACGAAACCCTCGCCAACAGAATGGGGCAGTTTGATGCACTTGGCATTGTCGCAGTTGCCGCTTACTACCTATACGGCAGACACCCTGCAAGCGGCATTGGATCGATTGGTCGCACGGGAAATTTTTACGGAGCAGGAGCGCGGATTTTTGGATGAAAAGTTGCTGCTGCAATTTTTCAACAGTTCGCTGGCAGAAGAAATTCGGGCACACCGCGAAACCGTGCAACGGGAACGCGCTTTCACCCTGCAATGGATCGATTTGACGCAGCTGTCCGTTGCGGTACCGCACGCTGCGCCCCAGAGGGAGTGCGACGCTGCAATGTGGCGGAACGAAGGTATTGCCGACAGGCTGCCGACCGTCCTGGTCGACGGGCAGGTGGATTTATACTACGAAACGGAGGAGGGGCTCGTTCTTCTCGATTTTAAGACGGATCGGAAACCGGAGCCGGAACGCTACCGTTTGCAATTGGCTCTGTATTGCGAAGGCTTGGAGCGCGCGTTGCATAAACCGGTTGTTCGTACCATTTTATATTGGGTGCGTTCCGGACAGGAAACGACATTTGCCCGGGAGGAACTTCGACGCGTTGCTGCAGATCCGTTGCATTGACGGATGCCAGATTCCAAAGTACAATAAACAAAAGATGCGACCCGGGGTCGCACTGGAAAGGGAGTGTCATGAAACACATCATTAGCCTGAAATCGCGCAATCTGCAGGAAAGCGCAAAAAAAGGCGGCTGTGGCGAATGCCAAACCTCCTGTCAATCGGCTTGCAAGACCTCTTGTGGAATTGCCAATCAAGCCTGTGAACAGGAAAAAGCCGTCTGACCCGTGCCGCTCTCTTCGGAGGGCGGTTCTTTTTGCGCATTGCGCAGGAAAATCCTGCCTATGAACAAAACGGCGGGATTTCTTTTTCTGTTGCACAGGTGTAGGTTGTGCTTGCAGGCGATGATTTATGTAAGGAGAATGTATGATCCATCTATATGATTTTGAAGGGCAACATATTGTGCTGGACACCTGTTCGGGGGGCATTCACGTCTTGGACGGCGTATCTTTTTCCGTGCTGCGCGCATTGGTACCCTACGAAGAAGCCATTACGGCGGGCGCAGATCGAGTGCAATTGGCGGAAATAGCGGCAAATAATGCGGATTTGGATGGCTATGAACCGGAACAAATCCAAACGGCATTGGATGAAATTTATGCGTTGATCCGCGAAGGAACGCTGTTTTCCAAAGATGTTTATGCTGAGATCGCCTTGGATCTGCGCGAGCGGCAGTCCGATGTCAAAGCGCTGTGCCTCAATGTGGCGCACACGTGCAATTTAGATTGCGAGTATTGCTTTGCTTCGCAGGGAAAGTATCACGGGGAACGCGCGTTGATGTCCACGGAAGTGGCAAAGCGCGCCATTGATTTTCTCATCGCACATTCGGGCACCCATCGCAATCTTGATATCGACTTTTTCGGCGGTGAGCCGCTTTTGAATTGGGAGGTTGTAAAAGAAACCGTCCGCTATGCCCGTTCGATTGAAAAAGCATATGGAAAAAATTTCCGCTTTACCCTGACCACGAACGGCATTCTGCTGGATGAGGAAATCGGCGCTTTTTTGAATCAACATATGCACAATGTCGTACTTTCACTGGACGGGCGCAAAGAAGTGCACGACCGACTGCGCCACTCCATAGACGGGCGCGGCTCCTATGATCGCATCGTTCCGCGCTTTCAGCGTTTTGTGCAGAGCCGCGGCGAACAGGAATACTACATACGCGGCACTTTTACAAAAAACAATTTGGATTTTACCGAAGATGTCCTGCACATGGCGAACCTGGGCTTTTACCGTCTTTCCATGGAGCCCGTCATTGGAGATCCCGCGGAACCGTACATGCTCGGACCGGCGGATCGGCAAGTTTTGGAGGCGCAGTACGAACGCTTGGCGCGCGAGATGATCCGTCGCGATGCGAAGGCGGAAGAATGGGTGGCGGCGGGTCGCCCGTTGGAAGAAATGCCGCCGGAAGATCATCCGTTTCTCTTCTATCATTTTATGTTGGATCTGGAAGCGGGTCCCTGTATCTATAAACGCATTGCAGGCTGTGGCAGCGGAACCGAATACTTGGCGGTGACTCCGTGGGGGGATCTCTACCCCTGCCACCAGTTCGTCGGGGATGCGCCGTATGCCTTGGGCAATGTTTTCGAAGGTATTCAGCGCACGGACCTCGTGCGCTCCTTTCAGCAGTGCAATTGCTATTCGCACTCGGAATGTCAAAGTTGCTGGGCAAGGCTGTACTGCTCCGGGGGCTGTGCCGCCAATGCATTGCACGCCACGGGGCAACTGACGGGAACGGTACCGTTCAGCTGCGATCTGTTCCGCAAGCGCATCGAGTGCGCCATCGGGATCAAAGTGGCGGCGCTTTTGCGCGAAGCGCAACGGCAAGCGCAGAAGGAAGCGCATTAAAAAGAGGTCCTGCATAGCGCAGGACCCCGGTTGTTCGGCTATTCTTTTAGCACGAGAATTTCTTCAGGCATACGCCCCGTATCGGTTTTTACGACAATCCCCTGTGCTTCCAATTGCCGGAAACGAGCCAAGGCGGATTCGTTGATGATTTCGCCGGGCGTGACGAGCGGAATGCCCGGCGGATACGCCCAGGCATATTCCCCGGCGATGCGCCCCAGCGACGCGTCTGCGGCGATGTACTCCCGCTCATTTTCGAGGGCGTCCGCCACGCGCACGGCACGCTCGGGAATCGCCACGAACAAAGTTTCCCGCTCTTCTTCCGCGCGGCACAGGGATTGGTCGACGGCAAGCAGCGCGTTCGCGAAATCCACCAGATTTTTTTCCGTATCGCCGATGGTTGAGATCGCCATGGCGTAATCCCCGTAGGCCATCTCCATTTCCACTTTATATTCCGCCCGCAGACGATTCATCAGGTCGGCGCCCGAAATCGTGGATTGCCGCGTGGAGACGACAATTTTTGTCGGATCTTTTTCAAAAATATTCAGATGGTTTTCCGCGCGGTCGTTGCCCATGCATAGGACGCGCAGTATGCGCAGCTCTTTCATACGTGCAGAAAAAGCATCCAAAAGTGCGAAAAGCCGGTCGTGTTCCTCCACACCATGGGCGCGCAGGTAGGCTTCACATTCATCGATTGACGCAAGAAGCAGATGAGAGGGAGATGTGGTTTCAAAAACGGCCATGACGTGATCCATGCGATGTACATCGACGCGCGAAGAAATATGCAAAAGCGCAGTAGACGTCAATGAAGGCAGCGTTTTGTGCAGGCTTTCGATGACAAAATCAGCGCCGCAGGCCACGGCATCGGCTCCCAGACGTCGGCAGTAGTGCGTATGCGCACCGTGCGCTTCATCCACCAAGAGCAAAGCACCGTGCTCATGTACGATTTGGGCAATGCTTCGAATATCGGAAAAGACCCCTTCGTAGGTGGGCGATGTGACGGCGACGAGGCGAGTTTCCGGGTGCACTTCCAAGAGTGCGCGAATTTTTTCTGGGTCGACGGACCCGTACAGCCCGAAATCTTCATCAATCTCCGGGGAAAGGAAAACCGGGTTCAAGTCGCAGATTTCCAGTGCGTGATAGGTCGATTTGTGGGCATTGCGCGCCACAATGACGGTATCTTCGCGCTTCGTGCCGGCGCGAAATGCGGCCAAAATGCCACCGGTGGAACCATTGACCATGTAATAGCTTTTTTGAGCGCCGAATTCGGCGGCCAATCGCTCCTGATTGCGCAAAAACGGTCCTTTCGGATCGTGCAGATTGTCCATTCCTTTGGATTCGGTCACATCCAGTCCAATGCCGAGCATGGATCCGAATTTCGCGGTATTGCGCTTATGACCGGGCATGTGCATGTAGGTCAGCCCCGAGGTGGAAAGGGAGCGCAACGCATCCAATTCCAATTCAAACTGCAGATCGTCGTGCCACGGCTCGACCGGGCGATGCTCCGGCAGCACGTAGGCTTGTTTTTTTTCTTCCATCACAAACCTCCAACTTATTATGCGGCTGGTTGCATTGCTTGCACCTGCTTAAGCCGCTTTCAGTCTACCACGTCCCCCCTGAAAAACAAGAGCGTAAACAATTGCTTTTCTTAGGCATGCTCTTGTTTCGACGAGATATTGAGGAGAAGGAAAGGGGTATAAAAAGAATAATTCTTAAAAGCTCTCAAGGAGGTGCCATGAAACTTGCATTTTACGGAGCGGCACAGATGGTGACCGGCTCCAACTACTATGTGGAAACCGAAGGCGGTACGCGCTTTATTGTCGATTGTGGGATGTTTCAGGGCCTCACCGGCGGCGCGGAAGATGCACTCAACGCACAGGACTTTCCTTTTGCGCCGCAGACGCTGGATTTTGCTCTTTTGACCCATGCGCACATCGACCATTCCGGAAGACTGCCTAAGTTGGTAGCGGACGGATTTCAGGGACCCATACACGCCACAAAGGCGAGCTGCGATCTATGTGAGGTGATGCTCTACGATTCCGCGAAAATTCAACGGCAAGATGCGGAAAACGAAAATCGC
Organism: Ndongobacter massiliensis; assembly: GCF_900120375.1. GTDB lineage: Bacteria > Bacillota > Clostridia > Tissierellales > Peptoniphilaceae > Ndongobacter > Ndongobacter massiliensis. The sequence continues at coordinate 335,981 of NZ_LT635480.1, forward strand.
AAGCGCACGCGGCAGGGCAAGCCTCTGATGGAGCCTTTATATACGGAAGTCGATGTGGAAAAGACCCTCTCCTATTTTTCCGCGCATCGTTACGGAGAAGTGATTCCTGTGGCGGAAGATGTAAAAATTCGGTTTCGCGATGCCGGACACATTCTCGGGTCGTCCATTATCGAAGTGTGGATTACGGAAAAAGGGCGCACGAATCGCTTGTGTTTCTCCGGCGACCTCGGTATGCGGGGGCATCTGCTTATGTGCGCGCCGGAGACGCCGGATGCTTGCGACACGCTTCTTTTGGAATCCACTTATGGCGACAGCGCGCATGGCAGTTATGAGGATTCGCTCGGACAGTTGACGGAAATTATCGGGAAGGTCGCTGCGCGCGGCGGTACCGTGGTCATCCCAAGTTTTGCCATCGGGCGCACGCAGGAACTGGTTTATGAACTGAATAACTATTACGAATATCACGATGTGCCCAAGGAGGCGCGCGTGCCGATTTACGTCGACAGTCCGCTTGCCAGTCGTGCCACGGCGGCATTTATGCGCAATACCGATGCGATGAATAAAGAGGCGCAGGAGAAAATTGCCCGGGGTGATAATATTTTTGCCTTTGACAATCTGCATTATGTGACTAGCGTTGAAGAATCCCGGGCATTGAATGCGGACCGGAACCCCAAAGTCATCATTTCGGCGAGCGGTATGGCAACGGCGGGGCGGGTGCGCCATCATCTGAAACACAATCTCTGGAATCGTCGCAATGCCGTCGTTTTTGTGGGATATCAAGCGGCAGGCACTTTGGGGCGCTTGCTGAAAGACGGAGCGGACAAGGTCAAGTTGTTCGGCGAATGGATCGATGTGAAGGCAAAAATTTACGATTTACCGGGCTTTTCCGCGCATGCAGATCGACCGGCATTGTTGGCGTGGTTGGACGCTCTTCCGGCGAAGCCGAAAAAGGTCTTCTTAGTGCACGGGGAGCCGGAGCCGATGCAGGCGCTCGCCGAGGCGGTCGCAGAACGCGGCATTGAGGTATTTCAGCCACATCTGGGGGATGTCGTCGTATTGGATTCGGACCGGGAAACGCGGACGTTGGATGCCGGAGCGCCACTGCCGGATCTCAAGGACATTGCCGCAACCTATGGCGAAGTGCAGGCTTTGTTAGATGCCATGGAAGATCGTCCCATTGCGTTGGAACGTCTGCCGGAAGAACGGCTGCACGCGCTGCATCGCAATCTGAATGAACTGAAGGCCAATTTATTGGAATTTAATATGGTAACGGGGCACTGAACTCGTCCTATGGTATAATTTATGCAGATGGGAGGCGGATATGAGCGATCTAGAATTAAAAGAAAAAATGCGCGTTATAGAAGATTTTCCGGTTCCGGGCATTAGCTACAAAGACATTACGACGATATTGCAGGATCCGGAAGCTTTTCGGAAGATGGTGGATGTCCTCTGCGAAGCGTTGGCGGACGTTTCCTTTGATTACCTTTTAGGTGTGGAAGCGCGCGGTTTTGTCTGCGGTGCGCCGGTTGCGTATGCGATGCACAAGGGCTTTATTATGGTCCGCAAACCGGGAAAACTGCCCGGTCGGCTCGTGCGCCGGGAATACGATTTGGAATACGGGAAAGCGGCGGTGGAAATGGATGTGGATTCCCTGCCGGAGGGGGCCCGCGTCGTGGTCATGGATGATATTTTGGCAACCGGGGGTACGGCGGCTGCTGCCTGCGCATTGGCCGAGGCGGCCGGCGGGAAAGTGGTGCGTGTCCAGTTTCTGACAGAATTGACGTCCGTGGGTGGAAGACGCGCATTGGAAACACATGGCTACGAAGTCAATGCGCTTCTTCAATGGGATCATTGAGGACGCGTCGTTTTTCGCCTATATTTTCCACAAACCGTTCTTGACGTGAATATCCTCGTGTGATATTGTTAAACGCGTGTCGGCGGAACGATCTTTTTTTCGTGCGCAAATTCCGCCGATAACTTTTGGGAGTAGGAGGAAACTATGGCAGACAAGGTAAAACTGGCTTGCACGGAGTGCAAAAACCGCAACTACGATACCACCAAAAACAAAAAGCATCATACAACGCGCCTTGAGGTGAAGAAATATTGCAAATTTTGCAAGAAGCACACGCTGCATCGAGAGACGAAGTAAGGAGTTCTTATGACGGAAAAGAAAAAGGGCGGTTTTTGGAAAGGCGTTCGCACCGAATTTAAAAAAGTGATATGGCCCTCAAAAAAGGACACCTTGCACTACACGTTGACCGTGATTCTCATTGCACTGGGTATTGCATTTTTTTGCTGGGTATTGGATTTTGTCTTCGGGGCACTGCGAGGCCTGATTATTTAATGGAAGGGGAGTAAGCCGTGGATGACAAGGACAATAGACCTTCAGAAGAGCATGGATCGTGGTATGTCGTCCATACGTACTCCGGCTACGAAAATAAGGTCAAAGACAAGATCGAGATGATGATCGAGAACGAACAGGATGAGAATGTGTTCGATGTTCGCGTTCCGATGGAAAAATATACGGAAGTGAAGAATAATGAGCGCATTGTCAAAGAACGGAAGGTTCTTCCGGGTTATGTTCTCGTCAAAATGAATATCACACCGGCTTCTTGGTATTTGATTCGCAACACGCACGGCGTGACGGGTTTTGTCGGACCGGGTTCGGATCCGACGCCGTTGACGAAGCGCGAAATCGCAAAATTCGGCGTACGCGAACAGGTACACGAAACGTCGGTTGATGTGAAACCCGGGGATAAGGTGGAAGTGATTTTCGGACCCTTTACCGGATTTGTCGCGGAAGTGGAAGAGGTCAGCGCAGAGAAGCGCACACTCAAAGGGCTGATCAATATGTTCGGCCGCGACACGGCGGTGGAGTTGTCGTTCGATGACATTGAGACCGTTTAAGAGAAAGTATCTGCAGTAAAAACTGCATGGTTGTCAGTGGGAGGGGGGCGTCCCCGCTCTGACCACACGCACATCTCAGGAGGATATGATGGCGAAAAAAGTAATCGCATTGGTTAAATTGCAGATTCCGGCCGGCAAAGCAACACCGGCACCGCCGGTAGGAACGGCGTTAGGCCCACATGGGGTCAATATTATGCAGTTCACGAAAGAATTCAACGCAAAAACCGCAGACCAGGACGGCATGATCATTCCGGTTGTTCTGACGGTTTATGCGGATCGCTCGTTCTCGTTTATCACGAAGACGCCGCCGGCGTCCGTGCTGATCAAGAAAGAGCTGGGGTTGGATTCCGCTTCGGGTGAGCCGAATAAGAAGAAGGTCGGCAAACTGACGAGGGAACAGTTGGAAAAAATTGCCAAAATCAAGGAGCCGGATCTCAATGCCGCTTCGCTGGAAACGGCTATGAGCATGGTTGCAGGGACCGCACGGTCCATGGGTGTTACCGTCGAAGAATAGTGGGAGGAATTTCCGCAAATACCACAAGGAGGAACCGATGGCAAAAAAAGGAAAGAAGTATATCGAGGCGGCAAAGCTGGTCGATCGTGCCAAAGAGTATGATCCCAGTGAAGCGGTCGAGTTGGTGAAAAAAACGGCTGTGGCAAAATTTGACGAAACAATCGAACTGCACATTAAGTTGGGCGTCGATTCCCGCCACGCCGATCAGCAGGTGCGCGGTACGGTCGTTTTGCCGCATGGAACGGGCAAGAATGTGCGCGTTGCCGTATTTGCCAAAGAGGCGAAAGCACAGGAAGCGCTGGAAGCCGGTGCGGATTTTGCCGGTGAAGATCTCATCGAACGCGTGCAGAAGGAAAACTGGCTGGATTTTGATACCGCCATTGCGACGCCGGACATGATGGGACAGGTCGGTCGTATCGGTCGCATTCTCGGCCCTCGTGGCTTGATGCCGAACCCCAAGACGGGCACGGTGACGATGGATGTCGCACATGCCGTTCGTGAGGCGAAAGCCGGTAAGGTGGAGTACCGTACGGATAAACAGAACATCGTCCACGTACTCATCGGCAAGGCGTCTTTCTCGGAAGAACAGCTGCGTGAGAATCTGCGGACCATTATGGCGGCGATTGTCAAAGCGAAACCGGCTTCGTCCAAGGGCCGTTACCTGCGCTCTGTGACGTTGACGTCGACCATGGGCCCCGGCATCCGTCTGAACGGCTCCCGAATCATGGAGGATATGCGTTAACACCATCCAGATTGAAACGGCGGGTTGCTTGCGCGATGCCGCTGCTTATGATACAATCCAACAAGCGGCTACCGAAGACCGCAGGTGTCGTCCCAGTGGATGACTTAATTTCCTGCAGAGGTGGAATAGTGACTTCACTCTCCTCGTGTCTTTGGCACGGGGAGTTTTCAATTTGTAGCCACGGGAGGTGAAACAGTTGAAAGAACAGACATTGCAAAAGAAGCAGGCAGTCGTCGATGAGATTAAGGCGCAGATTGAGGCGTCTGAATCGGTGGTTGTCGTAGCGTACAGCAAGCTTAACGTGGAAGACGTGACGCAGTTGCGCAGCCAGTTCCGTGCGGAAGGCGTGGACTACAAAGTCTACAAAAACACCATGGTGCGTCTGGCGATGAACGATCTGGGCTACGAAGGGCACGATGCGGTGCTCACCGGACCGAATGCCTTTGTGTTCTCGAAAGAGGATATGATCAGTGGCCCGAAGATTGCGGCGAAGTTTGCAGAGGATCACGACGGCTTCGTCATCAAAGCCGGCTTAATGGACGGTCGCATGATGAGCGAAGAAGACGTCAAGAAACTGTCGAAAATGCCGACGAAGGAAGTATTGCTCAGCATGGTGCTGCGCGGATTGCAGGGACCAATTTCCGGATTTGCGAATGTGTGCCAGGGCACGATTCGTTCGGTGGTCTATGCGTTGAACGCAGTAAAGGAAAAGAAGGAAAGCGAAGCCGCGTAAGGCGGTCGAATACTGAAATTTCAGGAGGAAGAAAATGGCATCAGAAAAAGTTCAGGGACTGATTGAAGAAGTAAAAGCGTTGACGGTTTTGGAATTGTCCGAATTGGTTTCGGCATTGGAAGAGGAATTTGGCGTTTCGGCTGCGGCTCCGGTAGCTGCTGTGGCCGCCGCTCCGGCAGCCGGCGGCGCCGCTGCGGAAGTGGAACAAACGGAATTTGACGTCATTTTGAACAGCCCGGGCGCAGGCAAAATCAACGTCATCAAAGTCGTCAAAGAGATCACGGGTCTGGGGTTGAAAGAAGCCAAAGGGCTGGTCGACAGCGCACCGAAGGCGGTGAAGGAAAAGGTCTCGAAGGACGAAGCGGAGTCCATCAAGGCAAAGCTGGAAGAAGCCGGCGCCGAAGTGGAAGTCAAGTAACAATTTTCTATGGGAACATTGAAAGAAGTGGGGCTTGCTCCGCTTCTTTTTATATGTAGGAAGTTCTGTCAGCGGAGTACATAACAAAACGTTCTATGAATAAAGAAATCTTTGTCAATAGGCTTGATAAAAGAAGCGGATATTTGATTAAAACTTGACAACCTATTGAATCTTCGTTATAGTATGATTGCATGGGGTGAAAGGAAAATCCTGTAATTAAAACGAGCAAAGAAAGGAAATACTATGGCAAGAAAAGTTGTGATTGCCGGGGCATGTCGCACCGCCATCGGCAAAATGGGCGGATCCTTGAGCACAATTCCCGCAGTGAAGCTGGGAGAAATCGTTATTCGCGAGGCGCTGAAGCGGGCGAATGTCGCGCCGGAAGCAGTGGATATGGTCTACATGGGCTGCGTCCTGCAAGCGGCGCAGGGACAGAATGTCGCGCGTCAGGCATCGGTCAATGCGGGCATTCCGGTAGCCACACCGGCGATGACGCTCAATGTCGTCTGCGGATCCGGTTTGGAAGCGGTGAATACGGCGGCGCGTCTGGTTCAGACGGGCGAGGCGGATGTTGTAATTGCAGGCGGTATGGAAAATATGAGCATGGCTCCGTATGCGCTGACAAAAGCGCGTTACGGCTATCGCATGGGCGATGCGCAGATGATTGATACGATGACGAATGATGCATTGACCGATGTGTTTAATCACTACCACATGGGCATCACGGCGGAGAATGTCGCTGAAAAATGGGGACTGAGCCGGGAAGAATTGGATGCTTTCTCTGCGCGCAGCCAGGAACGTGCAGCGGCGGCGCAGGAAGCGGGTCGCTTTGATGAGGAAATCGTGCCGGTTGAAGTCAAACAGCGCAAAAATACGTTCACCTTTGATAAAGACGAAGGCGTGCGTCCGGGGACAACCGTCGAGGGGCTGGCAAAATTGCGTCCCGCCTTCAAAAAGGACGGCATTGTTACAGCGGGCAACTCGTCGGGCATCAATGACGGTGCGGCGGCTGTGGTCGTTATGAGCGAAGAGAAGGCAAAGGAATTGGGCGTGAAGGCGGATGTCGAGTGGATCGGCGGAACGCTCGCCGGGTTGGATCCTGCTTATATGGGCGAAGGTCCGATCTTTGCAACGAAGAAATTGTTAAAGCGGCTGGATCTCTCGGTGAAGGATTTTGATTTGGTAGAAGCCAACGAAGCTTTTGCGGCACAGTCCGTGGCGGTGGTAAAAGGATTGGAACTCGATCCCGAAAAAACGAATGTCAACGGCGGCGCCGTGGCGTTGGGACACCCGGTGGGATGCTCCGGCACGCGTATTCTGGTCACACTGATTCATGAAATGAAACGGCGTGAGGCGAAAATGGGGCTTGCCACGCTGTGCATCGGCGGCGGCATGGGCTGCGCGGCGGCTGTAAAATCCTGTTAGTTGGACAACTCGGGCACTTGAAAGAGGGCTATTCTTTCAAGCTGCCCGCTTGCCTTGTCTGTAATAAATAAGGAGGAAACATGGAATTTGTTCGTTTGGAAGAGCGCGGTGCGGTTGCGCTGGTGACACTCGATCGTCCGAAGGCACTGAATGCGCTCAATACGCAGGTGCTGAAGGAATTGGATGAAACCTTTGATGCGATCGATACGGATCGGATTCGCTGCGTCATTATTACGGGTGCCGGGGAAAAGTCCTTTGTCGCCGGAGCCGATATCGCGGAAATGAAGGACAAGAACGGGCAAGAAGGGCAGGAATTCGGGCGCTACGGCAATCGCGTGTTTCGGAAAATTGAGACGTTCCGCGTGCCGGTCATTGCAGCGGTCAACGGATTTGCCCTCGGCGGTGGCAATGAGCTTGCCATGAGCTGTGATATTCGCCTTTGTTCGGAAAACGCCTTGTTCGGACAACCGGAAGTCGGTTTGGGCATTACGCCGGGATTTGGCGGAACGCAGCGCTTGGCGCGTTTGATCGGCTCGCTGTCCGTGGCAAAAGAATTGCTCTTTTCCGCTCGCAATATCAAGGCGGAGGAAGCGTTGCGCTTGGGACTTGTCAGTCGCGTCGTTCCGCAGGCGGAGTTGCTCGACACGGCATTTGCGCTGGCAATTCGCATCGCTGATCAGGCGCCAATTGCCGTGGCAAATTGCAAAAAAGCGCTCAATGAGGGCATTGAGACGGACATCGATGAGGGATTGCGTATTGAGTCGGAATTGTTCGGACATTGCTTTACGACGCTCGATCAAAAAGAAGGCATGAGCGCCTTTTTGGAAAAACGGAAAGACAAAAACTTCCAAAACAAGTAGAATAAAGCAGAAGAAGTTTGGAAAAGAAAGGAGTTTCTATGAAAGTCGGAGTTATCGGTGCCGGCACCATGGGCAGTGGCATTGCGCAGGCGTTTGCACAAACGGATGGCTATGAGGTCATGCTCTCGGATATCAATATGGATTTTTCGAAGGGCGGAAAAGAAAAGATCAGCAAGGGCTTTGCGCGCCGCATCGCCAAGGGCAAGATGGAGCAGTCGGCAGCAGACGCCATTTTGGCGAAGATTACGCCCTGCCTGAATGAAGACTTGGGCGACTGCGATCTGATCGTCGAGGCGGCGATTGAGAATATGCAGATCAAGAAAGAGACATTCAAGAAGCTGGATGAACTGTGCAAAGAAGAGACCCTCTTCGCGTCGAATACGTCGTCTTTGTCCATCACGGAAATCGGTGCCGGATTGCGCCGCCCGATGATCGGCATGCACTTCTTCAATCCCGCACCGGTCATGAAGCTGGTGGAAGTCATTCCGGGGTTGAACACGCCGCAGGAGAATGTGGAAAAGATTTCCAAAATTGCGCAGGAATTGGGCAAGACGCCGGTTGTCGTGCAGGAATCCGCCGGTTTTGTCGTCAATCGCATCCTCATTCCGATGATCAATGAAGCGGTCGGCCTGGTTGCGGAGCACGTCGCTTCGGTCGAAGGCATTGATCAGGCGATGAAACTGGGTGCCAATCATCCGATGGGACCGTTGGAATTGGGAGATCTCATCGGTTTGGATGTCTGCCTTGCCATTATGGAAGTGCTGTATACGGAAACGGGGGATTCCAAATATCGTCCGCATCCGTTGCTTCGCAAGATGGTGCGCGGCGGCAAATTGGGTCGTAAGACAAAAGTCGGATTTTACGAATATTGATTGAATTCCGGAAACGGGATCGCAGAGGAAGCCGGCGCCTTCGGGCGTCGCTTCCGTTGAAAGAGAGGAATCTATGGATTTTCAATTAAGCAAGGAACATGCCCTTGCGCGGCAGCTTTTCCGCGATTTCGCGGTCAATGAGGTCGAGCCGTTGGCGCAGGAGATCGACGAAACGCATCGCTTTCCGGAAGAATCCGTGGCGAAGATGAAGAAGTACGGCTTTATGGGAATTCCCTTTGCAAAGGAATTCGGCGGACAGGGTTGCGATACGTTGACCTATGTCATGGCGGTGGAAGAATTGTCGAAGGTATGCGCGTCGACCGGCGTGGTGCTTTCCGCACACACATCCCTAGGCAGCGGTGCCATCGATTTGTTCGGTACGCCTAAGCAGAAAGAAAAGTATCTGCGCCCGCTGGCATCCGGTGAGAAATTGGGTGCCTTCGCACTGACCGAGCCGGAAGCCGGTACGGATGCCGCGGGACAGCAGACGCGTGCCGAGTTGGATGGCGACGAATATGTGATCAATGGCTCGAAGATTTTCATCACGAATGCCGGCGCAGCGGACATCTATGTCGTGTTTGCCATGACGGATAAGAGCCAGGGAACGCGCGGCATCTCTGCATTTATCGTCGAAAAAGGTACGCCGGGATTTACCTTCGGTCCGACGGAAAAGAAGATGGGCATCCACGGTTCATCCACGCGTGAGTTGATCTTTATCGATTGCCGCATCCCGAAGGAGAACCTCCTGGGACGCGAGGGCAAAGGCTTCGGCATTGCCATGGCCACGTTGGACGGCGGTCGTATCGGCATTGCGGCGCAGGCGCTGGGCATTGCCCAGGGTGCATTGGACAAGACCATCACCTATGTGAAAGAACGCAAGCAGTTTGGCCGCCCGATCGCGAAATTCCAAAATACGCAGTTTAAGCTGGCGGACATGGCGACGGAAATCGAAGCGGCGCGTCACTTGGTCTATAAAGCGGCAATTGCGAAGGATACGCAGAAACGCTATTCGGTTGAAGCGGCGATGGCAAAGCTCAAAGCGGCGCGCACCGCGATGTGGGTCACAACCGAGTGCGTGCAGTTGCACGGCGGCTATGGCTACATGCAGGATTACGACGTCGAGCGCATGATGCGCGACGCCAAGATCACCGAAATCTACGAAGGAACCTCGGAGGTTCAGGAGATGGTGATCGCAGGCAGTTTGTTGAACTAAGGGGTGAACGATGAAAATTGTAGTATGCATTAAACAAGTTCCCGACACCAATGAAGTGCGCATCGACCCGGTGAAGGGAACCCTGATTCGCGAAGGCATCCCCTCCATTATGAATCCGGATGACAAGGCCGGTTTGGAGGCAGCCCTGCGTTTGAAAGATAAATACGGCGCGCATGTGAGCGTGCTTACGATGGGACCGGGACAGGCGGACGAGATTTTGCGCGAAGCCATGGCCATGGGCGCGGATGACGCGTACCTCGTAACGGATCGCGCATTCGGCGGCGCCGATACTTGGGCGACTTCCTGCACCTTGGCGGCAGCGGTCAGCAAGTTGGAATACGATCTGATCATTACCGGTCGTCAGGCGATCGATGGAGATACGGCGCAGGTCGGACCGGAAATGGCGGAACATCTCGGCATTCCGAATATCAGCTATGCGCAGGAATTGGAAATTGACGGCGATGATGTCGTTGTACTGCGTCAATACGAAGACCGCGACCACCGCGTACGGGTAAAAATGCCGGCGTTGGTGACGGCGCTTTCCGAACTCAACGATCCGCGCTATATGACGCCGGGCGGTATTTTTGATGCCTATCGCGAGAAGGAAGTGATTGAGTGGAACCGTGCGGATGTGCCCGTGGAGGACTCGAATATCGGGTTGGCAGGCTCACCGACGCGTGTGGCGAAGTCGTTCCCGAAGAGCGTCAAGGCGCCGGGGATGAAGATTCAAGAAGGTGTGGAGGAGTCGGTGCAGTTTATTGTCGACAAACTCCGCGAGAAGTATATTCTGTGAGGTGAATGATGAACGAATACAAAGGCGTATTTACTTTTGCACAACAAGTGGACGGCAAACTGACCGGCGTTTCTATGGAATTGATCGGAAAGGCGCGCGACCTGGCAAAAGATTTGGATACCGATGTGACAGCCGTTCTGCTCGGTGAAGGCATCGAGCCCCTCGCACAGGAATTGGTGGAGTACGGTGCCGATCGCGTGATCTATGTCGACGACAAGGAATTGGCGGTGTACCGTACGGAGCCGTACACCCAGGCGATTGTTTCGGTTATTGAAAACTTCAAACCGGAGGTTTTCCTCGTCGGGGCGACGGCCATCGGCCGGGATCTGGGACCGCGCGTTGCGGGTCGTGTGCACACGGGACTGACCGCGGATTGCACAAAATTGGAAATCGATCCGGAGAAAAAACATCTGATGATGACCCGTCCGGCATTCGGCGGCAACCTGATGGCAACGATCCTCTGTACGGATTTCCGTCCGCAGATGGCGACGGTGCGTCCGGGTGTCATGGTGAAAGAAGTGCGCGATCCATCCCGCAAGGGTGAAATTGTGCGTCATGACGTCAAGTTGGAGAAAAACTGCTGCTACGTCGAAGTCGAAGAAGTCATTAAGCACGTTGCGCATAAAATCGACATTCAGGATGCAAAAATTCTGGTGTCCGGTGGACGCGGCGTAGGCAATGCGGAAAACTTCGCCATCTTGCAGGAATTGGCAGATGCCTTGGGCGGGGAAGTCTCCAGTTCGCGTGCGGCCGTTGACGCCGGATGGCAGCCGAAAGACCGCCAAGTCGGGCAGACTGGTAAAACCGTACGTCCGGGACTCTACTTTGCCATTGGAATTTCCGGGGCCATCCAGCACCTGGCCGGTATGGAAGAATCGGACTACATCGTTGCGATCAACAAAGATCCCGACGCGCCGATTTTCAACGTCGCGGATGTGGGCATTGTCGGCGATCTGTTCAAGATCGTGCCGAAGCTGACCGAAGAGATCAAGCAGATTCGCACGACGAAATAAAGACCATCAAAAAAAGAGCGGCTTCGACGAGCGAGCCGCTCTTTTTGCGTGATTTTTGCACATGGGATTGCAGGATTTTAAGCCCTGCAATCCCGTTTTTATTTCGAGACGGTATCTTCTTGCCTATTTTGCCTTTCCCTGATTCGCCACTGAAGCCATTTTTGCTTCGACCGCTGCGGCATCGCCCAGGTAATACTTTTTCTGTACCTGGAAATCATCATCAAACTCATAGACAAGAGGTACGCCGGTCGGAATATTGACGCCGACAATTTCCTCGTCGCCGAGATTTTCAAAGTATTTCACAAGAGCGCGAATGGAGTTGCCATGTGCCGCAATCAGGACGCGTTTTCCGGCATCCATTTGCGGGCGGATGACTTCATTAAAATAGGGGACGGCGCGGTCAATGGTCAGCGCCAGACTTTCGGTCAGCGGTAGCTCTGTGGGGTCTTCCACGGCGCGGTAGGCTTCTTGCGTGCGCGGATTGCGCGCATCCGATTCTTCCAGAGCCGGCGGTGTAACATCAAAAGAACGCCGCCAGATCAAGACCTGATCCTCACCGTATTTTTGCGCCGTTTCCGCCTTATTCAACCCTTGGAGCGCGCCGTAGTGACGTTCATTGAGTTTCCACGATTTGATCACCGGCAGCCATTCACGATCCATTTGTTCCAGAACGAGGTTGAGCGTATGAATCGCACGTTTGAGATAGGACGTATAGCAGATATCAAAATCAAAGCCTTCTTCCCGTAAAAGGCGTCCGCCTTCCCGCGCTTCGCCGCGCCCTTTTTCGGTTAAATCCACGTCGGTCCAACCGGTAAAGAGATTTTTCTGATTCCATTCACTTTCCCCATGACGTATCAATACAAGTTTCATAGCATCCTCCATTTATCATTTTTTTCCTGTAAGTTTCAATATTTTATATACCCAAAAGTTGGAAAAAAGAAGTTTGTTTTGTCGAGATGGGAAAGGAGAAATAAAAAACTCCGCCCATACGCAGCTTGACAGCGCGACCATTCGGGTGTATCTTATATAAAGTTAGAGGAAGCTAACAACGGAGGCACATATGCAATTACGAATGGCAACTTCCGAAAGATGCTACCGGGTGGAACGCATCATCGGACGGGAAAAACAGAAAAAACAACTCCAAAATATGGGGTTGGTGCCCGGAGCGAAGTTGCGCGTGGTCAGTGCACTGCATAACAATTTGATTTTGCTTGTGAAAAACACGCGCATTGCCGTCAGCGAGGAATTAGCGCAAAAAGTATTGGTGGAGGAAGTGCCGTTGGCACTTTATGAGGCGTGTTGTGTCGAGGAGGAGACGAAAGGAGCATTGCGTGAAAACCATTTGTGATTTGAAGCCGAAAGAGACGGGCGTCATTGAACGCATTCACGGGCGCGGACCGCTGAAGCGGCGCTTCAGTGACATGGGTGTGACCCGCGGAACGCAGATTGAGGTCGTTAAAGTCGCGCCTTTGGGCGATCCGATGCAGGTCAATCTCAAGGGTTATGAATTAACACTGCGCAAGAAAGACGCAAAGAATATCGAATTACAGTAGCTCAGGGGAAACCTTGGGTTTCTTTTTCAGCATTGAGTTAGTATTCGATAACAAAATTAGATGGGCAGAATGAATGGAGGAATTTATGCACTACACCGTTGCCTTAACGGGAAACCCCAACAGCGGGAAAACTACGCTGTTTAATGAATTAACGGGCGCTTCCCAGCACGTGGGGAATTGGCCCGGGGTGACCGTAGAGAAAAAGGAAGGGAAAATGCGCGCGGACAAAGAGGCGATCGTCGTCGATTTGCCGGGCATTTATTCGCTTTCACCGTATACCTTGGAGGAAGTCATCGCGCGCGATTACCTCATCAACGAACATCCGGACGTCATCATCAACATCGTCGATGCTTCGAATCTGGAGCGCAATTTGTATCTGACCACGCAGGTGTTGGAGATGGGCATTCCCACGGTGATTGCCCTGAACATGATGGATCTGGTGCGCCGGAACGGCGATAAAATCGATACGGGAAAACTCAGCCGTGCCCTGGGCGCACCGATTGTGGAGATCTCCGCGTTGCACGGAGAGAATATGGATGGTTTGGTGAAAGCCGCCCGCGAAGCGGCGGAGGATCGCAAAGCGCCATCTCCGGAAAAGAACTTTTCAGAGGACATCGAGTGCCTGTTGGAAAAAATAGAAGCGGAAGGTTTCGACGCATCGATCCATGAAGAAAAACGCGCGGCTTACGCCAAAATTGCTCCGCGCTGGATTGCGGTCAAACTCTTTGAGCAGGATGAGAAAGTCTTGGAGGACATTTCGCTTTCCGAGTCTCTACAACAGGAAATTGCAGCACTGGAAGATGCCCACGATGACGATGCGCAGACGCTGATTTCGGAACAGCGCTACGATCGCATCGCCAAAATCATTAGTACGTCGTTGGAGCGGAAAAATGCAGGAAAACTGTCGCTGACGGATCGGATCGACAAGATCGTCACCAATCGCGTATTGGCGTTACCTATTTTTGCCGCTGTGATCTTTCTGATTTACTACGTGTCCGTAACGACCTTGGGCGGATTGGTTACAGACTTCACGAACGACGTGTTTGTCGCGGAGTGGATTCAAGAACCCGTGCGCGCCTTTATGGAAAACGCCAGTATGGCTCCCTGGTTGGTCGGGATGATTTGTGATGGCGTCATCGCCGGTGTGGGCGCCGTTCTGGGCTTTTTACCACAGATGGCAATTCTGTTCATCTTTTTGAGCTTTTTGGAACAGTGTGGTTACATGTCCCGCATCGCCTTTATCTTGGATCGAATTTTCCGCCGATTTGGGCTTTCCGGAAAATCTTTCATTCCTATGCTGATCGCCACCGGCTGTGGCATTCCGGGGGTCATGGCTTCCCGCACAATTGAAAATGAAGCCGACCGAAAAATGACGGCAATGACCGCTACATTCATGCCCTGTGGCGCAAAACTGCCCATCATTGCCTTCTTTGCCGGAACGGTTTTTGGCGGCACCTGGTGGGTCGCACCGTCTTTCTACTTTGTTGGCATTACCGCGGTCATCGTATCCGGTATTATTCTGAAAAAGACCAAGCGTTTTGCCGGAGACCCGGCGCCCTTTGTGATGGAATTGCCGGAGTACCGCCTGCCGACACTCAAGGGCATGGCGCTGACCGTGTGGGAGCGTCTCGCCGCCTTTGCAAAAAAAGCAGGAACGATCATCCTCGCTTCGGCGATTGTCCTCTGGTTTTTGCAGGCATTCGGATTCACCGAAGGCGGATTCGGCATGGTCGAGGACTCCGAACAAAGTTTGCTCGCCGGAGTCGGCAATGCCGTGTGTTTCCTTTTTGCACCGCTGGGATTCGGTGACTGGAAGTCCACTGTGGCGACCGTTACGGGTCTGATTGCCAAAGAAAATGTCATTACGACCTTTGGCGTACTCTTCGGTGTGGCAGGAGATGCCTTGGAATTGGTGGAAGAAGGGGACTGGGGAGTGCTGACAACAATTTCCGCGCACTACACTGTGATTTCGGCATACTCTTTGCTGTTGTTCAACTTGCTCTGTGCACCCTGTTTTGCTGCCATCGGCGCCATGAACAAGGAATTGGGTGGCGGGCGCTGGACCTTGTTTGGCATCGGTTATCAGACGATACTCGCTTACTCCACCGCCTTCGTGTTTTATCAGCTGGCGACCTTCTTTACCGGCGGTGTTTTCACCCTTTGGACGGGTCTTGCGATTGTCGTGTTGGCGATTTGGCTGTATCTGTTATTCCGCCCGGCGCCCAAAATCGGGCAGGAAGTTGCGGATAGAGAATACGCATAAACGATACAGAACCTCGGGAGGAGCTTCGGCTCCTCCTTTTGTATTGGCATTTTTGAGAATATCTCATGGTATAATATATAAATATAAACACTGTGCAGAATCATCAGCAGGAGCGAAATCGAGAAGGAGGGCGGCATGAAATTGACGGTATCGGCGACATTCGGATTAGAAAGTGTCGTGCGCCGCGAGTGTGAGGCTCTGGGCTTTCACGATATAGACGTTTCCGAGGGCCATCTTTCTTTTTCGGGTACTTTTGACGACATTGCACGCTGTAATCTGTGTTTGCGCACTGCGGAACGCGTATTTGTCGAATTGGCGTCTTTTCCGGTCACAGAATTCGCCGATTTTTTTGACGCGGTTGCGGCGCTGCCGTGGGAGCAGTGGATCGATGCCGGCGCTTCGTTTCCGATCGCTGCATCCAGCTATCGCTCCAAATTGGCTTCACCGTCGGACTTGCAACGTCTCGCCAAAAAAGCGATTGCCAAAAGGCTGGCAGCGTGCGGCCGTGCCCAAGGGGAAAGCGAGCATATCCCGGAGGGCGGGCCGCCGGTCCCCGTAACGGTTCACCTGCGGCGCGACCAATGTGCCATCCTTCTGGATACGACCGGAGAAGGATTGTTCAAACGCGGGTATCGCGCGGAACGCGGCGCAGCGCCGCTGAAAGAGACGCTCGCCAACGGATTGGTGCAATTGAGTTATTGGAATCCGGGTCGGATGCTGGTCGACCCGTTTTGCGGATCCGGGACAATTCTGATTGAAGCTGCTTTGGCGGCGCGGCGCATGGCGCCGGGAACGGAGCGGGATTTCACCAGCAGGCACTGGTCATGTGTCGGCGAAGAGCGCTTTATCAAACAAACGCGCGCGTGTCGAAGTGTCGTCGATATGACGAGTCGACTCTCCATCTTGGGTTTTGACATTGATCCCGCGATGATACGCATTGCTCGGAAAAATGCGGAAAAAGCCGGCGTTGCGGAAGACATTTCGTTCGTGGTGAAGGATTGCCGTCAGGTGAAACTGGCGGAAAATTTCGGCGTGCTGATTACGAATCCGCCCTATGGGAAACGCCTGGGGGAAAGAAAAGCAGTCGAGACGCTGATGCGGGCATTTTTCCGCGGACCGGGACAATTGCGCACCTGGTCGATGTATTTCCTTTCTGCATTGGATTTGGAAGCGCTCAGCGGGCGAATGGCGGATCGTCGGCGTAAGTTTTTTAATGGAGGCTCGGAAGTGACGTACTATCAATTTTACGGGCCGAATCCGGACGCGTATGTGGAAAAGCGGTAGCGCATCCATTTGAAGAAAGGCGGCAACATGAATCTTTCCATCCCCTCCTCGAAAGAACCCTTTTCCGTGCTCGAAGCGCTTCGAGATGTGCGCGTGCTCGACTTTATGGATGATATGGTTCGGATTATTGATGCATCCGGCAACATCCTCTTTGCCAATGAGCGCATGAAGCAGTTTTGCGGCATCGACCCCACCGGAATCAGTGCGATCAATCCCGACGGACGTTATGTACCGCGCACAATCGCCATGTCGACCTTCGTTACGGAAGCGCCGGTGATTAGCGAGTACTGTATGCAGGGCCATGTTTTTTCCGTCAAGAGTTCGCCGATTTTTGCCGGAGAGCGGCGCGTCGTCGCGGCGCTGGAGGTATTTCGCGATGTTACCATTCAAAACAATATTACGTTGGAATTATTTGAAGCCAACGGAAAAATGAAACGGGAAATCGAGCTGGCGCGCACCATCCAGACGGGCATGCTGCCGGGAACGCGGGCGTTCGGACCACTGCGTTTCGATTCGCGCTATATTCCTTCCGACCAGTTATCCGGGGATATGTTCGATATTATTTTGCTGGATCAACGACACGTGGCTCTGTACATCGCCGATGTGGTCGGACATGGCATTTCCGCCTCCATACTGACGATGTTTGTTCGCCAGACCATGCGCAGCATCCTCAGCGAAGGCGAGGTCTTCCTGCCTGCCGCCGTGCTGCGGGAATTGCGTCGCCGATTTGAGGAAATTGCCCTTGGGGACAGCCAGTACTTTTCTCTGTTTTACGGGTATATTGATCTTGAAAACGGACAGATGACTTATGCGAACGCCGGGCACAATTGTCCGCCTCTGGTCTATGAAAATGGAAGATTTTTCGACTTGAGCAGCAGCGGGCAGCTCCTTTCCACGGCCATTCCTTATCGGATGCATAAAGAAAAATGTCTATCCCTGCGACCGGGTCAAAAAATACTTTTTTTCACCGACGGCATGGTCGAAACAGAAAATCGGGCGGGCGAACGCTACGGGCGTGAAAGCATTCAAAGATTGTGGGAGCAGTCCGACACGGATGTACTCGATCGTCTGGTCGAGGATGTAGCCGCCTATCGCTGGGGAAAACAGAAAGATGATGTGGCATTGTTGTTGATGGAAACAAGGGAAAAGGCATAACGGCGCTGTGCGAAGTCGTTTTGCCCGAAAAGGAGAAAGGACATCTTATGAAAATCGATTTGCAGTGGAGCGGATTGGAAGAACAACTGTCGACCATGGAAGAAGAGGCACTGCGCGCCTATGACGTTCTGGTTGAGGGACAAGGCCCGGGCAATGATTTTTTAGGTTGGATTGATTTGCCGGAGACGTACGACCGTGATGAGTATGCACGCATCAAAGAGGCGGCCAAGCGCATTCGGGATGATGCCGATGTGCTTGTGGTCATTGGCATCGGCGGGTCGTATCTCGGCGCGCGCGCAGTAATTGAAGCGCTGACCCCCACCTATGAAAAATCAAAGCCGGAGATTCTTTTCGCAGGCAATCATCTGAGCGCACAGGAAACCGCGGAATTGCTCTCCTACCTCGAAGGCAAGAAAGTGTATCTTAACGTCATTTCCAAATCGGGCACGACGACCGAACCGGCAATTGCTTTTCGACTGCTCAAAGAGCGACTGCTGGCTGAGGTAGGCGCGGAAGAAGCGGCCAAGCGCATTTTTGTTACGACCGATCGAAACAGGGGCGCTTTGAAGTCGCTGGCAACGGAAGAAGGCTATGAAACTTTTGTGGTGCCAGACGACGTCGGCGGGCGTTTCACTGTTTTGACAGCCGTCGGTCTGCTTCCGATTGCCGCAGCGGGCATTGATATCGACGCGTTGATGGAAGGTGCCCGTGCCGGCAGAAAGTCTTGTATGCCGCGCAATTTGGAGAATCCTGCCGTGCGCTATGCAATCGCGCGCAATCTGTTGTATGCACAGGGGAAGAAGCTTGAGGTGCTTGTCGCCTATGAACCGAAACTCCGCTTTTTCCAGGAGTGGTGGAAACAGTTGTACGGCGAAAGTGAAGGAAAGGACGGAAAAGCGTTGTTCCCGGCATCCGTCAGCAATACCACCGATCTGCATTCCCTTGGACAGCTGATTCAAGAGGGCGAGCGCACAATTTTCGAGACGGTTCTCGTCGCGCAGAACAGCGCGCGCGATCTGACCCTGCAGGCGGAAGAAGACGATCTCGACGGGCTGAATTATCTCGCCGGCAAAAAGTTGAGCGAAGTCAATCAGAAGGCGATGCAGGGCACGCGTGAAGCACATGTCAGCGGCGGCGTACCCAACCTGATGGTGGAAGGTGCGGCGCTGGATGCGCATACAATGGGAGAATGGATCTATTTCTTTGAATTTGCCGTCGGTATCTCCGGTTATATGTTGGGCGTCAATCCCTTCAACCAGCCGGGGGTCGAGATGTATAAGACAAATATGTTCCGTTTATTGGAAAAACCGGGTTATGTATCAGTAGACTGAAATTGCAACAAGGTCAATAAAGAAAAGAGGGAAGAATGGAATTAAATCGAATGATCGATCACACGCTGTTGAAACCGGAAGCAACGGAAGAACAGGTGCGAAAACTCTGCGAAGAGGCGCGCGCACATCACTTTTTTTCCTGCTGCGTCAACGGTCGCTTTGTGCCTCTGGTGCATTCCCTATTGAAAGACAGTGATGTTGCAACCTGTTGCGTGATCGGCTTTCCCTTGGGGGCGTCCTCTACCGCCGCGAAAGTCGCAGAGGCACAACAAGCGATTGCGGACGGCGCGGATGAAATCGATATGGTGTTGTCCGTGGGTGCGTTAAAAGAAGGCAACGACGAGGCGGTGCGCGGAGAAATTGCACAGATTAAGGACGTCGTCGGCACGCGGGTGCTCAAGGTCATTCTCGAGACATGCCTGCTTACGCAGGAAGAAAAGCAGCGCGCCTGTCGTTTAGCCGTCGAAGCAGGTGCAGATTTTGTGAAAACTTCGACCGGGTTTTCTACAGGCGGGGCTACGGTGGAAGATGTACGCCTGATGAAGGAGACGGTTGGCGACGCCTGCCAGGTGAAAGCTTCCGGCGGCGTGCGGACGCGCGCGGACGCCTTGGCAATGATTGAAGCGGGCGCGTCCCGCATTGGAGCTTCCAGCGGCATTGCCATTGTGAGCGGGGAATAAGATGCAGCAGGCAAAGCTCTTGAACATGGTACTGATTCGCAATGCACAGGGGCAGGTCCTCGTGCTCGACAAAGTTGTGCGCGAGGGCTGGGAGGGCCCCACCTTTCCCGGTGGAAAAGTCGAACCGAACGAAAGCATTTACGACTCCTGCCGGCGAGAAGCCTGGGAAGAAACCGGATTGACGCTGGGAAAACTCACCTGCTGCGGCATGGTGAGTTGGCTGGAAGAAGCAGACCCGGAGTTGCGCCTGTTTGCCTTGCTTTTTTTCTGCGACGAGTTTTCTGGGACACTGCGGGAAAGCCGCGAAGGTACGCTGCGCTGGATGGACTATGAGGCATTTCGCCGTTGTGAACCAAAAAGTGAATGTATGAACGAGATGTTGCGCGTGTATGAGGGCGAAGCGCCGGAAGTGATTTTTCGCTACAAGGAGCAACGGCGCTTCGCCGCAGATTTTTACGGGAAGGAGCATACGGATGGATACGGACAGGGGATATGACACCAACAATGCGGTCTTTCAGCAGGTGCGTGACATTCTGCAGGAAAGCCAATCCATTGTATTTTTCGGCGGAGCCGGGGTTTCGACGGCATCGGGGATTCCGGATTTTCGCTCCGCCACCGGGCTGTACAATCAGAAGCACGATACGCGTTTTTCACCGGAATATATGTTGAGTCACGAATTTTTTGAATCCGATCCGGGTTCTTTTTCAGATTATGTGCGCAAGAACCTCATCTATCCGGATGCGCAGCCGAACGGCGCGCATCGCGCACTCGCGGAATTGGAGCAACAGGGACGTTTGCTGTCCGTGATTACCCAAAATATTGACGGACTCCATCAGCGCGCCGGCAGTAAAAATGTGCTGGAGATTCACGGCAATTTGACGGATTACTATTGTACGGCGTGCGGACGTTCCGTAGCGGAATCGGTTTTTTTGGAAGCGCAGGGCGTCTGTCGCTGCGCGCATTGCGGCGGAGTCGTTCGACCGGATGTCGTGCTGTATGGAGAGATGCTCAATCAGCGCGTGTTTTCGGAGGCCATTGCCGCCATTGAGCGAGCGCGCACGTTTATTGTCGGGGGAAGTTCGTTGGTGGTGTATCCTGCCGCCGGTTTGCTGCGCTACTATCGCGGGCATGAGCTTATTCTTTTGAATGCCGAACCGACCCAGGCGGACGCCCGGGCGGATTATGTGTTGCATGGCGATATTTCGAAGCTTTTGCCGGCTTTGATTGCATAAGCTTTTATCAAAAGACCGTCGAAACCGATGCTTTCGCTACTGTGAAGGCGCTGGGCGGGAGAGCTATTGGAAAGGAAATTCATGTCCTTTGTTCATTTGCATTTACATACGCCCTACAGCCTGTTGGATGGGTTTTGCCGCATTGATGCGCTGATGGACCGCGTGCAGGAGTTGGGCATGCAAGCTGTGGCCATGACGGATCACGGCAATCTTTTCGGGACCATTCAGTTTTATAAGGCGGCAAAGAAGCGCGGCATCAAACCCATCATCGGTTGTGAAGTCTATCTGTGTGACGACCGCTTCGACCGGAAAGATCGCACGCGCTATCATTTGATCCTGCTGGCCGAGAATGATACCGGTTATCACAATCTTATGAAAATTGTTTCCGAGGGTTATGTCAATGGATTCTACTATAAGCCGCGTGTGGACAAGGCGTGTTTGCGGGAACACAGCGAAGGGCTCATTGCCCTGTCCGCATGTCTCGCAGGCGAAGTGGCACGCTGTGCATTGGAGCAGCCGTATGAAACGACGCGGGATTTAGCGCTGAGTTATCGGGAGTTATTCGGCCCGGACAATTTCTTTTTGGAGATTCAGGATCATGGGATTGCCGAAGAGCGGCAGGTTGCACAGATTTACCGGCGCATTCATGAAGAGACGGGCATCGGGCTGGTGGCAACCAACGATTGCCACTATCTGCGTCTAGAGGACGCAAGGGCGCACGAAATTCTTTTGTGCATTCAAACAGGAAAGACCCTGCAGGATGAAAATCGAATGCGCTTTGCGACCGATACCTTTTACGTGAAATCGCCGGAAGAAATGGCGGAACAGTTTTCGGGCTATGATGGCGCGTTGGAAAACACGCAGCGCATCGCCGATCGATGCAATCTGGAAATTGTCTTTCACGAGCCGCATTTGCCGCACTTTGATGTGCCGGAAGGTTTTACGAACGAGCAATATCTGCGCCATCTGGTGCGCGAGGGATTGGAACAGCGTTATAAAAATGCGGGACCGCGTAAGGAACAGGCGCAAACGCGGGCGGAATATGAGCTGTCCGTGATCGCTTCCATGGGCTTTACCGATTATTTTCTTATCGTCTGGGATTTTGTGCGCTATGCGAAATCGCGGGACATCGCCGTCGGACCGGGGCGCGGTTCGGCAGCAGGCTCCATGATTGCCTATGTGTTGGGCATCACGGGGCTGGACCCCTTACAGTATGACCTGCTTTTTGAGCGCTTTTTGAATCCGGAGCGCGTTTCTATGCCGGATATCGACATCGATTTTTGTTATGAACGGCGCGAAGAAGTCATCGACTATGTCAAAGAAAAGTACGGCGAAGACCGCGTGGCGCAAATCGTTACGTTCGGGACCATGGCGGCAAAGAATGCCATTCGCGACGTCGGGCGCGTCTTGGATGTGCCGCTTCCGGCGGTGGATCGCTTGGCAAAGGCGGTGCCGAACCGCTTGAATATGACCTTGAATGAGGCATTGGAAGATCCGGATTTTTCCTCGAGGTATAAGGAGAGTGAAGAAAATCGCCGCCTGATCGACTTGGCGCGGGCCGTCGAAGGCATGCCGCGTCACACCTCGACACATGCAGCGGGGGTGTTAATTGCCAGTGAGCCGGTGGATCACTTTGTACCGCTTTCTAGGAACGGCGACCAGATTACCACGCAATACAATATGATAGAGTTGGAAGAATTGGGCTTGCTGAAAATGGATTTTTTAGGCTTGCGCAACCTCACGGTAATTCAGGATGCCTGTCGCATGATTACGGAAGAACGTGGAATTTCATTGGATATGGATGCGATCGACCTGCAAGACCCGAAGGTGTTGTCGCTGTTTGCTTCTGCGGAAACGATTGGAGTTTTCCAGTTTGAATCGAACGGCATGCGCGCATTTTTGCGCGAATTGCGCCCAGATCGCTTTGAAGACCTCGTGGCGGCCAACGCGCTGTTTCGACCGGGTCCGATGGAGCAGATTCCGACGTATATCGAAATACGCCACCATCCGGAACGCGTGCGTTATCTGCATCCGCTGTTGGAGCCGATTTTGAAAAACACCTACGGTGTGATTGTCTACCAGGAACAAGTCATGCAAATTGTGCAGCAGTTGGCCGGTTACTCGCTGGGCGGTGCGGACAATCTCCGCCGCGCCATGTCCAAAAAAAAGATGCAGGTGATGACGGACAACCGAGCCATCTTCGTGCACGGCAAGCATGCGGACGGCGTTTCAATCCCCGGTTGTATTGCCAACGGAGTACCGGAAGATGTGGCGAACCGGATTTACGACCAGATGATCGAATTCGCCAAATATGCATTTAATAAGTCGCATTCGCTGGCCTATGCCTTTGTTGCGATGCAGACGGCGACGCTCAAGGCATATTATCCGCTCGAATATTTTGCGGCACTTCTCAGCTCCGTGATGGGTAACTCGGATTCGATATCGTTGTATACCCAGGAAGCCCGGCGCCTGGGGCTTTCGCTACTTGCACCGGATATTAACCGTGCGCAGCGCAAATTTTCCGTGGACGCGGGGGAAATCCGCTATTCCCTTTTAGCGGTCAAGAGTGTGGGCACCGGCTTGGTGGCAGCGACCCTTGCGGCGCGCGAAAAGGGCGGGGCATTTCAAACCTTGGACGAGTATCTGCAGCGCGTATTGGAAGTCGATACGACGTGCTTGAACCGCAAGGCGGTGGAGAATTTAATCAAGGCGGGCGCTTTCGATGCGATGGGCACGCGTGCAGGTCTTATCCGCCAGCTGGAATTTTCCATTGATTCCGTCCAGCGGCGCCGTCGCACCAATGTTGCGGGGCAAACGTCGATGTTCGGCGCAATCGAAGAGGTTGCACCGTCTGCGCCGTCAAGTAGCGAATTTCGAAAAGAACAACTCTTGGCCTATGAAAAAGAGGTATTGGGTATTTACCTGTCGGATCATCCGTTTCGTCCGTATGAGGCGGTCGCACAGCGGCTCGCAAATTTCACGATCGGTGCATGGATTGCCGAGGAACACGCGGAAACCTTGGACGGACGGCGCGTGCGCATGGCCGGATTGGTGCGTTCGGTGCAGCCGAAATTGACCAAAAAGAATCAGCGCATGTGCTTTTTCAACCTGGAAGATACCTACGGATCGATGGAAGCGGTGGTGTTTCCAAAGGTTTATGAGCGTGTCCACGACCTACTTACGGAGGATGAACCGGTGCTGCTCGATGGCCGATTGCAGATTTCCGATGTGCAGGGTGCAAAAATTCTCGTCGATGGGGTAAAAAGTATACGGAATGCGGCAACGGAGGAGCCGATGAGCGTGCTGTATTTGCGCATGGCCCGGGAGGCGAATCGGTATGCAGCGGTGCGTGCGTGCTTGCTGCGGCATCCCGGGAAAAGTCCCGTGCGCATTTATTTCTCCGATGTAAAGCAGACGGTGTCGATGGCGGCGCGGTTTGCGGTGCGCGCGGAAGCGCCTTTGATTGAAGAATTGACGACTTTACTAGGCCGTGATAATGTAGTCATCCGGCAACGAGAACCGGTGGAGGAGGATGCATGAAAACCATAGGGATGTTGACATCAGGAGGGGATGCTCCGGGTATGAATGCGGCGATACGGGCGGTTGCCCGCGCCGCTTTTGCGCGGGGAATGCGCGTAAAAGGCATTCGCTTCGGCTATGACGGGCTGATGGCGGGCGACATTTACGAAATGAATGTCTCCAGTGTTGCCGATATTATTCAAAAGGGCGGTACCATTTTGGGATCGGCGCGGAGCACCGAATTTTGCACGCCACAAGGGCAGAAGAAGGCCGTACAGATTTTACAGGACTTCGGTGTGGAAGGGCTGGTCGTGCTCGGTGGCGACGGCTCGTTCCAGGGAGCGAACGCCCTGCATCGTCTCGGCATTAAAACCATCGGAATTCCCTGCACCATTGACAACGATATGGGTTATACCGACTACACGATCGGTTTTCATACGGCGGTGGAAACCGTCATCGAATCCATTGGAAAACTGCGCGACACATCCAGTTCCCACAGTCGCGCGAATATCATCGAGGTCATGGGGCGCAATTGTGGAGATATCGCGCTCTATGCGGGCATTGCGGGCGGCGCGGAGAGCATCATCGTGCCGGAACATGAATTTTCCATGGATCGCATTGTGGATAAAATTCGACGCGGACGCAAGCGCGGCAAGCGGCACCACATCATTGTCGTTGCCGAAGGCGTCGGAAACCCGTACGCCATTCGCGAGCGCATTGAAGAAGAAACCGGTGTGGAGACAAAAATTACCATCTTAGGGCATGTCCAGCGCGGCGGTGCGCCAAGTTTTACGGATGCAAAATTGGGTTGCCAGATGGGCCACAAGGCGGTGACCCTTTTGCAGAGCGGTACCAGTTCCGTTGCCATAGGCGTGCGGGGAAAAAAGATCTTTACCATGCCTATAACCGAAGCCATTGCCGTTCCGCATGTATTGGATGAGGAACTGTATGAGATGGCGGATGAATTGTCCAGCTGAGGAGGAAAGTATGGAAGTGATGAAAAAGACGAAAATTGTTTGTACGATCGGTCCGGCTTCCGAAAGTGAGGAGATTCTGACGAAGCTGGTCCAGGAAGGCATGAATGTCGCGCGGCTGAATTTTTCGCACGGCACGCATGAAGAGCACAAAAAGAAGATCGAAACGCTGCGTCGCGTGCGTGAAAAGTTGGGCGTCCCGCTGGCGATTGCACTCGACACCAAGGGACCGGAGATTCGCCTCGGAACCTTTGTAGAGGGTCCGATTCAGATTCGCCGCGGCGACAAGCTCACGCTGACGACGCGCGACGTCCCGGGAACTAAGGATATTGTGCACATATCCTATGCCGGTCTGCCGCAGGATGTGGTGGCGGGCACGCGCATTCTGATCGACGACGGGCTGGTCGAGTTTGTCGTGGAGCGCGTCGAAAACGGGACGGATATTGTCTGCGAGGCGCAGAATTTCGGAGAAATTTCGGATCGCAAGGGCGTAAATGTGCCCTCGACGAATATCAAATTGCCGGCAATTACGGAGAGCGATCTTTCGGACATTTTGTTCGGTATCGATATGGGCGTCGATTTTATCTTTGCCTCTTTTATCCGCACGGCGGAAGATGTGTTACATATCCGAAAAATCTTAGAGGAAAATGGCGGATCGGACATCCACATCTACGCAAAAATCGAATCTGCCCAAGGGGTGGCGAATCTGGATTCCATCCTGGAAGCGGTGGACGGATTGATGGTGGCGCGCGGCGATTTGGGCGTGGAGATTCCGACGCAGGAAGTGCCGCTCGTACAAAAAGAAATCATACGCAAGTCGAATTTGGCGGGCAAACCGGTCATCACGGCGACACAGATGCTGGATTCGATGACGCGTAATCCGCGACCGACGCGCGCGGAAGTCAATGACGTTGCCAATGCCATTTTGGACGGCTCCGACGCCATTATGCTGTCGGGCGAAACGGCCGCCGGCAAATACCCGGTGCAGGCGGTGCGCCAGATGAACACGATTGCACGCACGACCGAAGCATCCGTCGATTTCCGCAAATCCGTTGCCAACCGGGAAACGTGGATGGAGCGAGAGACTTCCAGCGCCATTGCACTGTCCACCTGCCGCATAGCGGCGGCATTGGAAACCAAAGCCATTGTGACGGCGACGGCTTCCGGGTATACGTCTCGTCAGATTTCAAAGTTTCGTCCCGCTGCGACGATTATTGCGGCCACGCCGCGCGAAGATGTGGCGCGCAAGCTGTCCATCTGCTGGGGCGTCTGCCCGGTCCTTTCTGTGGACTCCGAGCATACGGATGAACTGATCGAGCGTTCCATCTATGCGGCGATGCAAACGGGTTATGTCTCGGAAGGCGATCAGATTGTATTAACCGCCGGCATTCCCGTCGGGCAGGGGCAGAGCACGAATATGATCAAGGTGCACACCATCGGCGACATTTTGTTGGTCGGCACCGGATTGGGCCGCCGTAGCGTTGCGGGAAAAGTCTGTATCGGCAGCACCGCGGAGGAGCTCAAACCGATTTTTGAGGACGGTGACATTCTCGTTGCCGCCTACACCGATGCGGATTTGGTGGGCTACATCGACCGTGCCTCCGGCCTCATCGTCGAGGAAGGCGGTCTGACCTCGCATGCTGCTGTGGTAGCGTTGCACTACAACAAACCGGCAATTATTGGGGCGGAAAAAGCGACGCAGGTGTTGAAACAAGGCGATCTCGTCACCATTGATGCGATTTCAGGCTTGGTTTACGCGGGGAAGGCGCAAGTGATTTGACGGATGAGTGCTTTCTGTGAATTGACTTCGAGTGAAAGAGATATAGAAAAAAATTGAGGTGTGCCATGCAGGAAAATCAAAAAAACGAACTCAATGAGATGCTGCGCTATGAACCGTCGCGCTATCTGGACGATTTCCATCTCGCCGGGTTTGCGTATTATGACGGATTAGAAATAATTGACGAGTTGAAATTGGGACGGGAAGTGCGGCTGGTGAAGGAATTGGGGAATCCCTATGATGAAAAAGCGGTTGCCATTTACTACGGCGATAAAAAGCTCGGCTATATTCCCGCGAGCCACAATTCGATGATTTCCACGCTCCTGTACTACGGACATGGCGATATCTTTGAGGCGAAAATTCAAATGCTCAACACGGAAAATCATCCGGAACGACAATTGCGCGTCGTGGTGAAGGTGCGCGACAATCGCGATCGGGGATGAGAAAAATCGGTACAAAAAAGGCGGCTGTGTCAGAGGAGTGCGGCATCTGATATGGCCGCCTTTTTTGCATTTGAATCTAAAGATAAAGAATTCGCAGGTAGTATTCCAATAAAAACAGGTCATCGTGATTTTCCAAGGAACACTCAATCAAGGACTCTACTTTCTCTAAGCGATATTGTAAGGATTGCCGGTGGATGTGCAGTCTGCGTGCGGTGAGGCTGCGATTATAGTTTGATTGAATATACACTTGTAAAGTTTGAATCAAATTCATTCCTTCTTCATTAAAACGGAGATTATCACGAATGGGTGATAGAAAGCTTTCCGCTTGCTGTTGTATTTCCGCTAAAGAGTTGTTTTGAAACAAAAGATTGGAAATACGACTTTCTTTATAACTAGATCGTGTCCGTTTTACATGGAGACCAAATTCCAGTGCCATTTTTGCTTTTTTGTACTGAGCGGCAAAGTCGTTTTTTTGGGGCGTCGGCTCGCCAATGCCCCAAAAGATTGCATATTTTGGGTAGATTTTCTTTATTTCGGCTTCCAGAAAGTCCAATAAATGATTGAGCCGGACAAAATCAACCGGCACATAGAGAAGAAAAGCGTCTTCTTTTATCCCTAAAAGAGGTTCAATTTTTTTCGACTTTGTCAGCTTCAAAAGTAAATTTTCAATATCCAAAAGATTATGCGCCTCTAAAAGTTGATCGGTTGGCTTATTCGCCACTGATTGATTGAGAATTTTGAACAAAACACAAAGGAACGGACGGTTCAAACGGAAGCCGAGCGTAACGCCTTGCTGTAAAAGGGAAGTCAAGTTGCTTCCCGTGGTGTCGGCTAATTTTGCAACATAATCATTTTTGATGCGCAGAGCAGTAAGATTAATGACTTTTTCTTTATTAAACCATAATGAAAGGGGAATATTGAGGTAACTTTCAAAGAGATATTCAAGTGCGGCGGGATCTTTTGCCGAAGCGATGCGTAAATAGCCGTAGACGTAGCCGTCCACACGAATCGTATATTCCTGAAAAGGAGAATATTTATAGGTTTCTATACTGAAAATTTCCTGTTTGTCTCGATTTAGAATGATGAGGTCTTCGTGAAGATATTCTGCAATAAAAGAGATTGCTTTTTCCAATGGTTTTTCTTTGAAAAAGAGTTGTAAGAGTCCATGCTGTAATTCTGCATATTTTTCAGCCTCTTTTTTCTTTTCTTCTTGGAGACGATCCGTTACAAGCTTAATTATCGTTGAAAAATGTAATTTCCAGGGAAGTAAAATCACGGGCATGCCATGCGTATTGGCATAATCCAGTAGGAACTGGGGGATGCTGCGTTCTTTGTCTTGAAATGAAAGAAGAAGTGCAGCAGGTTCGGAACGATAGACATCCATGAAAAAGTCGTGAAAACTTTGTGCATCGTTACAATTCAAGGCCGTGGAGAGAACAACATCACCCGCGTGAATAAAGTCTTCCACAGGGGGTTCAATAACGGAAATGTATTTGATCTCAAATTTAGAGAGATCAAGATCGGGGGTCAGAAGCGTTGCATTTTCCATCAATTTTAATTCTAATAAATCGCAGACAGTAAACATGGGGGCTCCTTTCTCAATAGAGCATATGACAATTTGCTATACAAATAGGGGCAAAGCATCTAATAGATTGTATGTTGAAAACGATTTGCTCCGATTATACCATGAAACTAAAGAAAAAATAGGAGGGAAATTATGGGAATCAATACAGACTTATTGCATAAACATCAACTGCATGCAAAACTCACAGGTAGTTACAAACCGACGGCAATGGCTCATGTGAGCCCGATCTATCAAACATCGACCTATGTATTGGAAGATTTTGATACGGCAGTGTACCTGAATCAACATGTGGAAGAGGGCTTTGTCTACTCGCGTTTCGGTTCACCAAACTGTGATGAGTTGGAAAAGAAAATGGCGAGCTTAGAGCATGGGGAAGCCGCACTTGCGGTGGCATCCGGTTTGGGAGCAATTTCCACAGCCGTTATGTCCGTGCTGAAAGCCGGCGATCATGCCATCATCGGGGACGTCATTTACGGTTGCACCTATACCTTGTTTGAGCAGGTGCTTACGAATTTAGGCGTGGAAGTAACCCGCGTCGACACGACTGATTTACAGGCAATCCGCAATGCGATGAAGGATAACACGGCTCTTATTTATGTGGAAACCCCTGCAAATCCGACATTAAAGATTACCGATATTAAGGGAGTCAGTGAGATTGCACATAGCCGAGAAGGCATTACATTAATTGTTGACTCCACATTCGCCTCTCCCTATTTGCAGAATCCGTTAGATTTGGGTGCGGATTTGGTGGTACATTCTGCGACGAAATATTTGAACGGACATGGCACAGTTACGGCAGGTATCATTGTCGGCGATATGAAACGCATTCATCGCTGCCGCATGCCATTCTTGCAGTGCTTTGGTGCGGTTTTGGATCCCTTTGCAGCTTGGCTATTGATGCAGGGCATGAAAACCCTCGGCATTCGCATGGAGCGGACTTGTGACAATGCGATGAAAGTTGCCAAGTTCCTTGAGCAACATCCGAAGATTGACCATGTATACTATCCGGGTCTTGAATCGCATCCGACGCATGACATTGCCGTAAAACAGATGAAGAACGGTTTTGGCGGCATGATGAGCGCCGATATTAAGGGTGGTATGGATGCGGTGCGTAAAGTGATGAATAATGTAAAAGTGTTCAGTTTGGCGACCAGTCTGGGCAATATTGACTCACTAATTCAGCATTCGCCTTCAATGAGCCACTTTGATATGACACCGGAAGAGCGCGCTGCAGCCAGCATCTTTGACGGGCAAGTTCGCTTGTCCATCGGTATTGAAGACGCAGAAGATCTGATTGCTGATTTGGATCAAGCATTGTCTTTAATCTAAGCTATAGAAACAATAGCATAGCAATACTTGCAAGCGAGACGAACAATGATTGTGTAAAATAAGTTGGTGTAAGACAAGCGAGTCATTTACCTCTTTTCGTATATTTTTGTTTACGGTCATCAATGTTGAAGAGAGTGCCAAATGACTCGCACCAAGCTTACACTGGGCTCAGAATTCTTAAACTACCTTTTCTACATGAAAATTGGTGAAGTCGTCAAAAAGTTGGTGGAAAAGGTCATCGATGTGCTACTTGATGCTGAAGCAGAAAAGCAAATCTGCATAACTCCCTACGAGTGCATCGAAAATATTAGAAGTCGGTTGGGACGATATTGTGTTATTCCCTTGGCTTTGCGAAAAAAACGTACTTCAAATGCCGTAGAACGCGTAAATTAGAGAGATAAAGCGCAGATAAAATATCATCCTCATACTCCCTAAGGAGGTCAGTATTCTGTGTCTAATGGTTGCGATTTTATTGATCTCCACGAAAACCGGGCTCAACGTGGATACATAGTTCTATCTTTTTTAGATGCTGGGACGCTGAACCCATGATCGCCCTCCTGGGAACAAGGAAAAAGACACCTTATCTGTAGGCTAACAAGAAAAAACGTTTACACAGCTATATGGGCGTTTTTCACCAACTTTGTTGACACAATTGAAAGTAGGAAGGAAGTGGTATTTATGGAATTTCTGGAGGAATTAAGTATTTACAACGACGAACTTGTTGAACTTCGAAGATATTTTCACCAAAATCCGGAATTAGGATTTCAAGAATTCAATACACAAAAAACCATTATTGAATATTTAAAAAATTTAGGGTTAAAGCCTGTTAAAATGGCAAAAACTGGTGTTTATGCTGTTTTAGAAGGTGGACATCCTGGAAAAACGCTTCTTCTTCGCGCTGATATCGATGCGCTTCCTGTTTCTGAAGAATCGAATGTGGATTATAAGTCTAAAAATGAAGGAATTATGCATGCATGTGGACATGATGCCCACGCTGCAATGTTACTAGTGGCAGCAAAGATCTTATCTAAACATAAAGATAAAATTCACGGTGCGGTTAAATTCGTTTTTCAGCCTAATGAAGAAGAGGCGGGAGCCTACTTAATGGTTGAGGAAGGAATTTTAGATAATCCAAAAGTTGATGCAGCTATGGCTTTACATATTTGGTCTGCTATAGAAACCGGGAAAATCAGCGTTCAGGCCGGCCCGATAATGGGCGCGATGGACATTTTTAGTCTCAAAATTATTGGAAAAGGTGGCCACGGTGCTCTACCTCAAGAAGCTGTAGACCCAATATTAATCGCTGCACAGGTTATTGTGGCTACTCAGTCGATTCAAACGAAAGAAATTAGCGTATTGACCCCTACTATTATAAGTTTTGCAAAAATCCATTCTGGAACTACTTATAATATTATTCCTGAGTCGGTAGAGATGGGGGGGACTATTAGATATCTTTATAAAGGAGAAGACGACTCTTTAGAACAACCTCGGGTGCGTTTTGAAAGAGTCGTTAAGGGAATATGCGAAACGTTCAATGCTAAATACGAACTTAAATTTACCCCAAGCAATTTTGTAGTTAGCAACGATAAAAATTTAGCAGATATTATAAAAGAAAACGCAAATGAATTAGTAGGTGCATGCAACATCGTTCCATACCAAACTATGGCAGGAGAAGATTTTTCTGAATTCGGAAAAAATATTCCTGCGTGTCTATTTTTCGTAGGATCTGGCAACGAGGCGAAAAAAACTAACTATCCACAGCACCATCCTAAATTTAATATTGATGAAGATGCTCTTATGATTGGTGTAAAAATGCACGTTATGAATGCTTTAAATTATCTGAATAAATAGGAGGTTAATATGAAATTACTTAGGAAGGTAGATAATTTTATTTCTAAAATTGAAAAAATTTTCCTAAGCGGCAGCATGATAATGGCTACTATTATACTTTTCGGTAATGTTATCGCCAGAAGAGTTTTTCAAAGTTCCTGGGCATGGTCAGAAGAGGTGGGCCAGTTAATGGTAGTTATTATGACCTTTATGGGTCTTGGATACGCGGCTCGTACGGGTGAACATATTAATATGTCAGCTTTTACAGATTTAGCGTCTAATAATAAAAAGAAAAAATTAGCTCTTATCATTTCTTTTATCACTATGATAACAATGTTTATTTTTTCTTTTTTAAGTTTAAAATATACCCTTACAGTAGTAGCAAGTGGTAGGGTTACCCCTGCTTTAGAAATGCCAAGATTTATATTTACTATTTTTTTACCTTTCGGGTTTTTATTAGGCGGAATCCAATATCTTATTAACTTTATACTTAACCTTAGATACAAAAACAGAGTTTACTTTTCAAATGTTGAACCTGCTGTAGATATGGACAAGACCGACGTAATAAGTGAAAAAAATGGAGATAGTGAACAAGACGTTTCTAGCATGTCTGTAGCGGATACTGATGAAAAAATCATTACTGATAAAGAAAATAGGAGGTAGATTATGGAACTTAAAATGGGTTTATTCTTATTAGCTTTAATGTTCCTACTACTATTTACCGGTGCTCCAATGATGGTAGGTTTACTACTCGCACCAATGTTATCGCTTTTAGTATTTATGCCTGATATAGATATTATGTGGCTTACACAGCAAGCCTCTGGCGGTATTGAAGTTTTTTCTCTTTTAGCGGTACCGATGTTTATTTTTGCAGCTGATGTTATGAGTTATGGAAAAACTTCTAAAAAATTACTAGATTTTGTATATACTTTTGTCGGTCACATTCGCGGTGGGCTTGCTATTACTACTGCTGCTACGTGTACATTATTCGGTGCGATTTCCGGTTCAACGCAAGCTACAGTAGTAGCTATCGGAAAGCCTATGTACAATACAATGGTAGAAAAAAAATACGGTATTTCTGAAACTATTGCACTTATTATTAATTCTGCCAATATTGCACTTTTAATTCCCCCTTCTACTGTGATGGTAATGTATGGAGTCACTACCGGTGCATCGGTGGGCGAATTGTTTATAGCAGGTATCGGCCCCGGACTTATCGTACTTCTTTTATTTGCGATTTTTAACTATTTTGACGCAAAAAGAAAGGGCATCATTCCTGAAAAAAAATCGTCCTGGTCTGAAAGATTAGTTTCCTTTAAAGAGGCACTTTTACCACTTGGGTTTCCAGCGATTATTATTGGTGGTATATACTCAGGACTGTTCTCTCCTACGGAAGCCGCTGCGGTGTCTGTGGTGTATGCTTTGCTTATTGAAATAGTAGTTTTTAAAACTATTAAGGTTACAGATATACCTAAAATTGCACTTTCTTCTGCTGTAGTTACATCCGTAGTATTTATCTTAGTTGCAGCTGGCGCTGCCACATCTTGGGTTCTTTCACTTTCTAGAATTCCGCAACTTTTAGCTTCTTTAGTATTAGGTACTAATCCTTCAGCTATAAAAGTATTAGCTATGGTTTCAGTTTTCTTCTTCGTGGCATGTATGTTCACAGACCAATTAGTAGCTATTATTATTTTAGCTCCTATGTTCTTAGGCCCTGCAGCTGCGGCGGGAATTGATCCTATACACTTAGGGGTTGTAGTAACTCTGCAATGTGCAATTGGCTCATGTACCCCACCTTTTGGATGCAACATTTTTACTGCTTCAGCAGTATTTAAACAACCCTATCTGACGGTTATTCGAAGGACATTGCCTTATTTTATTATATATCTCATAGTTTCCTTATTAATGTTCATCCCAGAAATAGCATTAATTTCTAGAAACTTGCTTTTCTAAGGAGGCGGAATATGAAAAAGAAAAATTTAATAGTAGTACTGTTTGCAACTCTATCTATATTTTTGTTTAGCTCATGTTCTCACGGTGGACTGGGAGGAGATCAGATTGTTTGGAGATTTGCTCACGAAGAAACACCAGGTTCTATCCAAGATAGATATGCTCACGAGTTTAAAAGATTAGTAGAAGAAGAATTCGATGGGAAAATTCATGTAGAAATTTATCGTGCAGGAGAAATTGGATCAGTAAGTGACTATTTGGAATTCCAACAAGAAGGGCTACTTGCATTTTCAATTCTAAACCCAGGAACTACATCTACTACTATTCCTGAAAACAACGTTTTTTATAATCACTTCT
The DNA here is from genome assembly GCF_900120375.1 of Ndongobacter massiliensis. Lineage (GTDB taxonomy): Bacteria > Bacillota > Clostridia > Tissierellales > Peptoniphilaceae > Ndongobacter > Ndongobacter massiliensis. Next base: position 370,733 of record NZ_LT635480.1, read on the forward strand.
TACTTCCTGAAAACTATAAAGATATCCAGGAATTATTTAAAACCAGCAAAGCGATTCCTATGCTTAATGCAATAAACGAACGTCAAAACCTAAAAGTTTTGGATTGGTTCTATGAAGGTTTTAATTACTGGACTGCAGATACCGAAATTCGCTCTCCACAAGATTTTTCCGGTGTTAGTATTAGAACTATGGCATCCCCCTTAATCGTAGCAAGCTATTCAGCGTATAACGCAAACCCTACACCGATGCCTTACACTGAAGTATATACAGGACTTCAACTGAAACAAATTGACGCCCAAGTAAACCCGCTTTTTGCCATTCAAGAGATGCACTTTAACGAAGTACAAGATTATCTTATTGGAGCGCGCCAAGACGGTTTCGTCGCTTCACTTGTAACTTCTCCACACTTCTGGGAAGGGTTAGATTCTGATACTAAGGCGAAAGTTGAAGAAATTGTAGATAAATTAAATGAGTTCGTATTTGAGGACCAAGAAAAACTTAACCAAGAAAGATTACAAATGATGCTCGATGATAGTGATATTAACTACATTGAACTTAATGAAGAAGAGAGAGCCGTCTTTAGAGAGGCTGCTCTTCCAGTACGAGCTGTATTCTTAAAATCTGTTGGTGAAGAAGGTGCTGAAATTTTGAGAATTTTAGACGAAGATTCTCAAAGGATTAGGGAAAAAAATCGAGATCGTTAGGAGGTAAAAAAATGTTATAGTTTCGATTAAACAATAAATTTTAAGTGTTTTGGATGAAGATCCGCAAGAACTATAGAAATTATAGAGAAAAAAAGATAATTAGGAGGTAACAATGTTAAAGTTTAGCAACCAGGAATATCAGAGAAGACTTGAACTTGTGAAGAAAAGTATGGAAGAAAAAAATATTGACGTACTGTTAGTGACCAATCCTGCTAATATGAATTACTTAACAGGGTATAATGCCTGGTCATTTTATATGCACCAAATGGTAGCTGTATTTATAGACGAAAAAGAACCACTATGGATGGGTAGATTTATGGACGCTATTGCAGCTAGAAAAACTGCATGGCTACAACACGAAAATATTGTAGCGTATCCTGACAGTTACGTTCAATCTACAGTAGTTCATCCGATGGACTTTGTGGCGGACATTTTAAAAGAAAGAAAAAAAGATAAAAAACGTATAGCTGTAGAAATGGATACGTATTACTTCACTGCTAAATGCTACGAAGTGTTAAAAGAAAATTTACCAAATGCTGAATTTGTAAATGGTCATAGGTTAGTTAACTGGGTTAAGGTTATTAAATCCGATGAAGAAATCGAATTTGTAAAAGCTGCTGGCAAGATCATGTCTAAAGGCATGAATGAAGCTATCAAATACCTAAATGTTGGAGTTAGGAAAAACGATATGGCGGCTGAAATCTATAGAACATTTACAGAAGGAACTGAAGAATTCGGCGGTGACTACTCAGCTATCGTTCCTTTAATGCCTACCGGCGTAGATGCAGGAGCATGTCACTTAACTTGGACTGATGAAAAATATAAAGAAGGAGATGTTGTAATTTTTGAGCTGGCGGGATGCTATCAAAGATATCACTCTCCCATGTCAAGAACCATATCTTTAGGAAAACCTTCTGAGAAACTAAAAGAAACTGCTAAAATTACTATTGAGGGGCTTAATAAAGTGTTAGATTTTATTAAACCCGGAGTAACTGCAGAAGAAGCTGAATCCGTTTGGGCTAAAAACTTGGAAAAATATGGCCTATTTAAAGAATCCAGGATTGGTTATTCTACAGGCCTTAACTACCCCCCGGATTGGGGCGAAGATACTCTATCTCTAAGACCAGGAGACAAGACCATACTAAAACCAAATATGATTCTCCACGTAATACCAGGTATGTATTTTGAAGATTTTGGTGTAGAGATTTCTGAGGCAATTAGAATTACTGAAGACGGTTGCGAGACCTTGGCAGATGTTGAAAGGAAGCTCTTTATTAAATAAGAATTTTCAAACAGGTAAAAATAAATGGGGATGAGCCATAAGTCCCCAAGAGATATGAAGAACGGTCGCTAACAGGGTCACTTTTAGCGACCGTTTTTCTATAGGCGAACCACTGAAGAGTCTGCATAGAGACGATTAGATTTGTATAGATAGCATTTCATCTGTACCAGCAAATCTTCGTAGCGGTAATAGGATAAGCGAGAATAGAAGCGTTCACTATCATTGCGGTGGCTACGTTCCATTTTTCCATTATGCCTTGGGGCGTACGTGCGTTCGGATGCGAGATCTTTGGTCGGTGAGAACGGTCCATGAGTGATTCCTTGCTGCCGTCAAAACGGTGATTCCAACGCATAAGTGACGCTTTAAAATCTTGTAGCGGCGCAGAACAAAACGAAGGAATAGACGGAACTATCGGTTTACAGCATAGAAGCGCGTTCCTCAAATATGTGGAAGATAGCGTTGGTTTTTATTATATCGGAGGCATAGAGAGAATCCTTTCTTTGTTTGCTTTCACTTTTATTGTACAGGATTTCTCTCTATCTTTTTTCTTCTTGGCCGCACATCAATTGTATCTCTACAGGAGCATTCGGAAGTTAGTCGATATAGCAATTGACTTTAGAATAGAATCGCTATACAATCTAATCGAAATTTAGTCGATAAAACGAGCAACTTCCGAGGAGCTTATATGATTTTTAATAGGGATCGATACACCGAGGCGCTCATTAGAAAAAAATGGAATGGCAGAATTAAAGTGATTACCGGGGTACGAAGATGTGGTAAGAGTACGGTATTATTTGAGCTGTTTCAAAAGCATCTGCTTGAAACGGGGACGCCAAAAAGAAATATTATTTCCTTGGCGTTGGATGACGATACCAACAAGGAATTTCGGGACCCCGATAAACTTTCAGAATATGTTCATAAATTATGCGGCGACAGCAGTGAACAGTACTTTCTTCTTCTTGATGAAATACAATTTGCTATTTCAAGAGAAGAACTGAAAAATACCAATGAACCGATCCGATTGTACAGTATTCTAAACGGTTTTCTTCACATGAAAAATGTTGACATCTATGTTACAGGCAGCAATTCCAAGTTGCTTTCAAAAGATGTCTCAACGGAATTTCGCGGGAGAGGCGACACAATACAGGTTTTCCCTTTATCTTTTCATGAATATTTAACCATTGCGGGCAAAGATAAACGTGATGCCTATGATGAATATATTATGTATGGAGGGATGCCTTATCTGCTTCGTTTAGATAGCGATGAAGAAAAATATTCGTACCTCAATGAACTTTTCGAGGAAATATATTTTAAGGATATTGAGGAGCGCTATGAAATTCGCCTTCCGGGCGTACTTCGGGAGCTTACGAGCAGTCTTTGTTCTTCGGTCGGATCGCTGACAAACTCGAGCAAAATAGCGAGAACGGTAAATAGCAAGAAAGGAATAAAAACAGATTCGGAGACGATCAGCACGTATCTTTCCTATCTGACGGACAGTTTCCTTTTTTCCAAGGCAGAAAGATATGATATTAAAGGGAAACGGTATTTCGATTATCCGTCAAAATTCTATTGCAGTGACATCGGGCTGCGAAATGTCCGGCTGGGGCTCCGACAGCAAGAGGAAACCCATATCATGGAAAATGTTATATACAATGAATTGCGTATCCGGGGATTTCTGGTGGATGTTGGAAATGTAGATGTTGTGGAACGAAATCAAAACGGAAAGCGCATCCAAAAGAACCTGGAAGTGGACTTTATTGCGCGCAAAGGGAGCAAAAAATATTATGTTCAGTCTGCGTTGAACATGGATGATGCGAGTAAGGCAAACGCAGAACTCAGGTCGCTCAAGGCAATCAATGATTCCTTTCAGAAGATTATTATTTCAAAATCCTATGGAAAAAGCTGGACCGACGAAAGTGGGATCCTTAGGTTGGGAATCATGGATTTTCTGCTGGATGAAACAAGTTTGAATCGATAATGAGATTTTTTCCCGGAAAGAGGATTGTGTAAGTTAAGTTGTTGTAAAAACAGGAGATCTTGCCCTTTCCGTATAATTTGTCCGCGAACAAAAGCGGAAAGGAGAACGAAATGACTCCCATCTACCGTTTTTGCGCAGTCATCCGGAAACAAAGGAGACTGCATCCAATTTTTATCCTTTCATATTCCCGGATTCTGCGCGCTGCAAAATCTTTTTGTATGACCGATCCATCCCCAAAGCACCCAATGGAGCCGTGAGCACAATACCCATGACAGCCACCGACAATATAATTTTTCCACAGGCCAGGCCTGCGGACAAGGGCACGGAGCCAATGGCGGCCTGAACGGTAGCTTTCGGCAAGTAGGAAAGAACACAGAACCACCTTTCTTTTCGCGTCAAAGGGGTTTTCATTGTACTGAGCCAAACGCCAATTCCTCGAAAAAGAAGTGCGGCAAACAGCAATACGACAACGGAAAATCCGGCGCGAAAGGTATACCGAATGTCCACAGCAGCCCCCACTAAAACAAAGAGGATCACCTCGGCGGCCAACCACAGTTTTCCAAATTTCTCCGCCAGGCGTTTCGATACAAAGCCTACACTTTTATTCTTGAGCATGATGGCCATGCTCACAACCGCTAACAAACCGGATATCGCAATTTTTCCTTTCAACCAAATTTCGACCGCCATTAAAAGGAATGCCAGAGCCAGGACAATAATGACTTTCATGCTGTTTCGCACATGTTGTTTGCGAGCATAGGCGGTTTCAAAGAATAAATAGAGGGCATACCCGGAAAGCAGGCCCAGTCCGATTCCCAATAGGATGGAGAAAGGGATATTCAAAAAGTCGATCGGATTTGCCCTTCCGCCTTGTGCCATGCCTAAAAATGTGGTGAACAATACAATGACAAAAATATCGTCACACGAAGCGCCCGCCATGAGCATTTGGGGAATGCCTTTTTCGGTGCCATAGCGATTTTCGATATAGTACACCATTCGAGGTACCACAACGGCAGGGGAAACCGCTGCCAGTACGGCACCCATAACGGCAGCCTCCACGCGCGTGATGCCCAAAAGCAGCGGGGCGATTAAAATATATCCGCAAATCTCAAAACAAGCCGGTACGAAGGACAATAAAATGGCCGGTCGACCGACTTTGATCAAATCTTTCCAATCAAGAGAAAACCCCGCTTTGAGCAGGATGATAATCAGGGCTATTTTCCGCAATTCATCGGAAATGGAAAGAATCGATGGATCCAGAAAATTGAGTGCGTAAGGACCGAGAACCACACCGGTGAGTAACATGCCGATGATTCGAGGCAATTTTATGATTTGGCAAATTTTCGCCATTGCCAGGCCGACAAGAAAAATCAGTGCGAATGAAGGTAACATCGTTCTCCTTTGTGTTATAGCGTTTTTTTGGCACGCCTTTATATTTTTTGGTAGAGATATATTTATTTTTATCACATGGGACGCGAACAATCAAAGCACCTCATTGGCTTTCGGAAAAGCGTGATGAGGCGAATGAGTTGACACTGCCCCTTTACACCAACTTATCGCACACAATCGATAATTTTTAATCTTTATAGGGGGCGAAAGACAGGTAAACTTGAATTATTTTTCAAGGAGGAGGATATATTCAAAAATCCCCCTACATTCGTTGATACGAAGATAGGGGGAGTATTTTTTCGCCTATACTACAAGCGATACGGTCGCAAATTGGTCAATGCCGTTTCAAACGTTGAAAAGTTATGCGCAAAGGAGGCATTTGCACCACTCAGCAATCCCGCCGTTCCAAGTGCAATCAACAGTGTGTTGATTGCAACGATTTTACGGTAGGAATCTTGAATGCGTCGATTCATGGCGCGGGCAATACATAATAGGTCAATAAGACCGCCAAGATCCTCCGTTTTTAGAAGTACATCGGCTACATTGCTCGCCACATCCGCGCTGGCATTCATGGCAATGCCGACCGTGGCATTCGACAGGGCGAGAATGTCATTAATTCCGTCGCCGACCATTAGGACGTTGCGCCCCTCTTTACGCAGATTTTTTATGAAATCCGCCTTTTCTTCGGGCAGCATCTGCGCATGATATTCGTCCAAGCAAAGTTCCTGCGCCGCAAAGTGAGCGGCATTTTCACTATCGCCGGTCAGCATAATGATTCGTTCTATGCCGAGTGTACGAATGCGTTTCAAAACTTCCGGCATCTCATCCCGCACCGGGTCATGAATACAGAAAACGCCGATGACCCGATCTTCCATCGCCAGATAAAGGAGAGAATAGCGACCGCCCAATTTCGAAAGCGTTTCTTTTTGCGCGGCAGTCAACGCAATGCCCTCATCTTCAAAAAGGAAGTGAGCACTGCCAATAACCGCTCTTTTCCCATTGATTTGCGCAACAATTCCATGTGCCGTAATATAGTCCGGCCGTGAATGGTTTTCCAAGTCATGAAGCACATTTGCCTGTTTCGCATGTGCGACAACGGCATTGGCGATTGGATGCGGGAAGTGCTCTTCCAAACAGGCGCCGATGGCAAGAACTTCCTGCTCTGAAAAGGGCTCAAAAGCAATAATTCGTGCAATACTGGGCGTTGCGTGGGTTAAGGTTCCCGTTTTATCCAGTACAAGGGTATCGGCCTGCGCCAGATTTTCCAGATGAATGCCACCCTTTACGAGAGCCATGTTTTCAGCCGCTTGACGCATCGCTGTCATCGTTGCAATCGGGATGGCTAATTTCAATGCACAGGAATAATCAACCATCAAAAAGGCCTTTGCGCGTTCGATTTGTCGCGTCAAAAAGAAGGTCAGGAACGCACCGAGGAAGCTGTATTTTACCAGCCGATCCGCCATCGATTCCGCTTTTTTCCAGCTTTTTGATTTCAACTGTTCCGATTCGTAGAGACGTCGAATCATTGTTTGAATTCGGCTGTCATCTGCCTTGCATCGTACCTCAATCGACAGATAGCCCTCTTCAACGGTTGTTCCGGCAAAAACCATATGACCGACGGTTTTGTGAACGGGGAGTGCTTCTCCCGTAAAACTGGATTGATTTACCGCAGCTTCGCCGCCACATACCAATCCGTCAACCGGAATCGTATGACCGGAAGCGATCTCAACAATATCGCCGGGCAGCACAGCACAAAGCGGCTTTTCCTTCCTTTGTTCGCCATTTTTCACCCAAACCGTATCGATATTTAGAGCCATCCCACGTGCCAAATCCTCTTTGGATTTTTCCATTGTCCAATCTTCAATAGCACCGCCCAAACCTAAGAGCCACATGATGGTACCCGCCGAACGGAAGTCTCCGCTGAGAAGAGAGGTGGAAATTGCAACACTGTCCATCAATTCGACGCAAAGTTTGCGTTGGCGAAGAAAGGCGGTGATCCCCCGCCGAATAAAGTAAGCAGCTCCGTATAGTGTATATGCCATGCGAACTGGAGTGGGGAGAAGATAGCTGATCACGAACCGCTTTTGAAAGCTATCTCGCACAATATCAAAAAGCGATACATCATCCTCCGGACGATAGTCCGGGACCTTGCAGGAAGAAAGTTCAGATACGTTCGTCTCTTCTAAAAATAAGAAAATCGGTCGCAAAGCGCCTCGATAAAAGACACGAATACCTCCGGTTCGCTTGTAGACATATACGGAATCTACCCCGGGAAGAGAGCGAAGAAGCTGTCGCAGCGCGGCAGCTTCTTTCCCAGTATACTTATAGGGTGTTGAAAAACGCGCTTGTCTTTCAGTACGGTGCGCAACGGTTACTTGCAAAGCGCACCTCGGTCAAGCAGGATTTGCATCGTTTTCTTCTGCCGATGCTTCGATATCTTCCGCAATAGCTTTGGCACGCTTTTCTGCCGCTTCTTTTGCATTTTTCTCCTTGGCTTCTGCGACCACGTCATCGAAATTTTCTTTTATACATTCAATGGATTCGTCAACCGATTCTTTTGCCTTCAGTCCTTGTGAAACCGCTTGAACGCTGAGCTTTTTGACCATATCAGATTTTGCAATCTTGCTGCCCAAAATGCCTGCTAAAAAGCCGAGACCGGTAAACAATACTTTTTTCTTCATTTTTCCCTCCTAAGAGCATGTTTTACGAAAACCCGCCGAAACAAACAGCCATGAAAATGCATTCAAAGAGCTGTTTGCATAAGCTAATTATCCATGGGCAATAAATTTTGTCAAGCAATAATGAATATTAAAATAGGTCGTTTTTGACCTCTACGCCTTCCAGGATCTTCTACTGATTATAAGTAGGTATCTTTGGCGGTAGATGGATTTCCGTTTAATCAATACCAGGCTGGGGTATAGTATATGCCGGGAGGAAAATTATGGAAGAGTTGACAATGAAAAAACAGCGATATGATATTACAGGCATGAGTTGTGCGGCTTGCGTTGCAGCCGTGCAGCGTGAAACGGAAAAAGTGAAGGGCGTTTCGCACGTCGACGTCAGTTTACTGCAAAATCGCATGGATGTGACATTACAGAAGGATATCAACGAAAAAGAAGTGCGGGAAATTGCAAGTGCCATTGTAGAAGCCGTAAAAAGAGCAGGATACGGGGCGACCTTGCATGACACAGTGCACACGAAAAAAAATCGAGATGCGGAATCTGGAAAAATGGACGCTACTTCCGCAGAACAGGAAGTCGACAGTTTTGCGCAACAGGCGGAAGAGTTGAAAAAACGCTTGCGGGTGAGTGTGCCGCTTTTGTTCATTCTTATGTATTTTTCCATGGGGACCATGTTCGGGGCGCCTGTGCCGGAATGGATGCGCGGTGAAGCGGGGGCGGTTTCTTTCGCGCTCACGCAGCTGCTTTTGACGATTCCGATTCTTTTTTCCAATCGCGTATTTTTTATCCGCGGCTTTGGCAGCCTGTGGCGGCGCCACCCAAACATGGATGCGTTGATTGCGGTTGGCTCCTCTGCGGCTTTCCTGTACGGGGTTTATGCGCTGTACCGCATGAGTTACGGGCTTGGATTCCACCAACCGGATATCATACACGCGTATCGCCACGATCTGTATTTTGAGTCGGCAGCGATGATTTGTACGCTCATCACATTTGGAAAATACTTGGAGGCGCGGTCGAAACGTAAGACAACGGATGCGATTCGCGCGCTGATGGATTTGCAGCCCAAAACGGCACGCGTTCGTCGGGATGGAAAAGAGGTGGAAGTGCCGATTGCAACCGTGCAAACCGGGGACATCCTCATTCTGCGTCCCGGGGAAAGCGTGCCTGTGGACGGGGTTGTGACGCAGGGCAGCAGTAGTGTGGACGAGTCGATGATTACTGGAGAAAGTGTCCCCGTATCCAAGACTGTCGGCGACTCGCTTACCGGAGCGACGATCAACGGGACGGGTTCGCTGGAGTTTCGCGCAACGGCGGTGGGGTCGGATACGACGCTGGCGCAGATTATTGCATTGGTGGAAAATGCGAATGCAACGCGCGCGCCGATTCAGAGTATGGCAGACCGCGTGGCGGGAATTTTTGTGCCTGTGGTACTCGCCATCGCTCTGGCGACATTGGGCATTTGGCTCGCTTCGGGGGAATCTTTTGCCTTTGCCCTTCGCCTAGCGATTTCCGTATTGGTGATTTCCTGTCCCTGTGCGCTCGGCTTGGCGACGCCCGTCGCCATTATGGTTGGAACGGGACGCGGGGCGGAAAACGGTGTGTTAATTAAAAGCGCCGAGGCATTGGAAGTGCTCCATGAAGTCGACGTTGTCGTTCTGGATAAGACCGGAACCATTACGGAGGGAAAGCCCTATGTTACGGATTTAGTGCCGGTCGAGGGCGTTACCGCCGATGAATTGCTGCAAATAGCCGCCTCGTTGGAGAGCCGTTCGGAGCAACCCCTTGCAGGGGCCATCCGCCGTGCCGCGGCGGCGCGCAATCTGGAAGATTTTGTCATTTCCGGCTTTGAAGCCTTGCCGGGACACGGCGTGCGCGGACAACTCGTGTCCGCCGGCGTGGAGTTGCTCGGCGGGAACCGCGCGCTGATGGAGGAACGGGGCATTTCCGTGAAGCAGGCGGAACAAATGGCAGAACGCATGGCCCGGGAAGGAAAAACGCCGATGTATTTTGCCGGGGACGGTACGCTTTTGGGGGTCATTGCGGCGGCGGATGTCGTGAAAAATACCAGTCCGGCGGCCATACGTACCCTGCAACAGGAAGGTGTTGAGGTGGTAATGCTGACCGGCGACGGGACACTGACGGCAAACGCCATTGCCAAACCGTTGAATATCCCTCGCGTTTTTGCCGAAGTCCGACCGGAAGATAAAGAGGCGGTCATTCAAACGCTGCAGCGCGAAAATAAAAAAATTGCCATGGTCGGTGACGGCATCAATGATGCGCCGGCGCTGGCGCGCGCAGAGGTAGGCATTGCGATCGGCGCGGGAACCGACGTGGCGATCGAGGCGGCGGATATCGTTCTGGTGCGCTCCGATTTACAGGATGTGGGGATTGCCGTGGCGTTGTCACGAGCGACGATACGCAATGTGAAGCAAAATCTCTTTTGGGCATTCTTTTACAATGTGTTGTGTATTCCGCTGGCGGCGGGCGTTTTTTATCCGGCATTCGGTTGGACGCTCAATCCGATGATTGCCGCAGCGGCGATGAGTTTCAGCTCGGTATTTGTCGTGTCGAATGCACTGCGGTTGCGCCGTTTTGCGGTTTTACACCGGGAGTCTTATGTTTCACGGGAAGCCGGCGGGGTAATAAAAGAACATACGCTCGGCGAAGATGCAGAAGAAAAGGAAGTGTTGTCATGAAAGCCGATGCGAAGAAGATTACGCGGCGGTTGCGCATCGTCCGCGGGCAGGTCGACGGCATTTTGAAAATGGTGGAAGAGGATCGCTACTGCATTGACATTTCCAATCAGTTGATGGCGGCGATTGCGGCATTAAAAAGCATCAATCGAGCAGTATTGTCCGCTCACTTGACGCATTGTGTTGCGGACAGTATGCAGCAGGCTTGCGACGGAACCGAGGATCCGCAGCGGCAGGCGGCGTGGGAGCAAAAAATCCGCGAGATAGAAGCGGTCATCGAAAAATTATCGAAATGAGGATGGAATGATTCGTTTATTTGCAACGGATTTGGATCAAACCTTATTGGTGGAAAATCGCATTCCGCCGGAAAATATAAAGGCGCTACAGGAATTGCAGGCACGTGGCGTGGCCATTTGTTTTACAAGCGGACGCGTCGTGAGTTCCATTGATTGGCTTGCGAAAGAGGCAGGGCTTTCGGTTGCGATCGTCGGTTCCAATGGTGCCATTGCCGTGGATGAGACGGGTGCGGTGCAGTATGAGCGCGCAATTCCGGAAGCGGCATTTGATGCACTGGTGGACATCGGAGAATGCCATCGACTGCATTATCACTTTTACAACCGGGATACTTTTATTACCTCTCATCTGGATCCGCGTGCCTTTTCGCACCTGCTGGTGGAAGAAGACAGGCGCGGGAAGGCATATCAGTGCAATATCCTTATTCAGAGGGATCTGCATACCTTGCGCGGCACGATTCAAGCACTGAAAGTGCAGTATGTGACGGCGCCGCAGGAGGAAGAGGCGGTGTGCCAGGAACTGGAGGCCTTGGCCGGCATTGCCGTTACGCAGTCTGCACCCTGTCTGATTGAGGCCATGTGCGAAGGGGTGGACAAATGGCATGGCATTGAAAATTTGGCGAGGTCGCTTGGCATTCGCCCTGAAGAAATCGCTGTTTGCGGGGACTACCTCAACGACCGGATGATGATCGAGAATGCCGGTTGGGGCGTTGCCGTGGATAACGCTATGGATGCGGTAAAAGAGGTCGCGGATTACATCACCGATTCCTGCCGGAACTTCGGGGTCGCGCGGGCAGTCGAGGAGTTGATTCGAAGAAACTGGGTGCCGGAACGCATCCATTAAGAAACAAGAAACTTGGGAACATGGGAGGTGGATATGGACTATGATGTCATTATTGTAGGCGGCGGTCCGGCGGGATTGTCTGCTGCGCTGTATGCGGCAAGAGCGGGGTTGCGCACGGCCGTCATTGAAAAGGAGATGCCGGGTGGACAGGTGGCAACGACGAATCGCGTGGAGAATTATCCGGGTTCCATTGCGGATCCGAGTGGCATGAACTTATCGGAACGCATGAAAGAACAGGCGGAGGAATTCGGCGCGACGTTGATTTCCGATGAAATTACCGCGCTGGAATTGGACGGAGCAAAGAAAATTGCCAAAGGAAAGAAAGAAGAATATGCGGCGCTGACGCTGATTTTTGCGACGGGTGCCAATCCCCGCAAGTTAGGGATTCCGGGGGAAGAAGAATTTGTCGGGCGCGGGGTCGGGTACTGCGCGACCTGTGATGGCGCTTTTTTCGCCGGGCTGCCCGTATACATCGTTGGAGGCGGAGACAGCGCCTTTGATGAGGGACTCTTTTTAGCAACGATGTGTTCCAAAGTTACCATTCTGTATCGCGGCGATACGCCGCGAGCGGCGAAAGTCCTGCAGGAGCGTGTGGCGGCTGCGGAAAATATGGAAGTGCGCCTGAACAGCAATGTGGTGGAAATTTCCGGAGATGCCGCCATGAATCGCATCGTCATTGAGAACAGCAAGACCGGCGAGCGCGAAGAAGTGACGGGCGATTTCGGGCTGTTTATTTTTGCCGGATATGTGCCGAATACAAAGCTGCTGGAAGGCAAGATTCCCTTGGACAAGGGTTATGTCCATGCGGACCCGGAGACGATGGAAACGGAAATTGCCGGCTTCTATGCCGCAGGGGATGTGCGCAATAAGGTGGTTCGGCAAGTGGTGACCGCTGTGGCGGACGGAGCGATAGCTGCAATACGCGCCGGAAAGTACGTCGAGGCGGCAAAGGCTGGTAAAAAAATCGGGTAAGCGATATAATCGAGACAATATCGAGCGAGGAGGCTGGAATGGCAAAAGCAAAATTTGAGCGGAATAAACCGCATGTCAACATCGGAACCATCGGTCACGTCGACCACGGCAAGACGACGTTGACCGCAGCGATTACAAAGGTCATGAACGAGAAGTTCGGAACGGGTGAATTCGTCGACTACGCGAATATCGATAAAGCGCCGGAAGAGCGCGCCCGCGGCATCACCATCAACACCTCGGTGGTCGAATACGAGACGCCGAATCGTCACTATGCGCACGTGGACTGCCCGGGACACGCGGACTACGTCAAGAACATGATCACCGGGGCCGCCCAGATGGACGGTGCGATTCTGGTCGTTTCCGCTGCCGACGGTCCGATGCCGCAGACCCGCGAGCACATCCTGCTTGCCCGTCAGGTTGGCGTGCCGAAGATCGTTGTCTTCCTGAACAAGTCGGATCAGGTGGACGATCCCGAACTGATCGAACTGGTCGAGATGGAAGTGCGCGATCTGTTGAGCGAGTACGACTTCGACGGCGACAACACCCCGATCATCGTCGGTTCCGCCCTGAAGTGCCTCGAAGAAGGCGGCGAATGGGAAGATCCGATCGTCGAGCTGATGGAAGCTGTGGATGAATACATTCCGACGCCGGAGCGCGATACGGACAAGCCGTTCCTGATGCCGGTGGAAGACGTGTTGACGATTACGGGCCGCGGCACCGTGGCGACGGGTCGTGTCGAGCGCGGCGTGTTGAAGGTGGGCGATACGGTGGAAATCGTGGGCCTTGCCGACAAAGCGCGCGACGTGGTGGTAACGGGTGTGGAAATGTTCCACAAGCAGTTGGATCAGGCGCAGGCGGGCGACAACATCGGTGCGTTGCTGCGTGGTGTGCAGCGCAATGAGATTGAGCGCGGACAGGTTTTGGCGCAGAAGGGAACGATTCATCCGCATACGAAGTTCGAGGGTCAGGTGTACGTGTTGACCAAGGATGAGGGGGGTCGTCATACGCCGTTCTTCTCGGGCTATCGTCCGCAGTTCTTCTTCCGCACGACGGATGTGACGGGGGATATCGAGCTGCCGGAAGGCGTCGAGATGGTTATGCCCGGGGATAACGCGACCTTCACGATCAATCTGATTTCGAAGATCGCAATTGAAGAAGGACTGCGCTTCGCAGTACGTGAAGGCGGTCGTACGGTGGCTTCGGGCGTGGTTTCGAAGATCATCGAATAAGGTGCACAATACCGCAATGGAAAAATTTGCGGCATTGTAAATATGTAAAAAGTTTTTGGGGAGAAAGTAGTGATTCTGCTTTCTCCTTTTTTTATCTTTTCCATGTAGGAGGCCGTTATTCGAATTTTTCGGAATTATTGGGAGAAGTATTTCTTCAGGATCGTATCAAGGAACAGTTGGAAAAATACGACATTCTGTGCAAATGATTTATTTTGATTTATTTTGATTGAAAAAGCTTGAATATGATTTTTAATCGTGATATTCTATGCTTGAAATGAGGTGGTCATGTTAAAAGACGAGCGACTTCATCAAATTATTCATCTGGTGAATGAAAACAAAATGATGCGAACGGATGAAATTGCACAGGTAATCGGCGCATCGCTTGCTACGGTACGCAGGGATCTTAACGCGTTGGACGAGGCGGGCAGGGTCAAAAAAATTTTTGGTGGCGTAAAATCGGTGGCTCCGGCGGATTACATTACAACAGAAGAAGAAATGGGTACGAAAATACAGAGACATATGCGGGAAAAAATTGCCATGGCCCAGTTGGCAGCGACATTCGTTCAGGATCATGATTTTGTATATATGGACGCCGGCACGAGCGTCGAGGCAATGATCGGTTTTATTCAGGCGAAAGGGCTGACATTTGTGACGAATTCCCTGACAACGGCGAAAGAACTTTCTGCAATGAAACAGCGCGTATACACGTTGCCCGGGGAGATTAAACTGGCGACTGATTCCATCATCGGGATTTCTGCGGCGGAATACCTTCGACGTTTTAATTTTACCGTTGGATTTTTCGGAGCGAACGGTGTGCACAAGGAACGCGGATTCACGACACCGGATCTCAACGAAGCAATGGTAAAATCCGCTGCGTTGGAACAATGTAGGACGGCATATATTTTAGCGGATCAAAGCAAATTCGGCCGTGTATCGCAAGTAACATTTTGCAGAGACCAGGCCATTTGCGTGATTCGCGACTGTAGGGGACCGGAAGGAAACCTTTCGGCAGAAGTAGTGCGATTGGAGGAACTTGTATGATTTATACCGTAACCTTGAATCCCGCTGTCGATCATATCGTTCGGTTGCCGGCGCTGGAAAAAGGAGAAACGAACCGCGCCGTTGCGGAAAGCATCAGCGCAGGCGGGAAAGGGATCAATGTCAGCAAAATTCTGAAAAATCTGGGGGAACGCAGCATCGCGCTCGGCTTCGTTGCCGGCTTTACCGGGCGGGAAATTGAACGCATTTTGCGCGAGACGGATAAGATTGTCAGCGATTTTATTCACTTACAGGAGGGATTTACGCGCATCAATACGAAAATCAAAGCGGATCGGGAAACGGAGATCAATGGCCCAGGGCCGATCATTACGCAAGCGGATGTCAATCGATTTATGGAAAAAATTTCCGAAGCGGAGCGCGGCGATATCGTCTTTCTTTCCGGAAGCATTCCCGCCTCGCTGGGGGATGGTTTCTATGCTGAAATCATGAAAGTACTGCAGGAAAAACAAGCGATCATCGTCGTGGATACGACCGGTGAGGCGTTGCGAAAAACTTTACCGTACCGACCGATACTTGTTAAACCCAATGTACGGGAACTGGAAGATTTCTTTGGGGCAACCATTGAAAACCGTGCCGATATTGCCGCGTATGCGAAAAAAATGCAAGACATGGGTGCACGCAACGTCATTATTTCCATGGGGGGCGATGGCGCCTACTTTCTTTCCGAGCAGGGCGACCAATTGTTTCTGGCGGCGCCGCAAGGAAAGGTAATCGATACGGTGGGATCCGGAGACTCTGTTGTCGCCGGTTTTGTATATGCGTGGAAGAACGGCTTTTCCTTGCAGGAAGCGTTTCGATTTGGCGTGTGCTGCGGTTCAGCAACGGCCTTTTCAGATACGCTGGCAACGAAAGAAGAAGTCGACCAACTTTATGCGGATTTATTGGGGAGGAAAAACAAATGAAGATTACGGAACTGCTCCAAAATGATGGCATTCAACTCGGGGGAAAACCGGCGCCGAAAAGGGATATGATCGCGCAGTTGACCGATTTGATGGAAAAAACAGGCGCACTTTGCGATAAAGAGCAATACCGCAAAGATGTGTTTGCGCGAGAAGATTCCGGAACGACCGGAATCGGCGAGGGCGTTGCCATTCCTCACGCGAAGTCGAAGGGCGTAAAAATGCCGCAGCTCGCAGCCATGACCGTGCCGGAAGGGACGGATTATGACTCCTTGGACGGCGAGCCGACGCACTTATTTTTTCTGATCGCCGTGCCGGAAAAGTCGAATGATGAGCACTTAAAGGTGCTTTCGCGCCTTTCCACCCTTTTGATGGATGAAACCTTTCGTGCAGATTTGCTGGCGTGCACGTCAAAAACAGATTTTCTCGATGTGATCGCGAAAAAAGAACGGGAGAAGTTTCCCGAGGATTATGCCGGCGTTCAGATGGCCTCCGCGGAAACAAGTTATGACCTTATCGCCGTTACAGGTTGTCCAACCGGCATTGCGCATACCTATATGGCGGCAGAAGGTCTGACAAATAAAGCGCGGGAAATGGGTTATACCCTCAAAGTGGAAACCCACGGATCGACCGGTATCGAAAATGCGCTCTCTGCGGACGAAATTGCGCAGGCGAAAGGCGTGATCATCGCCTGTGATGTTGCCGTGGAGAAAGGGCGTTTCAACGGAAAGAGAGTGGTCAGCACGCGGGTTGCGGACGGCATCAACAAGCCGAAAGAACTGATAGAAAGGGCACTTAACCCGTCGACGCCGCTTTTTCACACCAATGAGACGGCAAAAGTGCAGGAAACGCAAAGTAGTGGCGTCGGTCAGACCATTTACAAGCACCTGATGAACGGCGTTTCGCACATGTTGCCCTTTGTCGTCGGCGGCGGCATTTTAATCGCTTTGGCGTTTTTGTTGGATGACTATACGATTGATCCCGCCAATTTCGGCTCCAATACGCCGTTGGCTGCGTTTTTTAAGAGCGTCGGCGGTGCGGCATTCAGCTTTATGTTGCCCGTTTTAGCCGGCTTTATCGCCATGAGCATTGCGGATCGCCCGGGGCTTGCCGTCGGTGTCGTCGGCGGGTATCTGGCCAATGAAGGCGGTTCGGGATTTTTAGGCGCTCTTGCCGCTGGGTTTTTGGCGGGTTATTTAATTCTTCTTTTACGGAAGATTTCTTCTCCACTGCCGAAATCCATGGATGGCGTCAAACCGATGTTAGTTTTTCCCGTCTTCGGCATACTCGGGATTGGCGCAATTCTTATTTTCCTTCTTAA
The DNA here is from genome assembly GCF_900120375.1 of Ndongobacter massiliensis. GTDB lineage: Bacteria > Bacillota > Clostridia > Tissierellales > Peptoniphilaceae > Ndongobacter > Ndongobacter massiliensis. Next base: position 388,074 of record NZ_LT635480.1, read on the forward strand.
TCCACCCCTGGCGTCGGTCAATACGGCGATCAGCGATTGGCTGAACAACATGGGGGAAGCGTCCAAGTTGCTTTTAGGCGCTTTGCTCGGTGGCATGATGTCCATTGATATGGGCGGTCCAATCAATAAAGCGGCGTATGTATTCGGCACCGCATCCTTGGCAAACGGCTCCTCTGCGGTTATGGCCGCCGTGATGGCGGGCGGCATGGTCCCGCCGTTGGCGCTCTCGATTGCCATGCTCCTGTTCAAAAACAAATTTACCGCAAAGGACCGGCAGTCGATTCCATCCAATATCATCATGGGCTTGTCCTTTATTACCGAAGGAGCCATTCCGTTTGCGGCAGCGGATCCCCTGCGCGTTCTTCCCGCCTGTGTTGCAGGTAGTGCAGTAACCGGTTTACTTTCGATGCTCTTCGGTTGCGCTTTGCGCGCCCCGCACGGTGGCATTTGGGTCATCGGCGTCGTAGAGAATCCTTTTATGTACCTGGTGGCTGTTGCCATAGGCGCCGTTATCGGTGCATTGTTGTTGGGGTTGTTAAAGAAAAAAGTGGAAGCACAAAACTAAAGAATAAGGCAACCTTAGTTAAGCATGAAAGGGGGACACTCGGAAGGAGATGTCCCCTTTTGCAATATAAACTTTGGAGAGAGATGGGTATATATTATTTAAAAAAGTGTGACCACTACGGTGGTGTATATTACAAAATTTGCATGGGACCCACTGGAATAATCCCATTTTTTAAGAGATTTGGAGGTTGTTATGTTCAGTGACGAAGACCTAATGGTAATGCCGGAACGAATTCAAGCCGAAAATGACAGACTCGTTGCTATATATTACAATACGCCGGGTGAAGACGTGCATATATTTGATATTTTTGAAAAATATGCCTCAGAAGAATTTAAGATTTGGCTTAAAGAAAAAAAGAGGTTTGACGAGGAAAATCTTAAAAAAGGGATTATTTACAATTGAATGTATATATTTGATTTTAGCGACAGGCTTTTATGAACCGGAAAGAAGTACGTTTCTGATTTTCGTTCTCCGGAAGGGGCGAGAGGCGGAGTGCATGGATGGTATAAATAGAATTACATATCGAAAATGAAGGGGGGAGGTTGTTATGTTCAGTGATGAAGACCTAATGGAAATGCCGGAACGAATTCAAGCCGAAAATGACAGACTCGTTGCTATATATTACAATACGCCGGGTGAAGACGTGTGTATATTTGATATTATCGAAAAATATGCCTCAGAAGAATTTAAGATTTGGAGTAAAGAAAAAGATCGTTTCGACGAAGAAAATCTGAAAAAAGGGATTATTTACAATTGAATGTACACAAGACCAGGCGGTCCATAATTTGAAAACTTTAATTACACCTACAAATTCATGTTGACTTTAAAAGGGGGCTCAAAAATCCAACTTGGGGAGGCTATGCAGGTCTGTTTACATTTTAGGAAAAGTTAATTAAGTTTATATTATGAGTTGAGTCACGAGCCACGAGCCGGACAGGGCGAGAGGCGGAGTGCCTGGATAATACAAATAGAATTACATATCGAAAACAAGGGGGAGATTGCTATGTTCAGTGACGAAGACCTAATGGTAATGCCGGAACGATTTAAAGCGGAGAATGATAGGCTTGTAGACATATTTCTTAATACCGAAGATGAGGATATAGACATCGAGGATATTATCGAAAAATATGCTTCAGAAGAATTTAAGCTTTGGAGTAAAGAAAAAGATCGTTTCGACGAAGAGAACCTGAAAAAAGGGATTATTTACAACTGAATGTACACGATACCGGACGGCCCATAATTTGAAAGCTTAGTCCCGCCAATGGATGTTAAGAAAATTGAGGATGTGAGGTGACACAGTGTACATCTATTATTTAGCTTATGATGACGGGAACATGCTGATTAGGTCGTCTGCGGGAAAACCAATACAGAGGTTTGATATTGAAAAGCAACAATGGATAGTTGATTATGACATGTGTCAAATTTATTTTGGAAAAATTCCTATGGATGTCATAACCGAGAAAAAAGCAAATGAAATCATAAATTCAATCGGTTAGGAAGGAATTAGGATGATAGCTTATCTAAAAGCTCTATTCATCATGCTAAAAGCGCATCGAGGGCAAAAGGATAAGGGAGGACATCCTTACTTCCTTCACCCTCTTCGGGTTGCTCTTGGCGTAGAAGGGAAAGATGCCAGAATTGTCGCCTTACTGCATGACGTAGTGGAAGATAGTGACTATACTTTTTCAGATCTGGGCTTTCTATCCAAATCGCAGCGAGAGGCGCTGGAAATTCTGACGCATGATAAAGAAGTTGCCTATTTTGATTATATTCAAACAGTGAAAAACAATCGGATTGCCCGAGAGGTTAAGAAGAGCGATTTAAGGCAAAATATGGATCTTTCTCGACTTTCTGCAGTTACCGAAAAAGATCGATTACGTCGACAGAAGTATAAAGCAGCCTATGAAATGTTAAACTAAAAAATATCTCTACAAATTTTTGCCGGCTTTAAAAGGGGGCTCAAAAATCCGACATGGGGATGATGTGCAGGTCTGTTTTTATTTTAGGAAAAGAAAATAAAGCTTATACTACGAGTTGAGGCACGAGCCGGACAGGGCGAGAGGCGGAGTGCAAGGATGGTATAAATAGAATTACATATCGAAAACGAGGGAGGAGATTGTTATGTTCAGCGAAGAAGACCTAGTGCAAACACCGGAACGACTTAAAGCGGAGAATGATCGACTCATAGCTTTATACCTTGATGCGCCGGAAGAGGATATAGATATTCATGATTTTATCGAAAAAAATGCCTCAGAAGAATATAAGATTTGGAGCAGAGAAAAAGATCGGTTTGATAAAGAAAATCTAAAAAAAGGGATTATTTACTAAGCAAACCTATACCCACGAAGCAAATCTTTACCTTTTCAGCGCTCTGTTCGGCCCGTTGAAAAAAGAAAAACTCGCCCTGAAAATGGCTCTGATGTGGGTTGCTTTATTTTGTGAAATGCTGAAGTCCCTTGAAATTAAAGCTTTTCTGCAATGAAAAAAGGAAATATTTTTCTACAAAACAGGCTTCCTTTCATGGTGGATTCGATAACAAAAATAGTTGAGTTGGCAACATCAATCATTAGTCTTCTGACAGCCATAGTGATTATGCGCAACTCAACTAAGAGCGGGGAATAATTCCCCGCCCCCTCTTCGGGGGTAGTTTTAGTATATAGATTCCACAAAAACTATGCAAATAATTGATTTACTAAAAAGTTTGATGTGGCTTGCGACTTTTAGCATTTTACTGATTGTTTCGATTTATCAAAGAAAGGAGAGATGAATGAAAGAAAAAAAGACATCGGAAGCACAACGACGTGCTTCAAAAGCGTGGGCGCAAAGGAATCGAGAGAAGGCATCGCGCGGTTCTGCCTTGCGGACAGCGCGCGCCTTCATCCGAAACAAAGCAGAGCTTTCTGAGTTAGATGAATTTGAGGCACTTATCCAGGAAAGGCGCGTCGTGTTGCAAGAAAAAGCGGGGGAATAATCCTATACTTTTCTACAAAGTTTTGTCTCCTTTTTGTCCCAAGTGCTTTTCAAAAACCGCAAAAGTCCATATGGCGAATAATTTTGGTAAAATCTGCGGACACAGAAATTTATACGGATTTTACACAAAAGAAAAAACCGCCTAAAACGTTGATTTCAAGCGGTTTATCTGGAAAGGAAATCATATTTTGATAGAATTTCAGCCTATGGGTGCAAATTGATACCCGTGGGTGCAATCCAAAGGGTGTGGGTGCAGCCCCATTTTCTGCATTTTGATAGAAGCATTTCCATGATTTAGATAAACAACCCGAAAACTTATCTTCCTATCAACCCAGTAATCAAAGCCTGGATCGCAGCAACAAACGGTATTATCAAAAATGGTGTGACTACAAAATGTTCCATGATTGCCAAATGCTTCATCCAGTTGCCGAACTCATAGTCAGGGTGTCCTTCTGTGCCGGGAATGACGATTTTATCCTTATATTTTCCCTGAAATAACAGACAATCCAGCAAAAAGAAATCTCCAAGGTTTAATATGCTCCACTGAATATATCCCATCAAAAAAAGATTCCAAAAGCCCGCAATGCCTGTATGTAAAATACTTGCTGTTGAATATATGAAGCAAATCCCGCAAATTATAATTGTCAAAATGTGATTTATTTTTTTCTCTTTTTTTGTCATCTGTTCGTGTGCGGCTCTCTGAATTGCCTTTGGATAAGAATCAAAAAAATATCTCGGATCAATAAGCGCTACGGCTGCCACCGAACCGCTAAAGATTGCGGCTATCGCAATCCCGTCTAAAATCGCTCGCATTACATCCATAAAACCCACTCCTTCGTCCTATTTCTTTGGAATCCTGGGAATGCACCTGTTTGTTTTGGCCTTATAATCCTCGTACTCTTTACCAAAGATTGCAAGCAGCCATTTTTCTTCCGTATTTTTCATCAAAAATGTCATGAAAAGCCAATACAAAGGAACAAGAAAAAATAAAATCCAGTTTCCTCGAATTAAGATTGCTCCGATTGCAATAAGAAAAAATGCCGAATAGATAGGATGCCTTACCCATGCGTAAATTCCGTCAGTCACCCCCCCCCTACACTTTGAGAAATGTTATAAAGTTTTTTCACCCAGGATGGCAAGCCAATGTTTGTCTGTGTGAAATGCTCTTATATTAGAAAATCCGACCTTTTGAAGCCTCTCTGTCAAGTCTCTCTCCTTATAAATTTTTAGTCCTTCGATGATACTTATCCATTTATCCTGCTTGGGATTGGTTCCGTCCGCTTCATTGACAATAAGGAATGTGCCGCCATTCTTTAATATGCGAAATACTTCTTGAAAGCAGTTTTCAAGCCCGGGCCAGAAATACACGGTTTCAAAAGCGGAAATTATATCAAAGGTATTCTCGTTAAAAGGCAAATGTGAAACATCGCCCTCAACAATTTGACAGCGATTTTCTGCAATAGCTTTTTGATTGTATTTTTGTGAAGCATCTACGCTTACAGGAGAGTAGTCTAATCCTGTTATATGGCCTTGTGGACAGCGCTTTACCCAGCTTGCCACATTTGCCCCGCCACCGCAACCTATGTCAAGGACAGTTGCAGAAGAAGAAACATTGACATGAGAAAAGCCCCATTCAGCTACTTTGGCATGCCCAATATTCATAAATTTAACCATCAACTTTCCTCCAAAGCCGATAGGTTTTGCTGTGTTTTGAAAAAATCCCATAACTGCTCCTTCATCCTAAAACTTCAACTTATGCCGGGTTCGTTTTATTATTTTTATTTAATTTATTGACTATATTTACCTTATAAATCTGAATGATGCCACAAAGCATGGCTGTTTTTTCTTTCTTCATTGAAAACCTCATCTCGCATTGTATTTATGCACGAATATAGTCTTCGATGTCATGGCAATAACCTTCTTGATCCTTCGTCATCCTCTCACAATGCCCGTAGCCTCCCCACACTTTCATTCCTGCATGAGGATATGTTTTCCGGAGCATCCTCCTTGCCTTCTTGTAATCGAAATCCTTATCACCATAGGCAAACATACATTTCTTCTGCATCGTATCGGACAATGGCGGCAGCTCCACGAATGCACAGTCGTGAACAATATTCCTTATGCTTTCCTCGCTCATGGCGATAAAATGCTTTGCCAGAAGCGGAGCGGCTTCTGTTCCAAACATTGAAGACATCCTTTTTACGCTGAGCGCCGGATCTGCTACGGCCTTTTTATGTTTTTTCAGAAATATGGATCTGAGGATCAGTTCCGGAAGTTTCGCGTTAGTGTAAAAGCTCATTCCCTCAAAAAATAAATGCTCAAACTGAATATCGTCATACTTGAGAAGCTGCAGAAGAATCACGCCTCCCAGGGAGGCTCCAAAACCAAGCTTAAGCTTCATAATCTGATTTTTGCCCAGATAATCATGAATTTGCTTTGCCTCTTCTAAAGCACTTTTGAAGGTGTCTTTCACTGCATCACCATGTGCGGAAAGATCGGGTGCGAGGTAGCGGTACCCATTTCCGATAATGTCGGCAACATAAGTCTTCATTCCATTTGCTGACGAAAGCATTGGATGGATCAGCAGAATGACATCTTTCTTTTCGCTGTTCCAATCATGCATAATCATATTCAATCACCTCAAATTTTAGTTAGTCATGTCTAACATGCAATATTGTATTATAACACACTTACAGACTACATATTGAACAAAGTTTGAACTGGCAGACGAGTTTTACCTTGCCGTTCTGCGAATTCACAGCCTGTGCCGCATGTATAAAGGATGCCATTTGATTCCTCCATAAAGCAAGTCAAACGATATACCCACGAAGCAAACCTTTACTTTTACAGTACTCAGCACAAGCCACAAAAAACACGAAAAACCCGTCCCGGGAAACATTCCAGGGCGGACTGCTTTATGCCTTAAAATGCTTAAATCCCTTGAAATCAGGGCTTTTCGATAATAAAAAAGGAAGCACATTTTCTATCAAAATATGCTTCCTTATCTGGTGGATCTGGCGGGATTCGAACCCGCGGCCTCCGCGTTGCGAACGCGGCGCTCTCCCATCTGAGCTACAAACCCATAACGCAAAAGGTATTATACGACGAGAAAAAAAATTAGGCAAGCGATATTAAAATAACAAAAGGCAAAAGCAGAATGAATTTCAGCGCTTTTGCCTTTTTCAAACCACGTTTCTGACTTTTTCAAATCTAGTTCGCCTTTTGGATCAATGCGCGACGAATGGGTTGCCACAGAAGCCCCATCAGCGCAACGCAAATGATAAAATCGAAAGACAGATAGCCCAGATTGTAGAGGACGCTGTAACTTAAGCCGCTGAAAAAATTGGCGGGGACAAGGGCTTCTGCGAGCGTGGCGCCGGGTTTGGTGAAGTCGATGGCGCCGAAAAAGATGCAGCCCGAGAGGACATGACAAACAAAACGCAGGGCGACCGCCAGGAAAATCGGCGGAAGAAAACTCAGAAAGCGCTCTTCGCTGCGCACGGTACGCAGTCCCGCAAATCCGCACATCATGTAAGCAAGGGGATAATCGAGCACCAGCTGCAGCGGATGAATAATATAGCCGCCAATCATCAGATCAACGAAGCCGTACACCATGCCGACTAACAGACCGCGTTTCCAGCCCCATCGCACGGCGAAGATAAACAAGGGGGCCATGGAGCCCAGCGTGACGCTTCCGCCATAGGGCGCCTCAAAGAGTTTGATCATGGAAAGCACTTTTGCCAGTGCAATCATCAGACCGGCTTCAGCGAGCATTTGCGCCGAAAAAAACGAATTTTTTTTCATCATTCTCCCTTTCTGGAGTGCTAAAAAAAGAGCCGCGACGAAGGTCGCGGTTACCAACTTCCCTACGCCAATATTACTTGGATCAGGTTACGGGGTTGGTAGAACCTCTCAGCCGAAGCACCCCCAGTGATGAAATTAGTATAACGCAACGTTTCTGCGGGCGTCAAGGGAAAACGGGGCGGCGCGGCTGGGCATTTCGGGCGACAGCGAAAAACCGGAAAATCGCACACGGAAGGAGGTACGTTATAAGCATTGGTCGCTTTCTTCTGCACAAAGATGGTAAAATACGTTGAAGAAGAAAGGAGTTTGGTATGGCAAAAGAATATACCTTTGATTTTCAAGCTGCCGGTGCGCGCTTGCAGGATGTATTGCATCCGACCTCTCTGATTTATGCCCCCGATTTTATTAAAGGGGGACGCAGTGAATTGTACATAAAACCGGAAAATTTGCAGACCACCGGATCCTTCAAAATTCGAGGCGCCTACAATAAGATTGCGAAACTGGACGAGGCGCAAAAAAAGCGAGGCTTGGTGACGGCATCTGCCGGAAATCATGCGCAGGGCGTAGCGTATGCTGCAAAACATCTCGGCATTGCAGCGACGATTGTCATGCCCAAGATAACCCCATTTCTCAAAGTCGATCGCACGCGCAGCTATGGGGTCGACGTGGTGCTCGAAGGGGATAATTTTGATGAGGCGAATGCGCATTGCCTCGCATTGGCAAAAGAAAAAGGCATGACGTTGATTCCACCCTTTGACGATTATGATGTCATCGAAGGGCAGGGCACCATCGCCCGTGAAATTCTGGATGAGTTGCCGGATGCAGATCTCATTTTGGTCCCGGTAGGCGGCGGCGGACTCATTGCCGGCATTGCCGCCTGCGCCAAAGAAATCAATCCGAAAATCCGCATTATCGGCGTGGAGTCGGTCGGCTACGATTCCATGCATATTTCTGTGGAAAAGGGTGCGGTAAGCACGTTGACAAGCACCCGTCCCACCATCGCAGACGGTACGGCGGTTGCCACGCCCGGAGAAAAGACCTTTGCCCTTGCGCGCAAATGGGTCGATGAATGGATTCAGATTACCGATTATGAGCTGATGGTCAGCTTCGTGGATCTGCTTTCGAAGCAGAAGATCATTGCGGAGCCGTCCGGGTTGTTGTCTTTGGCAGCGGCATCCAAACTGGCGCTCAAAGGTAAAAAAATGGTCAGCGTCGTATCCGGCGGCAACATCGATTTGTTGACGGTTTCCGAATTGGTGACCAAGGGCATGACCTTTAACGGGCGCATCGTAACGGTGCGTGTGGAATTGGACAATCGACCGGGCACTTTGGTAAAGTTGCTAAAAACGTTCAGTGAGCAACGCGTCAATATTATTCAAGTCGAACATGACATGTATAAAAATCAGGCCAGTTACAACGGAATTCAGGTTTCGGTAACAGCGCAAACGAATGGCAAGGCGCATATTGAGCAGCTGCTTGCCGCGTTGTATAAAGAGGGCTATGGCCTCACTCTCGAATAAGGGGCAATTGCTCCTTATTTTTTTCGCGAAAAGCGGCGTGACAATGCTTCGCAATGCCGCCCAATCCGGTTTCCCGCAGTGGGGCAGGCAAGCTGTCGCCGACTTCTTTCATCGCCTGAACAACGCCGTCAAAATCGGCAAAGTTTTGAATGCCTGCGAGTGCCAACTCCGCTGCACCCATGGCGTTCAGCACGCCGGATGCATTGCGGAGAAAGCAGGGATATTCTACGCGCCCGCCGATGGGGTCGCACACCAGCCCCATGACGTGGATGAGGGCATAACCAGCGGCATTCAGCGCCTGCTCCGGGGTTCCGCCCATCAATTCCGTCAACGCCGCGGCAGCCATCGCCGCTGCACTGCCGCATTCCGCCTGACAGCCGCCCTCCGCGCCGGAAACATTCGCACGCGCCATCACAATCGCTCCAATTTGCGCCGCGGTCATCATACCGTGTAACACCTCATTGTCATCGCAGCCGGTGCGTTGTTGCCACGAAACCAGACAGGCGGGCAAAATGCCCGCGGCGCCGGCGGTGGGGCTGGCAACGATTTTTCCCATCGACGCGTTGACCTCGGAGGTCGAGATGGCCATGCTCATGGCCCGTAAAGTTTCGGGCGAGAGCAGGCGTCCGGCGTCGCTGTGGCGAAACAGACGTGTGGCATTTCCGTGCAACAGACCGGAGACGGAGGTCAATTCTTCGTCTTTTCCGCGCAAGGCGGCAGATTTCATCACATCGTAGATTTTTTGCAGATCGGCCAGAAATTCGTCCTGGCTTTGTTCCTGTTTTTGCGGTTCTTCCGCAAGAACGCATTCCCAAATGGCGCAGTTATGCCGTTGGCAGGCTGCCAATAGTTCTTTTCCGCTGTATAACATATTGCCCCCTATACCAGACGGGGAATGAGGCGACAGCTCGTCACCCCGTCAATGTTCAGTATTTCATCGACGATGGAAGTCGGCAGCTCGTCATCCAATTCCGCAAAGAGCGTAACGGATTGTTTTTCGCGCGAAACGCGCATCGTCGCGATATTTGCGTGATATTTGCTGAAGTGCGTCGTAATATCCAAAATCATGTTTTTGCGATCCGGATAGGTGATAATGACCGATGCCAATTTCCCATCAAATTCCGTTTTCTTACCGTCAATTTCAATGATGCGCACCTGCCCGCCTCCGATGGAAGAACCGGTCACGGCGCAGACCACTGCTTCGTCTTCCAAAAACTCAAAGCGAACGGTATTCGGATGCACCCCGCCCAGATTCGCCGGTAAAAATTCAAATTCCAAACCGGCGCGGCGTGCAGCGCCCAGTCCGTCGATAATGCCGGGGTCATCCGTGCACATCCCCAAAAGTCCGCCCAAAAGTGCCCGGTCCGTGCCATGCCCCCGGTAGGTTTCGGCAAAACTGCCATGCAACAAAAGGCGTACCTTTCGGGGCGGTTTGCCGTAAACGGCGCGGGCAATGTTGCCCAATCGGCAGGCGCCGGCGGTGTGGGAACTGGAGGGACCGACCATAATTGGACCGATCACGTCGCGAAAAATGATTGAAGAATCCATATGCACTCCTTCATGGCTGGGAAAAGCGCCCCATGCGGTCGTCCGCATCGGGAGTTGAAGCGGAGGCACCGCAGGCTTTGAATGAAAAATAACGATTTTTCTTATATTTTGTATCGATTTCTGCATTCATTTTATAGAAGGGGAGGAAAATTGGCAACCGGCGATGATAGTAAAGCGGTGAACAGATGCAGTCGCGTTTTTGCAAGACGGGGGTCGCTTCGGAAGAAGCCTCTTCGTTGGGTGCGTGATGTTTGAAATTTTTGCAGATTCTTCCTTGTCCGCCCTTGTTTTTAATGAGAAAACGTGGGTATAATAGTACCATCGTCTGAAAACGTTCTTTTCAGGCAGAGCATAGGAGGAGGAAGAAGATGAAGAAATACGACACGAAGCACATCCGTAATCTTGCGCTGGTGGGTCACAGTGGTTCCGGAAAGACCTCTCTGAGCGAAGGGCTTCTGTATAAAACAGGCGGGACGACCCGTTTAGGACACGTGGAAAACGGGAACACGGTTTCCGATTTTGATAAAGAAGAGATCGCACGCGGGGCATCCATTGCCTTAAGCGTTGTGCCGGTGGAATGGGAAGACTGCAAGATCAATTTACTGGATGCTCCGGGTTATTTCGACTTTGAGGGGCAGGTGCTCAGTGCACTTCGCGCGGCCGAAGCGGCGCTCATGGTCATTGACGCATCGGCGGGCATTGAAGTCGGAACCGAAAAATATTGGCAATACACAGAAAAAATCGGTCTGCCACGCATCATTTTCCTCAATAAAATGGAAAAAGAACATGTCGACTTTAACGTACGCATCTCGGAGTTACATCAGCGGTTGGGGAAAAAGGTCGTTCCTTTGACTTTGACGCTGGGCATGGGAGAGAGCTTCGAAGGCCTGATTGACATAATGGACAAGAAAGCCTATCACTACGACGGATTTGACCGCAAAGAAATCGAAATTCCCGAAGACCGCCGGGCAGAAGTGGACGCGGCATACGATGAAATCGTCGAAGTCATTGCTATGACAGACGACGCACTGATGGAAAAATATTTTAACGGGGAGAGCTTTTCCGAAGCAGAGATCCGCCGCGGCATGACAGCGGCAATTTTAGACGGTTCAGCGGTTCCGCTCATTGCGGGTTCCGCCACAAGCGGTGCCGGATTGGATCTGTTGCTGGATGCGGTTGTGAAATACATGCCGTCGCCGGATGATGAGCGGGCTCATTCGGGATTTCGTCCGATGGAAGGCGAAGCGCGTCCCATGCGTGCGGATCAACCGCTTAGCGGGGTGATTTTCAAGACGATCGTCGATCCGTTCGTGGGAAAGATTTCCATTTTTAAGGTTGTTTCCGGGGCGTATAAAAAGGGACAGGAATTTTATAACGCTAGTCAGAAACGAGCAGAGAAACCGGGCGGACTATTCTTCATGCGCGGAAAAGAGCAGATGGATGCCGAGGAAGTTTTCGCCGGAGACATCGCTGCGTTCTCCAAATTGGAAGACAGTCGCACGGGCGATACCTTCAGCGATGCCAAAGCGCCGGTGGTTTATAAAAAGTTAAAGTTACCGGAGCCGACGCTGACCTTTGCGATTGAAGCGGACTCCAAAAATGATGAGGATAAAATCGGACATGCGCTGCAGCGCTTGAGTGAAGAAGATCCCTCCTTTGTCGTCGGGCGCAATGCTGAGACCAAACAGATGACAATTGCAGGGCTGGGCAATGTGCAGTTGGAAATCATGATGAATAAACTGAAGAATAATTTCAGCGTTTCCGCACATACCGTGCCGCTGCGCATTCCGTACCGCGAGACGATTAAGGGCAAGTCGGATGTGCAGGGACGCCATAAAAAGCAGACGGGCGGGGCCGGACAATTTGGCGATGTCTTTATCCGCTTTGAACCGATTGAAGAGGGCTTTGAATTTGCCGAAGAGGTGTTCGGCGGTTCCGTTCCGAAGAACTATTTCCCGGCGGTGGAAAAGGGATTGCGCGAATCTTTGGAACGCGGTCCGTTGGCGGGGTACCCTGTGACGGGCATTAAAGCGACGCTGTACGATGGATCCTACCATCCGGTCGACTCGAATGAAATGGCATTTAAGACGGCAGCGCAGATCGCTTTCAAAAAAGGCGTGCAGGAAGCGACGCCGGTACTGTTGGAGCCAGTAATGTCGCTCTCCATCGTCGTGCCAGATGAATATCTCGGCGACGTCATGGGGGATATGAACAAAAGACGCGGTCGCATTTTAGGCATGGAGCAGGATGAAGACGGCAATCAGGTGGTGTCTGCGGAAGCACCGTACGCGGAAGTCGCGCAGTATGCGATCGATCTGCGTTCCATGACGCAGGGGCGCGGCCATTTCACGATGGAAATGCTGGGTTATGAAGAAGTACCGGCGAATATCGCGGAGAAGATCATCGAAGAAGCCAAAGAAGACTAATTCACACCGGCGTAGAAAAGTTGCCTGCGTTAGACTTCAACCGTGGGCCGGAAAAGGCGGCAGTAAGTTGCAGGTTGACAAGCGGGCGGTTGACACAATACGGAAAAATTCCTATAATAAAAGTGACCTCAATGAGGTCACTTTTTTGACGATGATAGTCAAAGTTAGTCAAAGATGAAAGACGATCCGGGCAGGAAGGAAGGGAGATATGGCCGGCTTAACCGGAAGAATTGAAGACTTTTTATTAGAGATGATGGACTCCACCGGTGACGGAATCTTAGAGATTGGGCGCAATGATTTAGCGGCGCGGTTCGAGTGCGCGCCTTCGCAGATTAACTACGTTTTAACAACACGCTTCAGCCCCTATAATGGGTATTATATTGAATCAAGGAGGGGCGGTTCAGGCTACATTCGCATCATTCGTTTACAGCGCGATGCGGATGATACCGTCAGCGAATTGCTGCATTCCGTAGTGCGCGAGCGCATTACACAGGAGAAGGCGTTTCGAATTTTGCAATCTCTGCAAAGGCAGGGCGCGATTGAAGAGCGGGAAGAGACGCTCATGCAGCACGCGTTGGACGACAATGCACTGCGACGTGTGCCGTCGGGCAGCCGCAATGAGGTGCGCGCCGCCATCCTAAAAAACATGCTGCTCACCTTTTTGCGGTGAGAGAAAGGAGATTTCGATGAAATGCGATTTTTGTTCAAAACCCGCGAACATTGAAATTTTGACGTTCATCGGCGGTCAAGAGCGTAAAATTCATATGTGCGCCGATTGTTATAGAGAAAAGATGCAGGAATTGATTCACAATATGCCGGAGGAATGGGGCGGCGCCGCCGCCGCACAAAACTTGCAAAAGTTGTTCCAAGAAGCGGAAAATGCCTTAAGTGAGGGGCAGCTGCATTTGAATTTGCATCATTTTCAGATGCCCAATGCGCCGGTTGCCGCGTCCGAAGAGAAAAAGGATGTGGACAGTGCGCGCACCAAAGCCTTTGAAGTGCAGCTGCAAAACTTGAAAAAGCAGCGGGAGGAATTGACGCGCAGTCTGCAGTGGGCGATGGAGCGGGAAGACTACGAGCGCTGCGCGGAATACCGCGATCGTATCGCTGCGATTGGCGACGCATTGATTCGTCTAAATGAAGAGAGGAAGGATCCCTATGGAGTTTAAACGTACCCCGATGCAGGCATTGATGCATGCGGCGGCGCATGAAGCGGCAGAGTTTCATCTGGATGAAATTCGCCCGGAGCACCTTCTTCTTGCCATGATGAAGACGGCGGGACCGGAAAGCGAGGCGTTGACGCGCGCCGGGGCAAATTACCAGACTCTGTGGAAAATTGCTCGCGGCAATTGCGAGGACGGCATATCGCAGCGTCCACCGACGCACGCTTCCGATGATGTGCGCCGACTTTTGCAGCAGGCCCAGCAGATTGCCCGCCAAAATGGTGAAAAGGAGGTGTATGCCGAATATGCCCTGCTGGCGATTCTGAACGATCGCGGTTCGCTGGCGACATTGATGCTCAGCATCGCCGATGTCGACAAACAGACGGTATACCAGAATCTTGTAACTTTAATTCGGGAAAATCGGCAGGAAGCGGATGATTCCAATTTAAGCAAGTATGGAAAAAATTTGAATGCGGAAGCGGAAAAGGGAAAGATTGATCCCGTTATCGGGCGGGAAAAAGAAATCAATCGCGTGATTCAGATCCTCTCGCGCCGTACAAAAAATAATCCTGTACTCATCGGCGAGCCCGGCGTCGGGAAAACGGCGATTGCCGAAGGATTGGCACAGCGCATCGTGACCGGAAATGTCCCGGATATTATGAAACGGAAAACCGTCATTTCGGTGGATATGGCCTCGATGGTGGCGGGCACAAAATATCGCGGCGAATTTGAGCAACGGTTGAATGAGACCATTGATGAACTCGTGCAGCAGGAAGACACCATCGTATTTATCGACGAATTGCACACGATCATCGGTGCGGGCAGCTCCGAGGGGTCTTTGGATGCGTCGAATATATTGAAACCGGCGTTGGCGAAGGGGCAATTGCAGGTGATCGGGGCGACGACTATTGACGAATACCGCGGTCGCATTGAAGCGGATGCGGCGTTGGAACGACGTTTTCAGCCGGTTTTGGTTGAGGAATCCTCGCGGGAAGAATCCGTAGAGATTATTCAGGGATTGCGCCCGCGCTACGAGGCATTTCATAAAGTGCGGCTCAGTGAAGAAGCGATTCGCGCTGCGGTGGATTTGACGGATCGCTATCTGACCGATCGGTTCCTGCCGGATAAGGCCATTGATGTGTTGGACGAGGCGCAAGCGCGCATTCATGTCGAATCGTATCGCCTGTCGCCGGAGTTGCTCGCGATGGAAGCGCGGCGCAGGGAATTGGAGGAAGAAAAGTCCAATGCCGCTCTGACACAAAACTTTGAGCGCGCCGCTACGTTGCGCGATGCGATCAGCGAGTTGGACCGCGCCTATGAGGAACAGAAAAAACGGGCGGAAGCAGCCGACGATGTGCTGCCGGAAGTCGGCTATGATGAGGTGGCGGAGATCGTCTCTGAGTGGGCGCAGGTGCCGGTGACGCGCCTGACAGAAAAGGAGAGCGATCGATACCTGCACCTTGCGGAGGCGTTGAAGGCGCGTGTGATCGGCCAGGATTATGCCGTCGATACAATTTCATCCGCTTTGAAGCGGGCACGTGTCGGATTAAAGGCGCATGACCGTCCGATCGGCAGCTTCATTTTCGTCGGACCGACCGGTGTCGGAAAAACCTATCTGGCAAAAATGATTGCCGAAGAACTCTTTGGCGACGAGTCCAGTCTGATTCGCATTGACATGTCTGAATATATGGAGCGATATTCTGTCTCGCGATTGCTGGGGGCGGCGCCGGGTTATGTCGGTTATGAAGAAGGCGGTCAGCTGACGGAAGCGGTGCGCACCAAGCCGTATTCGGTCGTGCTCTTTGATGAAATCGAGAAAGCCCACCCGGACGTGTTTAATGTATTGCTGCAGCTGTTGGATGACGGCAGACTTACGGACGGCAAGGGGCGAACGGTGGATTTCCGCAATACCGTTTTGATTCTGACGTCCAATGTCGGAGCGACGCGCCTGGAGAAGTCGAATCGTATCGGCTTTGAAACCGAAGAAGAAGTTGAAAAACAGGAATATGAAAAAATGAAGGACGTGGTGCACGAAGAACTCAAGCAGACCTTTCGCCCGGAATTTCTCAACCGCCTGGATGAAGTGGTCGTATTTCATCGCTTGAGCGAAGCGTCTATCCTGGAAATTACTCATCTGCTGTTGGATCAACTCATGGTGCGGATTGAAGAAATCGGGCAGCACGTCACGTACACGGATGCGGCGGCGCGCTTGCTTGCCAAAGCGGGATTTAGCGCAGAGTTCGGTGCGCGTCCGTTAGAGCGGGCCATTCGCACGCAGGTGGAGGATCTTTTTGCCGAGAAATTGCTGGCAAATGAAATGGATGCAGCGAAGAATTACGAGCTCTGTGTGCGCAAACAGGAACTGACCTTGGTGGAGAGCGGCGTGTACAGGGAGTCACTCGCAGCGGAGTCCACCGAAAAGGCAGACGAAGCGGATTCTGCTGCGGTCTCGGTGAGGTAACTATGGCAAAAAAGGCGGAATATGTCTGCTCAGAATGCGGACGCAAAGTGGTGGGCTGGACAGGGCGCTGTCCGGCCTGCGGTGCTTGGGGGACCATGCAGGAGCAGGCGGCACCTCTTTCCCGCAGCGGAAGGCGAACTTCGCCCAGTTCGCCGCGCAACCAGGCGCAGTCGCTTCCGAGCGTTCCTCTTTCTTCGTCCGAACGTTTTTCCACCGGAATGGAGGAATTGAATCGCGTTCTGGGCGGCGGTTTGGTGCGCGATTCCGTGACGATGCTTACAGCGCGTCCGGGTGCGGGAAAAAGCACTTTACTTTTGCAGATGGCAGGGGAGGTGGCACGTGCCGGACGACGCTGCCTTTATGTATCCGGCGAAGAAAGCACCGGGCAGATCAAGGCGCGCGCTGAGCGGGTACTGGCGAATTTGCCGGAAGAGGTGTATTTGCTTTCCACAAATTCCATGGACGATGCGGTGCAGGAAGCGCAGCGTCTTCATCCGGCCGTGCTCGTTGTGGACAGCGTGCAAACCATGCGCCTGGAAGAATTTTTGCAGCGGGAGGGTTCGCCCACGCAAACTGTGCAAGTGACGACCTCTCTTGTCGAGTTGTGCAAAGATCCGCAGCAGCCGATGGCGGCTTTTTTGGTGGGCCATATGACAAAAGCGGATGAAATGGCGGGGTTGCGCACCTTGGAACACCTTGTCGATACCGTGCTCTATCTCGACAGCGGCAATGACGAGTCCCTGCGCGTGCTTCGTGCGACGAAGAACCGTTTCGGAACAACCGGAGAAATTGGTCTGTTTTCTATGGAAGCGGAGGGATTGCGGGAAATTACCGATCCCTATGGCACCTTTTTGACGCGGAGAAAGGCGCCGGTGGCGGGCGCGGCCATTACTCTGCAGCGCGAAGGAACGCGCCTCATTCCATTGGAAATCGAAGCGCTGGTTTCTGCGAACTACGGTCCCTATCCGACCCGTATTGGCGACAGCTTGCGGCGCGACACACTGAATACGTTGATCAGCGTACTGGAAGAGCGTGCCGGTTTTCGTCTGTCGGAAAAGAATGTCGTATTGAAAGCGACGGGCGGCCTTTCCGTCTCAGAAAAAGCGGCGGACTTGACAATTTGTATCGCCATTGCTTCGGCGGCACGGAATTTTCCTGTGCCCAAAGACACCGTGTTTTTTGGAGAAGTCGGATTGACCGGGGAATTGAAGCCGGTGCGCGAGTTGGATCGTAGGCTGCGCGAGGTCGAACGACTGGGCTTTACGTGCGCTTATGTACCGGAAACGGGAACAATTCACGAAAAAAAGCGCCTGCAGATTCGGCGCTGTGCAAACTTACAAGAAGTGATACGGCAAGTCTTTCGATAATTTAGCCGAGTATGCGCAGAAAAACCATATAGGAAATCGTGCCGACGGCAATACTCAACAGGTCATTTTGAAAGCGCCAATGTGTTAAAAGGATTGCACCGATGGCGAGGAAAGTGGCAAAATTTTCACCAATTGCTGCTTGGGGCACGTCCGCCAGACAGTAAATGACTAAGATCGCCATAATAGCGGCGGGCAGGTGGTCGATAAGCTGCGCAAAGGCACGGGGCAGTGTGCGGTTTTGAAACAGCACAAAGGGCGTGAGGCGCAGAACGAGAATAATGGCGGATCCCAACACGATCATCCAAAAAAGATAGGAATCGAAATTCATGCCAGCTCCTTTCGACGCTCATCCATCCAGAGCAGGAGCGCGCTGCTGATCAGTATCGAAGGCAGTAGAAAATGCTGTTGTCCAAGAAGCAGCAACATAGCAGCGGAGGTTACTCCGCCGATGCCTGCGGCGCGACGCGCCGCTTTTTTTGCGCCGCCGATCTGATGAAGCAGCAAGACGACGAAAAGCGAGGTCATACTGAATTCAATGCCGCGAAAATCAAAGGGCAGGGCATCCCCCAAGAGGACGCCGAGAACGGTTCCGATGATCCAGTACCCATGATCCAGGAGACAGATCCAGAAAGAAATGGCATCGCGGTCAGCGACGGCAAGGTCTTCTTCCTTTAAGGAAAGCAACAGCGAGTACGATTCATCGGTGAGCGCGAAAGCAATATACCACTTGCGCCAACCGAGCGTTTGAAAGTCATTGAGAAAACTCAGCCCGTAAAAAAGGTGACGCGAACTGATCAGCGCCCCCATGATAGCCACAGTGGCAAGCGGCGTCTGCACCAGCAAAAAGCCCGCCATGAGAAACTGAAACGAACCGGCAAAGACGAAAGTACTCATCAAAAGAACACCCGGTACACCGACGCCGGCTTGTTGTACGAGAATGCCCAGGGACATGCCTAAAAACAGGTAGCCCGTTAATACCGGAAGCGATTTGATAGCTGCATATTTGAAACGTTCTGTTTTTGACATACTGTCTCCTTTTCTATCAATCATTATACGGATTTCTGTGGAATAAAGAAAGTTTTTTCGCAAACATATGTCATTTTTTATAGTGCTCATTTTACAAAAGAGAAGTGCCGCGGTATGCTGTTTTATGTGGTGGTTGGAATCGCAAATGCAGCGAGAAAGTTAAAAGCAGAAAGGAAATCGTATGAAAAATTATGTCGCCTACGGCAGCAACATGGATGTGGCGCAGATGGCCCGGCGTTGTCCGGACAGTAAACTGGTCGGCAAAGGGACGCTGAAGAATTATCGTTTTTATTTCAAAGGGGTCAATGATCGCAATTATGCGACCGTCGAAAAGGCGGAAGGAAGCGATCTGCCCATCCTTTTTTGGCAAATCAGCGAGGCGGACGAAAGAGAACTGGACAAGTATGAGGAATATCCGGGCATGTACGAAAAAGAAGAGGTGCCCGTGATTTTGGAAAATGGGGAGACGAAGACGGGGCTAATTTATGTCATGCCGACGTCCAATCCGATGCACGCGCCTACGAAAAGTTATTACCGGGTGATTGAACTGGCCTATAAAAAGTTCGGGTTCAATTGCGATATTTTGAAAGACGCGCTGCACTTAACCGGGGAACCGCTGCGAGAAGAGCGGGAGAGCCTGTACGAATTTCAAACACCGGAAGCCTAGAAGGAGGATTTGCGCCCATAAGCAAAGAAAAAGAACTGCCGAATGGGACACTTGAATTTTCCAATCGGCGGTTCTTTTTTAAGATACTATTTATTTGGCAACGACGCGCAGATACGTCTTTTTCCCTTTGCGAATGATTACGCCGGATTTTAGTGCCGCAATTTGCACTTGCAGCGTGGCATCTTCCACTTTTTCTTCATCGAGGAGAATGCCGCCCTGCTGCACCAGACGGCGCGCCTCTCCATTGGATTTTGTCAGTCCCGCTTTCGTCAGCAGAGTCAAGATGCCCACGGAATCCGCACCTTCCTCCGGGGAAATTTCCGCTGTCGGCATGTCTTCGTGCTCCGCGCTCCCGGTGAACAGGGCACGCGAAGTTTCCAACGCCAGCTCCGCCTTTTCTTCGCCATGAACGGTCTTTGTCACTTCATAGGCGAGGATTTCCTTGGCTTCGTTAATCCCGGCGGCATCGGTACGGCGCCCTAATTCTTCGCAACGCGCCTTCGGCAGGAAAGTGAGCAGTAAGAGGAATTTTTCCACGTCGCGGTCATCAATATTGCGCATATATTGGAACAGATCATAAGGACTGGTTTTCTTTTCGTCCAACCAAACGGCGCCTTTCATGGATTTGCCCATCTT
This sequence comes from Ndongobacter massiliensis, assembly GCF_900120375.1. Classification (GTDB taxonomy): domain Bacteria; phylum Bacillota; class Clostridia; order Tissierellales; family Peptoniphilaceae; genus Ndongobacter; species Ndongobacter massiliensis. The sequence continues at coordinate 408,227 of NZ_LT635480.1, forward strand.
TACGCCGTCCGCCGTTGTCAGCAGCTTGAAGGTCATGCCATAGGCATCGGCACCTTCCACCTTGCGAATGAGATCGGCGCCCCCGATGATATTTGACCACTGATCTGATCCGCCCAATTGCAGGCGGCAACCATACTTGCGGTACAAAACGAGAAAATCGTAACTTTGAAAAAGCATATAAGCGAATTCGAAAAATGTCAGTCCGCCCTCCGCCATGCGGTTTTTGTAGGCATCCTTTTTAATCATTTCCCCGACGTTAAAATGTACGCCGATTTCTCGCATGAATTGGACAAAATTGAGATCTAAAAGCCAATCCGCGTTATTGCAGAGAACGGCGGCGCCTTCTTCAAAACGCAGGAAACGCTGCAACTGCCTGTAGAAGCAGGCGGCATTGGCATCAATCGTTTCTTTGGTCATGACTTTGCGCATATCGCTTCTTCCGGACGGATCCCCGATCAAGGTGGTTCCGCCGCCCAGAAGAGCGATCGGGCGATGACCATACGCCTGCATCCGCATCATGACCATGATCTGCACCATGTGGCCGACGGTCAGCGAATCGGCGGTGGCATCAAAACCGATATAAAAAGGCACGGCGTCACCTTGGAGCAGCTCGCGAACGCCCGCTTCATCCGTGGCATTTTCAAAGTAGCCGCGATCGATCAATTCATCTAGCACATTCTCGTATTCTTTTTCGTAGAGCATCACTACCTCCTGTGATTCGTTATGCCCATTATACACGAACCGAAAGGAATTCGAAGGAAAAGGAAAACACTGGGTATATAATCAAAAACGACAATAAAAGTTTTCGGACGCATTGGAAGTCTGTTTCAAGCGGGAAGAGAGGAGTGACGTATGAAACGAGTGCTTATATTAATGAAAAACGGACAAGAAGAAGTCGAAGCCTTGACCCCGGTCGATTTGCTGCGTCGCGCTGGCATATCGGTCGCCATTGTTAGTTGCGAAGAGGGGCTGCGCCTGCAGGGAGCACATGGCATTGAAATCACGGCGGATGTCTCTTTTGAGGAAATTCCGGAAGAGTATGACGCCATCTACCTGCCCGGCGGTTTGGACGGAGCAACGGCGATGGCACAGGACGAAGCGGTTTTGACATTGGTCAAAGAGACCCTAGCAAAAGGGAAGATGGTAGCAGCGCTTTGTGCGGCGCCCATCGTTTTGGAAGCAGCGGGGGTGCTGTCGGGTCGGTGCATTACCTGCTATCCGGGATTTGAAATCAAAACGTCCTCCGCTCGTGCGCATTCGGAGGAGATTGTGGTTGTCGACGACAACCTGATCACATCGCGCGGCCCAGCGACGGCGATGGCGTTGTCACTTGTTTTGGTAGAGAAGCTCATTGGATTTGAAGCGCGCGGGCAACTCGAAGAAGAATTGCTTTATGATCGTCTGTGCAAGTCGATGCAGACCGCTTGAGGGGCGCCACTTACCAATAATAGGAAGGGCGAATCGCGGGGCGAGAAGAAAGAGAAGAGAAATGATTCGTATCAGTACTGAGGAACAAATTGCCGGAATGAAGCGATCCGGGCGCATTTTAACAAAAACGCATCACGCAATTCGCCGCGTTTTGCGCCCGGGCATCACGACCGCACAGCTGGATCGCTTTGCGGAGGCATTTATGCGTTGGAAGGGGGCGATTCCCGCGCAAAAGGGCTATCAGGATTTTCCGTTTGCCCTGTGCACGAGCGTAAATGATGAAGTGTGTCACGGCTTTCCGAATGATCGCCCTCTACAGGAAGGGGACATTCTTTCCGTGGACAATGTGGTCAATTATGAGGGATATCTTTCAGACTCCTGTTGGAGCTATGCAGTCGGGGAGCTTTCGCCGGCGGATCGGGAACTGATGGATGTGACTTATGAGGCACTGTTGCGTGGGATGGCGGCGGTGAAATCGGGGCATCGTTTGGTGGAAATCGGCAAAGCCATTCAGCCTTTTGTGGAATCGCACGGATTTTCCGTGGTGCGGGATTTTGTGGGGCATGGCATTGGTGAGGCGATGCATGAGGATCCGCAGGTGCTGCACTATATTGGGCGTAGTCGAGGACCGCGTTTGCCGGAAAATTTGGTCATGACCATTGAGCCGATGATCAATGCGGGTACGTGGCATGTAGTGCTGGACGAAAACGGTTGGACTGCGCGGACGGCGGATGGGAAAAAAAGTTGTCAGTTTGAACATACTTTTGCCGTTCGCCAAGACGGGGTCGAGATCTTAACGGATCAGCGGGATACATTTCTGGAGGAAGAGGAGATTGCGTGGATTGATGCGTGGCAATGGTAGCGAGAAAAAGAAGTTATGGGTATTGTCGCTAGATGCCTTAGGATCGGATGATGCCGCCTTTTTTGAACAGCTCCCGTCCTTTTCCTTTATGAAAAAGAACGGCGTATATGTACCGCATGTTCGCAGTGTGGATCCGACCTTGACATATCCAGCGCACACCAGCATTATAAGCGGGCGCCCGCCGGCTTCGCATGGTATTGTCAATAATCGAAAACTTCAGCCAGAACGAGAAAAATCGGATTGGTTCTGGTTTGAAACGGATGTACGCGGCGATACGCTGTTTCGTGCGGCAAAACGCGCCGGACGTACTTTGGCGACATTTTTGTGGCCGGTGGGCGGGAAAAGCGGTGCAGAGATCAATTTGGCAGAAATTTTTCCGACGCAACCGCTGCAAAATCAGGCACTCTGTTCGCTGCGCGCGGGCTCTTTTTGGTCGACACTGCGCTTTGCACGAAAGTTTGGACGCCTACGCAAAGGCATTTCACAGCCGCAATTGGACAATTTCACAGAAGCTTGTGCGATGGATGCGATTGCGCACCGAGATCCGGATCTTCTTTTTGTACACTTTGTCGATGTCGATGCGAACAAGCATTTTTACGGGATTCATTCTCCGGAGGCGCAGGCAGCCATTCAGCGATTGGATGCGCGCGTCGGTCGTTTTTTGGCACACCGTGCCGCGCGGCCGGATGCGGAGCAAATTGATCTCGTGCTGTTGTCCGATCATTCGCAGATGGACGCGCCTCATTATCTATATCCGCTGGATGCCTTTGCAGAACGAGACTGGTTGGAAGAGGAAAACGGAACGGTGCCATTTTATCGCGCCTACCCACAAAGTGCGGGCGGATCCTGCTTCATCTATACCGCGAGTAATTTCCGCTCGGAAGAGGTGCCGCGGCTGCGTACCTTTTTACAGCAGTATGCACAAAAGGAAGAGGGGATCGCCGACCTATTTTTCGCGCCTCATTCGCGCTTTTGTGAATCGGATCCGAATGCCTTTGCGATTTTGGAAGCGAAACCCGGTTATTGTTTTTCCGAATTTTTCCAACATCGGGAAGCGGCGAAAGGGGAAGCTGCCGTACATCGCGCCAATCACGGCTTTTCCCCGGATCATCCGAATTATGACGCCATATTTTTTGCACTGGGTTCTTCGTTTTTGCCGGGGGCTTCTTTGCAGGAACGGCAAAGTTTACTGGACATTGCGCCGACACTTGCTCGGGTTGCCCATTTGCCTTTGCAAGGGGCGCAGGGTCATGTTTGGACTGCACTGCTGAAGGAGTCATTACGGACGCAGCGTGTTTGACAGAAGAAAAATTTTTCGGTAGAATGAGTGGCGTCTTAAGTGAACCCCCTGTTTGTGGCAGTTCCCGGAAAGTTGTTCGGTGTTTGACAACGACATTGAGAAGCGATATAATTATCAAGTATCTTTTGCGCAAGTGCGAAAGACGTGGCCCTATGGTCAAGCGGTTAAGACATCGCCCTTTCACGGCGGTATCCCGGGTTCGAATCCCGGTAGGGTCACCAAGAGGTCGCTTAGCTCAGTTGGGAGAGCACCTGCCTTACAAGCAGGGGGTCATAGGTTCGAGCCCTATAGCGACCACCATTCTTTGGAGTAAGGGATGGCCCGGTAGTTCAGTTGGTTTAGAATGCCAGCCTGTCACGCTGGAGGTCGTGGGTTCGAGCCCCATCCGGGTCGCCAAGAAAAGAGACCTCCGGGGATCTTTCTCCGAGTTGCGCCGACGGAGTTCGACTTTGGGCGGCACGCCGATGTAGCTCAAACGGTAGAGCAACTGACTTGTAATCAGTAGGTTGAGGGTTCAAGTCCTTTCATCGGCTCCATCGAACGGGGGCCAATTCGGCCCCGGCGTTCGGACTTTGAACGGCGGACGTTTCTTCTGCGCCTATAGCTCAGCAGGAAGAGCAACGGCCTTCTAAGCCGTGAGTCCGAGGTTCGAGTCCTCGTAGGCGCGCCATTGGGGTATAGCCAAGCGGTAAGGCACGAGACTTTGACTCTCGCATTCGTAGGTTCGAACCCTACTACCCCAGCCAGCCTTCGGGCTTTGGGAAGCGTTCCAATTGAATAATGGGGTATAGCCAAGTCGGTAAGGCACTAGACTCTGACTCTAGGATTTCGCAGGTTCGAGTCCTGCTACCCCAGCCAGATCCATTAGCTCAGTCGGTAGAGCACCTGACTTTTAATCAGGGTGTCCGGGGTTCGAATCCCCGATGGGTCACCAGGCGTAAACCGCTTGAAATCAATGGTTTCAGGCGGTTTTTCTTTTATGAAAGCTTTTTATCTGATCCACTATTCTGTACATTTTCTGTACATTTTACCGCTTGTAAGAAAATATCATTGATTTCCTTGTCCTTTTGCTGGACGATATGGGAGTATGTACTTAGGGTCGTTGTTGTGTTGGCGTGCCCCAATCGTCGTGATACGGTTTCAATATCCAGTCCATTTGCGAGAAGTAGTGACGCGGATGTGTGACGCAAGCCGTGAAACTTGACATCTGAAAGGGATGGATTGTTTTTTAAAAAATTCCGCCACCATTGGGTGGGTGTGGTTGGAAAAATACGTCGTCCATCAACTTGTTTAAACATGGCGTCGCGGTGTTCTTCATCGACGCGAACCACGTAAATGGAGGAACTCACCTTGAACCATTCTCGCAATTTTTCGATCAAAATCATCGGTAGCGATATTGAACGTATTCGATTCGTTTTCGTTTCTTTCAACAACTTCTTCCCATCAAAAGCAACATAACTACGGGAAATAGACAGGCGCCCACGCAATTCATTAAGGTCTGACCAGTTTAGGCCGCATATTTCTCCACGGCGTAATCCACCAAATAAAGCAAGCAAAAATACGCATTGGTGATGTATCGGCTCCTGTTCGATCGCTGCCAACACTTTTGAGATATCTTGTTCGCGGAAAACTGCTTGTTCTTTTTTTGCTACCCGTGGCGCGCGAACGAATTGAGTGGGGGATTGTGTAAGTATGCCTAGGCGAACTGCGTCCATAAAAAAAGCGGATAAAACGTTGTGAATATCACGAACGTGGATCTGGGAAAGCTTTTCGCCCAGTTTCCGATAGTATTCTTTGATTTCCAGCGCGGAAATATCATCTAGGGCCCGGTCGCCAAAAGTGGGCAGAATATGTAGGCGCATGGTATTGCGATATCCGCTCAATGTGACGGGCGATACATCCGTTTCCTTCACCGACAGCCAGCGCGCGGCAAAGTCTTTCACAGTTTCCACATCCGCTTTTTCTGCGTCCGTCTGTACTTCTTTTGCAAACAATTCCAAAGCTTGGCTGATTTTTGGTTCGCGTTCCCGCGCACGGCCTTTGATTGGGCCGATCGTTTTACTTTTTGTAATGCGTTTTTCCCGGCTTCCGATTGCTACATATAGGCGGATTTTCCCATTTTCTAATTCTTTGTACCATTTTGCCATGATTTGCCCTCCTATCAGCGAGGGCGATATGCTATAATAAAGATGTGTGATTGGCATATCGCCGGTCTCTTTCCCTCGTCCTGCTGCAACAGGGCGGGGGATCATTTTTTTATTCGTTTTTATTGTAGCCATTCTCCGGACAGGGATGGTAGACGCCGACGCATTCTCCAACGATGATCGGTAGATCTTCATCGTCCGGGTGGTATTGATAAACGATGGGCGCATATTTCGAATTGCAGGGTTGTAGGATAAGCTGCTTTTTTTCTTCATCAAAGAACACTTTTTTAAGCGTCGCTTCGCCATCAATTACAACCGCCGCAATTTTTCCGTTGGTGGGTGCATCATATATTTTTTGTAGAAAAACCAGATCACCTTCATATATTCTAGCGTCGACCATACTGTCACCATAGGCGTATAGAGCGAAATCGCCTTCGATGGATGGATCCGCACCAAAATAGCCCTCAAAATTTTCTTCGGAAAAAATCGGTGTGCCGCAGTGAATAGAGCCGAGAATAGGGATCGGGCGAATGCGACGGATCGGGTGCAGGGCGGGGTGCTTTTCAATGATTTCGTCTATGGATAGGCGTGATGGGTATTCATTTTCGATTAACTCTGACTTTTTTATATTAAAAAAATCTGCCAACTCCTGAATTTTATCAATTCTTGGATAATTAATACCGTTTGCCCAGTTGGCCAATGTTGTTTCGGGATAGCCAAGGTGTCTTGATAAATCTGCCCTTGTAATTTTACGCTCATCTAATAGACGTGTGAAATTTCTTGAAAATATTTTCTTCTGGCTTTCGGTAGCCATTAAGCCCAACCCCCTTTATTTCTGTTTTTCGGTATTATTTTACACTTAAAAATAGAAAACTGCAACAAAACGGAAAAATAAATAAAAAATGAGCTTGACACTACTGGAAAACGGTAGTAATATAAATTCAAAGAGTTCGAGAAAGGAGGAAAAGATGACAAAGATAACGCTAAAAAGTGCTCGCGTTAATGCTCACTTGACATTGCGTGAAGCCTCTGAAAAAATCCAAAAAACACAACGGACCCTATCAAGCTGGGAAAGAGGCATAACCGCGATCCCCACACAGTACTTTTTTAAACTTTGCGAACTCTACAAAATGGATCCCGATTATGTAGATGTTCCCATTGTTAGAGACGGTTTTTTTTGCGAGAAAACTACCGAATAACAGTAGAAAGGAGAAATGAATGGAGCAACTAGAGGATTACACCAATCGAAACTCGCCGCCACAAATCATCAAGCTGATATTAGACGATGGACGACTAACCGTCGACAAGCCACTGACGATATCGGAAACGTTGGAAACTAAAATTGATCACCTGATTGAACTGCTGGAACGTCCGGAACAGCCGGAAAAAGTATCATTGAGCATCGAAGAGGCCGCAAAGTACATGGGCATTGGGCGCGATAAGATGCAGAACCTGATCGATATTGGCGCTGTTTATGCGGTTAACCTTGGATCAGGAAAGTGTGCAATGTGGCGAATTGGTCGAAAGTCGCTTGACGACTATCTGAACGGAAATTGAAAAAACGTAAAGGAGAAAGTTATGGAAGCAACCCAAGGAAAAAGAAAGAAGCGCACGACCTGGCGTTTTTGTCGTATGCATCCGGTGCTGCGCTGGGCGGCCATATTTATCGGGACGCTTGGTGTGATTGGCTGGTGCCTCTTTGGTACGTGGATGCTATACGCACTCATGGTGCGGTGAGGAGGAAGAGGATGGAAGAATGAACAGGCATTTCACTTTACTTTTGATCGCTCGTAAGGGGGAAAGAAAAATTGAGAGACAGCATTGACAAAAAGCTAACCCACGCCAGCCGTTATGACATGAAAGGTGTCAAAAGACTTGCCGGCGCTATTGTAGAGCAAGCGGTGAAGGACTATGGGGACGCTTTTATGGGAGATGAGCTCTCTCCTCCTACGGGACAAGCACCGGAGCAAGTTCTACGAGAAAACGAAAATTTTTTCCGATCAGAGTGGTACAGGAAACTAGTCGACATCGACGGGGAGTGGCTCATGCGAAAGGTGAAGATAAAAAAAATGAATGAAGCGATTGACGTGTATAAAAAAGTGCTTGAAAAGCCGACGGCTGAGATCCGGTTGATCATACCAAAGAGCAAGGAAGAACCGAGGGTCGTTTACAAGATCCCGCATAGACTTTTTCCGGACTTTGCGGAGCTCTTAAGAAAACAGATTAAGGAGTTGGAGAAAGAAAAAGAAGTGATTGAAGAGGGGGCATGAACACAGAAATGGCAAAAAGGACAAAGAAAAAGACGGCTACGCCAATAGCCGTCCAAAGGTGCAGGATTGACCGTCCTTGCACCACAAGTATAGCACATAAGGAGGAAATATTTTGAAAACTATTATCGAGTTATCCCATCAGGAAATTCAAGCAGCATTAGAAAACGGCGCGCTAAAAGCTTTTGTAGATAGTGTACCGTGGGACACGGTAAAAGCGGTTATCGGTACACAAAAACGAGAAGCCACCACAGAACCGATGCAAGTACCCAATCCGGAGCCGGTACAGGCGCCCACACAAGCACCGACAGAAGAGGTTGCCTACACCTTTGAGCAGCTACAGCGTGCGTGCGCAGGTCTCGTGCGGGAAGGTAAGCGCAAAGAGTTAGAGGCGATTGTAGTCGCTATGCAGGTCGACTCCATCATGTCATTAAAGCCGGAGCAATTTAACGCCTTTGCCGCGAAGATACGAGAAGTCGGAGGCGTACTCTAATGCCCGGCCAGCACGCAAAATTGAGCGCATCCGGGGCACACCGCTGGTTAGCATGCCCCGGATCCGTCAAGCTCGAAGAATGTTTTGAAGATACCGGATCGCAGTACGCTGCCGAGGGTACGTTAGCACACGCCGTGGGGGAATTGAAGCTGAAAAAGCACTTTGTAAAGGGCGTCGGACCTGTAACATTCCGAAAAGAGATGGAAAAATTTCGAGAAAATCCCCTTTGGAAAGAAGAAATCGATCGCTATACCGACGAGTATTTTGACCGCGTGAAAGCTACGGCCCTTTCCTACCGTGCTGCGCCTTTTGTCGCGATAGAGGAGCGCGTGGACTTCTCTCGGTGGGTGCCCGAAGGTTTTGGCACCGCGGATTGTATCCTGATCTTTGACGACGAACTTACGGTGCTGGATCTTAAGTATGGGAAAGGGGTTCCTGTAAGTCCCGTAGAAAACCCGCAGCTGATGCTTTATGCGCTTGGTGCATATGATGCGTATCACGCATTTTACAACATTAATAGGGTGAATCTTCACATTGTTCAGCCGCGTATCGATAACTTTGACTCCTGGAGTCTCACGACAGAAGATCTTCTCGCCTTTGGCGAAAAAGTAAAGCCAATTGCAAAAGAAGCCTTTGCCGGATCAGACAAACTTAAAGAAGGCGATCACTGCCGGTTCTGCAAGGCGAAATCGCGCTGCAGCGCACGTGCGAAGACGATGTTTTCAGCCGTTGAAGAGGTTATTCCGCACGTTGTCACCAATAAAAAAGGAAAAGCCTCCACAGGCGGGCTTTTAAGTAATGCGGAGATCTCCAAATTTCTTAAAAAGACAGAAGGCCTTGTAGACTGGATCAAAGACTTGCAGGAAGAAGCACTCGCAGAGCTTCTTGCCGGAAAAGAGATCTCCGGATACAAGATCGTTGAAGGACGGAGCAACCGAAGAATTACGAACGAAGAAGAAATGGCAAAAGCGCTGATGGGGGCGGGATATGAAGAAGCACTCATTTATAAGCCAAAGGCGCTGGAAACCATCACCAATCTTGAAAAGCTCTGCGGGAAGAAAGAACTGGCTGAGCTTGGAAAAAACTATATCGAAAAGCCGCAAGGAAAACCCACACTGGTGCCGGAAAGCGATAAGCGCCCGGTCTATCAGAAGGAAATAAGCACTATGTTTCAGAAAATAGAAGGAGAATAAAATGTCCCAACAAATTACTACATCCAAAGTCAGATTGTCCTATGTGAATGTCTTCACGCCGAAAGCAAATAAACAAGGGGTCGAAAAGTATTCCGTAACCTGCCTCTTACCAAAGAGCGATACCGCCGGCTATCAGCAACTTATCGCGGCGATTAATGCGGAATTTGAAGCCGAGAAAGACGGGAAATTGAAAGGCGTTGCAAGCCCGAAACATCCGATCTGGGATGGCGACGGTGTCACCTCTACCGGCGCAGAATTCGGTCCGGAGTGCAAAGGCTGCTGGGTGTTTACGGCAAGCGCGGGAGAGAATCGTCCGCCGGCAGTTGTGGATCAGAATGTGCAGCCGATCATTCGGCAGACGGATATGTATTCCGGTTGTTACGGACACGTCGCGCTGAGCATCTTTGCCTACAACAACCAGTCCAAGGGGATCGGGTTCGGCTTAAACGGCGTGCAGAAAGTCGCGGACGGTGAACCGCTTGGCTATAGTTTTGATGCCAAGAATGCTTTTTCAGCGGTTCCCGGAGGGACGAACAATAGCATTGATCCGCTCACCGGGCTTCCTACTGAGGATCCGCGCATCCTCTTCTAACGCTACATGAAGAGGGGTACGATTCGTACCCCTTTTTCTTTTACTGGAAGGAGGGAAAATGCTGAATTTAAGTATTGATATTGAAACGTATTCCGCGATAGATATCACAAAAAGTGGACTCTATAAGTATGTTGAGGATGATAGCTTCGAAGTCTTACTCTTTGCCTACGCTGTCAATTTTGGAGAGGTTAAAATCGTTGACCTTGCACAGGGGGAAGCTATTCCAAAAGAAGTGATCGACGCCGTAGCAGATGATCGCGTCACCAAGCACGCGTATAACGCGGCTTTTGAGTATAACGCCCTGAAGGCTTATGGCCTTGCTGTAGGCGCAAGGACGGCATGGCTCTGCACGATGTTTCATGCCATGTATCTGGGCTACCCTGCAGGGTTAAAAGCCACCGGGGATGCGCTGGGCCTTACAGAGGACAAAGCGAAGCTTAGTACGGGGAAATCACTCATTCAGTTTTTTAGCAAACCGTGCCGGGCGACAAAAGCAAACGGCATGCGTACAAAAAATTTACCCAAACACGCACCGGAACGCTGGGAACTTTTTAAGGAGTACTGCAAGCAGGATGTCGTTGCTGAAATGGCAATCCATGACAGGCTCTGCGCATTTCCGCTGCCGCAGAGTGAACAGGAGCTTTGGGCGATAAGTGATGAGATGAATGCAATCGGTGTTGGAGTGGATCGGGAACTTGTCGATAGCGCGATCTGGATAAATGACGCACTTACCGCTGAACAGACCGTGCGTGCGCAGGAGATTTCAGGACTTGCGAATCCGAACTCGACCGTGCAAATTCTTCCATGGCTTAATAGGTATCTTCCGGAAGTGGGAGATGTCCGAAAGGCAACCGTCGCAGCGCTTCTTGATCGAGATGATCTACCGGAAGAAGTGCGGGAATTTCTTCTCATACGCCAGGAACTTTCCAAAACAAGCGTGAAGAAGTATGACGCAATGCTTTTGTGTGTATGCAAAGACGGGCGTATGCGCGGGCTCCTGCAGCACTACGGCGCGAATCGCACCGGGCGTTGGTCCGGACGTCTCGTGCAGGTCCAAAACCTGCCGCGAAATTATCTGAAGACCTTAGACATCGCAAGAGAGTTTACAAGAAAAAGAGATGTGGGCGCGCTATCTGTGCTTTATGGGAACGTAACCGATACACTTTCCCAGCTTATTCGCACAGCCTTCATACCGGAAGAAGGACGAAAATTTATCGTGTCGGACTATTCAGCAATTGAAGCCCGCGTCATTGCTTGGCTTGCCGGAGAGACCTGGGTCAATGAGGTTTTTGCCACACATGGGAAGATCTATGAGGCTACTGCAAGCCAGATGTTCGGCGTGCCTATTGAAAAAATTAAAAAGGGAAATCCGGAGTACGCCCTTAGACAGAAAGGAAAGGTCGCAACACTTGCGCTGGGCTACCAGGGCGGTGTTGGTGCATTAAAAGCAATGGGTGCCGATAAGATGGGGCTCAGTGAAGAAGAGATGGCAGAGGTGAAGGATCGCTGGCGCGAAGCAAATCCACACATTGTGTCGCTCTGGCGAGAGATGGAAGATGTCGCAATCGATACGGTACGAACCGGAAGAACGAATCGCATTCGAGATCGACTCATTTTCTCTTTAGAGGCGGAGCCGATTTTCGGACAGTCTTTTCTAACCATTACACTACCTTCCGGACGGAAGCTCTACTACCCGGAACCGGAAATCGACACAGGAAATTTTGGCAATGACGCTATTTTCTTTATGGGTATCGGTCTTAACCGGCGCCTGACGAGGGAACAAACCTACGGCGGGAAACTCACCGAAAATGTTGTACAGGCGATCGCCCGTGACTGCCTGGGGACGCTTCTTCTGCGCTTACACACGGAGTATCCGAACGATCCTGTTGTCATGCATATCCATGATGAGGTGGTTCTGGATGCACGAAAAGAGGTCAGTGTAGAGGAGATTAACGCCGTGATGTCGCGTCCCATCGACTGGGCACCGGGTCTTATCTTAAAGGGCGCGGGTTTTGAGAGTCCCTATTACATGAAGGACTAAAGCCATGAGATACGATAGAAAAATTACGATATCCGTTGGTAGTAGCCGCAAGTCCATTAATTGGCAGCGGCAGGAAATGAACTACTCGGATTTTCTTGAAAAATTTAAGATTCCGACACGCTCGGTAGAAACCTTAGATGCCTATCTTAAGTTATCCAAAGCGCAGCAGGATGATCTAAAGGACGTCGGCGGTTTTGTCGGTGGTGCACTAAAAGGGCGCCGAAGGAAAGCCGATAATGTTCTGTTTCGAGATCTTGTGACACTTGATTTTGACAATATCGCAAGCGGTATGACCGATGAAGTGATCCGCCGCGTTATGCTCTTAGGTTGCAGCTATCTGATCTATTCAACGCGTAAGCATGCGCCTTATAAGCCGCGCCTTCGTGTGGTTTTTCCAACCGATCGGGCAATGCTGGTAGATGAGTACGAGCCGATCGCGCGTAAGATGGCGGAGATGATCGGCATCGAAATGGCTGATCCGACAACCTTTGAGCCATCACGACTCATGTACTGGCCAAGCTGTTCGTCGGATAGTACCTACATCTTTAAAAGCGAGGATAAGCCCTTTCTTTCGGCAGACGGCGTGCTAAAGATGTATGCCGACTGGACGGATGTTTCCTCCTGGCCGCAAGTACCGGGGCAGGAGGTAAAGCACAGACAGCTTATTACCCGGCAGAAGGATCCAACGACAAAACCCGGTCTTATCGGTGCTTTCTGCCGCGTTTATGATATTTATCGTGCGATGGCGACCTATCTTCCGCAGGCCTATGACGACACGGCAGATCCGAATCGTTTCACCTATGCCGGCGGATCGACGACAGGTGGGGCAATTGTCTATGAGGACGGAAAATTTCTCTACTCGCATCATGCGACAGATCCGTGCGGCGGACAGCTTGTCAACGCCTGGGATCTTGTACGTCTTCATAAATTTTCGCATCTGGATGAAGAGGCAAAGCCGGACACGCCGACAGCAACGCTTCCCTCTACGAAGGCGATGCGTGAGTTGGCACAGGCCGATAAGGATGTTGTCGCACTGGTTGCAAAAGAACACCAGGACGAAGCGGCCAGCTACTTTGATGATATCTATGGGAAGGAAGCAGGCGACGAAGAACAGGCCGACGATGGCGAGTGGATGAAGATGCTTACACCGGCACGCACCGGGGAGGGCTACGAGAAGTCGATCGCGAATATTGTTACCATCCTAACCTATGAACCGAATCTTGGCGGAAAACTTTATATGGACGCCTTTGCGAATCGGGGCATGGTCGATCTTCCGCTGCCGTGGGATAACGGCGAAGGCTCGCGCATGTGGAGTGATACAGACGATGCACAGCTTACCCTGTGGCTTGAAAAGAAGTACGACATTACGGGGCGGGAAAAGATTGAAAATGCAATAAAGGTTGTAGGCTACAACAATCGCAGAAATAAGGTGCGCGAGTTTATGCGATCCTGCAGGTGGGACGGAAAAGAACGTATCAAAACGCTTCTTCGTGACTATCTGGGGTGCGAAGAGAATATTTACACCGAGGAGATCATGAAAAAGGCGCTGGTTGCTGCCATTGCACGCGCCACAAGCGATGTGGGGGTCAAGTATGACAACATGATCGTTTTTAAAGGTCCACAGGGGATTGGAAAATCAACCTTTTTAGCAAAGCTTGGCGGCGAGTGGTTTAATGATTCTCTTTATAGCTTTGAAGGAAAAGAAGCCGCAGAACTCATTCAAGGCACACTCCTCGTCGAGGTGGGAGAACTTTCAGCACTTACCAAAAGTGAGACCGAGGTCGTAAAGCAATTTTTGTCCAAAACACACGACATCTACCGCGAAGCTTATGGCAAACGGACAAACAAATATCCGCGTCGCTGCGTCTTTTTTGGATCCACCAATAGCGAAGAATTTCTAAAAGATGTTACCGGGAACCGAAGATTTTGGCCGGTATCCTGTCACGAATTACCCGTAAAAAAGGACATCTGGAAGGACTTTACGGAAGAGGAGATTCGCCAGGTCTGGGGCGAGGCGTACTTTTACTACCAGATCGGCGAGAATCTCTGTTTATCCGAAGAAGCGGAAGAAATCGCAAAAGCAATGCAGGAGACCTTCCGAGAAGTCGATCCGAAAGAGGGAGAGATTCGCGCTTTTCTGGAAAAGAAAATTCCAAAAAACTGGTACGAGATGAATCTGGCAAATCAACGGTCCTTCTTAAACGGCAGCTTTCAGGGCGTAGAGGAAGCGGATCTTGTTGAGCGCGACAAAGTCTGTCTTGCTGAGATCTGGCAGCTATGCTTCGGTGGTGACATGAAGTACTTGCGCCGTCGAGATTCGAATGAACTCGCCAATGTCATGACCGCTATGCGGGGGTGGAAGAGGAACAAAGGTAGGCGAAGATACGGCGCATATGGACAGCAAAGAGGATATGAGCGAACAAATATTTTAAGCTTTGTTGAGGCAAAAAAGTCAAGACATGCGTGAGCTAACGTCTCTTCAAGCGGGAACTAGCGGGTGGGAACTAATAGTTCTGCTGGTTCCCACCTATAAACGAGAATGGGAACTAATAATTTTTTGTTAGTTCCCATGTAAACGGCAAAAAATCAATAATTATAGCTTTGGTGGGAACCAATATATACCTTTTTCTCTATGAGTTAAAAAAACAAGGAATTATAGAGAATATGGGCGTGTGTGTAACGTATATTTCGTATATTTACGCATATATAGGAGAAAACGGATTTTTGGTTCCCGCAGAAGATGGGAGGAAATTTTTGAAAGAGAAGACGATCGAAGGGCGGCTTCGGGAAGGGGTGAAAAAACTCGGTGGGCGAAGTTATAAATTCGTCTCACCGGGAAATTCCGGTGTGCCGGATCGACTGGTTCTTCTTCCGGGCGGTGCCGTGCATTTTGTGGAATTAAAAACGGAGGAGGGAAGATTATCCAAAATTCAGCGCGTACAGTTAAAGCGCATGCGGTACTTAGGCGCCCACGTTCATGTGCTTTACGGATCGGCAGCAGTCGATGATTTTTTAAGGTGTTGTGAACAGGAGGTTCGACGATGACTCTCTCCCTTCACACCTATCAGCAGTACAGCTGCAATCGGATCATCCAACAACCTAATGTCGGACTCTTCCTGGATATGGGTTTAGGAAAAACGCTAATTACACTTGCGGCGATTAAGGAGTTAATTTACGAGCGTTTTCTTGTCGAAAAAGTTTTGGTTATTGCACCCAAAAAAGTCGCCGAAGCGACGTGGCAGATGGAAATTGAAAAATGGAGCGATCTGCATCTACTTCGTGTTTCGACAGTCCTTGGAAGTGAGAAAAAACGCATTAAGGCGCTTTACACGCCGGCAGATATTTACGTTATTAACCGTGATAATGTGGTATGGCTTACAGACTTTTACAAAAATGATTGGCCGTTTGACATGGTGGTGTGTGATGAATTTACAAGTTTTAAGAGCCACCAGTCGAAGCGCTTTAAGGCGTTAGCCGCGATGAAACCACATATTAAACGCTTAGTGGGTCTTACCGGAACGCCGAGTCCGAACAGTCTTTTGGATCTCTGGGCGCAGATCTACTTACTGGACGGTGGCGAGCGTTTAGGACGGTCGTTTTATGCATTTCGAAACGCCTATTTTGACAGCGACTATATGGGATATTCCTACACGCCGAAAGAAGGCCTTGCCGAAGAGATTCCGAAGATGCTTAGCGATATCTGCGTGTCGATGAAAGGGGAGGACTACTTAACTCTTCCGGATATGGTCGAGCACATCATACCGGTTAAGTTAAGCCCGAAGGCAGAAAAGCAGTACCTGGAGATGGAGCGGGATGCCGTTCTTGAACTGGACGATAAAGACGTGATCGATGCTACATCGGCAGCAGCGCTTTCAAATAAATTGCTACAGCTTTCTAACGGCGCGGTGTATGACGAAAACGGCATGTGGCATACGGTGCATGACTGCAAGATCGAAGCCTTCATGGAAACGATCGAGCAGCTGAGCGGAAAGCCCGTGTTAGTTTTTTATAATTTTAAGCACGATGCAGCACGACTTATGCAGGCGCTTAAAAAGACAAAACTACGGGTGAGAAAGTACGAAGGTCCTGCCGATCAGATGGATTGGAATGCAGGAAAAATTGATATCCTTCTTACCCATCCGGCATCGAGCGCCTACGGCCTTAATCTTCAACAGGGTGGGAGCCACATCATCTGGTTCGGTCTTAACTGGAACTACGAACTCTACGTACAAGCGAATAAACGTCTGCATCGCCAAGGGCAAAAGAACACTGTTTTTGTCCACCATCTTGTGACACAAAATACGCGCGATGAGGATGTGATGGAAGCACTCCATCGAAAAGAGGGGGCACAGAATTTTGTCCTGGAAAGTTTGAAAGCAAGAATTAAAAAGGTGAAGGGGGAGAGGCATCCGTGCTGACAAAAAAAGAACTGGAGTCTATGCCACAAGTGAATGAAAAGATTCACAGCCTTATCGAAAAGCTAAACAGCCGGGGCAGCATTGCAGCGATACGCTACGACAAGGAACTGGTACAGGAGTCCGCCAAATCTTCTTCGGCGATTGAAGCGCTTATGGTCTGGCGGGAGTCGGTGGAGCTGGAGCTCGATGCAGCATACGCCGAGCGGGACGCACTGAAAGAAGCGATCTATGACTTCCTGCTGCAGCTACCCGACCTGCAAGATCGGCAGCTGATTAAGCTTTACTGCATTAAGTGCTATGACTTTCGACGATGTGCGGAGCTGCTGCAGCTGAGTCCGATGACAGTATGGCGTCGGTATCAAAAAATAATAAACAACAATATGTAGTAACATCTCTTGCGTGATACAGCGATATGTGGTATTCTGTAAACTGAAAGAGGTGTCGGAAGGCATCTCTTTGTCGATCCCTTCACGGGGAGCGTGGATTGAAATATAGACTCCTTTCAGGGCAGGTGATGGTCGGCACAAGTTGCTGGCCTTTTGCTTGCCTAAAAAACTGCCGGAGGTGAACATGGGCAAGTTGACAATCAAACAAAAACGATTTGCCGATGAGTACATTATCTCCGGTAATGCGACGGATGCGGCAAGAAAAGCAGGGTACAAACAACCGCGCAGTATGGGAAATGAAAACCTGACAAAACCTGACATTTCCGCATACATTAAATCCAAAGCAAAAGCCATAGAAACGCCGAAAATTGCATCTATGCAGGAGATTCACGAATTCTGGTCTGAGGTTATGCGGGATAAGGATCAAGACATGAAAGATAGACTCAAGGCATCTGAATATCAAGCCAGAGTAAAAGGGGCCTTTCTTGATCGCCAAGAGACCACCGGCACCATTCAAATTCAAAAAAGCCCCTATGACGAACTGACCGTCGAGGAGCTAAGAAAGCTGGCGGGACGTGATGACCCATGAAAATCGATCAAAGGGCAGTATCTTTAGCCTTGGCCAGAAAGAACCTCTTCGAGTATGCGCACTTACGAGCCCCGGACTTCTACAAGCTTGATCGAAAATACTTGATCAAACTCTGTGATGGGATCCAGTCTTTCTTATCGTCGGATGACAATGTTTTGGTGATATGTGCTCCACCAAGGCATGGCAAGTCTAGGACCGCTCAACTAGCGGTTGAATGGCTTTTAGGTCGAGACCACTCTATCAAGATCATGACAGGATCTTACAATGAAACCTTGGCTACGCAGTTTTCTAAAAGTGTGCGGAACTCTATTCAGGAGATCAAGGCCGATCCGGAACGACTCATCTACTCTGATATCTTTCCGGGTACGGAGATTAAAAGGGGAGACGGAGCAATGAATCTGTGGTCTCTGGCGGACGGTCACCAGAATTACCTAGCAACAGCCCCAAAGGCCACGGCAACAGGTTTCGGTGCGGATATCATCATCATCGATGACCTGATCAAAAGCGCTATGGAAGCAAACACAGCACACTTGCTCGAAGATCACTGGCGCTGGTTCACAGATACTATGCTTTCTCGTCTGGAGGAAGGAGGCAGGGTCATTATCATCATGACCAGATGGCACTCCAAAGACCTGGCGGGAAAGGCCATGCAAAAACTTCCGGAACAAGGCTGGCGCGTCCGCAGTTTGATTTTTAAGGCACAAGATGACCAAGGAGACATGTTATGCGATGAAGTCCTTTCTCGGACTTCCTACGAGCGCAAGAAGCGGACCATGGGCAGGGATATTGCAAGCGCCAATTACCAGCAAGAACCCATTGACCTAGTGGGACGTTTATATTCAAGTTTTTCTACTTACGAGGACATTCCAAGAGACGGTTCCGGAAGTCCTCTTTTTCATGCTGTAAAAGCCTACACGGATACAGCAGATACGGGAAGCGACTATCTCTGCTCCATTATTTATGGAGTCTACCAGAAAGAGGCCTATGTCTTAGATGTCTACTACACCAAAGACCCTATGGAGATTACTGAAAAGGAAGTGGCCAGTAGGCTCACAGAACATGAGGTGAACGTGGCAGACATTGAATCCAATAACGGCGGTCGGGCTTTTGCTAGGGCAGTGGAAAGGCATTTAGAAAGTTATCCACAGGCAAGGACGTCAGTCCGATGGTTTCACCAGTCGAAAAATAAGGAGGCAAGGATCCTATCTAACGCCCCATGGGTCATGGAACATATCCATTTTCCCGTGGACTGGATAACGAGATGGCCGGAGTACTATGAGGCGATGTTTGAGTACCAAAGAGAAGGAAAGAATGCCCACGATGACGCACCGGATGCGACAACAGGAGTCGCGGAGAGGGCATCAAAGGAAAAACCTGGGATGAGGATTTTGCAATGAGTTTACTACGGTCAATCAAAAAGGGGGTAAAGTATTTTGCCATGGCATTTGAGACACAAACACTGACAGAGCCGGTGATCTTGCAGCTAATCCGCGAACATAAGTCGTCGAAGGCGCTGCAATGGATGCTGACAGGGGAGCGGTACTATGCCGTCGAAAACGACCTGTTGCAAATGGAGCGCCCCTATCGCAAGTCCTATCAAGCCGATCATCGACTCATTCACGCGACGTACAAAAACATTGTTGACGAAAAAATTGGCTACGTCTTTTCCAAAAATGCGGCCATTACCGCAGAGACCGAGGCAGGCACGCGGCAGATTATCGATACACTCGGCACCGGCTTTCATTACCAGCTGGAGACGTTGGGCTATGAAGCATCCAATAAAGGCATTGGCTGGGCGCGTCCATACATCGGCCGCAATCAAAAGTTTGCCCTTTTTGTTCCTCCATCGGAACAAATTATCCCCGGATGGAAAGATGCTACGCACACAGAGCTGGATTATGTGATTCGTTACTACACAACGAAGGTATGGCGCTTTGATCGACGCGTAGAGGTAACGAATGTCGAGGTGTGGACAGCCGATCAGGTAAGCTACTACCGAATCGATGGCAGCAGCCTTTTGCGATTGGAAGATGAGGAGGGGCACTTTTACCAAGACGGCGAGCCGGAGACCTGGGGAAAAGTCCCATGGATCCCGTTTAAGAACAACCGCAATGAGTTGCCGGATATCAAGTTTATAAAAAGCCTCATTGACGACTACGATCTGACACGCTCCGAGGTGGCCAATTACATCGAAGAGGTTAAAAACCTAATTTTTGTTTTGAAAGGTTATTCGGGGGATTCCTTGGATGAGTTTTTGGAGCACATCTATCGCAACCGCGCAATTATTTTGGACGCGGATGACGACTTCAAAAGTGATGTAGAGACGCTTACGCCAAAGATGGATGTCGATGTATCCAAGACACACTATGAGCAGCTTAAGCGAGATATTTTAGAGGGTGCACAGGCCGTTAACCGCGACCTGGACAAATTCGGCGCAGCGCCTTCCGGTGTGGCACTGGAGTTTTTATTTTCGGGCTTGGAACTAAAGAGCAACCAGATTGAGTCGGAGTTTCGGCGCGGGTTTGAGGCCGTTGTTGACTTTGCCTATGACTATCTGGAACGTCTTAACCGGAGCGTGAAGCGGGAGACCGTCTCCATTGTCTTTAATCACGACATGGCCAAAGACGAGAAGGCAATCATCGAGAGCTGCAACGAGTCGCGCGGATTAGTTTCGCTGGATACGATTCTGGCTAACCATCCGTGGGTGGTGGATGTACAGAAAGAAAAAGAACTCCTCGCTGTGGAAAAGGAGGAATCGGCGGTGTTTCAGGCGATTCCGCCACTGCCGGTGAGCGATGATGAAGAATCATGATTACTGGGCCGAGCGGCTGGCCAATGAGATTTGGACAGTTTACAACGACACGGAAAAATACCACTGGGAACTTGTTCGTGTGCACCAGAAAGCGCGAGATACGATCTTACAAGAGCTGCAGGCGATTGCGTTAAAAGATGAGAAAAACGGAAAAATCAGTCGTTCGGAATTTTATCGTGCGGATCATCTGCGGAGAATGGAAAAGACAATCGTCTCTGAGTTGCGCGGGCTTGGCGAAAACATTGAAACGCGCGGCAAGGACTATATTCTCCATGCCGGGGAAGATGTGGTTGCCAAAACCGGCGAAGCGCTTGGCATTCCCCTGAACTATGATCGCCGCTTCGCAGAGCGGATGCTGCAGGTTCCCTGGCACAAGGCGACATTTTCACAGCGGATTTGGAAAAATCAGGACAATCTTCGCCAGCGTCTTAACAACGATGTGGCGCAAGGGGTGATGACCGGTCGGTCGAGTGTCGAGATCGCACGCGACTTATCCAAGAGTATGGATGTCGGGTTGTCCAACTCGCTGCGACTTGTACGCACGGAGACCATGCATCATGCGAACCAAGTCAATATGCAGTCAATGAAGGACAGCGGTGTTGTCAAGCAGGTCAAAGAGGTCGTTACCTTGGATGAGCGCACCTCTTCGGAGTGTGCGCCGCACGATGGGAAAATTTGGGATATTGACGACGCGCCGATTTTACCTCGCCACCCCAACTGTCGCTGCGTATTGGTTCCGTATATTGACGTGAAGAAGGTGGCGGAAGAGTTTGAAAAAAGAGAAGCTGAGTTCTATGTGGCTGGCAGAGGCAATAAGAATCGAGAGTTAAAACGCAAGCTAAGCCGAATATCCAAAGCAAACTCAATCAACACACTTGAAAAATTGGGTAAAATCAGTAAAAGTGATATAATAAATATGAAAGATTTTACTGATATACAGACATACTTGTCGGAAACCTATAACGTAAAAGTCACGAATTTCGGCAAGCAGAGTCTGGAAGTCCAGAAGGTTGTATTATCTGCCGTTGACGATATGCTTACGCGATTTCCTGAGATTTCTGAAACATTCCGCGAAATTGTGTATAACCATCGAAGAAAAGTCGCAGGTGTAACCAGTGGCCATGTTGTTACTTTAGGTAAGCGAGGGCTCAATTATGAGACGGTAGTTCACGAGCTGACGCACGAACTGGATAGGGCAAGGGGTGGAGATTCCCTTTCCTACTCCTCCGAAGTAGTAACAAAGGCTATTAAAAACTTAAAGCTGCGAAAGAATTCAAGAAAAGTTAGGAATTATCGATTAGAGATAGTGGGAGTTGACGGTATTGAAGTCGAAAAAGATTATGAGGTTGTAGCATATTCTGCGGAGACAGAGTTTGTTGATAGTACAAAGGGGAATCCTTTATCGAAAGAAATTTGGAGGTTGCTATGTTCAGGGACGAAGACCTAATGGAAATGCCGGAACGAATTCAAGCCGAAAATGACAGACTCGTTGCTATATATTACGATACGCCGGGTGAAGACGTGCATATATTTGATATTTTTGAAAAATATGGCTCAGAAGAATTTAAGATTTGGCTTAAAGAAAAAAAGAAGTTTGATGAGGAAAATTTAAAAAAAGGGATTATTTATAACTAAAAGCACCTTATCAGTTATGATAACGTGCTTTTTTCATGCCAGAAAGGAGGTTGCATGGCGAAAGACGATTGTCGCTCCCTTCGCGGGGGCGTGGATTGAAATAAAGTATCAAAGAGACCGTCCCGTTTCTCTGATAGATCGCCCTGGACAAGGCGTTAAAAGGTCTATTTTTGTTGCCAAATTCGCCGAGCCTTGCGGCGTATAAATCAAGGCACCCGCGAGAAGCGACCTCGTAAAAAGCGTAGGGAGAAAGGAAACCATGAACCGAGCACAGTTAAAAACATTGGGGCTGGAACAGGAGCAAATCGATGCGGTTATGGCGCAGTATGGAAACGATGTGGAAAATCTTAACCAGCAACTCAAAACCTTCAAAGAAGAGCGAGATACGGCACAAGCCGCCCTGAAGAACTTTGATGGTGTGGATGTGGAAGCCTTGAAAAAGGCACCACAGGAACTGAAGAAAGAGTACGAACAAAAGCTGCAAGATCTCAAAAAAGATCATGCGATTGATGCTGCCTTTGCCGGTGCGAAGGTAAAACACGGCGATTTGTTACGGCAAAAGATTGACCGGGCAAAATTGACCTTTGATGATCAAGGAAACCTTCAAGGCATGGAGGAACAAATGAAGGCGCTAAAAGAGTCTTACGCAGATCTGTTTACACCAAGCCTGTCCGGCAAAGACCCGTCAAACCCTGAGTCGACCTATGGCGGATACGATGCGCTGCTTCGTGGCGCAGATTCCATGACCGCCGAAGAAGTCGCTCAAATCTTAAACAAAGGAGAATAACATGAGTGTAAAAAACTTTATGCCGACCTTATGGGAAGGCGCCATTTTAGCTAATTTTCACAACCGTTCCGTTGCGGCCAACGGCGCTTTGTCTGCGCAACCGGAAAGTGTCACGGCAGAGAAGGTTCGCTTTACCGCGATCGGCTCCGGCAAGGTCAAAGATTATACGAAGGGATCCATCGCCTGGGACGAGTTAGAAACGACCAACGTTGATCTGATCTTCGACCAGGAGAAATACTTTGCTTTTAAGTTGGCCGATGTCGACAAGGCGCAAATGAAACGAGACCTGTTGATGGATGCGACCGAAGAGCATTCGGCGGTTATGGCGGAATTGTACGACCGCTACTTTTTTAAGACGCTGATTGATGGGGTAGCTACGGGCAATGCTATTGGAACAGCCAGTGCAAAAACCAAGGTGCACAAGCTGAACTTTTACGATGTCTTGGTCGATATGGGAACCAAGCTGAGTGAGATGAAGGTACCGAATGTGAACCGCTTTGTCACAATTTCTTCGGCCTTGCTGGGACTGCTGTCGAAAGATCCGCGTTTTAAGCAGGATCCGAAGGTACTGGCAAATGGAGTTGTTGAGGGGCAGTTTGTCAATGGGATGCAAGTTGTCATGAGTGAAGAGCTTCCAAAGAATCAAGCGGTTGCCCACTATCGCAAAGCGATCGGTGCGGGGACGCAGATTGACAAGGTAGAAGCCATGCGCTTACAGGATGATTTTTCGGACGGCGTGCGCGGTTTGCAGAAGTATGGCGCAAAGGTGCTGCGCCCACAGGCGATTGTCGTCTTAAACTATGAAATTGTAGATACGCCGACCGTTTCCGTGACGGCAGGCGCGTAAGGAGGACGTCATGCCCATCGATAAGGAAAAAATCTTGGAGCAGATCAAAAAGCGACCGGGCATCGAACTTGTCGATGTGGATAGCCTGTATGAGGACGCTGTCCAGGACGTGCTGGACTTTACACACCGCGACCGGGCGGAACTGACCGAGGCGATGGGGTCTGTCATCAAGGACCTCATCGCTTTTCGATTTAATACGCTTGGCGTGGAGGGCGTTACGGCTGAGTCCAACGGCGGTGTTAATACACATTACGAACAAGACATCCCGCCGCGTATCAAGGCCAAGCTGCGGAGTTTTCGGAGGTTGAATTATGTCCGTCAACAGTCGAATGAAAGAGGTTGAAGTATATTGCCTTATTGAGACGACAACGCCTTCCGGTGCGAAGCGGCAAACCTGGACAAAAGAGCCGGCGCCGACGCCGATGGCCATCTACCAGTTAAACCAGTTTGTGAGCGTGGTGATGTACCGTAACACGGAGACAACTCACTTTGCTGTAACGCATCGAAAAAATTTGGTTGCCGGCAAAACGCGCCTCAAGTTGGATGGACAATGCTACCAAGTGGAACATGTTGACCGAGAGCATCGTATGGCAAATCTATCACTCAAGGAGATCCAGCCATGGTAGATGACTTAATTAAAGTGAACGTCAATACAGAGGCGTTTGAAAAGGGCTTTGCGCTGGTCTCTAAGCAACTCATTGAGCTTGTCGCGCTTCGCGTCCGGACTGCCGGCGAGTACCTCAAAGGCCAAGCGGTCGAAGAGGCGCCGTCCGATACGGGTGCGCTGCGTGCTGCGATGTTTACCGATACCGAGTGTAGCGATGAAGCAATTGTTGCGCACGTGGGCAATCGGCAAGGTTATGCGACGTATGTCCACCAAGGAACCGGGCGTTACGCAAAGGATGGCGACGGGCGTAAAAAGCCATGGCGCGTTGAGACGGTATATAAGGGCAAGCCGGTTATCTTTTGGACCGTTGGACAAAAGCCAAACCCGTTTTTGGAGCGTGCCACGCAAAAGAATATTGGCAGCATTAAAAAGATTTTGGGGGTGCGCTGATGCTGAGTCATGCTGTAAAAAAGTTACTGGACCAAGCGACCGGCTATGAGTTTTCACCGGTGATTGGCATGAGCGCACAACTGCCCATCTGCTCGTACAAGCTATCCGACCTTACAAACGAAATCATCAACCAGTCGCAGTTGGAAGTTCGCGTATGGTCGGACGATTTTGACCAGCTAGAGACCATCCGTGAACAGATCAAGCAAGCCGTCACGGCTACGGCTAAAGATTCATGGACGGACTGCGGGGACTATCTTATTCGAGGAAAACTAACCGGCGGTGGGATTTTACCGACCGGGGATGGAGAGCTGTTTTTTGACAGCACGCAATATGTGATTTTAACGTGGATCAAGAAAGGACAAAACAATGACTGAAAAAAAAGATCAAGTCGTCTTTGGTGCGGGCGAGCTCTATTTGATGGACTTTACGGCGAGCGAAATTCCGGCCCATGACCAAATTGAAGTCGAAGTGAATAATGTTGGACATTGCCAGGGCGGCTTCTCTGTCGAGTACAAACCGGATGTTTACGACGTCAAAAACCAATATAACAAAATCGTTCGTCGCTTTATTCGCGGTGAGGATATATCGGCCAAAACAGGAATATTGACTTGGGATTTGAAAAATCTGGACCGCCTGTCAACGGCTAAGTACAGCGAAGATAAGACGGAGGGAAAAAGGAAATTGACCTTTGGCGGATCGGGGAATGCACTGAAAACTACCCTGTTGCGCTTTGTGCACACGAAGGAAGATGGGAAAAAGATCCGCTTTACGATGATCGGGCAAGCCGGAAATGGATTTTCGATCGAGTTTGCCGACAAGGAATTGGTGATCGATGCAGAGATTACGGCTATCGAAAAAATCAAAAACTTTTTGGCAGAGATTGAGGAAGAAGTGGAGAAGGGCGCATGAGCAAGCAAGGAAATATCATCAACTTGGATGAGATGATCAATCGTAGAATGCCCATCCAATTAAACGGAAAAACGTATCATCTAAAGGAACTGACCATGCGTCAGTTCCGGCGCATGGTCGAAATCGAAGGGATGGAAAATACGAAAGGGGCCGCTGCGCAAATGGACTTTTTGGCAGAGGTGTTGTCCAACAACCAAGAGGGCGTGGCATTTACAGTCGATGCGTTGCTTGATTTGCAACGTACGGCGATTGTCCGGTTATGGACGGCGCTCATTGCGCGCACCTTGGAGGTGGCGAACGACCCAAACTCCTGATCCCTCTTCCGAGGGATCCCAAAGTGCGGCGGGCAGTTGCCGCGAAATATTTTTCCAGCGAAGCATGGGAAGATGCCTACCAAATGGCAACGGCTGAAGAAAACCGGATGGCAAAATATGCCGGGTGCAGCCTGTTAGCCTTGCAGGATCTTCCCTTGTCTTTGTACCTACTGATTAAAAAAGACTCGTGGATTGAATCCATGCATACCAGTGAAGAGAGTCGCGAGGTCTTAGCAACGCTATGGCGCTTACAACAGACCAAAGCAGACCTTAAAAAAATCCGAGAAAAGGAGGTGGAGAAATGACCGAAGGCTTTATGTTGCCGCCCATTGAGACGCAAATTATTGTTCGAACCGACAAAATTCAAGAGGGCATGGAGGAAGCCGGCCGACGAGTCGATGAAGAAGCGAAAAAAATTGGCGGTCGTTTTTCTAATCTCGAAAAAACGGGAAAAAATCTTGAGAAATTCGGTAGCACGATGACCAAAGCGGTGACGCTGCCCATTGCTGCTGCAGGTATCGCCAGCGGCAAGTTTGCAATGGACTATGAGTCGGCGTTTGCGGGTGTACGTAAGACGGTTGATGCCACCGAAGAAGAGTATGCGGCCCTGTCGGAAGGCATTCGCAATATGGCGAAAGAAATTCCTGCCTCTGCGGCGGAAATTGCCGGAGTTGCGGAAGCAGCCGGACAGCTTGGCATTGAAAAAGAGCATTTACTGGATTTTACCCGCGTTATGATCGACTTGGGCAATGCGACCAATCTATCGGCGGAGGAAGGGGCGACACAATTATCCAAGTTCGCAAATGTCACCCGAATGAGTCAGAACAAATTTTCGAACCTTGGATCGACGATTGTCGCCCTTGGAAATAACTTTGCGACGACAGAAGCGGATATCGTTGCTATGAGTACTCGTCTTGCAGGAACGGGAAGTCAGGTCGGATTAAGCGAAGCGCAGATCATGGGCTTTTCAGCGGCATTGTCCAGTGTGGGCCTGGAAGCAGAAGCCGGTGGATCTGCTTTTTCGCGCGTAATGACAGATATGCAACTGGCTGTTGAGACCAACTCTGAAATGCTCGTCGAGTTTGCTGATGTTGCGGGAATGAGTGCGGAGGATTTCAAGGCGGCCTTTGAAGAAGATGCTGCCGGTGCGATCATTGCTTTCATTGATGGGCTTGGACGCGCCGAGGAAAAAGGAACCAGTGCAATCAAAATCTTAGACGACATGGGCATAAACGAGGTTCGCTTGCGTGATGCTTTACTGCGTTCTGCCGGGGCGTCAGATTTGATGACAGAGGCTGTAAAGTTAGGCACTGAAGCTTGGGAAGAAAACAATGCCCTGACGAAAGAAGCCGAGCAGCGTTATGATACGACGGAATCCAAACTGGAAATTGCAAAAAACCGATTGGTCGATGTAGGAATCAGTATCGGGGAAAAGCTCTTGCCGCAACTCGTTCCGCTTGTTGAAAAAGTCGGTGATCTTGTGACTTGGTTCAGCGAACTTGACGAAGGGACACAAAACACCATTGTTCAAGTTGGACTATTTGCCGCAGCAATTGGTCCGGTGAGCGGAACGGTTGGAAAGTTACTGTCAGTTGGCGGCAAAGTCGGTGGCTTTTTATCCGGTTTAGCCGGAGGTGCTGCAAAGGCTGCGCCGGCCGTCGCAAACGTTGGAAGCGCAGCAGCGGTAGCAGGCGGCGCAACCGGTGTCGGCGGATTTTTAAGCACATTGGGTGGGGCCGCCGTAGCAGCGGCGCCATTTGTAGCCGGGGCAGCGGCCGTGGCTGGAGCAGGCTATCTGGTTTATAAAGGCTTTGAGCAACAGGCAACGCCTGCCGTCGACAAATTACGGGATGGCGTCGTCGTCACCGGTACGCGTATGCAGCAGGTCGGCGATCAAATGGTCGAGGTCGCAGAGACAACATCTGTGAAGGTGTCCGAAGAAACGAAAAAGCAAATGCAAGCCTACTATGATCTTTCGGACGGCGCACAACAAAAAACGATGGATCTATACGCAGGGCTCGTGCCGATGACCGCTGAAAACACGGCTAAAATCACAGCAGACGTCAAAGAGATGGCGAATATGACCATCGCTGCGATTGATGATCAAAAGCAACGTAATATCGAAGATTTTCAAACGCTATTTTCCACCTCTACATCCCTAACAGCCGAGGAAAAAGCGCAGGTTTTATCCGACGTTGAGACCATGGCAGAAGATCGAAAAGAAAAAGTTAAAGGGATGCAGGAGCGCATCTGCGAATTGTACGAGATCATCAAAGACAAAGGCATTGAAAACGCGAGCGAAGAGAAGGAAGAACTCTCGCAGCTCTATGAGGATATGGCGATGGAACAAATTCGATCGGTCGCCCAAAGCGCCAATGAGCAGGAATTATTGATCAACAACTTGGCAAGTTCACGGGAGCAGGTTACCCAAAAGATGGTTGAAGATACGATCATCAAGCTAAACACGGAACGGGATGAGGGAATCCGGCT
Source organism: Ndongobacter massiliensis (assembly GCF_900120375.1). GTDB lineage: Bacteria > Bacillota > Clostridia > Tissierellales > Peptoniphilaceae > Ndongobacter > Ndongobacter massiliensis. The sequence goes on from NZ_LT635480.1 coordinate 436,791, forward strand.
GACAAATGAAAAGTATGATCAAATGATGAGCGCGGCGGCCTCCTACAAAACGGACATTGAATTATCCGGAAAACAGATGACTACGACCCAAAAAGGCATATACGACAAAATGGTGAGCGATGCCAATCAATATCGCGATGAAACGACTCTTGCTTATCAGCAGATACGCGATAATGGCATTTATAAATTGAATCAGGCTTATTCGGATTTGACTCAGCAAGTCGATATCGAGACGGGGAAACAGCTATCGTTTTTTGACAAGTTGTTTGGCGGTGCTGACGAGAATGCGAAAAGAATCAATGCGATTAAATACAACGACAAGTCCTATAAAGTCGTTGCAAACTACATCACCAACAATGTTACTCGTCACATCACTGAAACTGGGGACACCGCGGCCACGCGCAGCTCACATGGATATAGCTATCGTTCCAGTGGCTTGGATTATGTCCCCTACGATGGGTATCGTGCTCACCTGCATCGCGGCGAACGCATCCTGACCAAAGAAGAAAACCAGCGGTATGCGAAGAAGGGCGGCGATGTCAATATCCGTATCGACAAGGTAGAAAACAATACTAAAGAAGATGTGCGGCACCTGGTGCGTCGCCTGGGAGAAGAAGCACAGCGTCAACGTCTTGCGAAAGGAGCTCTCGCATGATCACATTAAATGGCATTCCTGCAGAAAGTCTTGGCGTTGTCTTTTCACCGATCACGTCTTTCCCTGCTCCGCAGTTACGAAAAGAAGAGGTGATCGTTCCTGGGCGCGACGGGGTGCTCTGGCGCGATGATCACACGATGGCGCCCGTTGAGCTTTTGTTGGACGGACATGTTCTCGACGGTTCGCGGGCGGCTTTCTTTGACTGGTGCCGTGGGGGCGGAAAACTCATTTTTGATGAGCAACCGGACCGATATCGGAAGGCCTCTTTTTTATCATTGGACACATCATATCTATCAGGCGATGAGCGTTTGCTGTCTTTCCAACTCCGTTTTTCTGTGGATCCCTTTGCAAGGCTGTTCTCAGGAGATGTACCAACGACATATGGCAAGACTATCCAAATCGTCAATCCATATCCGCTGGACGCCTATCCGTCCTACACCATCACTGGAAGCGGCGAGATCACGATCAAGCAATCGGGGCGGACGGTTTTCAAGGTGGAAGATGTTATCGACCGCGTAGAGCTGGAGGCGGAATCGGATCTTGTACATCGCGAGCTGGTTTCCCTCGAAAAACAGGCGTCCGGAGAAATTCCGATTTTGCGAGCCGGAGAGACGACGGAGCTATCCGTAGAAGGTAATGTAACGGATGTCAAAATTACGCCGCATTGGAGAGTGCTATGAGGCTAACTTTATACGACAAAAATGAAACCACCTTTCAGTCGCGCGGCATTGGGACCTTGACGGATGCGGTCTCCGCGACGGTGCATGAGGAGATCAACGGCGTATACGACTTAACCGTCGTTTATCCATATAATGGCAAGTTGTCTTCTGAAATTACGCCAGAACGATTGATTAAGGCGAACACACCGCGTGGCGAGCAGATGTTTCGGGTAGCCTCCATCCAAAAAACAATGGATGAGATGACAATCCGCGCAAACCACCTGTTTTACGATCTGGCCGACTTTTTTATTGAAGATACCTTTGTGCGAAACGTGCCCTCTGAGACGGCGATCCAGCAAGTGCTTCAGAAAACAGCCTTGCCGAATCCGTTTTCAGCAACGAGTGAGCTTGCGGGCAGTGTATCGTCCCGCTTGGTACGTAAAAATGTAGTCGAGGCCCTTTTGGGGGATGAGGAAAATTCCCTGATCAGTCGTGCCGGCGGAGAATTGGACCGGAACAACTACAACATCACCTGGCGATCACGCTTGGGTAGCGATCGCGGCGTCAAAATTAAATACCGAAAAAATTTGCTGGGGCTGGATTTTACAGAGGACTATACCACCGTCATCACCCGACTGATGCCAGAAGGGTTTGACGGTATTTTTTTGCCTGAAAAGTACGTCGATAGTCCGCGTATCGGACAATATCAACAGCCAAAGTACGGCGTAATTTATTATGAGTCGATCGCATCCAAGACCAAATCGCCCGATCAAGACGGTGCAGTCGACCACGAGCAGGCTATGCAGGCGTTAAGAGAGGCGGCACAAAAAGAGTTTGACGCGGGAGTGGATTTGCCGACGATTACTTGCGAGGTAAATTTTATCGACTTATCGCAGACAGAAGAATACAAAGACTATGTAGATCTGCAACGAATTTATATTGGAGATACGTTGCGGGTAAGTCACCATCCCATCGGCGTCGAACTGTCACAGCGTCTTATCGCTTACGATTGGGACGCATTACGTGATCGCTACGACTACTTGCAACTGGGCAGTCCGACCAATGCGTTCTTTGGTGCCGTGCAATCGGCGACAATCGCGTCTCAAAGTGCGCTGGAGATTGCAAAGTCGATTAACCAGTCCGTTTTTGACAAGGCGCGCGCGGCGGCCACAGAGCTGATTAAGCAGGGGTATGGCGGTCATGTGCGTATTTACCCGGATAAAATTTTGGTCATGGATACGGACGATGAGGCCACAGCAAGGCGGGTTTGGCAATACAACCTTAATGGCCAGGGCTATAGTACACACGGTGTTAATGGACCGTACACGTATGCCTGGACGATGGACGGGGCTTTTAACACATCCTTTATCGCTGCAAACAGCATTACAGCAAACCAACTTGCACCGGATGTTGGTCAGAACTTAAATATTGCTGGAAATGTCGCTTTTACTGGGGTGCTAAAAAGAGAGGATTTGCCGGACTTGAAAGGGGAGCCGGGGCAGCCTGGAAAAGACGGAGCAGACGGTGCGCCTGGAAAAGACGGACTGCAACCGAACCTACTTTGCGTCTCCACGATGGAAAAAGGAACTTTAGACGCGAACTATGGCACGATGTATCCGACCGAAAATACAGGTACATCAGACTACATTCCCATCGAAGAACCGGGCGAATACACGCTAACGCTTTTTGATGAAATCACTTCGGAAGAGTCGAAACGACTCGGAAAAACAAACCGCCTTGTTGTCCTTAGCTACGATAAAGACAAAAAAATGCTGGACTGTCTCTCTTATCGGGACGCGACCTACTGGAACAACATGCATGGGAAAATTACAGAAACGTACACGATCGGCGCGGGGGTAGCTTATGTACGAATTTCCACCGTGCTTCCGCAAACACACCGATATAAATTTGAGCGCGGGAAAGAAAGCACGGGGTGGATTCCCCATGCGCTGGACTTAGTTGGTCCGCAAGGTCCACCGGGTCCACGTGGCGAGCCGGGCGAAAAAGGCGTGAGCATTGCGTCCATAAAAGTGCAGTACGACCAACGGAAGGTTGGAACGCGTCCGGTCAGTGAAGAAGATCAGGGCGATCCACCGGAGCCGGTTACATGGAGCGATGAGGTTCCGTCATGGAAAAAGGGCTATATTGTATGGCGAAGATTTTCCATCACGTACAGCGACGGGATTGTCGTTCGCACCGCGCCGGAAAGTTTGACCGAAGAGGCTGCGCGAGCGGCATTAGAAAGCGCGAAAGCCTATACGGACAGTTTAGAGGCAGCGATTGCTATACGAGACTACGCGGACAAGGCCTATGCAGACGGTGCTGTGAGCAAGTCTGAAAAGGCAATTATGGACACCTTACAGCAGCTTCTTGACGCCACAAGGGCGCAAGTGCTTGATGAGGTGCAAAAAAACGTGCAGGGAACCTTTCGGGGAATGCTTGACCGTCTTGATGATTTAGAGGGTCTAATCTGGATGTCCAACGGCACGATTTATATCGGGCGAAAAGGACAGTATGAAGCACTCACGCTGACAAATAGCGAAATTGCTTTTTTTGTGGACGCCATAAAGAAGGGGCGCTTGAATCCGGACGATCTTCTTGTCACCAATGCGCGCGCTGTTAAGTGGGAATTTATCAACGAAAAGGAAGTATCGCTATATCAGCAGACGACAAGACTTGTCGATGGGGTGCCGCACTTGACGTGGTACTACGTGGGAGGATAAAATGGCACAATTTACGTACTATGGCTCTTGGGAAAACGTCGATGTGCGGTATAGCGTATCGCAAAATCAAGCGGCGAATACCACGACGATAACTGCCGACGCCTACCACCGCAGACCGGGTGCGGGCGGCGGTTCTTATGAGTACTCCGGCGTCAATTTCGCATTGACAATAGCTGGCAACACAAAATCTCGGTCATGGACGTGGGACAGGCTGCCATCCGGCGGCGAGCGGCTTATTTTGAGTCACAGCGTAACGATTCCGCATAACTCGGACGGCTCTCATGCGCCCGTATCCATCGCCATCTACTGCGCAACCGGGAGTTCGTCTCTTGGTACGGTTTCGGCGTCACAGAGCATTTCTCTTGCTACAATTCCGCGCGCAGCGTCAACGAGCGTCGACAAAACAACGGTCACCATCGGAGAATACGGACCGATCGTTACGGTCGATCGTAAAAACGCGTCTTTTAAGCATAAGCTATTTTTGAACCTAAATGGCACGGATAAGAGATACTACTATCCATACGATATCCCGTCCGGGCTTGGAAAAACAACGATACAATTTAATCCGCCCATATGGCTCTGTGAGTGGGTGCCAAACGCGGAGTCGATGATGTGTACGCTTGGCGTGTACACCTATCAAGCGGATGGCAAAACGCCTGTCGGAGCGACGGGGGTAAATATCCGCCTCGATGTTCCGAAGGGCGTGCAGCCGACCATAAAATCTCACGAAGTAAAGCCGATTAAAAACGGAATGGACGGCAACTATTGGCAAAACCACACGTTCGCCGGGGTATCTTTTACGTGGGGACTCTGGCGCGCAGACCAGCTTTTCGGCGCGCAGGTAGATACCGTGCAATTTTATGCGGACGGCGCTTTACAAACATTTACGCGATCAAAAAATGCGGCACTCTTTAAAGCGGATAGTACCGGGATTTCAGCAACATTTACTACCCATCAAGTTGGGCTTCGCGGGTACAAAATTGTTTTAACGGACACCCGCGGGCGTACGGCGGTGGCGGAAGGCACCTATCCGGTTGTGACCTATTTTCCTCCGCAGATTCTTTCGTGCACCGCGGAGCGCTCCGATTCCGCCGGGAACCCAGATCCATCTGGCGCATATGCGCGTCTTTCTTGCAAAATCCGTCTTTCAAAAACCTATGATAATTTTGGAAAACTACGCGTTCAAAGGAGTGACGGAAATACGACGGAACAAGTGCTTTCTGAGTCAAATATAAAGATATGGGATTCGGACGCCTTTACAATAACGCGCGTTGATGTGAATGTCCTTTTGGACAAGACGTATACGTACACTTTTACACTATCGGATAAGGCAACAAAGGCAGAACCGAGAACGGCGCGCATTGGTCCCGGAGAAATTTTGATGGACTTATCGCCGCATGGATTTAGTGCGGGGTGTCCGGCAAAGGACTATGAGGCTTCCTTGCGACAAGGCAATTACATGCTGACCGTCGGAAAAAATTCGGGAATTCGCGCGAAAGAATATAACGGTGGAACGCCTCTTCGCGAGGTGGACTTACTTGGACTTGCAGGAATTCGCGGCATTAGGATAACAAAAACCATCAATAGCGGATTTATCAATCTGACAAATGACGACTTAGGCATTGGACAAGGGGAGGCGCTAAATTATACGTGGGGAATCCAGCCTGTCTATGAGCCGGACGCGGGAATCATGTATACGACAATTCAGCCAACGGTAAATGGTATGTACGTGTATATACGAAGCGAGTTGTCAAGCAAAAGACCGCCGGACGGACTCAATATCACGCTGCACATTATGCGATTTTAGGAGGAAACATGGATATCCAAGAACTGAAAGATCAAAAAGAGCGCCTGAAAAAGACGCGCGAAGATGAGCAGGCGGCGCTATCCGATCTGTATGTGGAGGTTGCCGCCGCGGAAGCAAAAGCCGGGGAAGTGCGAAAAAAAGCGACGGCAAAAAGTGAGCGCATTGCAGCGATTGATCAGGCGCTTTTACGCTTACAAATTGCCGAGGAGGTGATGATCGCCCCGGCAGGAGAAGAGGTGTAGTATGCAGGAATTAAGTACATTAGTCGGACTCGATCAGGCGATATCCACACTACTATCGCTGGCGTGGATTGTTGTGATTATCCTTATCGCCAAGCACGTCCCCGGATGGATTGAGCGCTTTATGGAAATCTCACAGGAGATGACACGCGCCTTAGAGCGTCAATCACAGGTTACAGAGCGCAACAGCACGCTCATGGAAAAGACCGAGGAAGCGCACGCGGGAATGACTACCGTGATATCCGAGCAGACGCGCGAAGTGCAAGCGCTGCGGGAAGTTATACGGACGATGGAGGAGATCACTGCCCGCGTCGACAAAAAAGCGGACGAGCTCCATGTGCAGGGAAACAGCATAAAGGATTTGAGCAAGGAGCAAACGCGAATCTTAAAGGAGCTGTACAAGGAATTTACTGGAAAACCCTACGCAGACTCTTTTTAGCGCGGACGCTAAAAAAAAAACGGCACTTCAGAATCAAAAATAAGGCGATTTTATGCGATTAGACGACCATTGATACCTTTTTACATGCAAAATGCAAGGATGAAGTCGTCAGACGCCGTAGCGGGCGAATCGCTGTTTTTGAGCGTGTGGACAAATGAAAAATCGGAAAAAAGGCGCTTTGGCGCCTATTTTTATGCAAAAAAGGAGGCATAAATGGCATATCAGTATATCGATAGCGGACGTGCGCGAAGTTATGACGTCGGACGCGGCGGAAAAAAGATTGACCGCATTGTTATCCATCACTGGGGGACGCGCGGACAGCGTTTTGAGAATGTAGTGCGGTGGTTTTTGTATAGCGCGCCCACATCCGCACACTACGTCGCGGAGGCAGGACGCGTGCAAAAGGTCGTGGATGAGGCGGACACCGCATGGCACGCAGGGATCTATGATATCAATCAACGGAGTATCGGAATCGAATGCAGACCGGAGGCAACCGATGAAGACTACGAAACTATTGGAGAACTTGTCTGTGATATCTGGAGAAGACACGGAAAAATTCCGCTAACACCGCACCGAAGATATGTAGCAACCGATTGTCCGGGTGTATATGACCTGGACCGCATTGCCCGTATCGCAGAAAAATACTATAGCGGACAGGCCCCGCGTGAGGAGCTTCCGCAAGACACTGTGCCAACACCTGATCTTTTACGCGTACAAGTCGGCGCCTACCGCGTACGGGAAAATGCCGCCGCCATGGAAAAAAAGCTGAAAGAGCGTGGATATGATACCTATGTTACATCGTCCAACGGCTTGTATCGTGTGCAGGTGGGAGCCTATAAAAACGTACAAAACGCAGCAAAAATGGCAGAAAGCTTGCGCAATGACGGTTTTGATACCTATATCGTAGGGCATGGCATCCCCGAAAAAGAGACGGGCATTGACGGCGTATCAGGCTATCCTGAAACGGGGACTTTTTATCCGAACGACGTTATCAATGTGCGCAGATCGCCATCGACAGATGGGGAAGTCGTCGCACAGTACCATCCGGGCGAATCGGTGACCTATGACAGCGTGTATATCACGGGCGGCTATGTATGGATCAGCTACATCGGAGCAAGCGGCAAACGCAACTATCTGGCTTGTCGGACGTATCGGGACGGCAAACGCGGCGCGCTCTGGGGGCATATCGAGTAAAAAGGAGAGGAGGTAAAAATGGAGCAGATCACAATGTTGGGACTCTCGGCAATTGTCGTCGGACTGGTCGAGGTGGTAAAGCGTGCTGGACTGCCTGATCGCGTGGCGCCAATAGCTGCGCTTGCGATCGGTATCGGTATCGCCTTTATCGGCAAAACATGGCTACCCACGCAAGGAGCGGCAGATATCATCCTGTATGGTCTCATCATGGGGCTGTCCTCGATGGGGCTGTACTCAGGCGGACGAGCAATCGTGGAAAAGTAGGAATGACACCATAGGCGAAACAGTCCGGGATAAAAAAACTATACACAAAATCAGCCGCTCCTTGTGGGCGGCTTTTTTTTGTATGGCATAGACAAATGAAAAAGTGTCCTTCGATATTTACGAAATATAAAATATTGGGTATAGTATGACCAGAAAGGAGGGAATGGCTGTGGAAAAAAAATACGAAAGTTATACGAATATATTGTTTCCAAAATTCAGCTTCTATAGAGGGGTAGGACGCGTTTTTGACCTTTTTGGAAGAACCAATAGCTATAATATATCGAAAACGCCGAAAGAAGCAGACGAAAAAGCCATTCGCTCGGATTGGCTAACCGTCGGAAATGATATTAGAAACGCGGAAAGTTCTTTGAGAAAAAAGTATGGTTCAAAAGGATAAAAACAGAAACTCCGTCAGCTCCGCTTTTGGTGAGAATACAAAACTTTCGCCTAACCCGAAAGACATAGAAGAAGCTCGGCATTTTATAAAGGAACATCCGGATCGAGTTGCGCGTTATTTAGTTCAAATGGAGCGTATAGAAGAACGTGTAGAATACTTTAGCGGTCCGTTACCGCCGCCAAAAACCTTGGAGGCGTATAAAGCTATTGATCCTACGTTTCCGGATAGAATACTTTCTATGGCAGAAAATCAAGCGGCTCACAGACAAAGCATCGAGAAGCAAGTCATCAGAAATGACAGCAAGAACGAAAGGCTCGGAACTATATTTGCGTTTCTTCTAATTTTCTTTTCTTTATTGATTTCCGCCTTTCTCCTATACCACGGAAAAGGGATTGAAAGTTTAGCAATTTTAATGAGTACGGTGGTTCCCGTTTTAATTGTTTTTATTACAGGGAAGAGTCAACAAGAAAAGAACTTAGCATCAAAAGACCAAGCAATGGAGGAAAACGAGCCTAAAAATAACGCTGAATAACTATCGTAGCCGCCTGAAATAGGCGGCTTTTTTTTGTTGGAAAAATTCAAACAAAATCGAAAATAATAGTTGACAGAATATAAACCATTGTATATAATATTAGCAGAGGTTGAGAGAACCTCAATACGAAAGAAAGGAGGAAAGGGAATGAATATAGATACAATAATAGCTCTAATCCAACTGATAATCGGTGCAGCAACACTGATAATAACAATCAGAAAGGATTAGAGCCAATAGCGAGGGGCGAAAGCCCCTCCCCCTGATGGGGGTGTATCTATCATATACCCGAAAAATGAAAATGACAACATTACAAATCTTACTCATTGCGAACTTGGTTATTAGCACTATAAATTTGTTTATTCAAATTCAAGAAAGGAGAAAATAGTGGAGAAAAAAACCAGCGACGCTCAAATGCGTGCAACCAGAAAGTGGCAAGAAAAGAATCCGGAAAGACGACGATATAATTCTTATAAGTCCTCTGCTCGGTCTTTTATTCGCAACCACGCTACGGAAGAAGATCTACAAGAACTTGAGTCTCTCATCCAGGAAAGGCGCCAAAAGTTGGAGGAAGAAGAGGGGGTATAGCTCCTCTTCTTTCCTTTCGTAAAAAAGCTTTCGACCGCAGTCATGTGTTGTACATAAAATTCTGTACATATTACCAAAAATAGCCCAAATGGTAAAAAATCAAAGTGCAGACGGAGTAGAAAATCCGCTTAAAAGCTTGGTTTCACGCATCTAAGGATGGCGGAAAACATGGGTTTTCTAACTTTTAATCAGGGTGTCCGGGGTTCGAATCCCCGATGGGTCACCAACGGAAAAGCCGCTTGAAATCAATGGTTTCAGGCGGTTATTTCTTTTGCGCATTTGTTCGAGTTTCTGTGTTTGTCCCCGTTTCAATAATTTATTATTTTTCCATGCCGCTTGTCGAAAGATTCGGCGAAGCGCTTGGCATTCGCCTGAACTATGATATGACTCAGTCATGGAATCGCTTAATTGAGGGGAAAAGCATTCAAGAGCATGATATGATACTATTACAGCACAAGCGACCGGAGCTTTATTATATGTATGAAAACAGATGTCGTATCAAGAGTCTCACGATAAAACATCGGAAACATATTTGTATAAACCGCCCGAGGAGAATAAATCATGTTAACATTTAAGTTAATAAGCATTATAGAAGAGTTCTACCATTATGAAATTTATCCCGAAGGTGACGAGGATAAAAAAGGGTGGGTTATCTTTAATCCTGAGACGAAAGTCGTCAAAGAAAAAGTCAATCCAAAGAGTGCTTTCGATTGTATCCCCAAATTCATAAGCGGGATGAAAGACAAAGATGGAAATTATAAAAAATCGGGCATGGTAGCCTGGTATTAATATTAAGCACCTCTACAGGTTGGACGTGCTTTTTTTGTACCCGAAAGATAGTGGTAAAATGAAAAAAACTTCGCAAGATCGTACGGGAGCTTACGAAGCCGGTGCTTGAAATCAGCACTTTTCTATCGGTAATCAAGCCCATCTCTGTCCGGATAGTATCATCTGTTTCATGGAATCGAATGGAAAAATCAGAAAGTTAGTATTTGAGAGTCTGCGCTTGGTTTTGATTTGTGTTGGACTGCTTTATCTACTACTGAAATGAAGAGGGAAACAATATGAAAAAAACGCACAAACAGAGGCAAATAAAAAATGGCAAGAAAAGAATAGAGAGCATACCAAATATCTGCGAAACCGTTCTACCGCAAGATCGTTTGTTAGAAAATGGGCGCAAGCAAAAGATCTACAAGAACTCGAGTTGCTAATCCAAGAAAGACGCGCTGTACTGGATAAAAAAACGGGGGAATAATCCCCCCGTTCTTTTTTGGTCGGAGTGAGAGGATTCGAACCTCCGGCCTCCTGCTCCCGAAGCAGGCGCGCTACCGAGCTGCGCTACACCCCGTTAATACTTTTTCTTCAACAACTTTTACAATTATACCATGCTCTGGGAAAATGTAAAGAGGGATGAAAATAAAGAGGGGGATAAGGTCTGACATAACAACAAATGGTGGAAAGATTTTTTAGTCTACCTTGATTGATACGACAAGCATAGTAAGAATCTTTTCTGTTTTACATAAGCAATCAAATATGATTCCTGCCCTCTCCATAATTAACGAACATTTCGATTAACATACCCATTTCAGATAGAGGAAGGTGAAAAGAGAAAGTTTCTTCAAGCGTAACAAAATTCTTTTCAATAGAATAAAATATCTCAGGGTGGTTTTTAATGGCGATTTTTGATTTGGTATCATTTAACGGTTCCTTTTTTATGCATCGTTCGATAAGAAAAACTCCGTGATACAAAAAGCGGATTAGAATTTCATCGGATATTGTTAGATGCAAATCGCTCAGAATGCCGGTCAGTGATTTATATAAAAATTGACAAGCCTTCCGCGCATTCAAAAAAACCAAAATATCATTGAAAGCATTCTCAGACAGATCTTTTAATAGATCTAATGTATGGCGATCTCCAGTCATGCTTTTTTTTGATTCTGTGGGTGTTGGTATATTAACCTTTAGTTCCGCTAATGTGCAATCCAGAGAGTTCATTTTTTCCAACAACCGTGCTAATTGAGCCAGATTGAGACTAGGAATGATTAAAAGGTTTTTTGGTAATGGGTTTGGAAGTAATTGTTGTAATGTATCCACATTATCTGTTGCCAAAACCATACCCTTGCCACGGTCGACTTCTTTCAAGAATTTGCTAAGGCTATCACAATTCTCTGCATTTTTTGATTCCGGATTACCATGGGATAGAAATTCGGTTTCTGTACTTGTGTTAGGTAGAGAAAAGCTGTGCGTGGTTACATTTTCATTTATATTGTTTAAATAAACTTTGTAATTTTGTAGCAGATCAGCGTCTTTTGACAAAAGGATCAGTTGAATATATACCTTATTAATCCATATGGAACTTAACTCCAAATAAACTTCAATATACTTAATTTCATACTCTGGTAAAGAAAGCATATAACGAGAATGTAAGATTGAAGCAATTTTAAGCGCTATTTCCCTATACTTAGAAGTTGAAGCTTTTTCACAGGCAATCAACTCTTTTTTTAAATTCAGTTGCTCATTTTCTGCTGAAGGTGCAAGGTGATAGTCTTGAATATTTCCTTGTCGTATACTTCTTATGACGGAAGACAAGTGATACAGCAGCCCATATAAAAGTTTTTCATTTTTCAAGATATCCATGTCGTGAAAGCTGGGCAGCAAAGAAGCATAGATATCTTGAAGAAGCAAAGAATGAACAGCATTTAGTGGGAGTGTAGTTATATGAGTGATGTACTCGCGACAATTTTTTTTAATCTCTCCGCTTACCTCTTGAAAATTTTGCAATTGGTGAAATGGTATATTGCGATTTAATCGATAAATAAAATCCAGCTCTAGATTGTTCCGCAAAGCTGAAAAAGTAAGCGAATCGTTCTGAAATAGATTTAAGAACGCATCCATTTCATCTCGCCGAGAGGGTTCTAACTGAATACAGTTAAGAAGGCTCTCAGATAAATCATAGAGAGTTAATTCAATATATATGGAATTTCTATTACCGCTTTTATATAATGCTCGTGCACAAGCTCCCTGGATTTCGCTCTGAAGCTGTGCAATATTATTTTTATAGTGTGCCATTAAAAAACATTTCAAAACTTCTTTTGGAACGTGAATAGTTTTATTTATCCGTTTTGTCTCCTGTTGAAAGATTTGTAAGGCAAGGACAAGTACTTCCTCAATGGAACGTTGGTCAAGGGCCGGAATGCAAGTTTTCACAGGAAACATTTCCATCATTTCCTTTGGCAGACTTGAAGCGGTATAAATACCAATGATACGTGTTTTCTTGTAATTGCTCCATTTATTTGTGAGTAGTTGTAGGATTTTATGTGGTAAAGATTCAATATGGTCTAAAATGAGAAATGAGTTTTTTGTTTGTTCTAATAATCCAACAGCTTCACTGGACTTGTTTTTATTCCCAAACAGCAATGTTTTGGCATGATCAAAAGAGTCAAAATTATAAGTTGCACAATCAAATATTATGGGGGATTGTTGTTCGCTTATTACACCTGATTGTTGGGCAAAAAGCACTATATCTTTAGAAAAAGTACTTTTTCCTACGAATTTTGGCCCATAAAGTAGGACATTTAACCCAGCCGGGGGATATAAAATAGCGGCTTGGACTTCAGAAATAACCTTAGCCATGCGACTACGATCATTCATGATGTAATGTTCAAATGCGAGCTTCTTTTTTGGGAGGTCTTTTACAGTTGTGTTTTTAGTTGCTTTATAAAAAGCAAGCGTTTTGTTTTTCGGAAGGATTGAAGGCACATAAGATTCTGAGTCTGATAGTACTGAATTGACTAAGGACCTTAGCAGGAAGCGTGTGGGACGGCCTTCAGTTTTTACTAGGATGCCCGAACGGTGCAGGCGATTTAGTCGTCGGGAGAGATTTGCACGATCAATATGCAACTGCTTTGCTAAGTTAGTTGCATCGGTTTGAATTGAGGAAAAAGGTGTATTAATATCAAAATTTGCTAAATTTTTTCGTAATTGCTGAAGTATAAGTTCATCAGTGCTCATTTATTCTCCTTTAAGGATGCGCGAGTTAACTTGGTTTTTTCAAAGTAAATAGCGTAATGTGTTCTTTAATACTTATTATTTAATCATATAAATATAGAGTGTAAATTTCAAGCGGGATAGCGTGTTATTTATTCAGAAGATATAACACGAAAATAATAAAAAATAATATGTGGTGTGAGTACGAAAGAAAAAGTACGTAATAATACAACACAAATTGAGGTGCGTGCTAAAACACCGTGAATATTCGATTTTATATTTTGTGTACTATAAACTGTAATCGTTAAAGAAAAGGAGTAGATATGGTTGGACTTATCACAGTAACACATGGCGATTTTGGAAGGGAACTGGCAAAAAGTGCAGAATTAATTGTGGGGGAGAGTAAATATGTAACTAGCATAGGATTGCATTTAGGGGATACATTGGAAACTTTAACCAAAGAAATTGTTGATGCCGTAAGAAAGATGCATGAACAAACGAATGAAGGCGTGTTGATTCTTATCGATCTATTTGGTGGAACCACTTCGAATGCAGCTGCGCAAGCGACCTACCAATTAGAAGCAGAAGTTCCCATTTATTGTTTAACAGGGCTAAACTTGCCGATGTATTTAGAAATTATCATGCAAAGGGAATTTTCAACACTGTCAGAGTTAGTAAAAATTGGTAAAGAGGTTGGGGAAAAAAGCGTTGTTAGCTTACATGAAAAAATTGGAATTTAGGAGGGTATTATGTCAATTTCAATAATTCAAGCAATTTGTATAGGTTTTGTGTATTACCTGACCAATAATGGTGTACCTTGGTTAACCGGACTTGGTAGTGTATCTTTACGCCAGCCAATTGTTTCTGGAACGGTAGTAGGGATTATTCTCGGCAGACCGGTCGAAGGATGTATTATTGGCGCCACGATTAACACTTTGTACCTGGGATTTGTCAACGCAGGAGGAACTTTGCCAACGGATCCGGGTGTTGGAGGTGTAGTAGGTACTGCATTGGCACTTGCTTCCGGAGCGGATGCTCAAGTTGCAATGACAATCGCAGTCCCACTTGGTATTATGGGCACCATGGTATGGAACCTTCGACAAACCGTTAATATTTTCTTTGTGCATAAAATGGATCAATATGCCAAAGAAGGAGATATCGGAAAAATGGTGTTTTGGCAAATATGGCCGACGCAACTCTTCGGAGCATTGGTAACAGTAATTCCATGTGCATTGTTAGTGTATTTTGGAGCAGATGCTACACAAGCTGTTTTAGAAAAGCTGTCAGGAACACCTCTTCATATTTTGTCAGTCATTGGTGGCATTCTTCCTGCGTTGGGAATTGCTATGATTTTGCGCATGCTAAACACCCGTAGTGGTATTTTACTGTTTTTCATATTGGGATTTTTCATTCGCACTTTCTCTGGCTTAGGTATGCTGCCAATAGCGATTTTCGCAGCCATTATTGCGTATTTTTACAGTGACCTCAAGTTTCAAAAAGTTATTAAGGAGGAGGACGAACAATGACTGAATATGCAGAGAAGGAAACAAATATGCTTGACAAGAAAACTACTCCTTCGGGACGGCTTTTGACAGACGCTGACCTGCGTAGATCATACTGGGCCTTTGAGGTATGGGCACAAGCCTGTTGTAGTTATGAACGGTTACAAGCACCCGGCTTTTTTATGGGTATGAGAAATGTAATTCACAAATTTTATAAGGATCAAAAAGAAGAGCGCATTGAAGCATGTCAAAGACACATGGAGTTTTATAATTCAGAATTTGCTTTAGTGGGTCCTGTGATATTAGGTTTGACCATTTCTTTAGAAGAACAAAAAAAAGCAGGTCAAGAAATTGATGGCTCCATGATTTCGGCCATTAAAACGTCTCTGATGGGGCCGCTTGCCGGGATTGGCGATACGCTTCGCCAAGGCACGTTGATTCCTATTATCGGATCTATTGCCATTTCACTCGGCGTTGAAGGAAATTTATTTGCTCCTATCTTTTATATGGTTGCGACCCTGGGATTAAACTTCGGTATTTCCTATTTCCTTTTTAAGAAGTCTTATTTTGCCGGACGAGAATTTGTTTCGGAGTTCTTTAGAGGAAATAAAATGGAAAGAATCATGACTGGCGTCACAGCAATGGGGGCAATTACTATCGGGGCCTTGGCGTCGGGAACTGTTAAAGCAGCAACACCTCTGTCGATTCAATTGGGTGAGAATGTCCTCGAAATTCAACAACTGATCGACAAGATCTTGCCAAACCTACTGCCTTTGATCGTAGTATTTTTAACTTTACATTTGCTTAATAAGAAAATGAGCGTGAATAAGGTGTTGGGATTGATGATTGTTGCTTCTATTGTGCTAGGATTTTTTGGGGTTTTGTGAGGTGATGGAATGGAATTACTGATTACATCGAACAGTTTTGGAAAAAATGATCCTTCTGCCCGGCAACGTTTGCGCGATGCCGGGTGGGATATTCGGGAAAACCCAAAAGGAACAATATTGAGCGAGTCTGACATGGTAGAAGCTGTAAGGGGCGTTGATGCGATTATTTTGGGCTCCGATCCCGTGACTTCCGCAGTACTAGACTCTGCCCCGGAATTGAAGTTAATATCTCGATATGGAGTTGGGATTGACAACATTGATATGGAAGCTGCTAAAAAACGGGGAGTGGATATTAGAGTGACTAGGGCAGCTAACGCGGAAGCTGTTGCTGACTTTACACTGGGCTTAGTTTTGTCTTTGCTTCGTCACATTCCAAAAGCTAATGATGATTTACAAAATGGAACATGGAAAAAAAGGCGAGGATTTGATCTTTATCAAAAGACAGTGGGCGTGATCGGATGTGGAGCAATTGGAAGAAGGGTTATTTCACGTCTTAAAGGTTTTCAGTGTAAAATTTTAGGATATGATCTTAAGCCGGATTCTAAATATTTTTTGGATAACAATATAAAACAAAGCAGCCTTGAGGAAATTCTTGAAAAATCTGACATCATTACTTTACATGTTCCGAATGCAAGCGGGGTGACGCTTATTGGCGAAAAAGAATTGGCAAAAATGAAACCGGATGCTGTTTTGGTTAATACAGCTCGCGGAGGCCTTGTCGATGAGCAGGCGGTTTTAAGAGCTTTAAAAAGTCGGAATCTATACGGATATGGTGCAGATGTGTTTTCTTCCGAGCCGGAAATACCCTCTTATTTTAATGGGTGCGAGGATTTAAATCTCGTATTAACGCCTCATATGGCTGCGGTAAGTGCTGAAGCTACGTCCGAAATGACCAGGATGGCCGTGGATAATGTTTTGGAATACTTTCAAAGAAAAGGAAATGATGACCAATGAAAAATATAGTTTGGACGCGCATCGATGATCGACTCGTTCATGGCCAAGTAATGACGCAGTGGGTTCAGTATACGAAGGCCAATGAAGTGTTGATTGTGGACGATGCTGTAGCAGAGGACTCTTTTTTGCAAATGGTAATGAAAGCCAGCATGCCAAGTTCGATTGCTTTAAAGGTTCAGAATGAAAAACAAGCAGTTAATTATTTAACCGAAACCTCAAAAGATGAAAAAATTATTTTGCTGGTAAAGACGCCGACTACTTTGGACCGACTTACTGATGCAGGCGTCGAATTATTGACGGTAAATGTCGGCGGGATTGGTTCAAAAGCTGGACGGAAGAAATTGTATAAAAACATTGCAGCCAGTGAAGAAGAGCGTGAGGCATTTCGCAATTTATTGAAAAAAGGCATTGATGTCTTTTTTCAGGTTATTATTACTGAATCAAGAGAAGATGTTAAGGACTATTTATAGAAGGAGTTTTATATGAACAAGGAGAATGTCTTAAACAATATTAAGGTTAACAAAGTTTTAACTATTTGCAGAGGGGTCTATGGAGATGCGCTCTATGATTTGGCAAAAGCCTTGTATCTTGGTGGCATTCGAATGATGGAAGTAACCTTTGACCAAGGCGACCCGGAGGCTGTTACAAAAACTTCTACTGCTATCAAACAAATACGAGAGCAGTATGATGATATGATGGTTGGTTCTGGTACGTGTTTGACCATTGAACAGGTTCACGCGACGAAAGAAGCAGGGGGCCTTTTTGTGTTATCTCCAAATGTAGACAAAGAAATTATTATGGAGACAAAGCGTTTGGGCATGGTATCAATTCCGGGAGCAATGACACCTACCGAGGTTTTACAAGCTCATACTTATGGTGCAGATTTAGTGAAAATTTTTCCTGCAGCTTGGTTAGGACTATCCTATCTAAAGGATTTGAAGGGGCCAATTAATAATGTAGATTTTTTAGCCACTGCAGGAGTGAATGAAGAGAATTTTGCAGACTTTTTAAGTGCAGGATATGTCGGAGCTGGCATTAGTAGTCGCTTGGTAGATAAGAAACTGATCGCGGCAAAAGATTTTGCTGAATTGACAAGGCGTGCAAAAGTTTTTACCAAAATAGCAAAAGCTTATAACTGAGAGGAGCGGGGATGAAGGCCCTTGTATTTGGTGCGGGTAAAATTGCTAGAGGATTTGTTGGACAACTCCTTTTCATGAATCATATAGACATCACCTTTGTAGATGCATCAAAGCGTCTTGTTGATGGTCTTAGACAACAATCGTACTATCTGACATCTGTGTTAGGTAATCCAGAGAAAAATACAAGGGTCGATCGCTTTCGAATTTTGAACAACGAGGAGGTTGATCTTCTTTACCAAACTTTTCAATGTGCAGATGCATTTTTCATCTCTGTTGGTGGAAACAACCTTGATCATGTAGCACCGCTTGTCGCTAAGTGTGTTGAGAACACATCTGTGATAAAAGATCGCTCGTTCATTTTGTGTGAGAACCGAGTGCATGCTGCAGATGACTTTCGGAATATGGTGTACGCTTATTTATCGGAAAGTGGACAATCGAAGTGGAAAAATCATTACGGAGTTACAGAGGCTGTGATATTAAGAACAGCGACTGATCCACCTAAAAATGCAGATGTGCCGCCATACACAGTATGTGTCCAGGATTATTGGAAAATGCCTGTTGATGCATCCCGATATATCGGGGAACGCCTTCCGATTCCTCAGATCCAATGGACAGAGCGCTTTGGGGATTTGATGACGCAAAAGATGTACACGAATAACACAAGTAGTGCGATCATCGCTTACAACGGTTACTTGAAGGGATATCGTATTTTTTCAGAAGCATCGATGAATTCGGAAATTAATGCAAAACTAAAAGAAGGATATCAAGAAATTAATGAAACCCTTATTCGGGCTTTAGGAGTTTCGGAGGCTGATCAACTACAATTTGCAAAAAGAGCTGAGGAAAAATATACGAATCCTTTGATTATCGATTATGTGACTCGTCACGGAAGGGACCCGATCAGGAAGTTGGGGCCAAATGAAAGGCTTATCGGTCCGGCAACATTGGCGCTACGGCATGGTGTGGTTCCCAATGTTATTATTGATGCTATATCCCGTGCGCTTTATTTTGACCCCGAGGAAGATGAGTCAGCGCAAGAATTGAAAAAAATCCGGAGAAATTATGGGGTTCCTTATATTCTGAGACATATTTGTGGGCTATCAGAAGAGGATCCACTGTATCATTGTGTCTTAGCGCATGAAAAAAAGCTTAGAGAGGCGGGTGCTTTTCTTGGGCATGAATAATGTTGTAATTTTTGGAGCAGGGCAAACGGGAAGGGGATTTATTAATCATCTGCTAATGAAATCCGGATATAGAGCGACTTTTTTTGAAAAAAACAAAAATATTGTCGAGTCCCTGGCGAGTGGCGAATATAAAATATTTTCCATTGATGGTTCAGTTGCATCAATTAAAAATTATGAGATTTTTTTGCCTGAAGAGCATACCGTTAAAAAAATTTTGGACTCGGCAAGTATATGCTTTATTTCGGTCGGACTGAACAACATTCCAGAAGTGAGTGTGACCTTACAAAAAGCGCTTGTAGGTAGACGAAAACCGCTTTGGATTATTACGGCTGAAAATGGGCAAAATCCATCCAAACCCCTCCAAGCTATAGCACAAGAAGGGTTGCCGGTATCGATTGCGGAGGGCATAGTTTTTTGCACCACTCTCGCCAAAGGTCGAGATATTATAAGTGAAGATTTGGAATGGTTTCCCTATACACAGGGCGTGTTTTCTTCAAAGTTGCCTTTTGTTGGTTTTGTCGAAGCAGATGTTCCATTATTAATGAAAAGAAAATTGTATACTTATAATTGTATTAGTGCGGCTATTGCCTATTTTGGTGCCTACAAAGGTTATCTGGATTACTATTCAGCGGCGACAGATCCGGAAATTGCAGACTTTATAGAAAAACTAAGGAAGGAAATTGACACTCCTTTGGCAGAACATTTTTTGATATCGATTGAGGAACAAATGGATTTTTCCCTTCGGGCGGTTCAAAAGTTTCAGAATAAAAATATACCGGACTCTATTGAGAGAAATGCTCATGATGTCAGACGAAAACTTGGGCCTTCTGAACGCTTATTAGGTCCACTTCTTCTTTTATTAGAAAAAAAACATGATGTTTCATATCTTGAAGAATGTATTGTCTATGCCTTAATCTATGGCATAAGTAGAGAGAAAATGAGCGACACAGAGGCGAAAAACCTTCTTCTCGATATTCCGGAGGAAAATCGGAATAATATTTTAAGAAAGGTTTATGAGTATAATGTTTAAAATATATTTAGACAGTGCGGATCAAAGAATTGGCGAATGGATTGAGGCTTATTCCTTGGATGGTGCGACATCCAATCCGACAATTTTAGAGAAAGGAAAGTGTTCTGCGGAACAATTTGTGTCATACATCCCTGAAGGGAAGGCTTTTTTTATTCAACTTGTTTCAAGGAAGAAAGAAGAAATGATAGAAGAAGCCATAAAATTGAAAAAAAAACACCCTGGTGTCATTGTAAAAATACCTGTCACAAGGGAAGGTATTCAAGCAATTCCCTTCATTGAAGCACAAAAAATCCCTACACTTGCTACCGCGGTATACAGTTTGGAACAGGCCGCTCTTGCAATTCATAGTGGATGCTCTTACGTTGCCCCTTACGTTAATCGCATTTGCAATCTTGGTATTGATGGTGTGGAGGTTGCATTGAGCATTCAATCCTTTATTCGTCAACATGGTTATCCATGTCGGGTAGTTGCGGCAAGCTTTAAAAATCTATACCAGGTTCAGACTTTAATTGCCGGAGGCATTGACTCGATCACTATTTCGCTGGAGTTGTTTGAAAAAATGGTTGATAATATTAATACCGATTTAGCTGTTCGTGTCTTTGAAGAGGATGCTAAAAAGCTTTCAAAAGTTAAAGGCTTTTCTTAGTATGGTGAATATACTCTTGATATAAGAGATGTAAAAGCTGGAAATTTTGACCTTTGAAATCAGAAGAATTGTCTCTATTCTTTTGATTTCGCTAGCAACGATGATGGGACATGTTGGAGACACCAAATCGAAACAAAGGCGGAGGAAAGAACCCTTCGCCTTTGTTTCGATTTAAAAATCCTATTCACTATTTTGTTTGTCCTCTGAACACACTCGTTGAAATCAGATACTTGATGTCTCATTGCGTTTGCCTTTTTATAAAAATGTGGTAGAATCATTCCAGTCTTTATGAATACATTATGCGAATGTAGTTCAATGGTAGAACGAGAGCTTCCCAAGCTTTAAACGCGGGTTCGATTCCCGTCATTCGCTCCAAGATGCAGGAAGGTTGGTTCACCAATGTTCCTGTTTTTTTTTGCTGCGAAAGCGGCAAGGAGCAATGGGAAAAGAAACGTACGTCGCAACGCGGCAGGGGCAGGTGCGCTTTTTTTTGAATTGCGTTATACTATAAAAAGAGTCCTCATCCGAACAGGGCGGGTGAAGTTTGTTAGAAAGGGAAAGGAAAAATCCATGAAAACAATTGAAACGAAAAATGCGCCCGGTGCCATCGGCCCTTATACACAGGCGAAGGTGGTAGGAAATCTCCTCATTACTTCGGGACAGATCCCGGTCGATCCAAAGACGGGTGAAATGCCGAAAGATATCGCTGCACAGGCGGAGCAGAGCTGCAAGAACGTGAAGGCGATTATTGAGGCAGCGGGCGGCAAAATTGAAAACACTGTGAAAACCGTTTGCTTCCTGTCGGATATCAATAATTTCGGACCTTTTAATGAAGTGTATGCCAAATACTTCACCGGGAAACCGGCACGCTCCTGTGTGGCCGTTCGTGATATTCCGAAGGGCGCATTGGTAGAAATTGAAGCGATTGTTGAACTGTAATACAGCGATGGAAAAGAAGCGCACCGGGGAGGGGCTGACACTTTCCGGTGCGCTTTTCGCATGGTACGACAAAAATGGTCGCACGCATCTGCCTTGGCGCAAAAGCCCAAGCCCGTATCACGTATGGGTGTCGGAAATTATGTTGCAGCAGACCCGGGTGGAAACCGTGATTCCTTATTATACGCGCTGGATGGAAGCCTTGCCCGATCTGCAGGCGTTGGCAGACTGCCCGGAAGAACGGCTGCTGAAGCTGTGGGAGGGACTGGGTTACTATTCGCGTGCGCGGAATTTGAAAAAAGCGGCGCAGCAGGTGCAAGAGCAGTGGGGCGGGATGTTGCCGTCGAATGCGGCGCAACTGCGCACGCTTTCCGGAATCGGCCCCTACACGGCCGGAGCCATCGCATCAATTGCTTTTGGAGAACAAGAGATTGCTGCCGATGGAAATGCCTATCGCATTGCTGCGCGCTTGTTGCGCGAAGAGGAACCGGTGGAGAAGGGGGCGACCCGAAAACGTCTGGAAGAGTTTTTGCGCGCGCAGCTGTCTGCAGAACGTCCGGGTGATTTTAATCAAGCCCTTATGGATTTGGGTTCTGGGTTATGTTTATCCAACGGAAAGCCGCTCTGTGGCGGATGTCCGCTGCGGGAATTTTGTGCGGGGGCCGAGGTGGGCGATGCCCGGAGATTTCCGATCCGCCTGCCAAAAAAGGCGCGTCGCATCGAAAAAAAGACCATTTTCACCATCTGGAAAAAAGACCATATCCTCCTGCACAAACGTCCGGAAGACGGTTTGTTGGCGGGAATGTGGGAACTGCCGAACCAAGAGGGCTTTTTGTCGAAAGCGGCGGTAGAACAATGGGCGAGGGCGGCCTTCGGTCCTGTTTTTGTGGTTGATTTGGGGCGGAAGAAACACATTTTCAGCCATATCGAGTGGCATATGCGCGGCTTTTTGATTCGCGTTGGCGCGAAAAAGACGGATACACCCGACGAAGGTAAGGACTCCTATGCGCAGATGTCCATGCCGGAATTGCCGGCAGAGTCGGAAAAACCGAAAGATTTTGCGGATGTGTTTGCGGAAATAGCAAGCAACAATTTGCAGCAACGTTGGGTGAGTCGTGACACATTGCGCCAGGAAGTGTCAATTCCCAGCGCATTTTCCGCCTATGTCGTGGAGTCACCGCAGGTGCGGCGACGCAAGACATTGGAGAAAGAAGAGGAGGAATAATGGAAGAAATTCGTTGGCGAATCGGGGAGATGTACCCCGATGAACAAAAAACGCAGGAAGATATGAAAAAAATTCGGGAAGCAGCGACAGAAATGCGTCGCCTTTCAGAAGATCCGCAGGGAAATTTGAAAGAAATTCTAGCACTTTACGAAGAAACGCAGCGTTTGGCGGAACATCTGTTGGTCTATGCGGAAATGCGCCGCGACGAAGACAGTCGCGTTTCTGAATCACAGAAATTGCAGATGGCATCGGAGATGGCGGCGGTTGACTTTCAAACCGCAACCGCGTTTTTGCAGCCGTATTTAACGGGGCTTTCCAAGGAACAACACACGGCTTTACTGGAAAATGAGGAATATGCGCCGTATCGTCTCTTTTTATCGCGCATTTTCCGCTTCAGCAATCACACGCTTTCACCGAAAGAAGAAGAATTGCTGTCGAAGTTTTCTTTTGTAATGGAAGCGCCAGCGAATATTGCATATTACCTGACCAATGCCGATCTTACCTTTCCGACCATTGATGCGCTCGACGGAAAACAACTGACGGGTGAAGCATTCACCTTGCATCAGAAAAATCCGGATGTTGCGGTGCGCAAAGAAGTGTTTGAAAAGTACTACGAGACCTATCGCTCTTTTGGGAACACGCTGGCAGCGACCTATTACAATAATGTCAAGGCATTGGCAACCGAGGCACAGCTGCGCGGCTACGACTCCTGTCGGCAACAGGCATTGTTCCGAGACGACGTCTCCGAGGAGGTCTATGATGCGCTTCTGGAGAGCATTTATCGAAATTTACCGGTTATCCATCGTTATTATGCTGCGAAAAAATCATTGCTGGGGCTGAAAGAACAACATATGTATGATGTCTATCTGCCGATTGCAGGATCATCGGGTAAAACATACACCTTTGAAGAAGCGCGCGACTTATGCATCGCTTCCGTTGCGCCCCTCGGAGAGGAATATGGGAAGATTTATCGCCGTGCCTTTGAGGAAGGGTGGATCGATGCCTATCCGCGTCCGGGAAAACGCGGTGGCGCCTATTCCAGCGGTTCGTACGACGGAAAGCCGTATGTCTTGATGAATTTTGACGGCACGCTGGACTCCGTCTTTACCATGGCCCATGAGATGGGGCATTCTATGCACAGCTATCTTTCACGGCAAGCGAATGATTACCTGGAGTCGCACTACACGATTTTTGTTGCGGAAGTTGCTTCGACCTTTAATGAAAACTTGCTATTGCATTATTTAATGGAGCGTGCCGAGACGCCGGAAGAACGCCTGGCTCTACTGGATCATCATCTGGACAGTTTCAAATCCACCGTATTTCGCCAAACGATGTTTGCGGAGTTTGAAAAAATCGTCCATGCGCGCGTGGAAAAGGGCGAAGCACTCACGGCGAAAGAATTTGATGAGATCTATTATTCTCTGAATCAACAGTACTTCGGTGCGGCGATGATCTCCGATCCGCTCATTGCGCATGAGTGGATGCGCATTCCGCATTTTTATGAAGATTTTTATGTCTATAAATACGCCACGGGGTATTGCGCGGCAACGGCGTTGGCGCAAGGCGTTTTGGACGGAAAAACCCATGCAGTTGAGAATTATTTTGCATTTTTGCGGGATGGATGTAAGCATTTTCCGATTGAACAACTGCGTATTGCCGGTTGCGATATGGCGGACCCGGCAAGTGTCGACGCCGCGCTCAGCGTTTTTGAGAAACGCGTAGGGGAGTTGGAAGCGCTGGTTAAATAAAGAAACGCGGCGGCTCGGCAAGAGCCGCCGTCTTCATGTTCCGGTGTATTTCGATTTATTGTGCAAAGGATGCGGCAAGATGCACCAAAACGTCTACCGCCTGGTCCATCCACCGCGTGGGGATCAACTCATAGGGACCGTGGAAATTCATGCCGCCGGTGAAAAGATTCGGTGTCGGAAGGCCCATATACGACAGCTGGGAACCGTCCGTTCCGCCGCGAACGGGAACGAGCAAGGGCGCAATTCCAAGCGATTCCATCACGCGGCGAGCCCGGTCAATGAGTTCCGGCGTTTGATCGATGATTTCACGCATATTGTAGTACGTGTCTTCGAGGACAAGTGTCAGGCGATTGCCGTATTTTTCATTCAAAAAAGCAACCGCTTTTTCGAGAAGCATTTTTTTATTCGAAAAAGCATCGCGGTCGAAATCGCGAATAATATATTCGAGGCTTGCTTTCTCGACACAACCTTGGAAATGGGTCAGCAGGAAAAAGCCCTCGTATCCTTCCGTGTGTTCCGGGCGGGCAAAAACAGGAAGCATGGCCTGCAACTCCATGCCGATCAACGCGGCATTGACCAGCTTGTTTTTGGCGCTGCCGGGATGAATGCTTTTCCCGCGGATTTTTACGGTTGCGGCAGCTGCATTAAAGCTTTCGTACTGCAGTTCCCCTAAGCGGCCGCCGTCCATTGTATAGGCAAAATCGGCACCGAATGCATCCACGTCAAAACGATGCGGACCGCGTCCGATCTCCTCATCCGGCGTAAAGCCAATGCGCAGTTTTCCGTGTTTGATTTCCGGGTGCGCCAGTAAATATTCCATCGCCGTCATAATCTCTGCAATACCCGCCTTGTCGTCGGCACCGAGCAGAGTATCTCCGCGCGTTGTCAGAAGTTCTTCGCCGACGAGCTCATTCAGGTCGGGAAATTCCTGCGGATCGATTTGCAGCGTATCATTGAGTACAATGGGACCTCCCTCATAGATCAGGCGCTGCGGGTTTATACAGGCACCCGGATAGTCCGGACTGGTGTCCATATGGGCCAAAAAACCGATGGTAGGGACGGTTTGCTCGGTATTGGCGGGCAGCGTCGCAAAAACATATCCATTTTCATCCAATGAAATGTCTTCCAAACCGATCGCTTGCATTTCATCGACCAGCAAACGGGCAAGCTGCCATTGCCCTTCGGTGCTCGGGCAGGTGTTGCTCGTCGGATCCGATTGGGTATCCACTGCGGCATAGCGCAATAATCTTTCGTAAGCTCTTTCCATGGAGGCTCCTTTCAGCTTCATGTTTGCCTTTTTCCCGCGGCAAACTGAACTTTTATCTTTTCCGTATTGTACCGCTTTTGCAGGCCACTGTCTCTTTTTTTTGCTGCATAAACAGGGTATACTTATTATCAAAGCGGTTCGAAAAGTTGTATTTATAGGCTTCACCGCGGCCAATCGGGAAAATAGATCATAAAGAAAGTGAAAAACATGAAGAAACGGATTTTACAACTGATTCAGTTGATTCTGGTCGGCGTGATTTTATTCAGCGGCTACCGCATCGTGGACTATTTTTTGCAACGGAAGCGCTCGGATGACCAATTTTCCGCCGTCAATAAAAGTATTCAGGAATTTCAGCAAATAGTGCCAAAGGAAGATGGGAACAAAAATGAACAGCAGGACAATAAAACCGTTGACTACCGAGGCATGATGGCACGGTTGAAAGAAGCCAATGCGGACAGCATCGGCTACATCGACATTGCCGGAACGGAGTGTCACTATCCGGTGGTGCTCGGTCCGGACAACGACTACTATTTATACCGTGGGCTGGATGAGGAGTGGAGTATTCAGGGAACGCCTTTCCTGGATGTGGCGAATCATCCGGATTTATCCGATCGCAATACCGTTATTTACGCGCATATGATGTATACCGGGGAGACGATGTTCAGCAGTCTGCGTCATTTTTTGGAGCAGGAATATACGGATGCTTCTCCGAAAACCTTTACGATCACCAACGAAGAAGGGGTGCACCATTACCGGATTATAGCGGCGTATCGCGTATCGGCCGATGCGGCCTATCGTACACCGAATCCGTCGGATGAAGAATGGCTTAACTTCTTGAACGACGCGTATCAAAATTCGACGACAAAATTTTGTGATCCGCCGGCATTTCAAATGACGGATCGAATCGTAACCCTTTCGACCTGTACGCCGGAGCACGATGCTTCGTTGCGCGTTGCCGTGGTGGGACTCTACGAAAAAACTGAGAAGTAGTGGACCGCTGACACGAAGCATCATTCTTTTCCCGACGCACCTTGCATTTTATTGAACAATGTGCTATTATACAATTGTCTTCAGGGCAGGGTGCAATTCCCTACCGGCGGTACAGTCCGCGAACCCCGTTCCTTTCGGGGCCGATTCGGTGCAACTCCGAAACCGACAGTATAGTCTGGATGAAAGAAGGCGGTGTCCGTGCCCCGAAGTGGGCATTTTTTGTTGCCCCGACGGACCGCCGAAAGAAAGGAAAGGGTTATGGAGAGAACAAAAACGAATCAAAGCAATCCGAACGTTGTAGTAGCAGCGCCGCGGAGTTTCGCACAGCAGGTGAAGGATTGTGCGAAAGTGAAGAACTTGGTGAAAATCAGTGTGTTGGGTGCACTGGGTTTTGTGCTGATGCAAATCATTCATGTACCCATGCCGTTTGCGCCGTCCTTTATGGACGTCGATTTCGGGGATGTGCCGACGTTGATTGGCGGTTTTGCCATGGGTCCGGTCGCCGGCGTGTTAATTCAGCTGGTAAAAAACTTATTGAAGCTGATGACGACCCATACGGTCGGTGTGGGGGAACTGTCGAATTTTATTTTAGGCGCCTCATTTGTTTTGGTCGCAGCGTCGTACTACTGGCGCCATCGTACCATTCGCGGTGCGGTGGTCTCCCTTTTACTCGGTTCATTGACGATGACTGCGATGGGCTTTCTGTCGAACGCCTTTGTGATTTTCCCGGCCTTTGCCAAAGCGACCGATTTGGACTTGAATGCCTTGGCGCTTCAGGTCGGCAGCGCCAACCCGTTGGTGACCGATTATTGGAGTTTGATGGCATTTGCAGTTATCCCGTTCAACTTGGTAAAAACGACATTGGAGTCCGTGGCATGTCTGTTGCTGTATAAGCGAATCTCACCGATTCTGCACAAATAGACGCCGGTATGTAAGGTTCGGAAGGCTCGCATCGCGAGCCTTCTTTTTCGCTTTATGCTATAATCGGTGCGAGGTGAGGGATGTTTGTTGCAACGAAAATTGAGACGAGACAATTTGCCCGCGCAATTGCGGCGTGGCTCCGACCGGGCGATGTGATTCGTCTGGACGGCGGCTTGGGCGCGGGGAAAACCACTGTAGTACAGTGGATTGCAGAAGCATTAGGCGTGCACGACGAAGTGACATCGCCTACTTTTTCATTGATTCACTGTTATGAATCACCGCATTTCATGCTCTATCATCTGGATTTGTATCGTCTGGAAGACCCTCAGGAGCTGGAAGTGATCGACATCGATGAAGTATTTACGCCGCTGAACGCCGTTACTTTTATCGAGTGGGCGCAGCGCGCTGAAGAAGAGTTGCCTCCCCATGCTTTTCGGTTGTCTCTGACCCCTTCGGTTCCGAAGGTTGCTGGGGGAGCCGTGGCAAGCGATGCCGCGGAGCAAGCACGGGAAATTCATTTCGAAGCATCGCCGGAGGATGCAGAAGGGTGCCGGCGTGTGGCAGATTTTTGGGCGCATTTCCGATCTTCGGAATCGCGAAAAGCAGAAGAGAAAGGATGACGCATGCGAATTCTTGCGATTGATACTTCGACAAAGGCGTCCGGCCTTTGTCTTCTTTGTGCGGGGGAACAGGAAGCTTGCCATATTGTGGAACAAGAGCGCACGCGCGCGGAAAACCTGCTCCCGGAAATGGCAGCGCTTTTTCAACGGCAAAACATCACTTTCAATCAGGTCGATGCCCTTGCAGTAGCGATCGGACCCGGTTCCTTTACCGGCTTGCGCATCGGCGTTACCGTAGCCAAGACGCTGGCACAGTTTTCCGGAAAGTCGCTTTGCGGAATTTCCACGCTGGAGGCGCTGGCAGCAGGTGCGTGGGATGAAACGACGGTGTTTCGCGCGGCTAATGAGCCGGCTGCCGACGCGATACCGTATACACCAGTAGAAAAAGAACTACGCAAAATGCTTATCGTTCCCATCGTGGATGCGCGGGCGGATCGCATTTTTGCCGCCGGATTCTTACAAAACAAAGAGGTATTGGCACGGGGGCTTATGACGGAGCGCGTGTTGCGCGAGCGCGTGGAGACATTGGTGCAAAAGCATGCCCTTCAAGCCCTCTTATTCGTTGGGGCGGGCATGGGAGCGCACGGCGCATTGTTGTGCGGGTTTTCCATTCCCGTATTTATTGCCGAAGGGTTGTTTACAAAATCCCCAGTACAGTGGATTGCGCGGCTGGCAGAAAAACGACTGGAAGCGGGGAAATCGGACAGCGCACTGGATTTGAAACCGCAATATTTGCGAAAATCGCAGGCGGAACTGCAGGCGGAAGAACGGGCGGTATTACGATGAAAAAGAAAACACAAGCGCTCTCTGCGCTTTTTCTGCGCCGTATGACGACGGCGGATATTGAAGAATGTTATGCGATTGAGTGCGATCAGACGGGGCAGTTGTGGTCGAAAGAGTCTTTTTTCGGTGAATTGGAGACGGCGCTCAGTGAGGGATACGTTCTGGTGCGCGAGGATGCGATCATCGGCTTTTATTTCGCTTGGCATACCCATGGCGAATCGAGCTTAAATAATATTGTGGTGAAGCGCAAGGAACGTGGATGCGGGTATGGACGGCTTTTGCTGACCCACTTTTTGCAACGCAGTCGGCTGCACGGTTCGGAAGACTTGTTTTTGGAAGTATCCGTTCATAATTTCGCGGCGTTAGCGCTGTACGCATCGGTTGGATTTCGCAAGGTGGCGCTTCGTAAAAATTATTATTCGCTCACGCACGAGGATGCGTATGTGATGAAAAAAGAGCAGACCTTTGCGACGCGGCCCCTGCGCGTTGCGCACGAACTGTGGGAAACGCGAGAACAGCGGGCGATTGGGAAGGAGAGGCTGTGTACGAATTAGCCATTGAGTCCTCCTGTGATGAAACAAGCGTTGCCATTTTGCAGGACGGGCGCACGATTTTGTGCAATCTGATTTCTTCACAAATTGATATCCATGCGCGTTTTGGCGGCGTCGTTCCGGAGATTGCTTCCAGAAAACACTTGGAAACCATCAATCGCATTCTAGCGATGGCCTTTGAGGAAGCAAAACTTTCGGTCTCAGATATAGATCTTGTCTGTGTGACGCGGGGACCGGGGCTTTTGGGGGCGCTTTTGGTCGGCGTGTCGGCGGCAAAGGCAATTTCTTTTGCCAGAAATATTCCCATTGTAGGCGTCAACCACATGGAAGGGCATATATGCGCCAATTTTCTTGCACATCCGAACCTCGAACCGCCCTTTTTAACCTTGGTGGTTTCTGGCGGGCATACCTATTTATGTGATGTTGCAGATTATACAGACTATCACGTTCGTGGAACGACGCGGGATGATGCTGCCGGGGAGAGCTTTGACAAAGTGGCTCGCGTTCTCGGGCTGTGCTATCCGGGCGGTCCCGCCATTCAAGCATTGGCAGAAAAAGGAAGAGTCACCGTCGACTATCCGCGGGCGCTTTTGGACGGTTCTTATGATTTCAGTTTTAGTGGACTGAAAACTGCCGTGATCAATGATGTGCACGCTCGAGAACAGCGTGGACAGTCTTATAACAAGGCGGACATTGCGGCAAGCTTTCAACAGGCGGTCATTGACGTTCTTGTACAAAAATCGGAAAAACTGCTCCGGGAAACGGGACGCCGAAGGTTCTGTCTGTCGGGGGGCGTTGCGGCAAATCACCCCTTACAGGAGGCTTTGCGCTCGATGTGTGCCGAGCATGATGTCGAATTCTATGTTCCGCCGACCGTTTTATGTACGGACAATGCGGCGATGATCGGTTGTGCGGGGCATTATCAATACCTTGCCCGCGGTGCGGATGACTTATCCTTTGCTGCGGAAGCAAATTTATCGCTATAGCAGGCATGGAATATTGTAGCCTGCAAAGAGGAGGCAAGCGTGAAGTTTTTAATGGATTTACATACGCATACGGTGGCGAGTATACACGCCTATTCGACGCTGACCGAAAATGCGGTTGCAGCAAAACAACGCGGTCTGCAAATTTTAGGGGTATCGGACCACGGGTACGGCATGGCGCAGACGACGCAGCGTACGTACTGGCTCAACCTGCAGGCGTTGCCGAATTACTTGGAAGGGGTGCGCCTGTTGAAGGGCATGGAAGCGAATATTATGGACGACGAAGGGCGACTTGCCGAAGAAAAAGATTTTAAGCACGTCGATTATGTAATCGCCAGTCTTCATGGGAATTGCTATTACGACACAACACAGGATCAGGATGCGTATACGCAGGCCGTGTGTCGGGCAATGGCAAATGAAAGTGTGAAAATTCTCGGGCACCCGGATGACGGGCGCTATCCGCTGGATTATGCGCAGGTTGCCCGCGTCGCTGCCGAGCAGGGTGTTGCACTGGAAGTCAACAATTCTTCTTTGCAGCCGGACTCTTCGCGTATTCAGGCACGGGAGAACATGCAAAAGCTTCTGCAGGCTGCAAAAAAAGAATCCTGCCGCGTCATTGTCAATTCCGATGCGCATATGTCGACGGCGGTGGGCGATTTTTCGCTGGCACAGGAAGTATTGGAAGAGGCCGGCTATCCGCCGGAACTGATCGTCAACTTTTCCTGGAAGTCGTTGGAAGAACTGCTTGGGTTTTCCTTGTAGGCGGGAGGGAATATGGATCTGAAAACGCTCAATCCCGAACAAAAAGAAGCCGTTCTTTTCGGAGACGGTGCATTGCTTCTGTTAGCTGGCGCAGGCTCCGGAAAAACACGCGTCTTAACCTCCCGTATTGCATATCTCATTGAAGAACGCGGGGTGGCACCCGGAGAGATTCTTGCCTTCACTTTTACAAATAAGGCGGCGGGGGAAATGAAGGAACGCGTTGCACAGGCACTGCATCGTTCCGTCAACGGTCTGTGGATCGGAACCTTTCATTCCGTCTGTGCACGTTTGTTGCGCCGGGAAATTGATGCTTTGGGCTATGACGCCAACTTTGCCATTTATGACACGTCGGACCAACGCACTTTGATCAAACAAATTTTGCGTGAGGACGGAAAAGGCGAACAATCCGCCAGTCCGGCCGCCTTGCTGCATGCCATTTCAACCTGGAAAAATGAAGGAGTTTCCGCGGAAACGGCAGAAACATCGGCATCCGATCCAGTGGAGCGGGAAGCGGCGCGCGTGTATGCCCGCTATGAACGAGCAAAAAAAGCGAATAATGCCTTGGATTTTGATGATTTAATCCTCAAAGTGTTGGAGCTTTTCCAAAAATTCCCTGATCGTCTTGCGCCCTATTCACAACGGTTTCGCTACGTATTTGTTGATGAATATCAGGACACCAACCGGGTGCAATATGACTTAATTCGCGCTTTTGCCGCCGCACATGGCAATCTTTGCGTGGTGGGCGATGCGGATCAGTCGATTTACGGTTGGCGCGGCGCGGATATTCACAATATTCTTGACTTTGAAAAAGATTATCCTCGGGCGAAAACGATACTTCTGGAGCAAAATTATCGGTCCACCAAGCGAATCTTGCAGGCATCGAATACCTTGATCGCCTGCAATGAAGAGCGCAAGAAAAAGAATTTGTGGACATCCAACCCGGAAGGCGACGCTATTCTTTACCGCCGTGCGCATAGTGAGTTTGAAGAAGCGCAGATTGTACTGCAGTGGATGGAGCAGGAACGGTATCGGGGGCGGAAATACGCCGACATGGCGGTTTTATATCGAACGAATGCGCAGTCACGTCCCTTTGAAGAAGCACTGGTGCGCGAGGGCATTCCGTATCGCGTGGTCGGCGGATTGAAATTTTATGATCGTGCAGAAATCAAGGATCTGATTGCCTACATGAGCTTGGTTGTAAATCCGGCGGATGATGTGGCTTTTCGGCGCGTGGTGAATCAGCCAAAGCGCGGTATTGGAATTACGAGTCTCGATCGTTTGGCAGAGGCGGCGCGTGCAAAGAATCTGTCGCTTTTGGAAGCGGCGGGTTGTGAAGCGGCGTTAAAAGAACTTCCGAAGGCGGCGCGTGAAAAATTTGCCGCATTTTCCGCACTTCTTGACGGCTGGCGTAAGACTTTGAGCGGCTCTTTGTCGGATTTTGTAAAAAAAGTCTACCGCGAGTCGGGCTACGAAGCGATGCTCGCGCAGAGCCGAGCGATCGAAGATCAGAGTCGGATTGAAAACATTGATGCTTTTACCGGAGCGATGGCGCAGTATGAAGAGGAGCACCCTGATGCGGATCTTGTCGCATATCTGCAAAACCTTAGTTTGATGAGTGATGTGGATAAAACGGAAGAATCGAAGAGCGGTGTCAGTCTGATGACCATTCACGCAGCGAAGGGGCTGGAATTTCCCGTCGTCTTTGTCGCCGGTCTGGAAGACGGACTTTTTCCCAGCGGTCGTACAATGGACGAGGGAAACCTGGAGGAAGAACGCCGCCTGTTTTATGTGGCGATGACGCGCGCCGAAGAGAAACTTTACCTGAGTGCGGCGACAACGCGCCGGATTTTCGGAAAGGCGATGCCGCAGCGCGAGTCGCGTTTTTTGGAGGAACTGCAGGATACCATCCGACGGGAAGATGAACCGATTTCCGAAGAGGCGGCGTATCGGCGAGGTGATCAATACAAGGGGACGCAGGACCGCTTTCGCCCGCCGCGTTTTTCCGATCCGAAGGCGCGCGCCGAGTACGATGCCCGCCGACAGCGGATTCGCAAATTGGTGCAGGAAGCGACCGGTAAGGAGCTCGCCAAAGAGGGAGCGCCCTATCGCGTGGGTGATCGTGTGGAACATCGCAAGTTCGGCGCCGGTATGATCGTGGCGGTGGAAAATCGTCCAGGAGGCGATGAAATTACCGTGGCATTTGAAAAGAAGGGCATAAAGCGATTGAATGCAGCGCTGGCGCCTTTGAAGCGAAAATAGGAAGAGCGTATAAGCAGAAGGGAAAAGACAATGGAAACGACGCGGATGCGCACATTGGTCGATCGCCTGAAAGAACTCGACTATTATTACTATACGCTGGACGAACCCATGGTGGCGGATATCGAATATGACCGCCTATATGAAGAACTGGCTGCACTGGAAAAGCGGGAAGGCATGGTTTTGGCGGATTCCCCAACGCGGCGCGTGGGGGGAGATTTGCTTCCCGCTTTTATCAAACACCAGCATCTTGCGCCATTGTACAGCTTGGATAAAAGTCGCAGTGAACAGGATATTCGGGATTGGGCGGATCGTGTGGAGCGGTTAATTGCCGCATACAATGTGGAGCATCCGGATGCGCCGTTGCCGGCACCGGTTTTTCTTTGTGAACTCAAATTTGACGGGCTGACGATCAATCTTACGTACGAAGACGGACATTTAGTCATGGCGGCGACACGCGGGAACGGTCGTGTCGGGGAGGAAATCTTGCCACAGGTCGAGACGATTCGCTCCATTCCGCTCACCATCCCTTACCGGGGACGCATAGAAGTGCAGGGGGAAGGGGTGATGCCGCTTTCCGCGTTGGAAGCTTACAATCGGGAAGCGGACGTTCCGCTAAAAAATGCACGAAATGCCGCCGCCGGTGCCCTGCGCAATTTAGACCCGCGCGTGACGGCTTCGCGGCACTTGGACTGCTATCTTTATAATATTGGGTATACGGAAGAGTCGCTTTTTTCGACGCAGGAAGAAATGTTGCAGTTTTTGCGAAAGAATCGCTTCAAAGTCCACCCCTTTTTGCGGCGATGCACTTCTGTGGAAGAAATTGTTCAGGCATTGGAAGAGGTGCGGTCGTTGCGCCATGCTGTGGATGTACTGACCGACGGGGTGGTTATTAAAATTGATGATCTGCGCACGCGTGGAGTTTTGGGGGCGACGGCAAAATTTCCGCGCTGGGCGATGGCCTTCAAATTTGAAGCGGAAGAGGTGACGACGATTCTGCAGGCCGTGGAATGGAATGTGGGTCGCACCGGAAAGGTTACGCCGACGGCGCAATTGGATCCCGTTGAAATCGGCGGCGTCACCGTGTCCCGGGCAACGCTGAACAATTACGACGATATTGTACGAAAAGGCGTTGCCGTCGGTGCGCGCGTTTTATTGCGGCGCTCCAATGAGGTGATCCCTGAAATTCTCGGGACCATTGATGATCCGGAATGCAGGACCACGCCGATTGCAAAACCGACACACTGTCCCGCCTGCGGCACCGATTTGATTTACGACCGTGTGCATATCTATTGCCCGAACTCGCTGTCCTGTGTACCGCAATTAAACGCACGTCTGGTGCACTACTGTGCGCGAGAGGGGATGAATATTGAAGGTCTGTCTGAAAAAACATTGGATGTGTTGATTGCCCATGGGCTGCGGGAAATGGCGGATCTCTACGAATTGCGGGCAGACGATTTTCAGTCGTTGGAAGGCTTTAAGGAGAAGCGCACGCAAAATCTTCTTTCCGCCATTGAAAAATCCAAAGAGGCGCATTTGGATGCTTTTTTGAACGCGATCGGAATTCCGGAGGTGGGAGCGAGCACGGCACGCACGCTTGCCGCGCATTTTGCAACCTTTGCGGAGCTTCGGCGGGCAACAGCGGAGGAATTGGAACAATTGGAAGATATCGGTGCGGTGACCGCTTCAAATATAGTAGAATTTTTCCATGATCCGCCAGTCGTTCAAGGCTTGGATCGGTTGCTTTCGAAGGGCATCCAACTGACCAATCCGCTCTTCGGCGAATCGGGGGAAACTTTACCGTTGGCAAATCAAAAGATTGTTGTAACGGGGACGATCGAGGGGATTTCGCGGAAAGAATTGGAAGCGGCATTGCGTGCAAAGGGAGCAAAAACGCAGGGCTCCGTCTCGCGTGCCACCGATCTCGTTTTAGCGGGCGATGCGGCAGGTACAAAGCGGGAAAAAGCGATCCAGCTTGGCGTCCGTTTGCTGGAAGGGAAAGCCTTGCGTGAGTTTTTGGAGGAGCAGATAGGATGCATTTGATTCTTTCGACCGGAAATGCCGGAAAGGTTCGCGAATTGCGAGACCTTTTGGGGAAACATTATACGGTTTTGTCAAAAAAAGAGGTAGGATTGGGCGATTTTGAAGTCGCGGAGACGGGCGCTACGCTAGAAGAAAATGCGCGCTTGAAAGCGCAGGCTTTGTATGAAAAATTATGTGAAAAGACGGGAAAAACGACTTTTCATGTATTGGCCGATGATACGGGACTTTTTGTCGATGCACTGGCGGGGGAACCCGGTGTGTATTCCGCGCGGTATGCCGGTGCAAAAGCGACCGATGCAAAAAATCGTGAAAAATTATTGCACGCCCTGGCAGATGTGCCGGAAGAGCGTCGAACCGCTCATTTTCTAACCGTCCTTGTGTTGCGCACGGAAGACGGATTTTATGAAACGCAGGGACGTTTGGACGGACGCATTGTACGGAAACCGCGCGGGAAAAATGGATTTGGCTATGACTCGGTTTTTGAAGTTGCAGGGCGCACGTTGGCAGAATACAGCGAGGCAGAAAAAAATGCCGTCAGCCATCGCGGGCGTGCACTTCGCGCACTGGCAGATTGGCTCGCCGAACGGGAAGAAAGGGAACAATGAGCACAAAAATTTTAGTCCTCTCCGACACGCATGGGCATGTGGAGGAGATTGTTGATATTATCAACCAAGCGAAGGGGATTGATCGGATCATTCACTTAGGTGATTTGACCGTTGATGCGGAGGAAATTGAAGCGCGCACCGGACGGCGCGTCCTTTGGGTACGCGGCAATAATGATATTTTGGATCGGGATTCTTCGGATGAGCGCTTGCTTACGATTGAAGGATTTCGCCTTCTATTGATTCACGGCCATTTTTTAGGCGTCCGTTTGGGTCCGGCACGCGCTTGTGATTATGCAAAAGAAAACCATGCAAATATGGTGCTCTACGGGCATACGCATCGCTTTGAATACGGGGAGCGGGAGGGCATCTATTATTTGAATCCGGGGGCGCTTTCTTGGCCGCGCGACGGACATCGGGGGTATGCTTATTTGACACTTTCCCGTGGGGGACGTCCAAAGGTGGAGCGCATTCTGCTTGATTGACAACCTCCGACCATTCCTGTATACTAAACAAGTATTTTGTGGTGGGTGTGGCCTAGCTGGTTAGGGCGCCAGGTTGTGGCCCTGGAGATCGAGGGTTCGAATCCCTTCACTCACCCCATGCGGGAATGGCGGAATTGGCAGACGCGCCGGATTTAGGATCCGGTTCTCACGAGTGGGGGTTCAAGTCCCTTTTCCCGCACCATCTGAAGAAATTCGGATTGCGGCAGCAAAATTGCTTTCCGGAAGACGGAGTGGCGTAAAATATACGAATTTCTTAAAGCGGACATGATGGGTCATGTCCGTTTTGCTTTGTAGGGATATTTTTTGCATACACAAAGAGCACGCGGCGTTCACCGTGTGCCCTTTGTGTGTTCAATGTCAATATCTAAGAGGAATGTTCTACTATTTTCCGGAGCTTTCGCTCGAATAGGGAACGGTTTTATCCTGATCTTTTTCCAAGACTTCCTGAATGCGCTTTTGCAGGACTTCTTTTTGCTTTCCTTCCGCAACAGACCCGAGGATGGGATCCCCGACGATGTTGCCGTCGCGATCGACCACGCAGGTGCACGGGAAAGCAGTAATTTTTTCTACATATTTTCCGGCTTCGCTGTCGGAAGGAAAGGTGATGTTCGTATAGGACGCACCTTTTTTCTGAAGAATTTCCTTTGCTTGGGCGATGGCATCTTGGTTGTCATCCATCGTAAAGGAGTTGATGCCGATGACGGAACCGTCTTTTTCTTCCAAATCTTTATTCAGAGCGTCCAGATCGCCCAATTCGGCAACGCAGGGGCCGCAGGTGCTGAACCAGAAATTCACGACGGTGACGGCGCGTTTGCTGAAATAGCTGTTGTCAATTTCATTGCCGTCGAAATCTTTTCCTTGGAAGGCGGGGAATTTCTGCATCGTCTGCGTGGCCCCTTCCTGTGGATTGATCTCTTTGCCGGAAGCGTCTTTTTCCGGAGCCTTTGGCGCATTTTTCTCCAATTCCTGCATCTTCGCATCAATTTCACGAATCTTTTCGGCGCCTTCCCGGAGTGTTTTCAACTCATCTTCCGTAAATTCATCTTTTGCACTTTCAATAGTTTGGAGCAGAAAATCGCCGTAGTTCGTGCCGTCGGAGATCATGGCCGAGCTTTTATTCGCTGCCAAAAACACCTTGTCCCAGAGTTTCTGGTTGGCTGCAAAAATTTCATTTTCCTGATCCGTCAGTTTCTGCAACTCCGGGTCGACATCGCCATTGCCGGGGGCGGCATCCGAAGCGGGTGCGCTCATGCCGGCATCGGCAGCGGGGACACTTTCCCCGGATTCACTTTGTTCTGCATCTTTTTTTTGTCCGCAGGCACTGAGCCCGGCAATCAAGCTGAGCGCCAATACCAGCGCAGTCCATTTCTTACGATTCATCATTTCTCCTCCTTTAAAGGTTCACAGAATTCTTTGTTTTTGGCTTCGGTACCGAATCCGTATTGAAAATGCAGAGCGTTTGTCGGACACGCATGTATGCACATACCGCAGCGAATACATTCCGTATGATTCGGTGTTTTGAGCACATCGACATCCATTTTACATGCCTTTTGGCAGCGACCGCAAGAGACACATTTGTCTTGCGCAACCCGGATCTTTAACAGCGAGACGCGATTCAAGAGTGCGTAGAAGGCGCCCAAGGGACAGATCCACTTGCAGAACGGGCGGAAAAACAGGATGCTCAAGGTGACGGTCGTCAGCAAGACGCCCAATTTCCAGCTGAACAGAGGTCCCAAGGCAGCGCGAATGCCGCTGTTAGCGAGCGAAAGCGGAATGGCTCCTTCGAGCACGCCCTGCGGGCAGAGGTACTTGCAGAAGTACGGATCGCCCATGCCGATCTCATTCGTCAGGAGCACGGGAAGCAGGAAGACCATTCCCAAAAGAATCACGTATTTCAGATACGTGAGCGGGCGCAGGCGACGCGTAGAAAATTTTTTCGTCGGAATTTTATGCAGCAATTCCTGCAACCACCCGAAGGGACAGAGGAACCCGCAAATAAAACGCCCCAAAAGCACACCCAACAGGATCAGAAAACCGGTAATGTAATAGGAAAAGCGAAACTTGGATGAGCCGACAACGGCTTGAAATGAGCCGATGGGACAGGCGCCGGCCGCTCCCGGACAGGAATAGCAGTTCAAGCCCGGTATACAGACCATTTTCCCGTTGCCCTGGTACAATTCACCTTTTAGGAAATTTGGCAGGTGTACATTGGTTAATAACGTGGCGCCCGCTTGGATCCATCCGCGAAAGCGTGCCAGTCGTTTTGATTTGTTTGTGTTTTTTTCAGCCAATTCCTACACACTCCATGCATAATTTGATCGCCTTTGAGAGAACCGTCTGCACTTCTCCACGAAAAGCCCCATACCCGATCATCACAACGGCAAGGACGAGCAGGAAAACTTGCAGCGATCCCTTGTTCTTTCGCAACATCACATACTCCTTTCTATCGAACAAAGCCATGATACAATACCGCATATAAAGATGGTGTTAAGATGAAAAGGCAACAAGAAAATTTTTCCATCTGCTATACTTTTATCGAAAGGAGAAACCATGCGTCTATTACTTGTAGAGGATGAAAAGCTTTTGTGTGATTCCATTGCGAAGCGCCTGCGGCGGGTCGGCTATAGTGTTGATGTCTGCTATGACGGCGCGCAGGCGCTGGACTTTCTTTCCGTGGAGCCGTATGATCTGGTGCTTTTGGATTTGAATTTGCCTGAAGTGGACGGCATGACGGTACTTCGAACGCTGCGCGAGACGGACTGGGAAACGCCGGTGTTGATTCTTTCCGCGCGGAGTGAAATTGCAGATAAAGTGGACGGATTGGATGCCGGCGCCAACGATTATCTTTCCAAGCCCTTTCATCTGGAGGAATTGGAAGCACGCGTGCGCAGTTTGGTGCGACGGCGCTTTATTCAAAAGGAAGTCTGTCTTCGGTGCGGGGAGCTGTCTTTTGACACGCGAACGCGCGCTGCGACAGCGTGCGGCAATGAAATTCCTTTGACGAAGAAGGAAAGTGGCATTCTGGAGTATCTGCTTTTGCATCAGGGGCGTCCGATCAGCCAAGAAGAACTCATGGAGCACGTTTGGGATGGAAATGTCGACAGCTTCAGTAATGCGATTCGCGTTCATATTTCCGCGCTGCGTAAAAAATTGCGTGCCGCGCTGGGGTACGATCCCGTGCGCAATCGCATCGGGGAAGGCTATTTGATTGGAGGTCCGGATGCATAGGCGACGCTCGTTACAATGGCGGATTACGCTATTAACCGCCTTATTGATTGCCTTGAGCTGCATCGCCATGATGGTGTTGCTTGGCGGCTCCGGTCTGCGGCGGATGGATGAAATCGGACGCGCCGTGCAGGCCTTTGAAACGCCGGGGGCGGGGGAATCGGGAGCGGACCAATCGCATACGCCACAGGCGACGATGTCGTCGGAAAGTGGGGATGTGGCATCTTTTGATCCGCAAATGGCGGGGCGCAGCGAACAGATTACGATTGTAATTGGCGAGGCGCAGGAACGTTTCACGTTCGCCAGTTGGTGCGCGACGGCGGCCGTAACGATTTTGAGCGCCGTCATCGCCTATTTTGTGAGCGGTCGCGCGCTACAACCGCTTCAAGATTTTTCGGAACAGGTTGCAAAAGTCCGATCCACGAATTTGGGCGATGTGCATGTCGACACGGAGACCTTTGTGGAATTTCAGCCCATGGCACGCTCATTTAATGAGATGTTGGATCGTTTGCACCGCGCCTTTGCTGCGCAGCGGCAGTTTACAGGCAATGCTGCGCATGAACTGCGTACACCGCTGGCGCTCTTGCAGATGCAATTGGACCTTTTTGCAGAGGAACACCCGCAACGAGACGCGGAAACGGAGGAATTGCTTCAGTTTCTGCGTGAGCAGACACAGCGCCTGACCGAAACGGTGAAGACCTTGTTGGAAATGAGCGGACTGCAGAACATTCGGCGGACGGACCACATCGCGCTGTTGCCTATGGTGGAGGAAATTCTCACTGATCTGACGCCATTTGCAGAAAAAAAGCAGG
Source organism: Ndongobacter massiliensis (assembly GCF_900120375.1). Classification (GTDB taxonomy): domain Bacteria; phylum Bacillota; class Clostridia; order Tissierellales; family Peptoniphilaceae; genus Ndongobacter; species Ndongobacter massiliensis. The sequence continues at coordinate 477,844 of NZ_LT635480.1, forward strand.
TGGCGCTGTCCGCTTCCGGGGAGGACCTTATCCTGACGGGCAGTGATACGCTGCTTTCCCGCCTGTTTTTCAATTTGGTGGAAAATGCCATCAAATATAATCATGCGGGTGGAACGGTGCACCTCACGCTGCAGAAGCAGGATTCGTGGGCGGTCATTCGCATCGAAGATACGGGGCGTGGCATTCCGGCGGAGTGCGTGGCGTCGATTTTTCAACCGTTCTTTCGTGTGGAATCGTCGCGGAGTCGTGAACAGGGAGGCGTCGGTTTGGGCTTAGCGCTCGCTTGGGAAATTTGCCGCTTGCACAGCGGACAGATTTGCGTCGAGAAGACTTCCTCGACGGGAACCGTGATGGTGGTTTCTTTGCCGCTTTCTGAAGCAGAGGGTGGACAAAATAATGAAAAGAGGAAGTAGAATGTTTCGAAGGGCAGAGCAAAAGGATATCGATGCGGTGGCGGACGGATATGGAACCTTGCTTATAGAGGAAGAAACAAGCGGTCCGCGCACTAATTGGGCGCGCGGGTTGTATCCGACGCGTGAGACTGCGGCGCGCTTTCTCTGAAGGCTTGGGCTACCGTTATGCCGGGTTCTATCCCTCGTTATTAGAGGGGCTCATTGAAGAGGTGCTGGTTTTTTACGAAAAGCGTCTGATCGAGTAGGCATGTGATTCCGACCGATCGGCTTTTTGACTTTCGGGACGCTGTGCGATGGTGCCAAAAGTTTACCAATTTTCCGATAAAAAAAGACTTCACACGAAAGTGAAGTCATGAGCCTTGGTGGGCCATCAGGGACTCGAACCCGGGACCGACCGGTTATGAGCCGGCTGCTCTAACCAACTGAGCTAATGGCCCAAAGGGGCAAAAATAGAAGAACCGACTCACCGAATGGAAATGGCGGAGAAAGAGGGATTCGAACCCTCGCACGCCGCAAAGCGCCTACTCCCTTAGCAGGGGAGCCCCTTGAGCCTCTTGGGTATTTCTCCATTCGTGGCGGAGAGAGAGGGATTCGAACCCTCGTGGGCGTGAACCCAAACGGTTTTCAAGACCGCCTCGTTATGACCGCTTCGATATCTCTCCCAAACGACAATCCGGCGAACGGATGTCTTGAAGTAGTGTATAAAATGCCGTCGTATTTGTCAAGACGACAGCGCTTCCGGCAATAAAAAAGTGGAGACCGGCAAGCGGGATGTCCGTTATTGGGCGAAAATTTATAGCATTTCTCGGCGCTTCAAAAAGGGGATAAATTCTGCCGGAAGAAGTGACAGGGCATGCTGCGCCAATGAGCGCATAGATTTCCTTGCATCGCTGGATCGTATGTAATAAGACCATGCCACCGCGCCCGTAATGGCGCCGAGAGTATCCGAATCTCCGCCGAGCGAGACGGCGTTTCGGAGGGCGTCCTCAAAATCGGTGGCTTCAAAAAAGGCGGCCAGTGCCTGTGGAACGGTACCCTGGCAGGAAGGATCGAAGCGGTAGCTCGGTCGAATTTCTTCAATGGATGGAATGAAGGTATAAAAAGTATTTTGCACATATTCCCGTATGGCCGCTTTGGATTTGCCAATTTTCGCAAGGTAGACCGCCGCAGCGGTTGCCTGTGCGCCTTTTATACCTTCCGGATGGTTGTGACTTACGAGGGCGCTTTGGCGAGCAAAGAAGAGCGCCTGTTCCAAACTGTCGGCAAAATCGCCGCATGGGGAGACCCGCATGGCGGCACCATTGCCCCAGCTGTTGTAGGGGGTAGGATTCGCACTCTGCAGCCATTGAAAAAAGGAAGCCCCATAGCCGCCCGTTGGATGCGGATACCGCCGTCCAATCATCTGCATCGAGCGCATAAACTGCGCCTGTAGGAAATCGGTATCCAATTCTTTTTGTGTGCGCTGTGCGTTTTCTAATGCCATTCCGACCGCCAGCGTCATCAGGGAATCATCTGTGTAGTCAGAATGGGGAGAAAACAGTGGAAAATCCTTTGTTTTAATCGGAGAAAATTCGAAGGCCGAACCGACGATGTCGCCTAAGATAGCACCAATCATGATTGCCCCCTTGTATAAGCTTCTTTTGCACCAATTTTATCATAGAAGTGCGCGCTCTCGCTCGAATTCCATTTCGGAAGACCTACTCTAAGGAAGGAAATCCTTTTTCATCGAGAGCAAGAAAAATGAGAAAAAAATAATTATGTTGAAATCCGACTAATATTGTAGTATTTTAGAAAAAAGATAAGCAGCGAGTGAAAAGAGGCATAAGGAGGGTGCATTTTTTGAGACATGTGCCTTTTCATTCGTTCAGCAGAAGATAAAAAACGTTTGCAAATTCGTGCGATGGGTACAAATAATGCGGTACCCGGGTGGAAGCGGATACTAAAGGAGGAAACAATGTTCAAAACTACACAGGAACACGATGAGCTCCGTAGAAAAGTACGCGAGTTCGCAGAGAACGAGGTAAAGCCGATCGCTTTTCAACTCGATCAAAACGCCGAATTTCCGACCGATGCCATAAAAAAGCTCGGTGAAATGGGCCTGATGGGCATTCCGTACGAAAAAGAATACGGCGGGGCCGGACTGGATGTCATTAGCTATGCCATTGCCGTGGAAGAACTTTCCCGTGTGGATGGCGGCACCGGCGTTATTTTGTCGGCGCATACTTCGTTGGGATCGTATCCGATTGCCGCCTATGGCACGGAAGAACAGAAGAAAAAATATCTTGTGCCGTTGGCAAAGGGTGAAAAAATCGGTGCATTCGGTCTGACCGAAGAAAATGCCGGCAGTGATGCAGGCGGAACGGAAACGACGGCGGAATTGGACGGCGACTACTACATCCTCAACGGCGGAAAAATCTTTATTACGAATGCGCCGGTTGCGGATACCTATGTGGTCTTTGCAGTAACAACGCCGGGCATCGGTACGAAGGGCATCAGCGCCTTTATCGTGGAAAAGGGCTGGGAAGGCTTCAGTTTCGGCGATCCGTATGACAAATTAGGCATTCGTTCCTCCAAGACGGCGGAATTGATTTTCAACAATGTCAAAGTGCCGAAGGAAAACCTATTGGGACAGGAAGGACAGGGCTTCCGCATCGCTATGGCGACATTGGACGGCGGGCGCATCGGCATTGCGGCGCAGGCGCTCGGCATCGCACAAGGGGCCTATGAAGAGGCGCTGCAATATGCGAAAGAGCGCATTCAGTTCGGACGGCCGATCGCGCAGTTGCAGAGCATTTCATTCAAATTGGCGGATATGGCGACGAAGATCCGTGCGGCGCGCTTCATGGTGTACAGCGCGGCGGAGATGAAGCAGGCGCATGAACGCTACAGTATGGAAGCCGCCATGGCGAAGATGTATGCTTCGGATATTGCACTGGAAGTTTGCAATGATGCGTTACAGATTCACGGCGGCAACGGCTTTATCAAGGGACTTGCGGTCGAACGTCATTACCGCGATGCGAAGATTACGACCATTTATGAAGGCACGAATGAAATTCAGCGCGTGGTTATCGCTTCGCACATCGTCGGGCGTATTCCGAAGCGCGGCAGAGGGGTCAGCGCCGTGGTTTCGAAAAAGGGACCGATCACCGGGGAACGCAAGCGCGTGATGATTAAGAAAGACACGCCGCAGGAAGAAGTGGACGAGCTGGTCGCACATCTGAAAAAAGACGGCTACGATTTCTCTATCGGCATCGATCCGAATACGGCGATTTCCGATGCGGAGCGCGTCGTGAGCATCGGTAAGGGCATCGGGGCGGAAGAAAATGTCCAATTAGGTCGCGACTTGGCGCACGCCGCCGGCGGTGTTTTGGGTTGTTCCCGTCCGGTAGCAGAATCGCTGCATTACCTGCCTCTCGATCACTACGTCGGGATGTCCGGTCAGAAATTTAACGGCAATCTTTACATTGCCTGTGGAATTTCCGGCGCGGTACAGCATCTGAAGGGCATTAAGAATGCCGCGACGATTGTCGCCATCAATAAGAATCCGAATGCACCGATTTTCCGCAATGCCGACTACGGCATCGTAGGGGATGTGGAAGAAATTATGCCGCTTTTGACGCAAGCTTTCGGAACGGAAGAAAAGCAGCCGGCGCCGCCGATGAAGAAGGTGCGTCGCTCCAAACCGCGCAAGTTGGCCCCGAATTACGGCGTATACATCTGCACGGGCTGCGGATATGAGTACAAACCGGATGAGGGAGATCCGGAGGGCGAGATTCTGCCGGGTACGCTGTTTGAACAGTTGCCGGACGGCTGGGTATGCCCGGAGTGCTCGAAGGAAAAACAATTCTTTATTGAAGAAAACTTCCCGGAAGATCGCAAGTAGGAAAGGTAGGAGGAGATTATGAATTTTCACTTTGCCACCCGTAAAGTAACGGATGATTTATACTGGGTCGGATGTAACGACTATCGTCTCGCGCTGTTCGAGAATATTTTCCCGATTCCGCGCGGCGTATCCTACAATTCGTACCTGCTTTTGGATGAGAAGACGGTGCTGTTCGACTCCATCGACTGGTCCATGACCCGGCAGTACATCGATCACGTCGAAGCACTTTTGAATGGACGTCCGTTGGATTACCTCGTGATTCACCATATGGAGCCGGATCACTGCTCCGCGATTGAAGAGATGGTACTGCGTTATCCAGATGTGAAAGTCATCAGCAGCGCGCAGGGCTTTGATATGATGCACCAATTCGGTCATCGGCTGCATGAGGATCGCCTGATTACGGTCAAAGAGGGCGACACGATGACCTTCGGCAAACACACTTTGGCATTTCTTGAAGCTCCCATGGTTCACTGGCCGGAAGTGCTGGTCAGCTTGGATGTGACCAATGGCGTACTCTTTTCCGCGGATGGCTTCGGTTCCTTCGGAACGCTGGACGGACGTCTGTTCAATGATGAAGTGGATTACGATCGCGATTGGCTGGACGAAGCGCGGCGCTATTACTGCAACATCGTCGGCAAATACGGTCCCTTTGTACAGGAATTGCTGAAAAAGGCCGGTCCGCTGCTGCCGCAGGTGAAATTTATTTGCCCGCTGCACGGTTTGGTCTGGCGCAATAACTTCGGTTATATCCTCGACAAATACGACAAATGGTCGAGCTATACGCCGGAAAAAGAGGGCGTGAACATCGTCTTCGGATCGATGTACGGAAACACGGAATATACAGCCCAGACTTTGGCAATCAAACTCTGCGAGCGCGGCATGACAGATGTCGTCATTCACGACGTATCGAGCACCGATGTTTCGTATCTCATTGCGGATACCTTCAAATACTCGCACTTGGTGCTGGCATCTCCGACGTACAATCTGCGCATTTATCCGCCCATGCACGACTTCCTCTACGATATGTTCGCGCTGAATGTCCAAAACCGCACCGTCGGCATCATTGAAAACGGCACATGGGCCTGCACGGTCGGTGACCTGATGGAGGAATACATCGATGAGCATCTGAAATTGGTCGATGTGCTGAATGAGCGCGTGACGGTCAACTCCGCGTTGAATGAGGCGAACACAAGTGATATGGATGCACTTGCCGATGCAATCGTCGCCTCCATGAAAGGCTTCCAAAAAGAGGAGCCGGAAAGCGAGGCACCCGCACGGGAGTCTTCCAAAAGTGACAAGTCCAAAAGCAAGTAAGGATTCGGAGTCGGAAGAACCGTCCGCTGAATTGGAGAAGCCGGTGGAGGGAAAAGCAGTTATTGCGGATCCCGCCATCGAAGAGCCGGCAATCGAAAAACCGCATAACGAGGAATCGGTCATCGAAGAATCCGGCGCGAATGAGTCGCCGGAAGAAGCGGACGAAGAACGAGGATTTTTCTTCCGCCATCGTCGGCATCGCAAAAAGAAAAAATAAGGAGTCATCACTCCACGCCCCGCTTCGGCGGGGCTTTTTCTTGCGGGGGTAAGGGAGAAACGATATACTGTTCCAAAGAACAGGAGGATGCAATGGAAAATCAGAAAAAGGAAGCGAAGCGCAAAGTCGTTTTGAGTCTGGTACAGCCGTCCGGAGATCTTACCATCGGCAATTATCTGGGTGCAATTCAGAATTTTGTACGGATGCAGGACGATTATGAATGCTTTTTTGGTCCGGCGGATCTGCACGCGATTACATTGACACAAAATCCGGCGGATTTGCGGCGCCGAACTCGTGAAATCATCGCTTACTATATTGCTTGCGGCATTGATCCCCGGAAGGTGACGATGTTTGTGCAGTCTCAGGTGCCGGAGCACACCCAGTTGTACTGGGCGCTGAATTCCATCAGCTATATCGGGCAGCTTTCCCGCATGACCCAGTATAAAGAAAAGGCGGCCAAGCACGCGGACAATCTGAATGCGGCGCTTTTCACATACCCGGTGTTGATGGCAGCAGATATCCTCATTTATCAGGCCAATTATGTACCGGTCGGCGTCGATCAGAAACAACACTTGGAATTGGCGCGCGATTTGGCGGAGCGTTTCAATAATCGCTATTCGCCGACCTTTGTGCTGCCTGAACCGTATACGGTGAAGGAAACGGCGCGCATCATGAGTCTGAAAGACCCGAGCATAAAAATGAGCAAATCGGATGAAGATCCGAATGCCTTTATTCTGATTAAAGATGAACCGGAATTGATTCGTCGAAAGATTGCACGTGCCGTCACGGATTCGAAAGCGAATATCTCCTATTCGGACGAACAGCCCGGTTTGCAGAACCTTTTGAATATTTACAGCGCCTACACAGAAGAGGATCCGCGTGCGATTGCACAGCGTTGGAAAGGGAAAACCTACGCAGAGTTTAAGACGGCATTGGCGGAAGTCATCGTGGCATGTATGGATCCGATTCGCCGGCGATTCTATGAGGTGTTGGAGAAACCGGAGGAACTTTCCCGTATTTTGGATGAAGGACGTCAGGTGGCATCGCGCGTCGCGAGAAAGACGGTTTCGAAAGTTTATCGAAAAATCGGTTTTCTGCAATAGCGGTTACAAGAATCTCTCAACCATCATGCATAGAAATAAATTACATCGAAAAAGCCTCGCCGTGGCGGGGCTTTTCAAGTGCTACGATTTTACTTACTTCCTTTCACTTTTAGGATCCCATTGACTTTTTTGAGATAGGACGCGGCATCAGTATGTTCACGTCGTCTTCATCGGTATTCAGCAGATCCATCACAATATCGCCGTCGATCTCTATAGTTATGGGATACTTCTATGAATTTTTACTTAACATTCGAAAAGAGACGATATACAATATAGTACGAAAATCGAACATTACGAGAAGAGGTACAATATAAAAGAGGTAAAATATGAAAAATACAGGATTATATGTAGCTCAAATATGGCACGAAGTTCTAATGAATAGCTCAAACGAAGAGGATGTGGTGCGATATTCTGAATTAATGAATCGGTCTCCGATTGAGATTCAGATCATACTTATGACCGGGACAAACAATGAATTACTTTTGCGCGATTATGCAAATAGGTTGCATATTTCAAAAAGCACTTTAACAAGCATCATTAACCGGCTTGAAAAACAAGGTTATATTCACCGTACGATTAGCAGTAAGGATAAGCGTTCCTATTGTCTAACCCTGGATTCAAGGGGAAAGACATTTTTGAATTCCTATATTTCATATCAAACAGACATCGGAAACAGGATTATTCGTGGTCTTGATGAAAATGAAAAACAGCAGCTCGTTATGTTTTTGGGAAAAATATCTTCTTACATGGTTAGGAGGTAGGCATGATTGTATTAAACCATACTATGTTGGAGGGGAAAACTGTATTATTAACCGGTGCGGGCGGTGGTATTGGCTTTGAGGCCGCAAAAGCATTTGCTGAAATGGGTGCAAAAGTTCTACTTGCAGAAGTGGATCAAGAAAAAGGAGAAAAAGCGGCCACTTATATCAATAGACAGTACGACAATGCTGCTGACTTTTTTCCTATAGACTTAGCCAATGAAACCGCTACCGAGCAATTGTGCGAAGATATCCTTTCAAAATATGGCTGCCCGGATATTCTGTTTAACAATGCTGCTATTGTTATCATTGGCGAAATCGGTGAGGTGAGTTTAGAAGAGTGGGACCGGAGTTATTCGGTGAATTTGAAAGCGCCCATTATACTAACGACATTTTTTTTGAAGAAAATGAGAAAAAGAGACAGCGGTTGCATCGTTTTTGTTTCTTCGTCAGGTGCAGCCCCCTATTTAGGTGCTTATGAGATATATAAAACAGCACAGGTTGAATTTTGCAGTGCGCTGTCTATGGAATTAGAAGGAACTCGCATTTACACATATACCATCGCGCCAGGGTTAGTAAAAACGGAAACAGCCGCAAGAAGTATTGAAACAGTAGCAAAAGCGATGGGGTTAACCACAGATGAATTTTACCATCAAAATGAAGCGCACATGATCGATGCTCATGACGCTGGAATTGGTTTTGCGGTTTCTGTCTTAAAAGCAAGCGAATACCATGGACAAGAAATATCATCTATACAGGCAATAAATGAATTCCATAGTTCCCCTAGACTTATTTCATCATCGTACGATAAAGAAGATAGAGAATTGTCCTCGATGGAGCTGTTCAAAAAAATAAAGAACACTTTTTTCGTTCAATACGACGGTTGGCGAAGCCGAAATATTTTTGAGCGCCAATGGGTGTTGCGAGACTTCAAAAAGCATATGGGTGTTCCGGCGGAAACAGTCAAGAAAGAGTTCGATAGGATGCAGAAAGAAATGGAAAGCGGAATGGGAGTAAAAAATATATCTCCAAAACTCTTTGAAAAGCTGCTTTCTTACTGGGAACATCAATTACAGCTATTGCGGGGGTTTGAAAAAGATGAACGAAAGTTTGCTGAGTATAGCCAATCGATTTGGGAATGGATTTCTGATATTGAGACGCTACTAAAAAAATAGAGCATTGCGCATGAAAAAAAATAAATAGATACCCGTCCTGCGTGTGAAACAACTTGTGTAGGCGCTACTATCGTGAAAAAGGAACGCCGATGGAGATAAATACGGTGAGGATGTCGAACATCCTCACCGTATACGATATGGTTATTCCGTTTTCCGCTGACGGGCGATTGTCTACTTTTGTTCAATCGCTGCTTGCGCCGCCGCCAAACGTGCGATGGGCACGCGGAATGGGGAACAGGAGACATAGTCCAGACCGGCGCGAACGAAGAACTTCACCGACGCGGGATCGCCGCCGTGTTCACCGCAGACGCCGCAATGAATTTCGGGACGCGTTTCATGGCCCAGTTTCACTGCGCGCTCGACCAGTTGACCGACGCCCTTCTGGTCGATTGTGATGAACGGATCTTTTTCAAAGATATTTTTATCGATATATTGCGTCAGGAACTTACCGGCATCATCGCGGGAGAAACCGAAGGTCATCTGCGTCAAATCGTTGGTGCCGAAGGAGAAGAATTGCGCTTCTTCCGCAATCTCATCGGCCATGAGCGCCGCACGCGGTGTTTCAATCATCGTGCCGAGTTCGTACTCGATGCGTTCATTTTGTTCCTCAAAGACCTTCTCAATTTCTTCGCGCACGTTCTGATCGACATACGCCAATTCTTTGCGGTCGCCGCAGAGCGGAATCATGATTTCCGGCACAAAGCGTTTCACGCCGTCGCGCATGGCACGAATCGCCGCCTGAATAATGGCACGCGCCTGCATGCGGTAGATTTCCGGATACGTGACCGCTAGACGCAGTCCGCGATGCCCCAGCATCGGGTTGACTTCGCGAAGGTTTTCGATCGCGGTACGCACCTGCGCGGCCGTAATGTGCATATCATCCGCCAGGAGTTGAATTTCGCTCTCTGTGTGCGGCACAAATTCGTGCAGCGGCGGATCCAAAAGGCGAATCGTTACCGGGCGATCCTGCATGATTTTGAAGATCTCGTAAAAGTCATCTTCCTGCATCGGCTCAATTTTTGCCAAGGCTTCTTCGCGCTGTGTGACATCGGACGACACGATCATTTCGCGGATGGCGTGAATGCGGTCGCCGCCGAAGAACATATGCTCCGTGCGGCACAGACCGATACCTTCCGCTCCGAAATCAACGGCCTGTTGGGCGTCCGCCGGAGTGTCGGCGTTTGTGCGCACTTTGGTGGTCCGAATTTCATCCGCCCAACTCATGAAGGTGCCGAAATCACCGGTCATTTTCGGAGACTGGGTCTCCAACTCGCCGGCATAGACATTCCCCGTCGTTCCGTCGATCGAGAGGATGTCCTGATCCCCGAGCGACAGCGTTCCAATCGTGACAATGCGGTTGATTTCGTCAATTTTGACCTCATGGGCGCCGGAAACACAGCACTTGCCCATGCCGCGTGCAACCACCGCTGCGTGCGATGTCATGCCGCCGCGCGAAGTGAGGATTCCGCTTGCCGAAGCCATACCCTGCAGATCTTCCGGGGAGGTTTCCGTGCGGACCAACAATACCGTTTCTCCCGCTTCATTGCGGCGCTTTGCTTCGCCGGCTTCAAAACAGATTTTACCGGTAGCAGCGCCCGGCGAAGCGGCAAGCCCTTTCGCGATCGGGCGGGCTTTTTTCAGCGCTTTTTCCGAAAAAGTGGGATGCAACAATTGTTCCAACGCGTGTGGGTCGACGCGCAAAAGCGCCTCTTCTTTACTGATTTTGCCTTCTTTTACCAGATCAACGGCAATTTTAACGGCAGCATCTGCCGTGCGCTTGCCGTTTCGCGTTTGTAGGAGGAAGAGTTGTCCGTTTTGGATGGTGAATTCCATATCCTGCATATCCGCATAGTGCTCTTCCAATGTCTTTGCGGTTTGTACGAACTCGTTATACGCCTCGGGATTTGTATTTTCCAAGTGGGCAATCGGCTCCGGGGTGCGAATGCCGGCGACGACATCTTCGCCCTGCGCATTCATCAGATATTCGCCGAAGATCACATTTTCGCCCGTTGCCGGGTTTCTTGAGAACGCGACGCCCGTGCCGGACGTTTCGCCCATGTTTCCAAAGACCATCGTTTGGACGTTGACCGCCGTTCCTAGGGAATCGGGAATGTCATTCATCTTCCGATAGAGGATGGCGCGGTCGTTATTCCAAGACTTAAAGACGGCTTCGATCGCCGATTCCAATTGCGCCATGGGGTCTTGCGGAAACTCTTCGCCCTGCAGTTCCAAGTACAGCGCTTTGTAATTTTTCACAATGTTTTGCAGATGCTCCGCAGTCAGCTCCATATCCAATTCGACGCCGGCATCTTCTTTTTCTTTTTCCAGAATCTGTTCGAAGCGTGCTTTCGGAAGTCCCATGGCGACGTCGGAGAACATCTGAATAAAGCGACGATATGAATCATAGGCCCAGCGCGGGTTTCCGGAGTTTTCTGCAACGGCAACGACTGAGCGATCATTCAATCCGAGGTTAAGGATGGTATCCATCATGCCCGGCATGGAGATCGGTGCGCCCGAACGAACGGAGAAGAGGAGCGGATCACTCTCATCGCCAAATTTCTTTCCATTTTTCTCTTCCACCGTGTGCAAATGTGTCAGGATTTCTTCCTTCAATTCCGGCCATAATTCCTGCTTTTTCTGGAATTCGGCACATGCTTCCGTGGTAACAATGAATCCGTAGGGAACGCGAATACCGAGCGAAGTCATCTCCGCTAAGTTCGCGCCTTTTCCGCCCAAGAGCAGGCGTTGGTCCTTGTTGCCTTCGTCAAAGTTGTAGACGAATTTTTTTTCCATCTGTGACTCCTTTCTGAGTTGACAGGGCTGCGCTTCCGCGCTATTTTCTTTGCGCCAAATCCCGCAGAATAATTTCTGCGGTTTCCTCAATCGAGCGCGATGTGACATCGATAATCGCACAGCCGATTTTTTTCATGATTTCCTGTGCATAGCCCAATTCACGGAGAATGCGCGATTGGGTGGCGTAGGGCGCCGTGTTGGGTAAACCCAACGACTTGAGACGCTCGCGACGAATAGCGGCGAGACTTTGCGCACTTGCAGTCAGCCCGAATACCTTGGATGGAGAAATTTCGAATAATTTCTGTGGCGGTTCGCTTTCCGGCACCAAGGGAACGTTGATGACGCGTAGATGCTTGTTCGCTAAGTAGATGGAAAGCGGCGTCTTCGAGGTGCGGGAAACGCCGATCAAACAAACATCAGCCAAGGCAAGGCCATGCGGATCTTTTCCGTCATCATACTGCAGGGCAAAATCCAGCGCATCCACGCGCCGTACGGGCGCAGAAGTTTCTTGCGGGGAAAGTGGATTCTGTTTTTCACATGCTTTTTCACAATTGCGCATATAGGTGCGGATGCGGTGGGCGAGCGACCCCAAGACATCGCAGGTGAGAAGCCCGTGAAAATCACAGAAGTTGCTCAGATAGGCAATGAGGTCTTCCCGCTGCATGGCGAAAAACACCAACGGCTCTTCCTTCGCATTGACAGATCGTAGCAAAATGCGCTCCAGATCCAATTGGTTATCCACATTATGAAACGTCCGCACGTCAAAGGCGCAGCTGGTGTTTGCAATCGCTTGCTTAACGAGCAATTCAACACCTTGTCCGTCTCCATCCGAAATGGCGTATAAAATGGGATGCTTCATAACCCCTCCGGTTGCACTGAAAATCTGGATTTATTGTAACACAAAGGCCGATAAAACGGGAACGGCGGTGTGGTATAATTCAAAGAAAGAAACTGAAGTATGCCATTTTTGACAGACAAATGGTAAGCATAAGGTGGTATAAAAAGGAAGGGAACTATGAAAAAGGAAAAAAGAAACGGCGGCGGAAAAAATGCGGCGAAAAACAGGAATTTCTGGATTCGCATCGGCGCACTTGTTCTGGCTGGCGCTATGGTCATCGGAATTGTGGCTTCTGTGATTGCGAGTTTTGCGTATTGATGGGCGCGAATTCTGAGAACTCGATATCAAATATCAAGACCTTACTCAATCTCAAAATACTGAAGCATATGCTTGATTGTATCTTGTCCGTCATAACAAGTATCGATCAGATATCCGGGTTCATTCAAGAATTCTTTCAAACCACGGTAATAGAAGTATTTCTTCCGATCTTCAATGATAAATGGAATTAATTTGTGATGAAGGCATTCTTTCAATGCAATAAGCCTGCCAACGCGACCGTTTCCATCTTGGAATGGATGGATACGTTCAAATTTGAAGTGAAATTCTACAATATCTTCAAATGAAATCTTCTTTTTTTTATTATAAGAAGCAAGTAGATTTTTTATATCTGCAGCTACATTTTTAGGAGCGGACGTTTCGATACCGCCTACTGTATTTGGACGAGTTTTATAATCTCCAACGTTAAACCAAGAAAGCGTTTCATCTTTCGTTCCACTTTTTAATATGTAGTGAAGGCGTTTGATGATTTCTTCAGTCAAAGGCTCTTCAGCAATATCAATGCAGTAATCCATGGCACGGAAGTGATTGACCGTTTCAATGATATCATCTACGGAAAGGCTATTATTACTGACAAGCGTATTCGTTTCAAAGATGCGCCTCGTTTGTTCTTCGCTTAATGAACTGCCTTCTATGTGGTTCGAATTATAAGTCATGCGTATTTGAAGCTCGTGGTAGAATCCGCCGGAGATCTTATGATTTTTCTCTTCTCTTAAGCGTTGGAGAATGGGATTATCCGAGATTACTACATAAATATCGTCTACGGAGCAAGAAAAGAACTCGCATAACTTGTGGATCACAGAGGAAGAAATTTTTTCTCCCTTTGAAATTTTTGCAATGGTTCGTGAAGAAATATGAAGTGCCTTTGTTAAGTCAGATTTGTTCAAATGATTCTGTTGTAATAATTGCAAAAGCCCATTGTAGTTATACATAATCGCCCCTTTTCTTTACTTAATTATATAAAAGCAAGCTGAAAAGTAAAGATCAAGATAGCGGAAAGTAAAGATGCAGGAAGAGCAAGGGACAGTTAAAACCTATAGGAGGAATGCCCGGGAACGGTGGGTAGGGCAGGCATTTAATTCGAAGCGGCGTGTTTCATCGATGTTTCGAATTTTTTTCGCACTCCGCACAAACGCCGCGAATAACAATTTCAGCACTGTGAATCGGTGTATGTTCCAAGCCGTGCAATTGATGTAAATCATATGGAAACGGAATATCCTCGATATTATGGCACATCTCACAGAGAAAGTGAGCGTGCGGCTCCAGAAGGGGGTCGTAGCGAACAATGTCCTCTGCGCCGCGCAGGGAAGTGAGAATGCCGTGTTCGACAAAGGTGCGTACCGTATTGTAGATGGTGGCGCGGGAAATGGAGACATCCTGCTCGTGCAGGGCGCGATAAATATCGTCCACCGTCGGGTGATGGGGATTCTCCTTTACAAATTCCCAAATTTGGGCGCGCGTCGCCGTCGGCGTAATATGGTGATCGCGTAAAAATTGTCGGGTTGTCGCTTGCACGGAAGCGCCTCCTTTTGGAATCATTCTATTTTTGTAGTATATCATACTCCTCCACATCCCGAAAGGTGGCAGAACCATCGGATTCGTGATATGATCGAGAAACGAAGAAATGCAAAGAACGGGAGGCGCCCTTGAAAAATTTAGAAAAGACCTACGATCCAAAACTATTTGAGGATCGTATTTATCGTTCCTGGGAAGAATCCGGAGATTTTGTAGCGGATGCGAAGAGCGGCAAAGAGCCGTATACCATTGTCATGCCGCCGCCAAATGTGACGGGAAATCTTCATTTGGGTCATGCGTTAAACAATGCCATTCAGGACCTGTTGGTGCGCTGGAAACGGATGAACGGGTACGAAGTTTTGTGGCTTCCGGGGACGGATCACGCCGCCATTTCAACGGAGGCGAAGGTTGTCGAAAAAATTAAAAGTGAAGGAAAAACGAAGGACGGCATCGGACGCGAAGCATTTTTGGAAGAAGCGTGGGCGTGGACGCGGGAATACGGTGGTAATATCAAGCACCAACTGCGTCGCCTGGGCGTATCCTGCGATTGGAGCCGCGAGCGTTTTACGATGGATGAGGGCATGAGCAGAGCTGTGCGGCGCGTCTTTCGCAGCCTGTATGACGAAGGACTCATTTACCGGGGGGATCGCATTGTCAACTGGTGTCCGCACTGCGTCACGGCGATTTCCGATGCCGAAGTTGAACATGAAGACGAAAAGGGCCATCTTTGGTACATTCGCTATCCCGTCATCGGGACAAAAGAAGATGTTGTCATTGCGACGACGCGCCCAGAAACGATGTTGGGAGACCTTGCCGTAGCCGTTCATCCGGACGATGCGCGGTATACCGACTTGGTCGGAAAGAAAATCCGACTGCCGCTGGTCAATCGGGAAATTCCGGTCATTGCCGATGCTTATGTGGATCCGTCGTTCGGCAGCGGTTGTGTCAAGATTACGCCGAGTCATGATCCGAATGACTTTGAAGTCGGTGCGCGCCACGATCTTGGACAGTGCGTCGTGATTGATGAACAAGGACGAATCAAAGAGGGCTATGCTTATTCCGGCATGGATCGGTACGAAGCCCGTAAAAAAATCCTTGCGGACCTAGATGCCCAAGGCTTCCTGTTGCGCGTGGAAGAACACGAACATGCCGTGGGGCATTGTGAACGCTGCAAAACCGTAATTGAACCGCTGCTCTCCAAACAATGGTTTGTCGCCATGGAGGCGCTCGCAAAACCGGCACGCGAGGCGGTTGAGTCGGGAAAGCTCACGCTCATTCCGGAGCATTTCAAAAAACATTATGATCATTGGCTCGATGAGATTCACGATTGGTGCATTTCCCGCCAACTCTGGTGGGGGCACCGCATTCCCGTGTGGTATTGCGACGATTGCGGTGCGGAAATTGTCTGCGAGGAGGGTGAACCGTCGACCTGTCCGAAGTGCGGCTCCAAACACATCCATCAAGATCCGGATTGCCTGGACACGTGGTTCTCTTCCGCACTTTGGCCCTTTGCGACTTTGGGATGGCCCGAAGAAACCGATGACTACAAAAAATTCTATCCCACGGACCTCATCGTCACGGGGTATGACATTCTTTTCTTTTGGATTATTCGCATGGTATTCAGTGCGCTGCATCAAACCGGGGAGGTGCCGTTCCATCACGTCTACTTTACCGGATTGATTCGCGATGAGCAGGGACGCAAGTTCAGCAAGTCGCTCGGAAACGGCATCGATCCGCTGGAGGTCATTGAAAAATACGGGGCGGATGCGCTGCGCTTTACTCTCTATACGGGGACATCCCCCGGCAATGATTCGCGTTTTTACGATCAACGGGTGCAGGCCAACCGCAATTTTGCGAACAAGCTGTGGAATGCGACACGATTTGTCCTGATGAATGTGGACGAAGAAACGGACTTTGCAGCACCCGAGCCGACACGCTTGGAAGATCGTTGGATTTTTTCTGCTTTGGAGCGCGTGAAAGAGCAGGTTGCCCGCAACTTAGAAAAGTACGAAGTGGGACTTGCCGCTGCCGCGCTGTATGAATTCACCTGGTTCCGTTTCTGCGATTGGTACATCGAATTTACGAAACCGCGCCTGTACGGTGAAGATGAAAACGAGAAGAAACTTTGCCGGGCGATGTTGCTCACGGTGCTGAATGAGTTGATTCGCTTGCTGCATCCCTTCCTTCCGTTTATTACGGAAGAAATATGGGGCTATTTGCCGGGCACGGAGGGGCACGTCATTGCGGCAGTTTATCCGCAAACCGATCCTGCAAAACTCTTTCCGCGCGAGGAGCGGGGTGTTGAGATCGTCATCGATGCGATTACCGCTGTGCGCAATGAGCGCGCGCAGCGTGATATTCGCCCCGGCAAGAAGAGTCAGCTTGTTCTCTACACGGCGGACGAAGACGTCGCAGCTTTGTTGGCGGAAAATGCCGAAAAATTTGAGCGCCTGGCCGATGCCGCTGCCGTGGAAGTTTGTTCGGAAGATCCTTTGATGGAAGACGCTGTATGCCTCGTACGCGAACAGGTAAAGATTTACATGCCTCTGGCGGGCTTAATCGATTATGACGAGGAAATTGCCCGCTTGGAAAAGGAAATTGCGCATTGTCGAGCGGAAATCCAGCGTGCTAAGGGGCTTCTGTCCAATGTCAACTTTACCGATCGGGCACCGGTCGCCGTCGTTGAAAAAGAACGTTCGAAATTGGCAGCTTCCGAACACATGGAAGAGGAACTGTGCGCGGCCATTGCCGATTTGCGTGCGAAAGCGGAAAACGCGCATTGACTTTCTTGATGCTTCATGATATCTTCTCTACTGTAATCAATTTCGATTACGAGCGAAATTTTGGAGGAAATGCAATTCATGGTTAAAGGCACAGTGAAATGGTTCAATGCTACTAAGGGTTACGGCTTTATTTCGACAGAGGAAGGCACGGATGTGTTTGTACACTACAGTGCGCTGCCCGATACGGGAGAATTCCGCACACTCGACGAGGGACAGGAAGTTGAATTCGACATTGCTGACGGCGAAAAGGGTCCGCAGGCAACGAATGTGGTGAAACTTTAGTCACTTAATAGATCAAGGCCTTTCTTCGGAAAGGTCTTTTTTCTTTGCCCGGTTATAAAAATTTACAGCTACACAACCGGACGTTCCGTTGTCAAATTCGATATCATATCGTTCAAACGGAGTACGGCATCGCCTTTCGCCTGTTGGCGTGCTTTTTGAAAGTGTTTATAATACCATTGAAGAAAGAAAAAAGGATCGGAAAGGGGTTGCCGGTGCAAAAAGAAAGAAGTGGATTACGGCTTACTACAAAACTACTCCGGAAAAAACAAATTTGGATGGCAATTTGCTTGATGGTTACACTCGGCTTATGTACAGCTTGCGGCGTTTCAAGTACTATGGTGGCCAAAGTCGGCGACAGGACGATTACGCAGTCGGATGTGGAAGAAGCGGATCGTTTCTACCGCTTTGCTTTTCCGACGCAGGATGCCGAGGGAGAAGAAGCGCGCAAGCAAAAAGTGTTGGAGTTGCTTGCGTATGACGCGCTCATTGCGGAAGATACAGCGGACTATGACCCAACTTCGGATGTGGTGGCTATGTGGAATTCCTATGAAGAAAAGTTGGGCGGGCGGGAAGGCCTTTTGGCACAGTTGAAGGGATACGGCTTGGACGAATCGTCCTTTCGTGCCTTGCTTGCATGTGAGGCCCGCGCTCGGGAGCATCGGCGGCGTTTTGATGCGGCGCAGGCGACGGCAAAGGAAACTCTGCAGCAGTTTTTTTCGGCGCATCGTGATGTCTGTGTTCTGATTTCTTTTACGGAATATGTCGTTCCCACACGCGATGAGGCAAAAGAAATCAAACGCCGGCTGGAAGAGTCCGAAGAAGCGAAAAAAGAATTGGAAAATGTCTATAATACGGATGTTTTCGACTCGACCTATGTGAAACGGTACGATGAGGTGGGCAAGGAGGACGAAGCGGTTTTCGATGCCGATTTGCTGACACAGGAATCGGGCAGTGTGGAAATCTATGCCGCAGGAGATCTGTTTCACGTCGTTGTATTGGAAAAGCAGGAGGCAGATTTTTCCGTGCTGCAGGAGCGCATTCGCGAACAGTACCTTACGAATGCCTATAAGAAAGAAATAGACCGAAAAGCGCGTGAGGCACAGCTGCAACTTTTTCCGGAAAATCTTTCATTTCGCGGAGAATCCGTAAAAAAGTCGGAGGAACCCTGAAAAATCGGGGAATATGCTTGTAAATGGAAAGCCTTTTGGTATAATGGGGGTACAGTTTTCAGCTGGAATCTCATCTTTAGGAGGAAACAATGAATAAATCCGAATTGATTGCAAAAATGGCCGAGAAGAGCGGTCTGAGCAAAGCGGACGCAACGCGTGCACTGGAGTCTTTCGTGGGTTCCGTAGAAGAAGCATTGGTAAATGGCGACAAGGTACAGTTGGTTGGCTTTGGTACCTTTGAGACACGTGAGCGCAAGGCACGTGAGGGAAGAAATCCGAGAAATCCGGAACAGAGCATTCAGATTCCCGCATCCACTGCGCCGGTTTTCAAGGCAGGAAAAAGCCTGAAAGAAGCTGTCAATAAGTAAACGAAAGAGGCCAGACGGCCTCTTTTTTTGTACAGAATTTTAGTGCAATTTTCAGAACATTGCCGGTACCGATTTCGTGCACAATTCCCATCGCTCGAGTATAATAAAGGAAAGAAAGGGGGGAAGCATGCATAATGTGAAAGACTCTTCCGAGAATTATTTAGAAGCCATTCACGTTCTGACGCAGGAAATGGGCCATGTTCGGTCTGTTGACATTGCCAATCACCTCGATTTGAGTCGACCGTCCGTCAGCAAGGCAGTAAAAAAGCTGGAGGAAGGTGGGTATCTTGTGATGAAAGAAGATGGCGGGCTGCTTCTGACAGAAGATGGCGAACGTATTGGAGAAGAGATCTATGAGCGGCATCAGCTTTTCAAGGAATTGTTGGTCAAGGCGGGAGTGAGCGAAGCGATCGCAGAAGAAGATGCCTGCAAGATGGAACATGCTATTCGGGAGTCCAGTTTTCAAAAGCTGAAAGCGTTTGTTGAGAGTCTTTGATGCAACAATATTTTCTGAAACGTGTATTGACCGTCGGACAAGAAGTAGAATTGTCGCAGGAAATCGCGCATCATTTGGGTCATGTCCTGCGCAAGAAGGAAGGCGCAGAAATTCGACTGGTGGACGCGCAAGGGCAGGTTTTTCGAGCCACCCTTTTTTGGCAGGAAAAGCGACTGTTTGCTCTTGTGTGCGAATCTTTGGCAGAAAACCGAGAAACGCCGGCGCCAATTACACTTTTTCTGGCTTTGATTAAGCGGGAAAAATGGGAATACGCGCTGCAAAAATGTACGGAATTGGGAGCGGAACGGTTGGTCGGTGTGACAACGGCACGCAGTGTGGTGTCGTTGGAAGCGATGAAAAAGCGTCGTGCGCGCTATGAAAAGATTTTGGAAGAAGCGGCGGAGCAATCGGAACGGCACAAAGTTCCCGTACTTGATTTTGCAGCCGATTTTACGCAGTTGACCAATCCCCGTTGCACCGTGAATTTTATTTGTACGGAGCGCGCGGCAGGGGTGCCTCATTTGATTGAGGCTTTGCAAGAGGAGCTGCCTTTGGAGAAACAGATGCGGTCAGTCAGCGTCTTTGTGGGTCCGGAGGGCGGCTTTACGGTCGAGGAAATTGCGCAGGCAAAAGCGATGGGATTTCGCTCCGTTACGTTGGGGCCGCGCATATTGCGGGCAGAAACAGCGGCATCGACCGCTGTGGCATTGATTGCGGCGCACATGGAGCGTCAGGAAGGAGAGGATATGAATAAGCAGGACAAAAAAGTGGATGCCATTATCAGCGAATCCGAGCAAAAAAACCAAGTTGCCAAAAAGGGCATGGTTTCTGGCACGGATGTCTACGGGGATGTCGAAAAACGCGAAGAAGAGACCGGCGTGGAAATTCCTACGGAAGATGCCGTTTTGGAAGCCAAAGAGTGGTCCGATTTGGAGAATCGCAGCTGATTTTGCGACAAAACAGATACAAAATAGGGAAGCATAGCAGGGCGTTCACGGCGTCCTGCTTTTGGAAAGGAAGAAATCATGCGCAGTTTTCATTATTACAACCCGACGCGCGTCTATTTCGGGCCGGAAATCGAAAAGAATCTACAAGAAGAGCTCCTGAAGCAGAAAGCAAAAAAGGTCTTGTTGATCACCATGGAGTACGCGGAACAATTGGGCATTGAAGCGGATGTAAAAGCGGCCTGTGCATCGGTCGGAGCCGCACTTTTGATTGAACGCGATGTTTTGCCCAATCCGCAGGTGGAGCCCGTGCGCGCGTTGCAAAAGATGTGCCGGGAAGAAGGCGTCGATTTACTGATTGCTGCCGGCGGCGGCAGCGTGATTGATACGGCAAAATCGGTTGCCGTTGCGGCGTGTTCGGAGGCGGATCCGTGGTCGTATTTTGAGGGCGCACCGGTGGAAAAGACGCTTCCAGTGCTGTGCATTCCGACCATTGCAGCAAGCGGCTCAGAAACTTCCAATGCGGCGATTCTTTCCAACGGCGTGTACAAACGCGGGATGGAATCGGATCTCATCTATCCGGTGGCGGCTTTCCTCAATCCTGCCTATACTTCAACATTACCTTGGTTCCAAACTGCAGCGGGATTGGCTGACATCTCTTCCCATTTGATGGAACGTTATTTTTCGAATGACCCCGCGGCGGACGTGACGGATCGTCAGATTGAAGGAGCGTTGCGCAGTCTATTGGTGCAAAGCGGACGTTTGTTGGAAAACCCGAAGGACTTGGATGCGCGCGGAGAAGTGCAGTGGTTGGCGTTAATTGCCCACAACAATTCGATGGATGCCGGGCGTGAAGCTTGTTGGGGTTCGCATCGCATTGAACACGAACTTTCCGGCATTTACCACTTGACGCATGGCGAAGGCATGGCGGTCGTTTTCGTCGCATGGTGCCGCTACATGAGTGAAGTCAAGCCGAAAAAACTGGCGCAGTTGGCAGATCGCGTGTTCGGCATTGATGCATGGTCCTTTGACGAAAAAACCGCGGCGCTGCGGCTGGCTGATACCTTGGAGCAGTTTTACAGAAAACTGGGGTTGCGCACCCGCTTGAAAGAATTTAAAATTGACGAATCAAGGTTCCGTGAGATGGGCGAGCGGGCGACGGAAAACGGCTCGGTGGGACATTATGTACCGCTGGATGCCGACCGTATCGTAGAAATTTTGAAGCTTGCCTTGTGATTCGCAGAGCGATTCTTTCAGGATCGTGATATCAGACATAGTTTGAAAAATGCAGGAGCAACGGTGAGGAGATGACTTTGAATTTACAAAAATTACAGGAAGAGAAGGTTTTGATTCTCGATTTCGGCGGGCAGTATAAGCAATTAATCGGCCGTCGCGTACGAGAGGCACACATTTTCTGTGAAATTAAGCCCTATTCTACGCCCTTGGAAGAAATTCGTGCGTCCCATTACCGGGGCATCATTTTGACGGGCGGGCCATATTCGGTGTACGAAGCGAATGCGCCGATGGCCGATGCGGGGTTGACAGCGCTGGGCATCCCCATTTACGGCATCTGCTACGGTGCCCAGTGGCTTGCCCATGTTTTGGGCGGCAAAGTGGTGAAGGCGGATAAGGCGGAATATGGTCGTACGGAAGTGCATTTTGATCGTACATCTGCGCTCTATGCGGATTTTCCGGAAACGGATGTGGTGTGGATGAGCCACAACGACCGAATTGCAGAGCTTCCCGAGGATTTTCGGGTACTCGGGTCGTCGGATTCCTGCCCGGTGGCTGCTTTCGGCGACGATGCACGAAAAATTTACGGCGTGCAGTTTCATCCGGAAGTCAATCACACGGAACACGGCGCGGAGATGTTGCGCGATTTCCTCATTCGCATCTGTGGCTGCAGCGGACAGTGGACGATGTCTTCGTTTGTGCAGGAAACGATCGAAGAGATTCGGGAGCGCGTAGGGAACGGAAAGGTACTTGCCGCATTTTCGGGCGGCGTCGATTCCTCGGTGGCAGCTCTGCTGGTGCACCGCGCGGTGGGGAAAAATCTTACCTGCATTTTTGTGGACACCGGTCTGATGCGCAAGGATGAGGGCGACGAGGTGGAACGCGTCTTTGGCAAAGAATTTGAGATGAATCTCATTCGCGTGGATGCGCGGGCTCGCTTTCTTGGAAAGCTTGCCGGAGTCACCGATCCGGAACGCAAGCGAAAAATTATCGGGGAAGAGTTTATTCGCGTCTTCGAAGAGGAAGCCAAAAAAATCGGTGCCGTTGATTTTCTCATGCAGGGCACGATCTATCCCGATGTGATCGAAAGCGGCATCGGTGGTGCCGTCATTAAATCGCATCACAATGTCGGCGGTCTTCCGGAGCATGTGGATTTCAAAGAGCTCCTGGAGCCACTGCGGGCACTGTTCAAAGACGAGGTGCGAGAAGCCGGCACCGAACTCGGATTGCCGGAGTCCATCGTGTGGCGCCAGCCGTTTCCCGGACCCGGGCTTGCCGTTCGCATCTTAGGTCCCATTACCCCGGAGCGGGTGCAGATTTTGCAGGAGGCGGATGCCATTTTCCGCGAGGAAATCAAAAAAGCTGGTTTTCATCGTGACATTGCCCAATACTTTGCCGTTCTTACCGACATTCGTTCGGTGGGTGTGATGGGCGATGCGCGCACCTATGATTACATGCTTGCCCTTCGTGCGGTCCGCACGAATGACTTTATGACGGCGGAGTGGGTTCGCTTGCCCTACGAGGTGCTTGAAGTCGCCTCGAATCGCATCGTCAACGAGGTGGCACATATCAATCGCGTGGTGTACGACATTACGGGGAAGCCACCGGCGACGATTGAATGGGAGTAAAACTCCCCTGTGTGGGAGTTTTACCCGAAAAATAGCGCAGAGCGCGGAGAGCGGTGAAACTGCGTTTTCGTTAGTCCCACCATTTAAGGGTGACCGATGCATATGCATCGGTCATTTTCGAGACCACTCTATTTCTGCACCAGGCCTACCATCCATTCCTTTTAGGAATGGGGTTAGGGCTTGGCGTGGTGGGTCTTCCAAAAGCCAGACGGGCTAGCACAAAACTAAGCGAGAAAACCAGTAGGGTTTTCGAGAGGAAAGTGGTAAAAATGGCGAACTAGACTCGTTTCAAATAAAGCTTGGATAGTACAAATAGGTTTTGACAGTCCACTGTAACTGGGACTAAAATGTGAACATTTGCAAAAAAGAATAAATTGAATAATAGTTCCATGTACATTACATTTGGATAAAGAATTAGACCGTAGTCTTTAGGCTGCGATCTTTTTGTATACATATACTTATTTTAAAATCTTGATTTTATATAATTACATAGGTTGTTATAAATTAGATCATTAATTAAGTTGAATAAAATAGTGTAAAAATAGAAGATTTAATCATTATTAAATAAAAAAGGATGTAGAGATACAATTGATGTGAGACCAAGAAGAAAAAAATATAGAGAGAAATCCTGTACAACGAAAGCGTCAACCAAACAAAGAAAGGATTCTCTCTATGTCAACTAGTATAACAAAAACACAGCGATATCTGCCACATACTTTGGAAACAAGATTTCATGCGGTTAAAGCGTATCGCTCGGGTTTTTCTGTAAGTTTTGTTGTTCGCCGCTATAAGATCTCGAAAGCCTCTCTAATGCGCTGGAATCGTCGTTTTGACGGAACAAAGGACTCGCTAACAGACCGCTCTCATCGTCCAAAAACCCCGCATCCGAATGCCCATACAGAGCAGGAAAAAACCTGGATAAAGAATTTCATCCGACGAAATCCAACCACCTCCCTCATTGAACTGTACGCGAAACTCCAGTTTCAGCGTGGCTAGCAACGTCATCCATGCTCCCTTTTTCGTTTTCTTCGAAAGCAAGGTTTCTACAAGGAAAAACCGGCAAAGAAGAAGGTCTATGTGCCGAAACCTTACGATACACCGAAAAAGCTGGGCATAAAATGGCAGTTAGACGTGAAATATGCTCCCAAATCCTGCTACGTGGGAAGAATGCCCGACAAATTTTATCAGTACACAGTTATTGATGAGGCCAGCAGGGAGCGTTTTATCTACGCTTTTCGCGAACAATCTTCCTACTCCAGTGTGGAATTTATCAAAAGGGCCATCAAGCATTTTGGCTATCAACCCAAAATCATACAGACGGATAACGGCGTTGAATTTACCCATTTCCGGGAAACCCTTCGAACGCATCCATTCGATCTGTACTGCCAAAAACAAGGGATTACGCACCAGCTTATTCGTCCAAGAACACCGAGACACAATGGTAAAGTCGAACGCAGTCACCGCAATGACAATGAGCGCTTCTACGCGCATTTGTCTTTCTACAGCTATGAGGATTTGCTTGTACAAATGAAGCGCTATTTGTATAAATCAAACCGGCTTCCTATGCAGATCTTGGGATGGTTAACGCCTATAGAAAAACGAACCCTATTGCTGGCGGGTTAACCCGCCAGCAATAGGGTAGTATACAGGAGATTCTCTTTTGCTTTTTTGGTCTCACATCATTTACAAATGTACATTAATCATTATTAAATAAAAAAGGAATGCTTGATATATGCTAATAAGTGATATATAATTTAATTAGCTATAGAAAATAATAAGAAATAATATTGTCGGTAGGCATCTATGGATAAGAGCCGATTCCACTTTGAAAATTACTCTTGTGATTTGATTCAAGAGCAAAGGTATGATGTAAAAATAAAACATATTCTACCAGGCTATCTCATGCATTTTAATTCATCCAGATTAATTAAAACTACATACATACTAGGATAAGGTTTTCGGGTTGTAGATGCCAAAGATGATGTCTCAAAAAATAACATACTTGGTGAATTTTTGGCATTAAAAAAGGACGACACATCGTCCTTTCGAGAGTTTTTCTCAAAATATGTTTTTTTTTATTTTCTGTGAGAATTCGAGATAATTATGAAAGTACAGACATCAATGAGATAGATGATTTGAAAAATAGATTGTGTGCATTTGTCTATTTATAAACAATCAGTTTTCGATAAATATGCAACAGAAAAAAGCGAACGTAATTTTCAAGAACTGATGGACGCATCGCTTATTTGCTTCTTGCGCCAACTCCAACAATAAGAGTTGGTAATGAGGAGGTGTTTGAAGTTGGGGAAAACTCATTGATAAAATATTTAAAGAATATTACAAGCTATAACGAACAGCCTACAGATTATATTCAGGGGCAAGACGGATATAAGCGGCCCGTTTTCAGAGTCAAAAATTCGATTTTAGGGGTGGATATTTTGAGCTGTCGGTTAAAAAATATTTTAATTATGTTTCTGAGAATGATTTGCTTCCACAGTGGTGTAAGAATGTGTACCGAATGTATATATATAAAGATAAATTAAATGATGAAGAGGATGTGAAGTTTGCTATAGATTTCTTGTTTAAATTTATTAACAAATACACACCCTTTGAGATTAATGAAAGCTACCCTATGCTGATTTTACCGATGACATCTATGAGTAACTTAGCGAAAATGACTTAATGCAGGTGGCGCTTATGAGCCTATCCAAATATATTATAAAAAGAGAGTTTGAAGAAAACTTAAAAGAGCAACGCCGTATTTGATATAGGATAAACCTTGCTCCAAATAGTTCCGGCAAAGTCACCATATTCTCCATCGATTTATAATGTATACTAAAAATAAAACACCCAATTCAGAATAAAAATCATCTGTAAAACTGGGTGGAAATCTATTTTGAAGATTAAGAAAGCGAGGATTAATCTATGAAGTGGTTGAAGCGAATATTCACTGGTCTACTTGCCGTGCTGCTCCTATTGAGCCTTTTGGTTTTACTTGTTCGCAGAGTCAATGCTGGTCGTATAGCGCTGCGAGCCGAGGCAAGCGTTGATGCCCAAGAATATTGGGAGATTAATGGAGCCAGGCAGTATCTGCAGATTCGTGGAGAAAACAGAAAGAATCCGCTCATTCTCTTTCTGCACGGTGGGCCGGGCAGCCCTCACGCTTTTATTTCCGCCTATTACCAAAGGCAGCTGGAAGATGAATTCACCTTTGTCAACTGGGACCAGCGCGGATGTGGGCGTTCTTATTACGCCAATTCCTCTAATCCTCCGGTTTCTTATGATCTCATTTATCGTGATTTGGAAATTATCGTGGAGAGACTGTGTGACACGTATGAGCAAGACAAAATTATCATCATGGCGCATTCATGGGGGACCATATTAGGTAGTCGTTATGCTCAAGAACATCCGGAGCGTACGGATCGCTATATCGGTATCGGGCAAGTCTGGGATTCCAAGCTCGGTGAAGAAATGGCTACCGAAGAAGCGATTCAGCGCGCCTTGGCTCAAGGCGCGGAGGATGAAGCCAAACAAATGGAAGCGGCTTACAAAAAGCTGTATCAAGAGCTAGATCGAGGGGAGTTCCACTTGCAATCTGTCACCGATCTGCGCAAGCTGACGATTAACAAATATCTGGACTCCAAATCATCGATGCCTTTGTGTAAATCCTTGTGGCTGGGGCTCAGTTCTCCGCAAATGAATCTGGATGACATGAAATGGTTCTTTAAAAACAGCGATGTTGCGGAATATGAGCGGCTCTTTTCTGCCATTTTCTTAGAAGTTCAAGAATACAGTTTGATAGGCGCTGAGTTTGAGGTCCCGGTCACAATTATGATGGGGGAAGAGGACTGGATCACGCCTGCTGCGATGTCTGAGAAGTATTTTGACAGCCTCCAAGCACCGGAGAAAGAGCTTGTGATAATTGAAAAAGCGGGTCATGTGCCTTATTTGGATAATCTGGATGCCTGGAGTGAATCAATTGAAAGAATACTTAATTAATCTGTCCTTCCTGTTTTGTGCGATTTGTTGGAAAAGATGCGTGAAAAGACGTGCGTCTCCTGAGCGTTTTCGTGATATCAGATCATAAAAAAGATTGTGTACATTTGTAAATGATGTGAGAAAGCTTACGCATGGTGAAATTTTGTATTTCGGATATCGAATTATTCAAACGAATCCAATAGCTTTATATATGTTGCGAGTTAAGTTTCCTTTTATTTTTGTATACGAATTTCAAGATACCAATCCTATACAAACAGAAATAATAAAACTTCAGGAAGTAAATCTACAAAAATTATAATAGTTGGAGATGTTTCCCAATCTATTTATAGTTTTCAAAGAGCTAAGATTTCTGAATTTTTAGAGTTTAATATAAATAATGAAGTAGAAGAGTACTCTATTGAAGGTAATCGTAGAACAACAGAAAACATTGTAAACTTTTGTAATTTTATTAGATGTTCAGACAAAAATATTTTTCAATCAAGTATAAGGAAATATAAAGATGACAAAACAATTATTGAAAAATTTAATAGTTTAATTTTTCAGAAGAAGAATACTATTTTAAAAAATTTGTTTGGAATCAATGATATAGTAATTTAAATTTTTTCAGAATATGACAAAGAAGATTTAAAACAAAATATAAAGTGTCTAAAATGGAATACGTCATATTGTTTATTTAATGAGGGTTTTGTGAGAATAGTATATATGACAGTTCATTAATCTAAAGGATTAGAATGGGATAAAGTAATTGTAAGCTTAAATCTCAACTAATTTGATAAAAGAGAAGGAGTTAATTTGAATAAAATGTTTACTTCTCCCGTATTAGTTAATGAAACAACTTTAGATGAATTTACACGCTGGTTTTATGTAGCTTGTAGTCGTGCAAAAAATGAACTTTACATTCATTTAGAAGATGAATCTTTGCAGTCAATTATTAGAAGTAGTTTAGAAAAATTTCAAGAAAAAATTGGTAGAGATATTAATTATGAGTTTATACAATAAAAAATAATTTATTCAATCCGGTACTGGGACTGGGACGGGACCAAAAATTTGAAAACGTCCTATAATTAGGTGGATTTGGTGGTACTACAAAAAATAGAATCTTGTATTTTGAATGGTTTGGGATATATCGGACGTTTGGAAAAGAAGAATGGGAGTAAAACTTCCCTGTGTGGGAGTTTTACCCGAAAAATAGCGCAGAGCGCGAAGAGAAGTGAAACTGCGATTTTCGGTAATAGCA
Source organism: Ndongobacter massiliensis (assembly GCF_900120375.1). GTDB lineage: Bacteria > Bacillota > Clostridia > Tissierellales > Peptoniphilaceae > Ndongobacter > Ndongobacter massiliensis. The sequence continues at coordinate 506,328 of NZ_LT635480.1, forward strand.
AAATTTTCTAAAGTGGCTTAATTACAAGCTATAGAGAGAATAAAAACTGTAACTTGGACTAAAATGGGAACATTCGTTAAAAAGAATAAACTTAATAATAGTTCCAAGTGGTTTACATGAGAACAAAAAATTAGATCATAACTTAAGTGTTATGGTCTTTTTTATTTGATAGGTTACACACTTAAAAGCGACAATAAATTGTCGGTTTGAATTCTTGTTATGTCGCAAACGTGATATAATAATTATAATAGAGGCGGACTGCAATGAGCCGATATATTGAATCAGAAACAATTGAATTAAAAGAAAAATATACAGATACGATTACAAAGGAAATAGTATCATTCCTTAATGGTGCAGGAGGATCAATTATTATCGGAGTAAAAGATGATGGTGTTGTAGTTGGTGTTGACAAAGTTGATGAAATTCTTAGAAAAATATCAGATATTATAACAACTAAAATAGAACCGAACCCACAAGATGAAATCAGTTCAGAACTAAAATTTGATGAAGGAAAAACTCTAATAGTAATTCATATAAATAAAGGTCATCATCATATTTATTGTCAAAAGAAATATGGATTCTCTTATACTGGATGCTCAATACGAATCGGGACAACCTGTAAAGAGATGACACCGGAACAGATAAAAATTCGATATGAGAAAAAATTTATAGATAATGAATACATGCTTAAGAAAAAATCAAATTCATCAGATTTATCGTTTAGGGAACTTAAGATATATTATTCGGAAAAAAATTATCATTTGGAAGATAAATCTTTTGAAACGAATTTGAATTTAAGGAATGAAGCCGGAGAATATAATTTATTGGCAGAACTATTATCTGATAAAAATAACATTCCCTTTATTTTTGTGAAATTTCAAGGAAAAAATAAAGCTTCCATATCTGAAAGAAGCGATTATGGTTATGGGTGTATATTAACGACCTATGGAAAAATAAAAAACAGATTGCAGGCTGAAAATATATGTATTTCTAATACGACAGTAAGACCAAGAAAAGATACATACTTATTTGATTTTGATTGTGTAAATGAGGCAATTTTAAACGCTTTAGTTCATAACGATTGGACAATCACTGAGTCACAGATTTCAATGTTTCAGGACAGACTTGATATATTATCACATGGTGGACTTCCTAGTGGAATGACAAAAGAGCAATTTTTTGATGGAATAAGTAAGCCAAGAAATGCAACGTTGATGAGAATATTTTTAAATATGGGACTTACTGAACACACCGGACATGGAATTCCAAAGATTGTAGAAAAATATGGGAAAGACGTTTTTGAAATTGAAAGCAACTATATTAGATGTACGATTCCTTTTGAGCAAGAAGTAATTGACCAAATAGGCAACAAAAATGTCGGTTTGAATGTCGGATTGAATGTCGGATTGAATAAGACTGAGAAAAAAGTGATTGAACTTCTGATAGAAGATTCAAGTTTGACATCAATTGAACTTGCAGAAAAAATAGGTGTAACAAAGAGGACTATCGAAAGAACATTTAAATCTTTACAAGAAAAGAAAATTATAGAAAGAATAGGATCAAAGCGTGATGGAAATTGGATTGTTGTGGGATAAAAATGTGGTTTTTGATTTTAGGCATAGAATAGATGCATATTATGAGAATGGAACTTTATATTTTAAATCATATTACAGGGCGAACTAGATAGTTAATCTGATAGGTAATCCACAGATAGTGATATTTAAAATTTCTGTCAAAGTAGTTGCTTTTATGTTGGTGATTTAGATTCTTTGGTAAGTGTAAGTAATAGTTGGACTAGGCAAAAATTGCTTAGAAAAGTTTTATCCGCTACTACAACAACGATCGAATTAAAGAAAAGTTATGGGGTCTGAGTCCGAAGTAATACCGTGAACACATGAAAGCAGTATAGAAAATGTGTTATGAAAAGCAAAATCGAGCAAGCGAAATGCTTACTCGATTAAGTCCAACTTTATGGGGTCCCTCTATGGAGCAGGTGAAAAAGCATGAGCGACGGTACAATATGACAGCCAAGTATGTTCTGAATTTTAAAAGTCTAGAACAGATCGTAAAAGAATATTTTGAGGCTATCACCGCATAGAGACTGCTTTTTCCGGGCAAAAAGGATAGGCGCTTCCCTTCTCCTGGTCAAGGGACGTTCCCTTTGGTCACTCTTCGCCCTTGATCCGTCGAAAAGGAAGAACCGGTGAAAGAGTCACCGGAAAAAAGATAAGTATGTCGGAGCATCTTTGGCGGAATGTGTAACATATGTCTTGACAGTTAAGATCCTCTCTTTAGTATACACTCTCAATATTCTTCATTAAAAATATAGATATGCTACAATAAAATAAAACAGCTGAGGCAAAAGGTAATCCGTCGACCGCGAATGACTGCCACATCTTTATATACCAACAATGTTAGGGTAGAAGGTGGGAATTGTTTTTGGCTGGCAGCACCTGTAAAAATGGGAAAAGCAGGAAATCGGAAGAAAATTTGGTCGGTGGGAAGGCAGAAGATCCTGAAGGAACTGCGGCGAACGCGGAAGGCACTCGAAAGTACGGAATCAAGGTGTAGATTGAAGATTGATTGAGCTTCTTTTCAAAAAGAGTGTCCTATTTATTGACAGCATGGGGGTGGGGGAAGATGAAGGAAAGAATGAAACGATGGCTGGTCTGTTTCTTGACCTTGGCTCTTATTTTGAGCAATTTTACGGTGGGGGGCCCTGCCTTTGCGGATGAAACCCGGCCTGTCGTTGGGCAGGTGACAGAGAAAGAGCCGGAAGGTGCTGATTCCACAGAAGGAAAATCGGAAGAAGAGCGCATTCTCTCTTCCCCTTCGGATGCGGAAGAAATTTCCGGACAAAAGAGTCCATCGGAATCATTGACAGAATCTTCTTCCAATGAACCGCAAGAAGAAGTGAATACAGGCTCGGAAGATTTTTTGGAAGAGCAGACAGAAAACACCTTGTCTTCATCAGAATTGGAGCTTTCCGAGGAGTCCGCTGCTCAGGCGCTTCGGGGATCGGAAAGTGATGCAGATTACAAGTTCCGTGTATCATGGGACAATCCGGTCAATGCGACGACCGCAGGGTATTCCTATGAGGACGGAGAGCAGACGATTTTAAGTTTCCACGATATGTACAATAAGCTCTATGCGGCTTCGGTAGCAATATCCTTCAACCTTGTTGATACCGGAAATATACGGATCCTGCCAGAAAGAGCGGTGAAGATAACCATTCCCTCCGTCCTTTTCCGCACCTGGGCGGGTGATGCCAGCACGCATTGGGACGGCAAGGCGGACTCACTTTTGGAAAAGGCGCAAATGCAGACGCAGCTTCCGGAGGCGCCCGCAGTCAGCGATTCCTCTTCTTTCAGCTGGGAAGGTGACCCGACGGATTGCAACGGGACGATCACCATTTTTAACAGCAAACCGATCAATGGATCCAAGACGGATCACATGGTCTTTTCGTACCATTTTCTCCCGACACTTCTGGGCGTCGATACGAATGGTGATTATTCCAAGACCTTCGAGGTCGGCATTGAGATTGATGCGGATACGAACGGCACCGTCGATTTTGCAAAAAAGCAGTCGCTGACCGTCAAGGCGCATACGGAAACCAGGGCGCCGAAGTTGGCTTTGACACGCGCGGATAAAGATGCGGAAGGCAATGACGTATATTTCAACTGGCAGCCGGTTTGGGGACCCAAGCCAGCCGATGCGGATGATTTTTTCTACGTCGTTTACCGTGCGGATTTGGAACGCTTTGGAACGAAGACGGAATCCAGTACGCAGCCATTTTCCTATCGCTTTGAGAATCTGGGATCCGTCGCCGGAGAGGACGGGGAACTCGCAGGCGCCTGGTGCAGGTCGGATGCTGCCTTCGAATCTGTGCAGGGAGCAACGGATTTCCGGCCGCCTTTTTCTAATATAGCAAAAAAAGACTGGCAGCAGGTGATCTGGGCGGATGGAGCCGCCGAAACCGTTCTGAACGAACCGATGGGGATTGACGACAACTTTGTCGACGGAATCGACCAGAAATATCTGGATTTCGGTGGCACATATGTGAATTATATTTCCAGCCGGAACACGTCCGGATGGAAAAGCTTCTTCCTTCTAATGCGATATCCCAACCGCCTGATTGAGGAGGCGAGGGCAAACGGCGTCGATATGGTGAAAACCGGAATCAATGTCCACAATCAGGTAAAGGTCACACAGATCGCCCGGGACGGAAATCCGGCACATACTTTTGTCCGGACGGCGGACGCGGAGGCGAATGTGCTTCTTCTGGGGAAGGGACAGTACGGATATTGGAAGGATTATGACGGGCGTCCGCACAATAAAAGCGCCAATTCGCCTGGAAATGCCTATGGTGCGCAGACCGCCCTGTTAGAGGGGAAGGAAGCGCCGATGGAAAGTGGCTCAAATATGTGGGGCGAGCTTTCCTTCCGACATACCGCCGAGACCCGTGCGGCGAACCCTAAATGGGACGAAGAGCATGAGACATATACGGCAGCAACGAGATGGATATCCATTGCCGACCGCGGCAAAATTCTGTCGCGACGCCAGGGCAGCGTGGCAGGCAACCTTGGCGATCTAAAGGATCAACAGTCACTTTCCGATGCCGATATCCGGTACAAGTCTTTTCGAATCTATCTGAGCGAGTACGATGGAATCCTGACGAAGATCGGTCTCTGGGAGAAAAACACCAAGGAATCCTCCGATTATGCGGCCTACCGCCCGGCGGAGGTCTATATCCGGAAACAGGGCGAGCGTGCATATACGAAATATGCGGAGATCTATAAGCGCAATCGATCAAATTATGAGGCCGTTTATGCGGACGGAACCTCAGAGAAGAAGTCGGAAAATCAATATTTTTCGCTGCCGGACAATGTCGTCGATGTGCGTTTTGCACACGAAAGCAAATTTTTTGCGACGAGAGCCTTTTTTGATGTTGTGGAATATCTCCAGCCGACGGCTTCCGTCAAGGCCTATGTCCAAAAATGCGTGAACGACGGGCAGGGGACGCTCTATACAGCGCCTGCAGATTTCTGGATGACGGAAAAAAAGAGCGAACGCGTGGATCTGACGGCGGTGTCCATCCCGCAGGCGGTTTCGGACAGTACCGACGAGGAGAATACGGTTTATATCAGTCATAGCCTATCACAGATCCGGAGGGATTCGAGCGTATACTTTTTTATTGACAATTACAGAGACAACGCGGCGAAATCCGAACAGAGGGCGTCGGTCATTCTGATTCCCGGAAACCGCATGGGGAGGTTAGGCGACGGAATGGATCTGAACCGGAAATATGTCAAGGATTCGGATCTCATGCAGCGCTATGCCATGAACAAAGGGGTGATCTATAACCTTCTTCCGGCGGGAACCAAAATTGATCCGGACACGCTCAAGGTGGGCCGGCATTATCTCTCCACGACGGAAACCGAAGAATCGCCGGGCGGAGGACTGCGAGACCGCTATTCCTCGATTGATCCCTCATTCTATACGGTTGAGTACCTCAAAAATTACAAGAACAGCGGCGCGACCATGGTCAAAATCACGATCCACGATCTGCCAGAGGAGGAAAAACCGTATCCGAACGAGAAGTACGGCGCGTATGATTACCCACAGTACAGCCTGTTCATGAAGTATGATCTGATCAACAGCTATGGAAATATCCGGGACCGGGGAACGGATGTCGTCAATACGGCGGCCTTTGTCAATACCTCGGATGGCGAATGGGATCCGGACGATATCGACTTTTCCAGCAATAAAAATCCCGCAACCTACAGATATTTTCAAGAGCTGGCGGATTCCATGCGGGATCCTCAAAGCGGAAGCACCGATAATTTCGGCTTGTGTTATAAGCAGATGCACTTTGAAAATATCACCATTGCCGAAGCGGGAACGGAACAGCAAGTTCGGAATCTGGATAATGGGGAAGATTTCGGCGCCGTAACGGAAGGCGTTGTCGGCAACCATCTTTATACGGATACAAATTACCAGTACCGGCTGGCGTATTATCAGGAAAAAGCGGCGAAGGGCGCCGAAATTGTTTTCTATGACATTCTGGATCAGGCAATTAAGGACGAGACGCCGAAATCCCAGTGGCAGGGAACCTTTACCGGTGTAGATCTGTCTGCGATTGCCGGACGGCTTTCCGCCGGAAGCAAAAATGATTATGCGGATCCGAAGCTCTTTTATGCGACGGAGGTTCCGACGGGTGATATGAATGTTGATGACTCCATCTGGCACCCATATCCGGAGGATGATTCGAATTTCGATAAAACGCAGGTCAAAGCGATCGCGATCGATGTCCGAAAGGCGAAAAGTGGAAAACCCTTTGTCCTGGCGGAATCTTCCGCGCTGGTCGCGTTCGTCAACATGAAGGCGCCTTCGGATGAGTCTCTCGATCAAAAATATGCCGTCAATGAGCATCAGGTTAAGGCGGTCAATATTACGGGAACACAACCGACTGGACAAGAAAAGCCCGCCTCTCTTTATGCGGCCTGCAAGCTGACCTTACACAAGGTCGATCTGGCTCTTACGAAAGCTTCCGATCCGAAATCCGGAACGGAGGAAAAACCTGCAGAAATCGCCAATAAAAAAGGCGAGAAGGTCACTTATACGTTGACCGTTCGCAATACGAATGATGCCCTTCCTCTGCAGGACGTCGTGGTAGAAGATCTTCTTCCGGAGGGATTGAATTTTGATCTGAGTCGGATCAGCGCGTCCAGCACGGCCGTTTCGAACGAGGATTTACAGAAAAAGTTAACACAGACCCTCGACGGGCGGAAGCTGCAGTGGACCATAAAGACGCTGGAAAGAAGTGAGAGCGTCACCTTCACGATTCCCACAGAACTTTCCGAACAATCCGACGAGGTGAAAATCTTTGAGAATTGCGCTGAAGTCATAAAGGCAAATGAGCGCACGCTGAAGATTCTTTCGGATACCACCTGGCACAGTGTTCTGCCGCGAAAAGATTTGACATTGGCGAAAAAATGGGAAGATGAGAACCAAAATGCGTTGAAAGAGGCGCCGGTTGAGAAGGTTACAATTGGGCTTTACCGGAACGGCAATAAGGTGCAAGAGATCGCGCTGGAAGCGTCTGGGGACTGGAAAGCGGTTCTGAAAGATCTGGAGATTTTTGATCCGAAAACTAGGGAAGACTATGACTATACCGTAAAAGAAGAGGGAACGGACAAATCCGATGAAATCCAATTTAAGGATCGCTGGTACAAGGTTATCATTTCCAAAGGGGAGGAAACGGACTTTCTCGTGACCAACCGGAGGATTAGAACCTGGACGCCGATTGTTCCGGCAACCCGCAAGCTGCAGGTTTCGAAAGCTTGGGAAGGTCTTTCTGGGGAAAATGCGGCGATGGAAACCGTGCGCGTCCAGCTTCTGAAAAATGGAGAGCCGACCGATCAGATTTTGACCCTGAATGCGGACAACCATTTTACGGCGACCTTCGAAAATCTGAAGGATACGGACAAAATCGATGGCATCAGTCCGAAGAACACCTATTCGGTCCGGGAGCTTCAGGACGACGGCAAGATTGTCGAAGAAGGACAAACGCTGACGATCGGAACACGGGACTATTCCGTCCATTATGAGGAGATGCCAGATAAAAGTATCCGGGTTGTCAATACGCTGGTCAATCCGAAGCGGGTCATTTCCGGTGAAAAGATTTGGAAGGATGCGAATAATCAGGATGGAAAGCGTCCCGAATCGGTAACGATGCATCTTTTAGCAGACGGAAAGGAAGTTGAGACGCTGACGGTTCGCGAAGGAGAGGATGCGGCTTGGCGTTTTGCTTTCCCGGAGGTTCCGACTTACGACGCCGAAGGCAACTGGATCACTTGGACGGTAACGGAAGATCCCGTACCGAATTATGAGACGGAAATTCAGCAGACGCCGGACGGGAACGATGCTGCGGAAGCAGACGGCGCAAAATGGACGGTCGTCAACACGCATGAGCCGGAACGACTCGATATCCCGGTACAAAAACTCTGGGTAGATGGGGAGAATGCAAAGAATCAGCGTCCGCAGTCGGTACAAATTCGTCTCTTTGCAAATGGAAAGTCGGTGGAAGAGTTTGTGTTAAAAGAAGGGCCCGACGGGCATTGGACGCACAACTTCCGGAATCTGCCGCGCTACGAAGGCGGAAAAGAAATCGAGTACACGCTTGCCGAGGTGGAGTGCAAGGGGTATACGAGCGAAATTCGAGGCGATGCGGCAAAGGGCTTCGAGGTGATCAACACGGAGATACCGGAACCGAAGATCACGAAAGAGGTTTCCGAGAAGACAACGCCGAAAACCGGCGACCAAGGTCCGGCAACGCCGCTGACAATACTGGCAGGTTCCGCTGCGCTGTTGCTTCTGTCGTTGTTCCCTCGAAAAAAAGAGCGAAACAGAGGTAGAAGGCGCTGAAAACCGACGAGTCGGTTTTTAGAAAGGCAAACGGATCCCCATAAGGAGTCCGAAATCGAAAGGCTTTGAAGAAACGAAAAGGGGCTGTTGAAAAATGGCCTTAATATAAAGGGGCTGTGTCGAACGATTTACTCGTTCTGACACAGCCCCTTTCGCCTTTTTGAAAATTGCGTTGGTGTTCAAGAATAGCAAGCTTTCACAGGGAGTGGATGGTCATTTGATTCAGGCAGAGGGGGAGTGAAACTTCTCCCATTTCTCTTGTACATGTGGCACAATAGTTGGGAAGGGAATATCATAACGGAGGAACATTATGTCGCAGAGCATTTTAACGATTTTGTTTGCCGTAGTGCTACTGCTGAGCGGCTGTACCGCCGGGCAGAAGGATCAAACAGAGAAAGTGGAAGCACAGGAAACAGAAATGGCTGGACAGATCTCTACGATGTCCGGGGAGGAGAATAGCTATATGGATACAACGGAAAATGTCATCTATTTGGCAGGCGGATGTTTCTGGGGCATGGAGCAGCTAATGCAGTCCATTCCCGGCGTCATTGATGCCCAAAGCGGCTATGCCAACGGCACCTGCGCAGAAGACGCCGATTACCGAACCGTATGCAAGGGCGATACCGGTTTTCGGGAAACCGTGCGTGTGGAGTACGACCCCGAGCAGGTGAGCCTGGATGCGCTGTTACTTGCCTATTTCTATGTAATTGATCCCACGGTGGAGAATCGGCAGGGCAATGACGTGGGGAGTCAGTATCAGACCGGTGTCTATTACACCAATGACAAGGCCAAAGAAACGGTGGAGCGCATCGCAGAAATAGAACGAGGGCGCAGCGAGAAGTTCCAGGTGGAAATCGGACCGCTGCGAAACTACTATCCCGCGGAGGCATATCATCAAGACTACTTGGAGAAGAATCCGGGCGGCTACTGCCATATTCCATGGGAAGAGATGGAATTATTCTCCAAGTTGCGCATCGATCCGGGCGACTATAAAAAGCCGGCGGCGGAGATCATCCGCGACAAGCTGACGGAAGAGCAGTATCGCGTTACCCAGGAAAGCGGAACGGAACGTGCCTTTACCGGCGCATTCTGGGATCAGTTCGAGAAGGGCATTTATGTGGATGTCGTTACCGGGGAGCCGCTTTTTTCCTCCACGGATAAATTTGAAAGCGGTTGTGGATGGCCCGCCTTTACAAAGCCAATTGAAGAGCCTGCCGTGGTGGAGATTGCGGACGACAGCCTCGGAATGCACCGTACGGAGGTGCGCAGCCGTACCGGAGATTCCCATCTCGGCCATGTGTTTCAAGGTGATCCGGAATCCCCCAATGGCGTGCGCTATTGCATTAACAGCGCGGCTCTTCGCTTTGTACCTTACGCGAAGATGGAAGCGGAAGGCTATGGGTATCTCCTGTACCTGTTTGAGAAGTGAGACGGCAAGTTGATCAGCGCCATCTTGGCATGGCATACAAGATTTTTTCATCTCGGTCCATCTCTGTCGTGTCGCGAATGCAGTCCAGTCGGGTACGGGCGATCGCCTGAGACCGACCGGTTACCTACGCTGTTTTTTTCTACTGTCTATTTCCGACTTTTCTCCGCCGTACGACGGCAAGAAGCACTAGTGTACCGGCTGACAGCATTACCAAACCGAGCCAGATCCTCAACGGGTTGGTATCCCCGGTTTTCGGGGTTGTGTCCGACGCGATGGAAATCGAGGGACGGGGTGCGGTTGTCGGTTTTTCTACGGAGACCCGGGGCTTTCCGGATGTAGGTTCCTCCGGGGCACTTCCCGGCTTGGTGGATGCGCTGGGATCCGGTTTTTTCGGGTCCGTAGTTTCGCCGTGATCCGGTTCTTCCAATACTTTATAATCGCAATCCAGGAAGCCGACAGTCAGTGCGCCGCTTGCGACGCCGTCACAGAAGCGATAAACGGGGCGCTGCCCGTTCATGGTGTACGAAGCATCCAGAATGGCAAAGCCTTCGTTGTTTGCTGCGGTATCCACCCCGGCGGCGGGAAGAACATGTGTAATTGCCGGCTCTGCATGACCGCTCAGCGAGATTTTCGCCATTCGATTGCCATACCCGTCGTCCGCCGCTACCCAGAGTACGTGCTCATACGTGTCGTAATCCAGCGCCATGGCGCCGCCCAGCTTGGAGTCGATGTCCGCAATTTGTACCACCGTTTCATCCGCATTGAGGACGTAGGCGTACACATGGCCATTATCTTCCAATGCCACGAAGAAAACGCCATTGGCAACCGCATCGGGGTAGTTGGCAGCATCAAAGGCCGCACCGGTGTTCTGGTCCAGCAATTTGCCGATGACATCGGCATTGGACACCCACTCGACCGCTTCAATGCCCATGTTTGCGGAAACCTGGGGCAGAGACCCCGTTAAATCCCATTCTTTTTGGGCGGTGAGCACGGTGCCGTCGCCGTTGGGATCGACTGTCAGAATCGAGTTATAGTTGACTCCTTTGGCACTGTTGTCGCGTTCCGAAGCGATGTAGACCATGCCGTCCCCGTCCACCGTAATGCCTTCGGCATCTGGTCCCTTCGCTTTTTCATTGCCGACGTCCTTGCGGAAACCGATGCGTTTGCCCAGTTCAAAGCCGGGCGCAAACGTCAGGGTGCCGTCTTTGGCAACGTCTATGATCCAGAAAGTCGCCGTTCCGTTGTCCACTGCATAAAGTTTTCCATTGGCAAAATCCAAGCCTGAAGAATCTTCCAGGAAGGTCGGCGTAGTGTCAAACACGCGAACCTCGTCGCTGCCGGGCCATGCCACGATTTCTGGGATACCGGCGAATTTATTTGGCGCACCGGGCGTAGGTTCAGAAGTGTTTTTATAGGTAGTACCGTTTACATCCGGGTACACTCCCCACGTGGGAGCGGTGTGCGATCCTTTTGACCAGGTTGTGGCGGCAATAGGCTGTCCGCTCTCAAGCAGTCGCACGGAATCGCCTTTTCCGAGGCCAAAAGCAAATCCGTTCACGCCGTTGTCGTCCTGATAAATGACCAGGAATCCGTTGGCAGGAATGGTGGTGCCTGTTGGAATGGTGTACGGGTCTTTCTCTTTTTCGTCTAGCAGTACCAGTCCGGAGATATCCAACGCTTCGGCGGTCGGATTGGCGAGCTCGATCCAATCGGGACCGCCGGCGGGATCTTTGGACTGCACTTCATTGATCACCACCGGATTGACAATCTTATTCCGCTTTCCCTTTGTTGCGGTGGAAAAATCCTGAAAATCACCGGAGCCGTCCGGAATACGTGCATAGACTCCATTCGCATGACTTGTCCAACGGTATTGGGCGACGATGTTGCCGCCGGCATCATAAATGGTCGCCTCATCCGCTTTGCCCAGACCGAAGGTAAAATCTTTATTCTGATCGAACACGTAGAATGTGCCTGGCGCTAATGTAGTTCCTTCCGGCACCGGGGTGACGTCCGCTTTGTGTCCCACCGGGTCATTGTCCAACAGGTGCCAGCCGGAAATGTCCACCGGTTGCGTGCCGACGTTGAGAACCTCCACCCAGTCGATTACATCGCCGTTGGATTCGACTTCATTGATTACAACGTCCGGGACATAACGGTCATTGGCAAGACCCCTCGTTTCCTTCGTCAGGCAGAAGGTGCCGGCGCCGTCTGGATAACGCCCATAGGATGCTTTTGCGGGATCTCCGTCATACGAAGCGTGTTCCGTCCAGCTATATTCGTCCAGTACATTGCCTTCCTTGTCATAGAGTCGAATCGCATCTCCGGAACCGATGCCGATGGTGGCTTCAAACGTCCCTGCAAGAAAGCGGTTTGTCGTATCATCATAGATCAGCCCGTTGCTTTTCGCATCCACAACCAGCAATTCTCCCGCAGCAAGCGTGCTTCCTTTAGGGAAGCGCCAGCGATGATCGTCAGAATTGTCACGCAGTTCAAATCCGCCAAGGTCCAGCGCTTCCTCCCCGACATTCATCAATTCAACCCAATCGTCCGGGCTCGAATTGATCTCATTCAGCACGAGCGCCGGATTTCCGGACGGCTCTGCAGGATCTGGCGCAATTGACGTTGCATTTGCGGCGCCGGGTGTTGCTTCTGCATCGACAAAGCTACCATCGCTTTGCCGCGACCATGTGCCAACTGCGACGCCGATATAGTCATAGCGATCAACCAGCTTATCATTTTGGTTGTACAATACCGCGGAATCCGCTTTTCCAAGACCGAAGTCGAAATGAACGTTCTCTTCCAGCACCAGAAAAGCTCCGGGTTCTAGTACTGTGCCCGCGGAAAACGGGGTGGTTTTTCCCTCACTTTTCCGCTCTAGTTCTTTATCATCGGTCAGATACCAGCCGGAGATGTCAATCGGCTGCGAACCGATGTTCACAATCTCCACCCAATCATTTCCCTTATCCGGGGCATCCGATTCTACTTCGTTGATAACAACGGTGTTTGGTTGCGGTGATTCTGGCTCTTCCGCAAAAACTGGCCCCTGTAACAACAGAACTGCCAACAGAAAAACGCACAGCATCTTGGTTGTTCGTTTCATAAACCCTCCTTAAATATATGAGACTACAATATTCCAATGCCGACTATAGGAGAGCTATGTTAAATCCACAAGAGAAAGAATGTAAAATTTGTGTGTGTTTTGGGCGGTGCAGATTTCCATCGGCACTTGCGTTGGGACATCATCTTTCAGGAAGCAATAGGCTGCGATACAATGAACTTATCAGGAGGAACCAAAATGAAGAACAAGAAGGTATGTCCGAAGTGCGGCAGTCGGGACATTATCATCGTGGAAGGATACAAGGGAGCTTACGGTACCGGCAATAATATTCAGGTGGGGCTAACTACTTTAAGCGCCGTTCTTGTGGACCGTTATGTTTGCGGGAAATGCGGATATAGCGAAGAGTGGATCCGTCCGGAGGATATTGAAAGAGTTCGAAGGTCCAGACACGCGAAAGAATGCTGAGATCGGGGGACTTTTAGGAAATACGGATTTTTGCGCGACTGCTGAAAAAAGCTATGATTGGAGTTAGGGCAGGACCTTCATCCAGGCGCCCAGGCAGATCGCAACGCTTCCTTTGTTAACAAGTTTTCCGGGAAAATTGGTGTAGTTGTTTTAACGAAAGAAAAATGAAAAAGCGACTGAAATCAGCGCATTTCTTTGAAAATAAACAATATTTCGACAATTATAAACTACTTTCTTCATTTCTTTAATGCTTGAAAGTAGTTTATTTTGTTGATAGGATATAAAAGCCGAAGGGACGAAGACGGAACACGACTCGCATCTGTACGAGTGTGTCGCTGAGGAATGCCCTCCCGATAAGAGGTGCTTTTTTAGCGCGTTCACTTTTTTGATGGACAGGAGGCTTTATGGATTATCCGCAATTGTTGGAAAAGCTGGAAATGTGTTCGTCGAAATTTACAGCTACGGATCGGCAGCTGGCTGATTTTTTCACAAATACGTGGAAGTTGGATGATATATCCGCCCGCTATGTTACGGAACAGGCATTTACCTCCTTCGCATCGCTGACACGGTTTGCAAAAAAACTGGGATACCGGGGATATCGCGAATTTGCCTTCGATTATCGCAGGGAGACGCCGGAGGAAGTGCAGGGAGTGGAAAAAACGGTTCATCCGAGCATTGTACGCCATGAGGCGATGGTGCGGCGTTGCGCGGCTTTGTTGGATCCAAGTGCGGTGAAGGCAATGAGCCGGAGCATCGTAGCGCATCCGCGCGTGCAGTTTTATGGGGTTGGCAGTTCCGGACTGGCAGCGCAGGATGTATCCATCCGCCTTAGTCAGATGGGCATTGACGCCTCATCCGTGGTGGATGTGCATCAACTGCGCGATAACCACCGTTGCGTGGATCAATCGACCATGATCGTCGGATTTTCGCTAAGTGCGCAAACGACGGAAATCATGGAGGCGCTGATGCGGGCGAAAGAGTGCGGCGCCTGTGTCCACTTACTGACGGCGCAGGAACCGGCAAAGCGGTATCAGGCAATCGATGCTGTCCATTATGTGGCAGAAGTGAAAAAGTCAAAGGAGGGGGGCGTTTCGCCGCAGCTCCCGATTCTCGTTTACATGGACGCCGTTTTAGCGGAAATTGACCGCGAAAAGCAGGCGGGCGCATAGTGACAAACGAGGCGTAGGACGCATTGCAGCGGAGGCTTGGTGACGAAATTGGATGCGCATAGAGCATTCGGTCGGGTCGCGGCGTCGATGCGGTACGAAAGGGGTTGCCTTGAAGAAACTGATTATTATGGATTTTGACGGCTTGATGGTGGATTCGGAAGTGGCCGCATTCGAAGTTTGCCGCGAAATCCTAAAAAGAGATTATGATTTTGAGCTGTCTCTTTCCGATCACCTCATCTGCGTAGGTTCCAATACCGCGGTGCTGTGCGCCCATCTCCGGAAAAAATACGGCTTACCGGTCGATCCAACGTCTTTTTCCAAAAATGTGCAGTGCGAAGCGCGGCGGCGCGCCTGGAATTTGCCGCTGCTGCCGGGTGTGGGCGATTTTATTGAAAAAGCCCGGAAAATGGCGCATTTAGCCCTGTGCACCTCCTCCAAACGCGCAAAAATGGAGGCATTTCTTCCTCATTTGGGGCTGGCGGATGTCTTCGATTGGGTGGTGACGCAGGAGGATGTCGAACGCATCAAGCCGCATCCCGATCCGTATTGTAAGGTGCTGCAGTGGGCAGAAGTCGAGCCGTCGGAAGCATTGATTTTGGAGGATTCGCACAACGGTTTGCAGGCGGGAAACGCGGCGAGTATCGATGTGTACATCGTGCCCAATGCGATTACCCGGTACAGTGATTTCCGGGGCGCCAAAGCTGTACTTTCCTGCATCGCAGACTTTCCGTGGCACGCCGTATCTTTTGCGGAGAAAACGCCGGGAAAGGAAGCATTTTCGAATAAACGCGGAAAATTATTTCAGTAAGTCGGCCACGTACATCGCGAACATTCCTGCAGCAAAAGGGAGCAGCAGTTCCCGTCGTTCCATCGGCAGAGGGTGTTTGCAAAAAAATGAACAAAGAAAGTTGAAGGGAGCAACGTATGCATCAGAAGAGCAGGGGAGTCAGGCGCAAATTCGGCCGTATTTTGGTACCGTTTTTATGCCTGTTTTTTATTCTCAGCGGTTGTCGTCCGAGTGTGGAGACAAGCGGCATCACCATTCGCGTCGGCCACGTCTTGGCGCCGACGCATCCGTACAATTTAGGTTTACTTAAATTTGCGGAATTGGTTGAAGAAAAAACCGATGGAAAAGTCAAGGTGGATGTTTTTCACAGTTCCCAGTTGGGCAACGAGCGCGACATGGTCGAAGGATTGCAGTTGGGGACCTTGGAAATGGCACTGATTTCCACTGCACCGCTGTCCAGTTTTACGACGGACTTTTTAGTATTTGATTTGCCCTTTATTTTCAAAGATGCGCCGCACGCGCGCGAAGTGTTGGATGGACCCATTGGAGATCGCCTGTTTGCTACACTGAAAGACCAGATGGTCATTGGGCTTGCCTATTGGGAAAACGGCTTTCGCAGTGTGACCAATAATGCGCGTCCGATTGAAACTCCGGCGGACCTGGCGGGACTCAAGATTCGCACCATGGAGAACCCGGTCCATATGGACAGCTTCAGCGCGCTGGGCGCGGCACCGACGCCGATGGCATTTGGGGAGCTGTTTACGGCGTTGCAGCAAAAGACCATCGACGGGCAGGAAAATCCGCTGCCGATTGTCGACACGTCGAAATTTTATGAGGTGCAGAAGTATCTATCCTTGACGGAACATTTTTATGCGCCGGCACCGCTGTTAGTCAGCGAAGATTTCTTTGAAAAACTTCCGGAAGACATTCAAAAAGCCATTCAGGAGGCCGCCTATGAAGCGCGCGATTACGAGCGTGCGCAAATTGATGAGATGAACGCGCGCCTGTTAACGGAACTGGAAGATCGCGGCATGGAGATCAACGCCCCGGACAAGGCACCCTTTATTGAAGCGGTGCAGAGCGTATATCAAAAATACACCGGGCTCATTCCGGCCGACCTCATTCAAGATGTAATCGATGCACAGAAATAGGAGGAAAGCATGAAAAAAGCATTTCGATGGCTCGATAAATTGGAAGAGGGCATTCTGATTTTGATGATGGCCATTATGACCATTGCCATTGTGACGCAGGTGGTTTCGCGCGTCGTCTTTCACAACTCTCTCGCATGGACGGAAGAGATCGCCCGTTACATCCTCGTCTGGGTGACCTTTGTCGGCGCCAGTCTCGGTGTCCGCAAAGGCGCGCACATCGGCGTGGAAGCCTTCACCGGAAAATTGCCCGCGCGTACGCAGAAAACCGTGCAGCGCGTGATGTACTTGATCTGCACCTTTTTCTGCTTGGTCACGAGCTTGTCCAGCATCCGCATTTTGTTGCTGCAGGCGAAAACCGGACAGGTGTCCGCCGCCGTGCAGATTCCGATGTGGCTGCCGTACCTAGGCGTCACGGTGGGCGTGTTTATGATGGCGGTACGCTTTTTGGAGGCATTTGCGCAGACTTTTGAAAAAGGCGGAGTAAACGACACGGAAGCACCCGCGATGGAAAAGGAAGGGGTTCACTAATGGCAAGTATTCTGTTTTTAGGTTTTATTGTACTGGTCGTGATCGGCACCCCGATTGCCATCAGTTTGGGTCTGGCATCCATGGTTGCCGTGTGGTTTAAGACGGCAATTCCTCTTGTACTCGTGCCGCAGCGCATGTTTACCGCAGCCGATTCATTTCCACTGATGGCGATCCCGTTCTTCATGCTCGCCGGTGCACTCATGGAATCAGGTGGCATTTCGCGCCGACTGATTAACCTGGCAAATGCCCTTGTGGGCCATGTCCGCGGCGGACTTGCCATGGTAGGCGTTTTGACCTGTATGTTCTTTGCCGCTATTTCCGGTTCCGGTCCGGCAACGGTTGCTGCGGTCGGTTCCATGATGATTCCGTCTATGGTACGCGCCGGATATGATGAATCTTTCGCATCCGCCATTATGGCAATTTCCGGTTCCATCGGCATTGTCATTCCGCCCAGCATCCCCATGGTCACCTATGGTGTCGTCGCAGGCGCATCGGTCGGAGCGCTCTTTATGGGCGGATTTATCCCGGGCATCCTGATCGGCGTGGGTCTGATGATCTATGCACATTTTGTGTCCAAGAAGCGCGGGTATGGTGTCAGTGACGCGAAGTTCAGCGCCTCCGCACTGGGCAAAGCATTTTTGGACGCCATCTGGGCGATTCTCATGCCGGTCATCATTTTGGGCGGCATTTACGGCGGATTTTTCACGCCAACCGAAGCGGCCGCCGTCGCCGTTGCATACGGCTTCATCGTGGGCTTTTTCGTCTACAAAGAACTGAAATTCAAAGACTTGGCGACAATTTTTGTCAATGCTGCGGTCAGCACGGCAACGGTTATGCTGATTATTGCCGCCGCTTCCGTATTCGGCTGGATTTTGACGAGTGAACGCATTCCGGACGCCGTCGCCAACGCCTTTATCTCGATCACTCAGAGTCCATACGTCTTCATGGTCCTGATCAACATTCTGCTGCTCATTGTCGGTACCTTCATGGAAACCAACGCAGCCATTATCATTCTCGCTCCGATTTTCCTGCCATTGGTGCAGAGTTTGGGCATCAACCCGGTCGCTTTCGGTGTCGTCATGGTCTGCAACTTGGCAGTTGGCATGGTTACACCGCCGCTGGGCGTCAATCTCTTCGTCGCCTGTGGTATTCGCAAGAATATGACCATAGAAAAGATCAGTGGCGCGGTGTTGCCGATGATTGCCATCAATGTGGCGGTTATTCTGCTTCTCTCATTCCTCCCGCAGTTGATTACTTTCCTGCCGGATCTCTTGTTGAAGTAAGGAGGCATTTATGTATCAGAGTCGTTGCCCAATCGAAGAAATCCCGATGTATCGCATTCGGCAGCAATTTCCCACCGATTCCATTGCGGATGTGCGCGCGGAAACTCTGTCGAAACTGCGCAAATTCGGACTGCAAGATCGCGTAAAGCCCGGCATGACACTTGCCATAACGGCGGGCAGTCGTGGCATTTCCAAGATTGATGTCATTTTGCGTGCCGTCTGCGACTTTTTGAAGGAAGCCGGCGCGAAACCCTTTATCGTTCCCGCCATGGGCAGCCATGGCGGAGCGACCAATGAAGGACAGTTGCACGTTCTGCACGAGTTAGGTATTACCGAAAAAACCATGGACGTGCCGATTTGCGCTTCCATGGAATGTGAACTGTTGGGTCATACGGAAAACGGCATGCCCGTGTATTTTGATAAAATCGCCTACGAGGCAGACGGGGTCATTGTCGTCAATCGCATCAAACCGCATACGGATTTCGTCGGCACCATCGAAAGCGGACTGACGAAAATGATGGCGATCGGGTTGGGCAATGAACTCGGCTGCTCAACCATGCACGCCTGGGGGCTGGGGAAGAGTATTCCCGTTTCGGCCCGCCTTTCCAAACAAAAGGTGAACATTGTTTGCGGTCTGGGAATTTTGGAGAACTCTCGCGATGAGACGTACCGGCTGGAACCGGTGTCACCGGAGCACTTCGAGGAAGAGGAACACGTTCTATTGGAAGAGGCGAAACGCTTGGTACCGCGCCTGCCGGTGGAAGAATTGGATGTGCTCGTGGTGAACGAAATGGGTAAAATGTTCAGTGGAACGGGCATGGACACCAAGATTATCGGGCGGATGCGCGTGCCGGGCGAGAAGGAGCCAGAGAGCCCACGCATTAAGCAACTGGCAGTTTTGAATTTGGCGTCAAACTCCTACGGCAATGCGCTTGGTATCGGCTTGGCGGATGTCACGACGCAAAAGCTGGCGGATGCGGTTGATTGGAAAGCAACGTATGCCAATATCATCCCCACGACCTATCTGGAGCGCGGAAAGCTTCCCGTCACGCTGCCGAACGACCAACAGGCGATTACAATTGCGCTCAACGGGGCGCACGCGATCGATCCGCACAAGGTACGGCTTGCCGTGGTGAAAAATACCTTACAGTTGCAGGAAATGTGGGTTTCCGAAGCAGTACGCGCCGAGTTGGCACCCGGAAAGGCGGAAGTGTTGGAGGAAACGCGCTTGTCATTTGATGAAATGGGGAATTTGTGTCTCGGAAAGGAGTCACTATGAAATGGATGCACACAAAGCTGCCCGAGTTTTTGAAAAAACTGAAGGTGGCGGCAACGTCGTATGTGGGTGAAAAAAATTATAAAATTGAAGGACTGGAAAATCTGAAATCGGCAAAAATGCAATCGCTGCGCACGGGACGTATCGAAGAGGCGATTGAAGAGCTGGCACGTGCGGAAGGCACCGGACGCATTGAAGTATCCGTGATTCCGCGAGTACCGGAAACGATGCATACGATTTGTATCAAGTCCTACGACAAGAACGGCGCACCCAAAAAGGCGATCTTGGAAGTCATCAATATTATTCATCCGACGGAAGAAGTTGAAACGATGGGCTTCGAGGACATTGAGGATCGCCGTCCTGCGCTCGGTAAACATTGAGGAGGAAAGCATGAAAAAAATACAGTATCGGCTGATCAAAGCCGGAGCGGGCCTCAATGGCATGGTGCCCCTGAATTTAGCATTGGTGGATAAGAAAGATCTGGACGCAGCGGGTGTCTCCGGGGATGCCATGATTCGCGCGATTGCTGCGGATTTGAAAGCGCCGGTTACGGTCAATATCTTTGACATGGATGCCGTTACTACAACCAGCGACGGCATTATGGTGGAAGGCGCCATCGTCAAAATGGGCGCCGGCGATATGGGCAAAGTCCACAAAGAATTCGGAATTTTAGACATGGCCCCGATGGAAGTGACACCGGAGTTGATTGCGGAGGAACCGCATTTGAAACAGTGGACGGCTAATTTTGAAGGCCGTCGTCTGTTCCGCGGCCCGGATCCGGCGAAAAAGCTGATTCCGGTGCACAACGTGGTCATGACCGGCCGTGCGGTGAATAACAACTCGGCGACGGAGATGATGAATTCAGTGACGATGGAGGAGATTCTCTTTCCGATTTTGGGGCAACTGGAGCTCATGCGTGATCATGCTGTGGTCATGGGTCTGACCGGCGAAGTCATTTCGGTTGGCATCGGCATGACCGTAGCGGAAAAATTTGGTCGCGTATTTCCGACGCGTCAGTTTGGCGCGGGCGATACGGCGCACGGCTCCGGCGAATATGCCAAGACGCTGAAAAAATCGATCCCCATCATTGCGGCGACAAAAGCAGCGCTGGCGGAGAATTTCATCCGCGCGCTGGAAGCGGGTATGGTGCCGGGACGCGATATCGGTTGTTCGCCGGCCGTGCTGGCTGTGGCGCGGGAAATGGGCGCTCCGGTCGATGTCGAAAATATTACGGCAGCGGCGCGCGAAGAATTGAAGAGCGTCGGTGTCGATGTGACCGAGTTTTCCGAGAAGCCGGCGCGTCGGTTGTCCAATGAGGAAATCATTGCGCAGGCGGATTCGATCATTCCGGGCATCGAAGGGATGCAGAAATTGGAAGCGGATGCTTTGGTTACGTCGATGACGGTTTCAGTTGCCGAAGAGGAAGTGATGGCGTAATTTATGAACGAAGCGATTATTGCCTACGTTGATAAATCCGTTGTAAAAATTCGGGGGCTTCAGGTAAAAGGCCTGAAGCCCTTCGAATTGGAAAAGAAGGTGGAGGAGCAGATCGACGGGCGCGTGCGCGTGATCGGCGTGACGGGCGAATCAATTGAGATGGACATCTACGGTTTGGATCCCGAGGCAATTTATGCCAATGAAAAAGGTATTGTGCAGGCGCTATCTCTGACGGAGGGCATTGTGGCAAGCGATGTTGTGAAAATCGATCAAGCGGAAAAAATTGTTGAAGTCGATTATCGGGACATTCCGACCGGGGAGTACATCGGTTGCGCGCGGGAACGGTGGCTGCGATGAAATGCTATTTTCTGCCCACGGGCGATGAAATAGCCGACGGCATTGTCATTGATACGAATACACCGGCGATGTTGCAAATTCTTTTGGAACACGTACCGAGCGCGACGGCGACTCGCCTGGCGCCGGTGCGCGACAGCGAGAAGGCCATTGCAGAAGCGTTGCGCCAAGCTGAAGGCGCGGATTTATTTTTTCTCATTGGGGGTTCGGGCGGCGGACATCGTTTTGATCCTACATTGGGCAAAGACTTTACCCACACGGCCCTTGCAGCGCAATTGAAATCTGCATCCTCTCATGCCGTTTTCGGGAAAAACGGTCACTTATGGACAAAACTGACAGCCGGCTTCTATGGGAATTGTTTGGTGGCAAATGTTCCCGGCCCGTACCGGGAAGCGGTTGCTGCGACGCGCGCTTTCTTTCAAGAGTGGGACGCGGCGCATTTGCATGGGGATCTGCAAGAAAACGAAAATGACCGCGCGGCGCTCGCCGAACGGATATCGAAAGCGATGATTCAAGCGGTACTGGCGGAATATCCGACAAAAGAGGGTTTGCGATGCGAGAAGATTCCAAAAAATTAGGCGGAGCTCTCTGCACCTTATCCCTTTCCAACGCGACACTTGCTGCGGCAGTCCTATATCAAAAAGAGGCTGCAGAGAGTTCGGTCGGCTTTTTTCAGCACCGTTTCCGGGCGCTTGCGCCCATTTTTTCCAATCTTTCCCGGAACTGCGATGTAGTGGCCATCGACCAATGCCTTGAACGGGCGGCAGATCAATGGCACCCGTCCATTGTTGCCGTTGCCATGAGTGTCTATGTACCGGGCGCAAGCGGTCCCACGGGGGGCATCCTCGGCTTTCCGGGGCACCCTTGGACACCCGCCGGGAAGTATATGGAAAAAGGTCCCCATGGGTTAAGTTTGAGCGGCATGCCGGGCGGTCCAGGTGTCCTTGTGGCGGGTGATTTTACGCACGCGAAGGGGCTATTCAGCCGGTGTGCTCTGCCGGATGGGCGGTTGCTTGCCGCAACAAAAATTGTCGATGCCATACAAAGAGAAGGTATTTCAACGGCCCTGTGGGTGACCGACGGCTGCGGCGCAAGCGCCGTGGGGCGAGTCGGCCTTTACGAACAGGGCAGAGTGGAAGAAATCAATCTTCGACAGTTACACGAACAGAGTGATCAAAAGAATCGCCGGCAGCCCAATTAGAAACGCAATATCCCAAAATGTCCATCGGAATATGACCCAATTTGTACGCGGTCCCCGGTCCGTAAAGCCTTTTGAAATCATCGCCATGGCTAGGTAATCGGACCAGCGGACCGTTTTTACGAGCATAATTTTCAATACATGCAGCGATAGAGGAGAAAGATGGACGCCCCGCGCCGCCAAAGCGCGGCGCACCTTGGCGTATTCATCGCGCATTTTTGGCAAAATACTCCATGCCGCCATGACCGAATAGGCAAAGGTACGAGGCAGGTGCAGCTGCTGTTCATACGATTGGATGCAGGCGACGCGATCCTGCAAAAAGGCAAAAACCATGCCGAGACCGCCGAAGGCAAGTGCGCGCGAAGAGAGGAGCAAGCCGGTGTAAAGGGCGGAATTCTGCCAATAGTCGGCGGAAAGCCCCAAACTGTCCGGACGGTGATAATAATAGCCGGTAAAAAACAGCGAAGCGCCCACAAAAAGTAACAGCAACAAAAATTTTCCATAGCTCTTTGTCGGACGGTGCAGCAGCACGGCGACTTGGCATAGAGCGAAAACCACTAGATTTAGGGTCCAGCGAAATTGAAACGCGAGCAGGATCGTTGAAAGAATCAGCCCGATACTTCTGGCAGAGGGGTTAATACCCCGCCAAAGGCGCTCAGAATTTTTTGGACAAGCTGGCGGCGTCGATTTCATAAAGACCGTCCTCCTTCAAGTAAAAAATGACATCCGCATACGCCTGCGCCAAGGCCCAGTCATGGCTGGAAAACACGACGCAGGTGTTTTCTTCTCGTGCGGCACGCACCAGTTCTTCCATGATGGCGAGCGTGTTGCGATAATCTTGCGCATAACAGGGTTCATCACAAAGGAGCAACTGTGCACCTTCCGCCAACAGTGCCATAACGGCTAGCCGGCGTTGTTGGCCCTCACTGAGTTGAAACGGGGCATAGCGACGAAGCGGCCAAAGTTGTGCGGACTCCAGTAATGTGCGCCCTTGTTTCTCCTGTTGCGCCGGATCGGGAAACTTGCGCTGCAGGGAAAAGAGCAGTTCTTCACGAACGGTATTTTTCACAAATTGATCTTGCGGGCTTTGGAAAAGCAGACGAATCGCTGGAGAAATGCGCAGGCGACGTCCGAAAAGACGGGGCGTAGGAGCGAGTGGACCGTCCCACTCGCCGCAGCTTTTGTGAAATCCGGCGAGGGATTCCAACAACGTACTTTTTCCAATGCCAGACACTCCCAAAAGAGCATAGAGTTTGCCGCGTTCAAGTTGGAAAGACACTTTCTGCAAAACGTCTTTGTTCCCTCGCGTGACACAAAAATCGGAAACAGACAGCAACATTTCTCCAGGCTGTGTTTGTTTTTCTGGTTCGGGATAGGAGACCCCTTGTGCCAGCACGCCATGCTTTGCCCAGTCGACGGCAGTGAAAGTGCGACATTCCTCCGGTCCACAGGCAAGTTGTCCATGCTCATTTACAACAAAAAAATCGTCCGCAATGCCCTGCCAAGGGCCGATTTGGTGATCGACGGCGAGAATCGAAATGCCGCGATCACGCAGTTTTGCAAATAGAGGGAGAATGGCATTGCGCTGCTTCGGATCGACCTGACTGAAGATTTCATCCAAAAGAAGCCACTCACACGGGACGGCGAGGCGAATGGCGATATTCAATCGCTGTTTTTCACCGCCGGAAAGTGTTCGAATCAAGCGCTTCTCGTACCCGGCAAGGCCTACAAAAGCGAGCGCTTCGTGCATGGCAGTATCCATTTTTTCTGGATCCATACAGGCATTTTCCATGACAAAACGCATTTCCCGATCGACGCGTTCAAAGCAGAACTGTAAATCGGCATTCTGAAAGAGCAGTCCCATGCGCCGGCTGCGTTCCAAGGGATCCAGGGCTTGAACGGGCATGTCGCCAAGTAGCACTTGTCCGTCGGTACGCTGTCCACCGTGTTCGGGATACAACCCTGCTGCTAAAAAGAGCAAGGTGGATTTTCCGCAGCCGGAAGGCCCGGTCAATAGGGAAATTCGACCGGGCTTGATGACAGCGCTGAAATTTTGTACGGTATTTGGCGCTTCCGCAAAGTAGCGGAAAGACACCGCGTCGAAGTTAATCGCAGAAGGCATGGCAATAGGTATTCGGCAATTTTTTTTCGCCGAGGATGCCTTTTTCCTGCAGGAAATCTTGCAAGGCGATCCAATCGGCTGTTTGAATCCGCCCCCAACGTCCCTGCGGATCTAAAAGCAGCGGCTGTAGGTGTTTGATGCCTTCGACCAAAATCGTGCGGTCTACAGCAGGCAGCTTTGCTTCAATTTCCGGCAACACGGACGGACCTTCGTTGACAACATCCTGATAGCCCTTTTCGGTTGCAGCGAGAAAGTCTGCAATCACTTCCGGTTCTTTTTCCACCAGCGCGCGGCGTGCTGCCATGGCAGGTGCCGGATAGTTGAAAGGCTGCCCATACTCAACAAAGGGGATGTAGTTCACTTCATAGCCGGCCTGTTTCATGACGAAGTACTCCCAGTACTTGTAAATCCAGATGGCATCGGCAACTTTTCCGAGCACTTCTTCCGGCTCTCCGACGTCCATCGAAATCTTTTCCACTTTCTCATAATCTCCGCCGTCGCGATTTACCAACTCCCCGACAACGGCGTGGAACCATGCCGGTGTCCAGTGGGTGATGCGCTTGCCGGTCAAATCCTTCGGACGTTTAATGCCGGCCTCTTTTAACGAAATAATGCCGGAGTCCTGACGATACGACAGCGAGGCGATGCCGATAATGTTTCCGTTTTCTGCAATTTCCGTTAGAATCGACGCCTCGGGGCCGACGACAAAATCTATGGTTTCGGGTGCTTTCAAGACACCATGGACCTCCCCGGAAATCGAAAGAGCTAGATTTTTCTCCGCATAGTAACCGCGCCTTTGGGCTAGGAGCATACCGGCGTGAATGGTGTTTGGGAACCAATCTAAGATCATATTCAATGTGCGCATTGTTTTTCCTTTCCGTTATTGAACACTTTATCTTCCAACCGTGTGATTACAGCGCGTCATCTTCCGCCACCAGATTCGGGCCGTATTGGCGGCCGAGCGGGTACGAGCGCAGCACGCCCGTTTTTGCCAATCCCTTGCCGAGAATCTCTGCAAAAAATCCGCAGAAGAGGAGCGACGACAGGATGCGCAAGGCGGCCATGGCGGCAATGATGCCCCCTTGTAAATTGGCGTATCCGTTGAGATACAGGGTTTGCAGCATGGTGACGAGTGCCGCGCACAGCGCGGAGCACAGCAGACTGCGCCGATCCCATACGCGGTAGCGGAATAACGCAAAGCCCAATTCGCAGCCGATCCCTTGAATGACGCCCGTGATGACGACCAACATACCGCCGGAATTGCCCATTAAAAGTTCAATCAAAGCGGCTAAAAATTCTGTGGTAAATGCCACACCGGGTTTTTGGATGATAAAAGCGGCAATTGTGGCGGCTAAAAACCAAATGCCGTACACAAGTTCAAAGGCAAAGGGTCCAAAGCCCACCGGGGTCAACGCAGTTTGCAGGGCAAGTCCCAAATAAAACACCCCCAGATAAACCAGTGCAAACAGCACGCCCAACATGGCCATGAGCAGGACATCCTGCAACCGCCAACTCTTTCCAACATTTTCCGTTTTGTTCATTGATTTCCCCTTTCTTTTTTGCCGGTTCTTTTGCACAGGGGACTGCCACGCGGGAATCATGAAAAAAAGCGTCCTTTGCAGAACGCTGCAAAAGACGCATCAAAGCAAGTACACTTCCTTCGCAGGCATTACCCCAACAGGTTCAACGGGTCAGAGCCGGGCTCTTTCTCAGTCGCTTGCGCAACTCCCCTGTGTTTTGCTCTCTGATTATAACACTGGGAATGAAAAATACAAATTCGGGTACTACATTCACTAGGTTTGGAGATCAAAAAACTTTCTTCGAGAGTTCTCTTTACAATCACAGCACAGTGACGGTGCGGACAGTGCGTAAAAAAGCGGCAAAATGAATACGACGGGAGAATCTATTATGAAAGTGATTCCAAAAATTCGAATTCAAGAAGGTTGGAGCTGGGAAAAAATCCGCCTTGCCTTGGAATACGCTCGGTTTCTTGGATTTGAAACGGAGTGCGCGGTCTTTCCCATCGCTTCCACGGAAGAAGGAGAGGCGATTCCGGCCAATTGGGCGGAATTGGCATCCTACGGGAAAGCATCCCAAGAAAAAGGAACGACTTGCAAGAGCGGAGCAGCGGAAGAATTTTCTGCGGAGTATGAACCCGCTTCGCACCACATCGGCGAGTTTTATGATCCCGATGAGGGACGCTTCACCGGGCTGGAAACCTTATTTTCCCGTGGGAATTTATTACCGGATAAAAATTGTGACTTTCTCCCTGATGCCATGAATTTCCAATTTATTCTGCCGGAAAAACCAAGTGCCGCTCTGGTTGCTGCAGCTTGTAACCTCGCATTCCGCTTTGGCATGGAAACAACAGGGTATCAGGGGATGCTCCTTGCGGAGGAAAACGCCGCAGCGAAAGGCGTAGAGGGAAATCGCATTATTTTTGAAGAAGCAAGCCGTTGCGGCATTTCCTATGAAGAATCGGCGGATGGGTTGCGCGTTTGTGTGCGCGGTTCCGGGACTTCATTGGCATCTTTTGTCGCAGAGCTTTGCAACGATTTTCCCAAACAAGGCGCTTTTGACACCTGGCGGGATCGCTTGATGGAACTTGAAAAGACCTTTTCCGGTGCGACTTTGGACGGACAATTGGCAGCGTTGGAAGCAATGGGAGCGCGCGGTGCTACGCTGATGGCAGATCCTGAAATCGAACAGCGTCGTGTGTCATTGGAGCAGGCTTTCCCACAAACTGTCTTTATCGACTACAAGCAACCGGAGGAAGTGGAGACATGGGCATATGATTTTCCATGGGAAGTCGATGTGTTGCGCGAAGAACTGGAGCGGTCGGTCTATCCGAAAGTAAAAGCGGGTGGTTCGGTGCGGATCGAAGCTGCTGTGAGCGAACCGCCTGAAGTGCGCGAAGCCCTAGCGGATGAGGTGAAAAGCGCTCTACTTCAACGGGGCGCAAGTGCGGCACAGGTGCAAATTGTCTGCGCCTATAAACAGGGATATTCTTGGATTGATGAACAGGTGTTGCCGATGTTGAGCGAAATCGGTGCGATTGCCTCGGTGGAAATTGGTTTTTGTCCTTTTTTGCCGCCCGGCGAAACGACTTGGCGCGATGAGGACGGCGCCGTACCTTCTTATCACAATGTGGATGAAAACCCCGACCGTTGGTATGATCTTCCGATTCGCTATTTGCAGGAACTCTATCCAATTGAAGATGTCATTGTTTCAAAGCTCTTCATTCCGCGGAAAGCGGTCACTTTTGTGAATCTTGCGAATGAAGGAAAACCGGATACGACGTATCGTTTGCGCGCTTTTTCCGAGTCCGGATCGATTTTATGGGAAGGATTTTATACGGCGGAAGCCGCGGAGCGTCCGTACTTGGATGCATATCCGAAATTGGGAAAAGTGCATCCCCCAACGGGCTATGTGCGCTTTTTCGAAAAGGATGTTCTTTGCTATGAAAAACGCATACCGACCGATCTGGAAAAATTGTGGGACGTCTATCAGAAAGAGGTGCTGCCGAAATGTCGGGCTTATGTGGAAGCGCAAACGGAAGGTGCGCCGACTGCGGACCGGCAGCCATTTTTTTCGCAGCTCAAGATGGAAATCGAGCTGAGTGAACCGGATTATCCCTTGCAGAGTCGGCAAGATATTTTTTCCTCGTTGGACGGCTTTCATGAGGATTTATATTTTGTCGGATTGGATTATTTTAAGAACTACGGATTGGAGAAAGCAGGCGAGGTATTAGATTCGTCCGGACTTTTGTTGCCCATCCTACATAATCGCAGCGGAGCGCCGCACATGAAGGTAACGCTCTACCGTCAAAAGGCACCGGCGCCTTCGTATATTTCTTCAGATGGCACTAAGTGCACCTTACAAAGGAAAAATCCGGTGTATGTGTGGTTGCGCGCGATGGAAGCGGAGGCCGACGGGTGTCGTGCGGTGCTGCGCATTCGAGGCGCTGAAGAAGCCGTGTGTGCCGGTTGGGCGCAGGCTTATGCAGATTTAACACAGCGCGGTCTTTTATCGCTGCCAAAACGCATCACCGGCGTGCAGACTTTAGTCTTTGAATTTGAATCCGACGCGGGAACAATTCAAACGGTTTCGCTACCCGCTTGCGCCGCCGAAGTGCCGCCCAAGGACCGGGATATCCGTACGATGGATTTGGCAGAAGAGTCCGTGCTCGGCTATGAGCGGACGACGGCGCTCTTGCATCAACTGGAGCGGGTACCCGGACTTGCGGTCTATCCGATTGCCGTTTCCTATACTGGGCGAACGGTTTATGCCGTGGAAATCGAACCGCATGGGGAAGGGTATATCTCCCGCACAAAACGCATGGCCCGGTATCCGTCGGTGTATATCAATGCAAGACATCATGCGAACGAGGTTTCGAGTACGAATTCGGCATTTCGTCTGATTCGACGGATTTTGACTGAGAAAGATTTGCAAGAGGCCGTACAGGCGATGAACCTGGTGATCGTACCGATGGAAAATGTCGACGGCGCGGCGTTGCACTATGAGCTGCAAAAGGAACACCCGCATTGGAAGTATCACGTTGCGAGGTTTAACGCACTGGGAAAGGAGTTCTTCTACGAGACGGACAATCCCGAGACAATTCATACAGAAGCTTTGGGCTTCAAGCGTTTGTACGAAACCTTTTCGCCGGATATTTTAATCGACAACCATGGTGTGCCGACGCATGAGTGGGACCAGCCTTTTTCGGGATATACGTCTCCTTCCTATAAGGGCTTTTGGTTGCCGCGCTCGCTGTTATATGGCTATTTCTGGTATGTGACCGATGACGGTTATCGAAGCAATCATGCGCTGAACGAGGTATTTCAGGACGTGATTGCCGATGCCATGGCGGAGGATTCCGAAATTCGCGCTTGGAACCGCGAATGGGCGGAACAGTTTGAAACGTATGCGCATGCCTGGATGCCGAAGCTCTTTCCGGCGGATTATTACAAAGAAATGATCCATTATTGGGTCCCTTCGCCATATAATCCGGCCTATCGATATCGTTCGATTCGCTATCCATGGATTACGAGCGTTTGTTACACGAGTGAAGTTGCTGATGAAACAGCGCAAGGTTCCTACCTTTCCTTGTGTGCGCGTGCGCATGTGCAGCATGATGTAGCTTTACTTCGCAGCATTGCCGGAGCGAAAAGCGATATGGAACAATGGTGTACGATTTCCAAAGAGCACATCGATGTGCGGGCGCAGCGGCTGCGTCCGATCGTCGTGCAAAAATAAATTGCCGGAAACCAGGCAGCACCGTTGCTGCAGAAAAGTTCATCCGGGAGGTCCATTTCGAAAAAGGTGTTGACAAGGATTTCCCGCGTGTTATACTTATTATAACATCATAACAACATAGCGAGGAGGGAGCGATGGCTCCAAAATATCAGGTGGTACAACGGGATTTGAAGGAGAAAATTGATACCGGATATTACCGCGCCGATGAACTCATCCCTTCAGAGCGGGCTTTGATGGAGTCCTATGATGTTAGTCGAATTACGGTTCGACGAGCCGTTTCTGAATTGGTGCGAAGCGGCTACTTGGAGACGATTCAGGGCAAAGGAACCTACGTAAAGCATGTGAAATCGGCCCTCGATATTCTCTCTCTGACCAGTTGTACGGAAGATATTATTAGTTTGGGCTATAAACCGCGGCGCAAGGTGATTTCGGCGCAGATTGTAAAAGCGACGATGGACGATGTGTACAACTTGTCCGTGGAAGAGGGGGAACCAATTTTTGAATTGACGCGCGTGTTTTATGCAGACGAGGCAACTGTCAATTATACGACGTCACGTTTGCGCTATGCGTTGTTTCCAGGGCTGGAGAAGTATCCTTTTGCTGAAGTGTCGCTCTATCGGACACTCGAAGAAGCTTACGGCTTGGAACTGACTTATGCCAAGCGCTTTGTTGAGGCGGGGTTTCCGACGAAAAAAATCGCCAAGCACTTAGAGATGGAACAACATACGCCGATTTTGTTTTTTCATTGCACGAGTCATGGAAATATCAAGGGGAGCGATGTCGCCTTTGAGTCCTATGTCAGTTGGTTTCGCAGCGATCGATTTGCGTTTACCATAAATCAGGAACGGAAGAAAGGATGAATCGTAAAGAGGAGACGAGTATTCTTTCAGGGAAAAGGAAAATGTTATCCAAGGGAGGGAAACATGAAGAAGAACAAGATACTTTCGCTGTTGATGGCGCTGGTAATGGTACTGCTGGTTGGTTGCGGCGGTGCCGGCGAAAAAGGCGGCGAATCCAAGGGCGCCGTAGAACCGTCAGATGTTAAAGTCGGCATCGTATGCTCGGCGGCGGGACAGAATGATACCGGGTATAACAAAGCGATTGTCGACAAAGCCACGGCTATGTCCAAAGAAAAAGGTTTCCATTTGCAGGTCGTCGAACCGACCAATGGCGTGCCCAATGCCATTGAAACCTTGGCGGAAGACGGCTATCAGTTGATTTTCTCTATGGAGTATGACTTTGAAGCGCTCGTAAACGGCGTGGGCGGTGCGGCGCCGTTGGCGGAGCAGTATCCGGAGACGACCTTTGTCGTGTTTAACGACAACCCGAATGTAGATGAAAAGGGAGAAACAAAATACAAGAATGTCATTTCCGTGCTTTTCAATGTTAATGAATCTTCCTACCTTGCCGGTTATCTGTATGTGCTTGTGAATGAAGCATCGGATAAGCTCTTCGGCGACGGCTATAAATTTGTCGCCCCTGAAGAAGCGCGCGCAGCAGGTTTTATCGGCGGCACGAACTCCAACGGCATTACCGTGTACTCGTATGCCTTTATTTCGGGCATGAACGACGCGGCGGCGGAGAGCAACGTAACCTACGATTATTATGCCAAGTATGACGCCGGATTTACCGATTCCGCACTGGGCAGCACGGTCGCCGGAACCTTCTTTGACAACAAGGCGAACATCGTCTTTGCCGACGCCGGAATTGTTGGGGACGGCATTACCTCAAAGGCCAAAGAAGTCGGCCGTTTGGCGATTCAAGTCGACGCAAATCTGGATGCCCAGCAGCCGGGTCATGTGCTGACCTCCGTGTTGAAATTGACGGATGCCCCGGGTGAAGTGATCTTGAACAGCTTCCTAGAGGGAAAAATCGGCGAGCAGGACAATGTGCAGACATTCGGTATCAAATCCATGGCAACGGATATTACCGATCTTTCGGAAATTGCGAAAGTGGTGCAAGATCAAGATGTCTGGAAAGAAATTGTTGACAAAGTGCAGGAAAAACGGCAAGCCATTATCGACGGCTCGCTCAAAATAATCAATGCACAAAATGGAGATACCTTTGATGCAAGCGCGTATCCGCACGTTATCGTAAAGTAAGAAATATGGTCAGGGGGGCGGAGTTTCCGCCCCCTTTGTTACAGAGGAGGACGCATGGGAATCCTACTTCAAACACGGGATTTGACAAAACGGTTTGGCGATTTTACCGCAAATGACAACATCTCGCTCGAAGTGAACGAGGGCGAAATCAAGTCCATTGTCGGTGAAAACGGAGCTGGAAAAACAACACTGATGAATATGCTGTACGGCGCGCTGCAGCCGACCTCCGGAGATATCTATATCCGACAGGAAAAAGTACGCTTTCGTTCACCCAAAGATGCGATTGCCCGTGGCATCGGCATGGTCCACCAGCATTTTATGTTGGTGCCAAGTTTCTCCGTCTATGAAAATATTCTGCTCGGGACGGAAATTGCGAATGAAAGAATACCGTTTTTTGTTGACAAGAAAAAAGAAATTCAAAAGTGTCAGGAATTGGTCAATCGCTATGGATTTGATTTGGATGTAAGGGAAAAGGTAGCGAATTTGTCCGTCGGACAACAGCAGAAAATTGAAATTCTCAAAATGTTGTACCGTGAAGTGGAATTGCTGATTTTGGATGAGCCGACGTCCGTATTGACGCCGCAGGAAGTCGATGAACTGTTGGCGCAACTCTTGGATCTGAAGAAAAAGGGAAAGACCATTATCATGATTACGCACAAACTGCGAGAAGTCATGCAGGTCAGCGACTCCATAACGATTATTAAAAAAGGGCAGGTAATCGGCAACGTTTTGGCGAAAGACACCGATGAAACACAGTTGGCACAGATGATGGTCGGTCGTCGGGTACTGCTCACGGTGCAGAATACGCACGAAAAATCGGCAACGCAAAACGTTTTGTATTCGGTCAATAACCTGTCTACGACGGATGAAACTGGGAAAAAAGTCGTCCATCAACTGGGCTTCGATTTGCATGAAGGCGAAATTTACGGGATCGCCGGCGTTGAGGGAAACGGGCAGAGTGAATTGGTAAAAATGCTCACCGGCATGATGGAGGCTACGGAAGGCAGTGTCGTCTACAAGGGGCACGACGTGACCAATTTTTGGGCGGACGACCTGCGCACGGTGGGGCTGGGCTTTATTCCCGAAGACCGCTATGCCGAAGGGTTGTGTCAGGGAATGTCCCTGAGTCAAAATTCGATTGCCGGCGATATCAAATCGAAAAAATATTCTAATCATGGCATGTTCGATCGCAGGAAGGTAAAAGAGCACTGTCAGCGTCTTATCGATTCCTACGACATTCGCATTGCGGATTTTGATGGAAATGTTTCCCAGCTTTCCGGAGGCAATGCGCAAAAACTGATTATTGCTCGCGAGATGGATCGGGAACCGGATCTGCTCATCGCCTGTCAGCCGACGCGCGGTGTCGATATTGGTGCGATTGAATTTATTCACCGGCAACTTTTAGAGTTTCGCAAGAGCGGCGGCGCCATTCTATTAATTTCCTCAGAATTAAGTGAAATCATGAGCCTCTCCGATCGCATTGGCGTCATGTACAAGGGACAAATTATTGGAGAGATGGACGCTGCATCGGCGACAGAGACGGAATTGGGGCTTTTAATGGCGGGCATTGCGCCTGAAAAAGCACAGGAGGTACAGGCATGAAAGAAAAAACGATTCGGCGTGTAATCAACTCCATTTTGCCCGTGTTGGTCGCACTTTTTATCGGCGCGGTGATAATGCTGGGTATGGGATTCAATCCCTTGGAAGCGTACGGCATTATGTTCGGGCGTTCGCTTTTTACCATGAAAGGGCTGACCAACACGCTGCACACCGCAAGCCCTCTGATCTTGACGGGCTTGGCAATTGCCATTACCTTTCGCGCCAACCTCTTTAACATGGGAGTCGAAGGGCAGCTGCTGTTCGGAGGCTTTATCGCCGGCTTGGTTGGCGCATATGTGCCCGTTGGCAGTCCGATTTTACACAAGCTCCTTTGCTTTGCGGCAGCCGTTGCCGCCGGCATGCTCTTTGCACTTTTACCGGCACTGCTGCGCGCTTACCTGCGCGTGGATGAGATGGTGGTTACACTGACCTTGAATTATGTGATGATGACCATATTGGAATTTCTTTCCTCGGGGCCATTTCGCGATCAGGGAGCTGGCTATGTCGCGACGCCGGTGATTCAGCAAACCGCGATGTTTCCGCGCATCGGGGCGACGCGCCTTACACCTTTTTTCCTGTTGTCTCTGCTTGTTTTTTTGATTTTATGGGTGCTTATCAAAAAGACCACTTTCGGTTATAAAATTGAAGCCATCGGTAAAAATCCAAGATTTTCGGAGGCAACCGGCATTCGGGTGCGCAAGAGTATTTTGCAGCTGATGTTAATCAGCGGCGCGTTGGCGGGCTTTGCCGGAGCGGGACATATGATGAGTCAGGAGTTTAAGTACACGCTTTCATTTTCCGGCACCACAGGACTGGGATGGGATGGCATGCTCGTTTCCCTGTTGGGCAATCATTCAACCATTGGGGTTCTGATTTCGGCGTTGTTCTACAGTGCCTTAAAAAACGGCGCGGACAGCATCAATATGTACACCGGTATTCCGAAGGAAATTGTTGCGATCATTCAGGGGCTCATGATTCTGTTTTTGTCCTTCCAGTTTTTGGATCAGCGGTTTCACATTATAAAAAAGTTCAAAGAAAAAAAGAAGGGAGGGGCAAATGGAGCTGCTTGAACGCGTTTTATACGACACCATCTATCATACGACGCCGATTCTTCTGTGCGTGTTGGGCGGACTCTTCGCCTATAAAGCCGGGGTGTTGAACATTGCCTTGGAAGGCATGATGCTAGCAGGATCCTTTGTTTCCGTTTTGGTGGCAACCCGGTCGCAAAGTCTCCTATTAGCCTATGCAAGCGCGATTGCCGTCTGTCTGCTGTTGGGTGTCATTTTTTCTTACTTGTCTGTTGAGAAGCGGGGCAATGTGATTATCATCGGCTTGGCCATCAATATGATTGTCCCCGCTGTTGCCGGTTTTGTACTGCAATTGCTGGACGTCCCCAATCTCACTGCACAGTGGATCAATCCCGCACATTTTCGGGTGGCACTGCCGGGGGTTCAAGCGATCCCCATCCTTGGCAGTCTCCTCAGTGGACATCCGCTGGGAACGTACCTGAGCTTTTTGACGATCGGACTCGCATATGCATTGCTCTACAAAACCAAATTTGGCATTTATACGCGCGTCGTCGGCGAAAAGGAAGAAGCGGCGTCCAGTTTGGGCATCAATCCCAAGAAATATCGTTGGGGCGCAATTCTGCTTGGGGCATTCTGCTGTGCATTGGCGGGGCTGAACCTCTCCTATGAGCGATTGGGCATTTTTACAAACAATATGACGGCAGGACGCGGCTTTATCGCCATTGCGGCCATTTATTGCGGAAAAGGGGAACCCATTCCCAGCGCACTGTATGCCTTTGTCTTCGGCTTGGCGCGTGCTCTGGCGATCAACCTCAGCATTTACGCCGGCAGTGTTTCCGCCCTCTTTGATATCATTCCCTATTTATTGATGATTCTCATTCTTGCGGTAAATTCCGGTTATCAAATTCGAAATTACCGTATGCGCACGTATTGGTAGGAGGAGCGATGAAAACAGCACTTATCGTGGTCGATATGGTGAAAGACTTTACCGATCCGAATGGTTTGGTATTCTACCCGCAAAATCGGGAGGTGTTGCCGAAAATTAAAACCGTCGTGGAGTATTTTCACGAAACGCAGCGCCTGGTTATTTATATGAGACACAGTTACCGCAGCGGTAAGTTTGATCGCAATTTAGTCACCATGCGTCCGAACTGCATCGATGGAACCGGTGGTGACGAAATCGATCCGATGCTTCCTATTTTACCGACAGATTACCAGATTAAAAAACGCCGTTATAGTGCCTTTTTCGGTACGGATCTGGACCTGGTGCTGCGCGAAAATGGCGTCGAACAAGTCGTCATTGTCGGGACCAAAACAAATTGCTGCATTCGAGCGACGGCAACGGACGCCTACTATCGGGATTACCGTGTCATCGTTTTATCAGACTGCGTGGCCACCAATTCTGATGTGGTCAATCGCGTACATCTGGAAGATATTCAAAAGTATATCGGGACGGTTATGACCTGGGAGGAATGCAGGAAGGCATTGGAGGAAGCGGATGTTTGATCTGATTATCAGCGGATACAGCAGTTTTGATCACATGTTAAAGCTGCGCAGTGACGCGGAGGTGGGCAGAACGGCACTGATTGCCAATGCGACCTGCACCAAAATTTATTGGGGCGGCTGCTCAGTCAATGTGGCGGTCGCACTTCAACGTCTCGGTGCCTCCGCGCTGCCGATTTTACGCGTTGGCTCCGATTACGAGTCCTCCGGGTTTGCCGCGTTTCTGCAAAAGGAGGGCATTTCCACTAAGGCGGTTTCGCAGTGTCCGGATGAAATTTGTGCGCAGTCTTTCCTGCTGCAAATGCCTTCCGGAGAACACATCACGACCTTTTACCCCGGAGCGATGGATGAGCGCTATGCCCAGCCTGTTTCCGACGATTGTTTTTCCGGCAGCCGAGCGGGCCTTATGACGGTGGCGTCGTTGCGCGATAACCGTTATTTTTTAGAAGGAATACAAAAAGCCGGAATCCCCTTATTTTTCGGCATGAAAGGGGATCCGAACGCCTTTCCCAAAGATTTTCTTCAAGAGGTTCTGCTTTCCTGTGAAGGCATTTTTATGAATGAAGCGGAACGGGAACAAATTTTAGCGCTTTTTGGCGAATCGTCCTTTCATTTCCTTTTTGATCGGGGAAAAGCGGCATTTATCGCCGTCACGCAGGGAGCACAGGGGGTTTGCCTCTACGAGAAAAACAAGCGGGAACCGGCAAGATATCCGGCCGTGAAACCGCAGCGAGTGCAGGATACGACAGGTGCCGGCGATGCGTTTTTATCTGGCTTTCTGTACGGGTATCTGAATGGAAAAGCGTATTCCGTTTGTGCACAGTATGGCGCTGTATTGGCCGCCTGTGTGCTGGAAGAAACGGGATGCTGTACCGGTTTACCGGTGAAAGAACAGTTTGAAACCAGAGTGGAAGGGAGTAAATAATGTCAACACTTTATATGAAGGCGGATGCCTCCGATATCAGCAAGTATGTTATTTTTTCGGGGGATCCTTGGCGCGTCAATGTATTTGAAAAGTACTTGGAAAATGTAGAAAAAGTAGCGTTCGCCCGCGAGTTTAATACGTTGACCGGATGGTACAAAGGCGTGCGCATTACAGCGACGTCAACGGGAATGGGTGCACCCACAGCCGCCATCGCTATGGAAGAAATGTTCGAATGCGGTATGGAGGTTGCCATTCGCATGGGCACGGTCATGGCACTGGATTCCGAGATGGTGGGCGATTTTCTCATCCCTCTTGGCTCTATCCGCAGGGAAGCGACCAGCAATTGTTATGCCGAAAAGGGCTATCCCGCCATTGCGGACTTTGAAATGGTGCAGCAGCTCAATCAGGCGGTGCAGGAAGCCGGCGGAAAAACGCACAATGGAATTCACTGTACGCTGGACGGTTACTATACGGATATGAAAGAATCGCGCTATTCGAAAACGCGCGGCATCTCACCCGAAAAAACGATGCGGGAATTGGAAGAACTGCATATTTTAGGGGTGGATATGGAGTCAAGTGCGATGCTGGTCGTCGGGCGTCTGATGGGTGTAAAGACTGCGGTGATTACACTCGCCACGGTATCCAAGAATTTGGAAAAGGCGCTGGAAGAAAAGGAACGAATCCAAATGGAAGACCTGTTGTGTAAAGTGACGCTGGATGCGATTGTCAACTACCATGCGTCGAAAGGAGAATCGCTATGATGCGTCCGATGAAGTTGGCCGGAAACGAACTGCTCTTTGGCAAAGATGTGATGGAGCATCTGCTTGTGATGCCAATGACCCGGGTGAGTATCGTAATCGGGGGCAGCAGTGTCAAGAAAAATGGGGCATTGGAGGCAGTGACTTCTCGACTGGATTCGCGAAAAATTCCATGGAATCTCATTGAAGGCGTTTCGCAGGAACCGCATTGGCATACGGTTCTGGAGGGCGGGCAAGCCATGATGGATTTCCAACCGGACTGGATCATTGCCTTGGGCGGCGGTTCCGTCATGGATGCGGCAAAGGCGATGTGGATCGTTTATGAACATCCAGAACTGAAGTCCCTGGAAGAAATCCTAACGACAAAACCGTTTCCGAAGCTGCGCAACAAGGCACGGATGTGTTGTATTCCGACGACATCCGGGACGGCGAGTGAGGTTTCGCGTTCTATTGTCATCAGCGATGATGAAGCGGGCATGAAACATGGTCTTGGGAATATGGAGATGATGCCGGATGTGGCACTTTGTGCTCCCGAATGGACATTGTCCATGCCACCGCATGTCACGGCAGAGACGGGAATGGACGCTTTGACGCATGCCATAGAAGCGTATGTTTCTTTGCGTGCAAACCGCGTTTCGGATATTTTAGCGGAAGCGGCAATCGACGATATTTTCCGCTACCTCGTTCCCGCTTACGAAGACGGCGAACAGTGGGAGGCGCGGGAAGGGATGCTGGTAGCGTCCATGGTCGCCGGAATGAGCTTTACCAATGTGTCGCTGGGAATTACGCATTCGATGTCGCACACGCTCGGCGGCTACTTCAATCTGCCGCACGGACTCTTGAATGCAGTACTGCTTCCCTACGTCATCGACTTCAACAGCAAGGATCCGACCGCAAAGGCGAAGTACGACTCTCTTGCGAAGAAACACGGGCAGTCGTCGCTTTCGGCGCTCGTTCGGGAAATGAATCGGAAGATGAAAATCCCCGCAGCGATCGGCGCATTGGTGCCCGACGCAAAAACCTATGAAGCGCGCATTTTGGAGATGGCGAAGATGTCCAAGGCGGACGGTTGCACAAAGACGAATCCGATCATTCCGACGGAAGAGGAATTTGTTCAGCTTTTGAAGAAAGTATATGGAGGTGTGCAGTGAAACTGATTGCTTATCTATCCAATGGTTATCCGTCGTTGGAAGCGGCGCGCAAGCGCGGTGCCGATTTTGTCGATGCGGGAGTGGAGATTTTGGAAGTGGATTTTCCCTCGCCGGATCCTTATTTGGACAGCGATTATTTGAAGCAGCGTATTTTTGCCGCCCTGAAAAAAAATGATAATTATGACGACTATGCCGCATCCATTCTGCAGATGCAAAAAGAACTTCCCCATACGGAGTTTCTGATCAACATCTATGTCGAATGTATTGAAGCATGGGGAGTGGAACATTTTGTCTCCTTTATGAAGAAATTGGGGCAAAATGAAGTCCTCTTGGTCGGAAACGGCGATCCGTCGATTCGTCAAACGCTGGAAAAAGAGGGGCTGTATGCTAGTTGTTACGTCACACGGGAAATGAAAGCGGAGGATCTTGCACGAGCGGAGGTTTCAAACGGCTTTGTCTACTTACAGGCTTTTGCGGAAAAAGAATCTTGCAGTGCCGACTTTCCGACGCTCAAAGATTGTGTGACGAAGGTACGCGAAACCATCGGCGATGCACGCAAAATTTATTGTGGTGTCGGTATTCATACGCCGGAACGTTTACGAGAGGTTTATGAAGCCGGTGCGGACGGCGCTTTTTTGGGAAGCATTGTGTTGAAAAAAGAAGACGCCGGGGAGGATGTGCTTGGTTATATCCGAAACTTAAAGAAAGTTGCGCAGGGTGAGGCATGATAAAGCGCGGCATTTCCATCATTACACTGGGGGTTCGCGATGTGGATGCTTCTGTGCGGTTTTATCAGCAACTCGGTTGGGAAAAATCACCGGCATCCGATCCGAATATGTGCACCTTTATAAAAACGCCGAATAGTATACTGGGTTTGGTTCCCTATGATTTTCTGGCACGGGACATCGGCGTTTCAATTTCAGAAAAACAACCCTACAGCGGATTCACATTGGCGATCAACGGGGAAAGTGTCGAAGAAGTCGATGCCATTTTTGCGCAGGCGCTTTCAGCCGGTGCGCGCGCCCATGAAACGCCGCATTGGAAAGACTGGGGCGGACACCCGGGCTATTCGGGTTATTTTGAGGATCCGGACGGTTACTATTGGGAAATTGCCTACGCGCCTTTTGCCGACCTTTCGGAGACGGGAACACTTTTGCCGTAGAGGTATAGGGATGTTTTGCTGCAGAGGTGCAATATAGCTGTTTCCACAGGCATGTAATAAAGAGAGGAAGTTATGAAAGAAATCATTGGAATGGTTCATTTGGCGGCGCTTCCCGGCACCCCGAATGGAACAAAGTCGATGCAGGAAGTTTTCGAACAGGCGAAGAACGATCTTTTGGCGTTGGAAGAGGGCGGTATGCGCGTTGCGATCGTGGAAAATATGTTTGACACGCCGTATACCACCGACGTTTCCCTCGACACCCTGATTCAGATGGCGCATTTGTTTACACGTTTGCGGACGGTTTCCTCCATTCGTTTAGGAATCAATATTCACTCGAGCGACCGGGATCAGGAAATGCTCGTTGCGACCTATTGTGGCGCCGATTTTATTCGCGCGGAGTCCTTTGTGGAATACCGGGTAACCGGAGGCGGTATGATGAAGCCGATGGCTCCGCTACTCATGCGCACAAAAAAGCGCTTGCAGTCTGAGGTAAAAATCCTCGCCGATATCCACGGAAAGCACACGACACCACTCGTCTCCCAGCCCATTGACGCGTTAATTCATGAAGCATTGAGTTATGGCTGCGACGGCATTATTCTTACCGGTTTGGCCACCGG
Organism: Ndongobacter massiliensis; assembly: GCF_900120375.1. GTDB lineage: Bacteria > Bacillota > Clostridia > Tissierellales > Peptoniphilaceae > Ndongobacter > Ndongobacter massiliensis. Next base: position 547,113 of record NZ_LT635480.1, read on the forward strand.
TTCAGCGCCCACCGTAGAGGATGCGAAATCCTTTAAGGCAGTCTGCGAAGATGCGCAGCTCTATATCGGAAGCGGCGTTACGGCAGAAAACATTCGCGGATTTCTCCAATATGCCGACGGGGTGATTGTCGGTTCCTCAATTAAAGAGGAGGGAAAAGTGGAGCGCCCTGTGGATGTCAAGCGTGTGAAAGCGCTGATGCAGGCGGCGGGGGAATAGCGAGAAGTTGGAATAAGATCGCACAAAAGGCGGGCGTGAGCTGGCCTTTTGTGCGTGGGGCGATTGATTATTAATGTGGCCACCCCCCCTGGGGGTGGCTTGTGGAAGAAAGAAACTACAGATCTTCGATGTAATAAAGTGTTGCATATTAAGTTGTATTCTGCGCTTCTAAAACGGAAGGAATATTTTTTTGACTGAATATACTTTTTGCAATCCGTACAAATTCTAAAATTATTTTCCACTGATAACTAGTTTTCCGGTATGCAAAGCGTATGGGATATGAATAGTTTGGGGGGAGACGAAATATGCATAAATTGTTTCTCTGGTCTTTAGTTAGTATTGAGTGAATTGCGCTACTTGGAGCGAAGCACATTCCTAATCCTCTAGAGCAGAGTGCCAAAAGTGTCTCTAAATTATTTGATTGGCATCTTATGATTGGTTCAAAACCAGATTTTCTTATTAGCTCTCTACCAATTTGACCTGTGATATCAGTGGGGTTTCCTAGAAGAAAAGGAAAATTTTGGAAATCATTAATATTATCGATAGGTTCCTCTAGGTTCAGCTTTTTACTGAAGAATTTTTTTGGAACTAATAGCATTATTTCTTCTGAAAAAAAATCAATAATATCTACTCCAAGAACAGGTTTAGCAAATCTCGCAATGACTAGATCCAATTCTTTATTTATTAATTGTTGTTGGAGCTCTTTGTTTGCTCCTTCAGTCAGTCGAACTTCAATGTTTGGATAGTGTTTATGAAATTCACAAATAATTGGAGGCATTAGTGAAAGACTTCTGACATAATTAATGCCAATTAGTATTTTTCCACGTTGATTGTTGGTTAAGTCATTAAATTCGTTCCACATGGCTTGATAGCCTTCAATAATATCATTGGCATGACGTAAATATATTTCTCCTGCATAAGTCAATTGAAGAGGATTGCTTCGGATAAACAGTTGGCACGCAAGTTCCGTTTCAATACTTTTTATGTGTGCACTGAGGGTTTGTTGCGTAATATGTAGTTGCTCTGCTGCTCGCGTTATATTTTTTGTTTCGGAAACTGCAAGAAAATATGCCATACTCATAAAATTCATGGAGCCCTCCCATAAAGTTCGTAGATTCTAAAAACAGTGTATTTATTGTAATATATACAAAAATCTACAGTTTTACAACTGTGGTTAAAGGCGAATAGAATATCAGTGTATCGATGTAGTACAACAATTTATAACTTGAAAGGAAGGGAAAATATGGACAAAAGAAAAACAAATTATGATGGGATGGGATTTGATACAAGGGCAATTAAATATGGTGAAGGACCGGATCCGTTTACCAAGGCATTAAATACGCCAATTTATGAAACGACGACCTTTGCCTATGATACTTCTGCTGAATTTGACAAAACCATTTGGGATTCCATGGATTGGAAACCGGGTGCACGCATTTACAGCCGTACCACAAACCCGACAACCGGAGCCATGGAAAAAAAAGTTGCCTCTTTGGAAAATGGTGAAGATGCAGTTATTGTGGCATGCGGAATGGCTGCAGTAAGTTTAGCATTATTATCACAGCTTAATGCCGGAGATCATGTCATTTGTTCAGATGATACCTTTATCTGTACCGCGAGTTTATTTGAGGATATTTTGCCATCGAAAGGTATTGAAACAGATCGTGTTGAAGTATTGGATATAGAAAATATTCGCAAGGCGATGAAGAAGAATACAAAAGTTATATATCTGGAAGCCTTGTCGAATCCAATGCTGAAACTTGCTGATCTTCCTGCAATTGCAAAATTGGCGCATGAACATGGCTGCAAGTTTATTGTCGACAATACCTTTCTTTCACCAGTAATTATGCGCCCATTAGATCATGGCGCGGATATCGTTCTTCACTCCGCAACAAAATATTATGTGGGTCATGGCGATGCACTTTGCGGCGTGATCTCAGGTTCAGTTGAAGATATGAATCGTGTGCGCTATTACAATGATAACTTTGGAACACATATCAGTCCTTTTAATTCTTGGTTAGCATTGCGAGGGACAAGAACACTTCCACTTCGCGTTGAAAGACAGTCTGAGAATGCATTAAAAATTGCAAAATGGCTTGAAAAGAGACCGGAAGTGGAATATGTATTATATCCGGGATTGGAAAGCCATAAGCAACACGAACTGGCAAAAAAACTATTTACAGGGAATGGTTTTGGAGGAATGGTATGCTTCCACATTAAGGGCGGCTTTGAAGAAATGGCTAAGTTTTGCGATAGCGTAAAGATTCCTCCCATTGCTGTAAGCTTGGGGGATATTGTTACTTTGATTTATCCAAAAAAGCAATATGGCAATCTTATTCGCTTGTCGGTAGGATGCGAGAATGTTGAAGACTTGATCAGCGATCTCGAAAGTGCATTTGCACAGCTAAATTCGTAAAAAGAGCAAGGAAGGTAAACGCAATGGCTCAAGCATTTTCAAGTTTTTTAGATGCTGCGGTAAACTTTCTGTGGGGGACACCGCTAATAGTTCTCGTGTTGGGGTCGGGTGCGTTTTTAACAATTGGAACAGGCTTTTTCCAATTTCGGCATTTTGGCCACTTTATCAAACGGACTTTGGGTTCGTTGTTTGATAAAGAACAGCATGAAGTAGGACATGGACATGTGAGCGCTTTTAACGCGATAGCAACGGCGGTAGGTGGTGCGGTTGGTGTCGGAAACATTGGAGGAGTCGCAACGGCCATTGCGATAGGGGGGCCTGGAGCGGTTTTTTGGCTCTGGGCCGCCGCCCTACTGGGCATGGCACTAAAGAGTGCTGAAATTACATTGGCCTGCTATTATCGGAGTTATGATGAAAATGGTCAGCCATATGGAGGACCAACGTATTATATTCAGAAAGGGATTGGTGCTCTATTACCGAAAAATCTGAAAAGTCTTGCTACAGTTCTTGCGGCGATTTTCGGTATTGGTTTTTCTTTCAATTTTATTTCTGGAGTACAGGGATATACCATTGCCGAGGGCTTTACATCGGCATTTCCGGTTCCAATATTGGTATTTAGCATTATCTACAGTATTGTCGTGGGCATAATCGTATGGGGTGGCGGCAAACGCGTTGTTGAGTTTGCAGGAAAAATTGTTCCTCTTATGATTATTCTTTTCGTCCTATCCGGTTTGGGTATTGTGATTTCTAATTTTTCAAAAATTGGGGAAGCGTTTGCTCTGATAATCAGCAGCGCATTTAATGGAACGGCGGCAGTGGGCGGTTTTAGCGGTGCAGCGGCATCTGTTGCAATACAAAACGGTATTGCACGTTCCGTTTTCAGTAATGAAGCGGGACAAGGATCGTCGACAATGGTGCACTCACAGGCGAAAGTTGAACATCCGGTTCGACAAGGAATATGGGGAATGTTTGAAGTTTTTGTCGATACCATAATTGTTTGTACCATTATGTCACTCGCCATTATTATGAGCGGAGCCTGGCGTAGTGGGATACAGGGAGCTGCTTTATCTGTAGAAGCATTTGCGACAACATATGGATCACTGGGAGGCAAATTTGTAGGAATTGCCATATTGCTTTTTGGTATTACTACGCAGACAGGCTGGTTTTTGTACTACGATGTTTTGTTACGCCATGCTCTTCAGAAAAATATTTCCTTAAAAAACAAAATTTTAGCTGTGTTTCGTGCAATATATCCATTACCGAGTTTAATTGCCACGTTTTATACGGTAAAAAACGGATTACCAACCGGGTTTATATGGAAATTAACGGACTTCTTCTGCGCAGTTCCGACGACTTTAAATATTCTTTGTGTTCTGGCAATGAGCGGGCTTTATTTTCGCCTTATGAAAGATTACAAAGCTCGTTATATGGGAATCGGCGCAATTGATCCGGAATTTCAACCATTCTATGAAAACCCGCCGGAAAATCGTTAGCGAATTTTTTCGAAACATTGATGAGCAGTATAAAAACAGTATACCAGAGTGCTTTTAAATAAGGATGTGGAGAAGGGATCGAATCGTTGGAGCCTTAGAAAACCGGAGCCCCAGAGATAAAGATCCCTTCTTAAATTTTGGAATTCGATGGACGACGAGAAAATATTAGTAAAGAAGATCTTCTTGTGTTTACTGAAATAGATTTAGACCTTTATAAAGAAATTCTGGATTTCAGATTCTTTCCAATGGGGCAGTTACGCCTTTATTTATCAAGAACCGGATATAAAACCCAATCCATGTCTTCCACAGCAATCTTCGACTGACAAAAACTGCACACTTGATCCCCGCCGTGCTCGCTTATTTGATGACTCCCGCAATGAGGACAGGTAAATTGGTCAGGTACATAGTGTACCGGGGTCAAAGTTCCATACTTTCGGGCAATGCATATTTTTAATTTTTTTCGCCTTTCACGTACATGAACATGTTTTGATGTTCCGGTTAAATATAAGCCCTCTAATTTTCCAAGACATTCGACGATTTCCCAATCATTTTTTCGCTGATAACTTTGAAATTGTAAATGTTGTATATTTTTAACAATAAAGCCTTGAGAAACTTTCTCGGGTGCTTGGAAGGGGATCAGAGTTTCCGGATATTGTGTCAGCAAATCAATGAGACGCATAGTAAATATTTCGCAGGAAAAATGAGCGTCATGACTTCTTATTTTTTGCAGCACCGATCGGTGGCGGGAATAAGCGGCGATTCCCTTTATTAAGGCGAAGAAAAAAAGTATCGCGCAGAATGTTCCCGCCACGAAGGAGAAAAGTTCCACTTGTTGTGGGCTGATTTTTCCTTTTACTTGTAATACGGCTATCAGAAAGAGAGCTATTAAGAGGAATAGGACATAGCGCAGGTTGTGAAAGGCACCTTCTATGAAGAAGCGAGTAAGCAGGTAGTGATACGCTTCTGTTTGATATCGGGAATGACAATAGGGACAAAAGTAGGTGTCACCTTCGGCTTCCGTCTGAGCCCCACAGTTCAAACAGAAGGGCGGGTTCTTCAAAGCATAGGGCGCCGTCTGATTGCTCCGATACACAATACTTTCAATAAAAGCATTTCGCATTTTTCGTTGGTAGCGTTTCTTGTTTTGAGTATCGCGGTACGTTTCCTTGATTTTCGCATTGGAAACGGAAAAGATAACATCCGCTTTGCCATCGGAGACTTTTCGACCGGTAACTTGAGACGAAGGGACGCGGATATCCAACTCTTTATGCAAACCAAAATGTTGTAAGATTTCCATTTCTTTGCGAAAACGCTCTGTCTGAGAAAAGCTCGCATAGGTCTTTACTTCTTCCACACTATTAGATTTGTACATTCTTTTTAGGACAGGGATATACTGCAGATGGTTCCATTCCCGGGTGAGCGTTCCAAAAAGCATTTTTACCTCCTACAGCGGCGCTTTATCTTCGGCCAACGATTAGAAGAGAAAAGCGGCCTACTTATGCGGAGTCATTGAATTCCATGCCTTTTTTATTAAGCCATAAATCCTGGAAAGAGTCCATCACTTGTAAAAAAATATTGTATGGTCTGTAACTTTAATCGACAATTTGTTCATCCGAATAAAAACTTGTTTTCCACGAGGCTTTTGCGATCCGTTTTTTGGATGCATTGCTTGCAAATGAGCAATTCTGCTCGTTTTTTGGGCGATTTTTGAAAATTCAAACAAACAGGAATATAATGTTAGCATAATCTAACAAACGGAAAGAGAAGGGATGATCTTGGGAAAGAAGATGAGTATAATAAAAAAACAGGAACATTTGCCTGTTTATGGAATAGGACCTGTTTATGTTGCCTTCATCTTATTACTAACGCTTACAGCGGTACTTTTAAGGGATCGTCCTATACTTGCATCCGGAAGGATATTGGCGTTCAGAATACCGATTATCTTTATCGGCGCTCTTTTCATTGCGCTATCTATTTTTCTTTGGATCCAGGCTGTTTTGGCGTCAAATCTGGCTAAACATATCGAAAAGAATTATTTGGTGACGTCGGGCGTTTTTGCTTGGGTACGAAATCCGATTTACTCCGCATTTATGATCCTGTGTACGGGGATACTTTTTATTGTCGGCAATGCATGGTTTATTCCTCTACCTTTTTTTTACTGGGGGCTTTTGACCGTGCATATGAAGAATACGGAAGAAAAATGGCTGCAAGAAAGGTATGGCAATGCGTACTTGAAATATTGCGGGAAGGTTCACCGCTGTTGGCCGTCGATACCGAAAGGAGTGAAAAATAAAGGAGAAAAAGAGCATGACAAGCGCTGCTTTTAGAAGAAAAGTGCAATGCTTTTCGTTTTTCATTGACTGTAAACTATTTTGAACTTGTAATTATTCCAGTGAAAAAAGGGATAAAGAATCTTCAGAAATCGATTCCAAAGAGAGGCATACAAATGAACTTTATTACATATGGAGATCATAAAAATAAGTCCTTACTCTTTATTCACGGACTGGCGTCTACAGCGGATTTATGTTTTAAGCCTCTTTTACCCAGTTTGCAAAATTATTATGTGATTTTCTGTGAAATGGACGGCCATTGTGCGACCGCACCCAATGAAATCCGATCAATGAAACAAAGTATTGATGCCATAGAAAATTATATTGCAAATGAGATGAATGGAAGTATTTATGGACTTTGCGGGTTTTCTATGGGAGCCACTATAGCTGTGGAACTGATTGCCAGAGGAAATATCTCTGCTAAAAAAGTCTTACTGGACGCCGCTATCACGATTGAAATGGGATGGAAGGCATTTCCCCTGACCTGGGCGTTTCTAATGGGTAGCGCCAGAATTCAAAATGGGAAATCCATCCCCAAAATTCTCCGAGACAAGATATTCGGCAAGGATAACAACGGTATTATCGAAATGATGTATCCGAAAATTACTAAAAAAACGATTCAGAATGCCTGTAAATACCTTTATCATTATGAAATACCTGAGAATTTACGAGAATTCAAAAATCCGGTCTTGTTTTGGCGAGGCAGTGAAGAACCCATTCCCGCGAAAAGTGAAAAAAAGCTCAAAGAATACTTGCCGCATATGACAACGGAAGTTTTTGAAGGCATGGGCCATGGTCAATTTCTTCATGAACATCCTGAAGAATATGCGGATAAGCTGAAACAATTTATCCGATAAGTTTTCCCACTTAAATAATAACGAAAAAAATGGAAGTAGATTTTGCAAGGAAAGCATTTTATAGATGCTCAAATGAAGGATTCCGGACGGGATTTCCAGCTTTCTTTTCAAGTCTCATAGAAAAATCGGTGACAAAATGAAAGCTAAGGAGTATACTAATATTGAAAGAAACGTTTCGGAAATATGTTTCGCAGGAGGGCGATATGAAGATATTGAATTTTGGTTCTTTAAACATAGATATAACATATCGTGTTCCGCATATGGTACAACCCGGGGAAACGATACGGGCTCTTCGTTATGAAAGATTTTGCGGGGGAAAAGGCTTAAATCAATCCATAGCTTTAGCACAGGCGGGCGCAGAGGTATTTCATGCAGGTTGTATCGGTGTGGACGGGGAAATTCTCAACACCAAGCTCGAACAGGCCGGTGTGGATACGAGATTTCTTCGGCGCGTGGAGGGTCCTTCCGGACACGCGATCATACAGATTGATGATAGGGGACAGAACAGTATTGTCATTTGCGGAGGTGCGAACGAACTTGTAGATGTCGAATATATCGAAGAAGTATTTCAACAATTTGGAGAAAACGATGTCCTTTTAGTGCAAAATGAAATAGCCAACGTTGACTACGCGATTGACGTAGCCGCGAGAAAAAACATGCGGGTTGTATTAAATCCTTCCCCATTCGACGATCAGATTCTACGGTTTGACTTGAATCGTATTGATTGTTTTATTTTAAATGAGGTTGAAGGGCAGCAAATGACGGGGTGTGCGAAAGCGGACCCGCTGGAGATTCTCGAGGAAATTCAAAATAGGTATCCTCGGGCTGCCTGTGTGTTGACCTTTGGAAAAAAAGGTGCTTATTTCTCCTATGCAGGTCAAACAGTATTCCAACCGGCATTTCAAGTAGAAACGATCGACAGTACCGGTGCGGGAGACACTTTTACCGGCTTTTTCATTACAGAATTCTTAAAAAACAATGATCCGAAGGCTGCGTTGCGCTATGCTTCGGCTGCTGCGGCCCTCTCTGTAGGAAGAAAAGGGGCTTCCAGTAGCATTCCCGCCAATGCGGAGGTTCAACAGTTTTTAGAGAGAGTTGTCATTGGACAAGGAGAGTGAAAATATAGAAAAGGCGTCTAGATGTGGATAGCAGGTTGCAATAGGCGATCCCTATTACGAAGAACGTAGTCAATACATGGCGCACACCGAATGGGTGTAGCTTGCAGAAAGGGGGGGGGGGGAGTACAAAGGAAGAAGTTTAATACATATGTACGTCAGTTTGTTTTCTGTGGGGCGGATAGGCAAATTTTGCAAAACCGGAATCACATTTACAGGAGGGGATCATGTTAAAAAAGTTTGGAAATATCTTTACATTGCTTTTGGCGATTGTGGTGTTGACAGCTTGTGGAGGTGGAAATAAAGAAGGAGAAAGCAAAGCGGATGGGAGTAAAACAGCAGGAAACGAAAACAAACCTTCTTTTGCTTTTATCGTAACGGATCAATTGGGAGATAAGTCTTTCAATGACTCGGCAGCGGAAGGAACCAAGCGGATTGCCGAAGAATTAGGCTATGAAACAAAAATTATGGAAATCGGAAGAGATCAGACAAAATGGGAGCCTACCATTCTGGATGTCTCTGAAAGCGGACAATATACGGCTATCTTTTTAAACGGATCCGGAACCAAGGAGATTGTGGAGCAGATTGCGGGCGACTACCCGAATCAAAAATATGTGTTATTCGATGCAGATATCGAGGAGGGAAAATACGACAACGTCTTTGCGATTCGTTATAAGCAAAATGAAGGGTCCTATCTTGGTGGCGTCGTAGCCGGCTTGGTGACTTCCTCCAAAGAAATGCCCAATGCAAATCCGGAGCCAAAGATCGGATTTATTGGTGGAGATGAAAATCCGATTATCAGTGACTTTTTAGTAGGCTATATTGAAGGAGCCAAATCGGTTCTTCCGGATGTGAAAGTTTACGTTTCCTATGTGGGAAGTTGGAGTGATACAGCGAAAGCGAAAGAATTGGCAAATGCACAATTTGCCAAAGGCGTCGATATTATTTTCCCTGCAGCAATGACAGCGGGCTTAGGCGTTGTGGAAGCGGCTGCCGAGCAGCAAAAATATGTAATCGGTGTTGATTCCGACCAGGCCTCTCTATTGGCTGAAACGGATCCTGAAAAAGCAGAAGTGATTTTGACATCAGTCATTAAGAATGTTGGAGAGTCTTTATTCCAATATGCAAAAACGGTTGGGGACGGAACCGATAAATATGGAACAACGGAAGTGCTCGGGGTGAAAGAAAAATCAACAGATATTGTTGAAAATGATTTTTACAAGAAAAATGTTCCGCAAAGCATTCAGGATGCTGTTTCAAAGGCACGTGAACAAATCATGAATGGAGAAGTTAAGGTTTCTACCGCTCTGGGTGTCGAGCAAGAAGAAGTGGATAAAATTGTCAATTCTGTGCAACCGTAATGGAGATAGCCAATGCCTAATATTCTGGAAATGAGAAATATCACAAAGATATACCCGAATGGTGTGGTTGCTTTAAAGGATGTCAATTTTCAGGTGGCAGAGGGTGAAATCCATGCTTTAATGGGGGAAAATGGAGCCGGGAAGAGCACTTTAATGAAAGTGCTCTTCGGGCAAACCCCTTTGGATAAAGGAGAAATTCGATTTCAAGGGGAAAAAGTAGAAGTCAAAAACCCGCAGAACGCGCTTGATCTCGGCATTGGCATGGTTAGTCAGCATTTCATGTTAATTGATGAATTGTCAGTTTATGAAAATGCAATATTAGGGCAAGAACCTTCAAAACTTGGTGTAATTAATCGAGAAGCCGCCATCGATTTGGTAAGAAAAATCGGCGAAAAATATGACCTCCAGGTTAATCCGGAAGAACTTGTGGGGAATCTTTCGGTGGGACAAAAACAAAAAGTAGAACTCTTGAAGGTTCTGATTCGTGGATCCCGTATCATTATTCTTGATGAACCGACAGCGGTATTAACTCCACAAGAAACACAGGAGCTATTTAAACAATTATTAATATTAAGAAATGATGGATATACCATTATTTTTATTACCCATAAAATCCGGGAAGTGATGCAAATCTGTGATTCCATATCGGTGCTGAGAAAGGGACGTTATGTCGGAAGTTTGTTGAAGCAAGAGGCAACGCCGGAAGCAATTTCTCGTATGATGATTGGACGAGATGTGGAATTGAATTTCCCAAAAAAGGCGACAAAATTTGGAGAAACGGTTTTGTCGGTCAAAAATCTTCATGTACGGAATGCGGAAGGAAACGCGGTTCTCAAAGATATTGATCTGGATCTGCATGAAGGGGAGATTTTAGGGATCGCCGGTGTAGAGGGAAATGGGCAGACGTATTTAGCCGATGCAATCTTTGGACTGGAACCGGTAGAAAGTGGTTCCATTGTGTTTCTCGGCAATGATATCAATGCCTTATCCGTTGCAGAAAGGAGACAAGCAGGTCTTGGCTATATTCCGGAAGATCGCATGGAAACCGGATTAGCAACAGGGCTCAGCGTGCTCGAAAATCTTGCTGCGGATAAGATTCCGGGAATTCCAAAAAATCGGTTTGGTTTGATCAATTTTACGGAGTTAAGGAATAAGGGGACGAAGATTGCTCAGGAATATTCCATTGTAACAGATAGCGTCAACTCTCCTGCGGTCGCACTTTCGGGTGGGAATATGCAGAAAATTGTTGTAGCAAGAGAGCTTTCATCACACCCCCGCGTATTAATAGCCAATCAACCGACGCGCGGAATTGACGTAGGGGCACAAGAGTTTATTTGGGGACAATTGGTGAAGTACCAAGAAGAGGGAAATGCCGTCGTTTTGATCTCAGCGGACCTCAAGGAATTGCTTGAGTTGAGCGACACCATTGCTGTCATGCTGGATGGTTGTGTTGTGACAAAATTAAAAAATGAGAATTTAACAGAAGAAATGCTTGGCTATTACATGCTTGGCGTAAAAAATGTGGAAGAAAGGGAAATCAGATGAAAAAGCAAATCGACAAAATCAATATATATCGTTTGGTTTTAGCGGTTTTCATATCTGTAATCGCTATATTCCTGATTATTTTTTGCGTCAGTAAAAACCCAAGTCAAGCTTTAAAAAGCTTTTACATAGGGCCGTTTTCTTCTCTGCGTCGCATTGGAAATATTATTGAAGTTTCCATCCCTTTGATGTTCTCTAGTTTGGCGACGGTTTTTCTGTTTCGAACGGGATTGTTTAATTTATCCGCAGAAGGTGCCTTTTTTATCGGTACCGTTGTTGCAACGGTCATCGCCCAAGTATTCAATAGCTGGGGGATTTTTGCATTAATTCTGGCCATTCTTGGTGCCATGGTTGTAGCCGCAGGTGTAACGACATTGCCCGGGGCATTAAAGGTAAAGATTAACGCAAATATTATTGTCACTTCCTTGATGATGAATTTTGTATGTCTGAATCTTGGCTTGTTTGTCATTCATTCGTTCTTCTTGGACAATAGCTTGAACACGCCTTATAGTCATAAATTTGGGGAAAGCTTCAAATTGTTAAACATTTTACCCGGCACGCGCGTACACATCGGCTTGGTTGTTGCGATCGCAGTAATTATTATGGCGACTTTGCTGCTGAATCATACGGCATTTGGACTGCGGTGTAAAATTATCGGATCGAATTCCAAATTTGCGCGGTATGCGGGTTTGTCGAGCGATAAAATCATCTTGCAAACGCAGATTATTGGTGGTGCGATTGCCGGTTTAGGGGGAGCCATCGAGCTGTTTGGCATGTATAATCGTTTCCAATACGGCGGCCTCACGAATCATGGTTGGGAAGGAATTCCGATCGCGATTATTGCCAGTCATAACCCAAAATATCTGCCCTTAGCAACCTTATTTTTCGCCTATTTGAAAATTGGAGCCGATATTATGGCCCGGGAAAGTGATGTTCCCTTTGAGATTGTGCAGGTGATTCAGGCGATCATGATCGTGATCATATCTGCACAAGCGCTGTTAAAAGGAGCGAGGAAGAGGAGGTTGTTGCGTCAGATAAATCAAGGAGAGAATCAAAATGCTTGATACATTGAAACTTATTTTCAGCCCGGATTACTTTTTTACAGTGATCCGAGTAATGACGCCGATATTTTTTGCTGCACTGGCATGCATGATGTTTTACAAGGGCGGAGTGGACGCCATCGGTACAGAAGGAATCATGCTCATTTGCGCGTTAACCGGTGTCATTGGCGGGCACTATATTGGGAATGCTTTGGGCGGTGTTCTCACCGGGGCTCTTACCGGTGCTTTTATCAGTATAATTTACGTTTTTGTAACGCAGCGTATGGAAGTCAATGAAATTTTAGCCGGAATTGCAGTCAATACGCTGGCGAGTGGACTTACAATCTTCATTCTCTATTTATTGGTTGGCGAAAAGGGATCGTCGCAAAACTTGCCGAGTCCGACCATTCCGAATATCCAAATCCCCATCATAAACAAAATCCCTCTACTGGGCGAGATTGTTTCAGGGCACAGCGTTTTAACCTATGTCAGCTTCATTCTGGCCGCAGTCAGTTACTTTTTGCTTTATCGAACGAAATTAGGCTTGCATATCAGAGCGGTGGGCATGTTCCCGGAAGCGGCTGAATCTGTAGGAATCAATGTTATGAGAACCAAATATATCTCTTCAGGCATCGCCGGAGGCCTTGCAGGACTGGGAGGTGTATTCATGTCTATGTCCTATCTCTCGAACTTTACCAAGGAAATGGTTGCAGGTCGTGGCTTTATAGGCATGGCGGCCGAAGGAATGGGGATGGGAACTCCGAAGGGGGTTATGGGGGCTTCCTTTCTTTTCGGCGCGGTAGATTCTTTGGCAATTCGCCTACAAGGGTTGAATCTTCCGACGAGAATTGTTCAGGCATTGCCCTATATAGTAACCATTGTTGTAATTTCTTTGTATTCATTATCGGCAACGCATTCAAAAAATAGGAGGAATAAAAAACATGATTAAAAAGTCTCAGAAATTTGAAGGAATGACCGCGCGCGAAATTGCTATGGATGCGATTCAACACTCTATTCCACGCCTGCAAACCGAGGAAGAGGCGGGCTGGACGGAAGAATATGAAAATATTGAATCTCTGGAAGTGGCGAGTGTTCGAAAGAGATGGAACACACCGGTTCCGGGCTCCTTGGCACCGGATCAAGTTATCATAGGCGCGATTCAAGCCGTTTCGAATCAGGGGAGAGACGTTACAGAAGCTGAAAAATTAATTGTTCCCACACAAAAAGCTTATGAAGAGAACGACGATGCCACATTAATGGAAAATGTAGCCCTTATTTTTCATCACTTAGCAAATGCGCCGAAGATTGAAAATGATCCCTATTGGGATTATCAACAATTTGGTAGCTTTGAGGACTATGAATCTTCTGTTAAATTTGAGGACTGTGCAACCTTAGATATCGAGCAAGAAGAATTTATTGAAAGAGTGCATGCTGCGTGGACGACGCAGATTGCCGGCGGTGGACTAGGAACGATGCTGGAAGGTTATACAACCGATAATCTTCGAAAAACATTCGGTGAAATTACCGGCTATCTGCGGCAACCTTCTACGCACAATGATGATATTCTCTTTGAACTGGCCTTGATCGATGCGGTTGCAGAAAATGGATATGCTGTGAGTTCTAACGACATTGCTTTGAAATGGGTTGGAAATATCAGCTATACCTGGTCTGCGGAAGAAATTGCTCTTAAAAATTTGCGTCGAGGAATTATGCCGCCGGAAAGTGCTCGTTTAAACAATCCTTGGAATGAGTGGATTGGCGCCCAAATGCGCGGGAGTGTTTGTGGTTTGGTTTGCCCGGGTAATGCACGGGAAGCAGCAAGGCTTGCTTGGCTGGATGGAAGAATTTCTCATGTCAACAATGGAATACTGGGTGAGGTATTTAATGCGATATTGACGGCGGAAGCATGGAACAGCAAGAATGTTCGAGAAATCCTTTATAAGACCATTTCTCTTATTCCGAAAAAATCGCAGTACTATTCGGTAATTGATTTCGCCATCAAAGCTTGTGAAGAAAACTCTTCTTGGGAGCCGGCGTGGCGTAAATGTGAGGAAGAATACAGGCACTATAATTGGATTCATGCGTATCCGAATGCTGCTGCAGAAGTCGTCGCCTTATACTTTGCAGAAGAAGATTTTGATGAGTGTATGCATATTATCGCAATGTGCGGGCAGGATGTTGATTGCAATGCCGGACAAATTGCCACCATTTACGGCATTATCCACGGCTTTGAAGGAATCGATGCGCGGTGGTCGGAACCCTTTAATGACGAGTTTTACAGCTTGTATCGTGGTTACGAAGATACCACCATTAAGCGCATTGCAGAAAATACTTATAAAGCCTACAAAGCATACCGAAACGAAAAATAATGATTCTTTCATGGTAATGTTTCTGTAGCGATTGAAACGGGAAAGATGGAGATCGGAGTCAATTGCCGATTGGAAAAAGGAACATCGGTGCTTACTTGTCGAAACAGCGCTGATGTTCCTTTTTCAAAACTGTAACAAATTGAGGTAGGGGCGTGAATATACGGGAGTTAGCAAAATTGGCGGGAGTTTCTCCCTCTACGGTATCAAAAGTCATTAACAATAAGGATGAGAGTATCAGTCCAGCCACGAGAAAACGTATTCTAAAGTTGGTGAAGGAACATAACTATCAAACTTATTCTGCCGTGAAAGCAGGACACGTACGGTCTTTTGTTTTAGGTGTTTTACTTTTGGATTTTTTAGAAAATACAGAATTTATAAATGGAATTATTGAGCAGGCGCAGCGATATGGTTATTCCGTCATTCTTCGATTCAGTAAGAAGGATGTGGAGTTAGAAAGAAAAAACCTTGCTGCGTTCATTGCACACCAAGTCGACGGTTTGCTATGGGAACCTATTAATGAAAATAGTTTGTTGCAACTCGATTCATTAAGAAATAAAGGTATTAGCATTTCCTTATATGAAGGCGGTCTCGATAATGCCTTTTGTATTGATTATGATCCATTTGCCTATAAAATGACAAAAACGCTTATTGCGCTTGGTCATACAAATATTGCCTGTGTTGCTTCAGCAAAGTTCCAAGCAGCGGGCTTTTTAGCTGGATATCAGAGAAGTCTGTTTGAAAATGATATTCCGGTTAATTCACAATTTGTCTTTGAAGAGTTTGATGAGACTCTTTTGCAGCAGATATTATCCGCATCTGTTAGCGCTGTCATTACGGCACAATATAAAACCGGGTTTGATCTTTATCAGAAAGTATCTCAGCAGAACATTTTTGTGCCTGAAAATCTATCCATTCTCAGCTTAGATAAAGGAACTACATGCATTGAGTCACCATTAATTTCGACCCTTTCGGTGCCTTTTTCTGCTTATGGAAGGTATGTCTGTGAACAGATCATTGCCAAAGTTGAAAAAAAAGAAGGTGAATTTCTTGCATTTTCGCCGGAACTTACAATCCGCAATAAAAAATCCATAGCGATTCCTTTTCAACATTTACCAAAACACGTGATCGTAGTGGGCAGTATTAACATGGATAATTACTTGAAGATGGAGACGCTGCCCCATTCCGGCAAAACGGTTGCGTCTTCTTCCACAGCATTTTATTCCGGAGGCAAAGCGTTGAATGAAGCTATCGGTCTTTCCAAACTTGGCGTGCGTTCGTCCGTCATAGGATGTGTTGGAAACGATACGGATTCTCGGATTGTTTTCGATGCAATGAATGACTATGGAATCGATCGAACCGGCGTAAAACGGTCAGCTAACAGTAAAACGGGGCAAGCCTATATCTTTGTACAGCAGGATGGTGAAAGCATGATCTCGATCATGTCCGGGGCGAACGCAGAGCTGACGGCGCAGGATGTTTCGAAGCAGGAATCTCTTTTTGAAGGGGCTTCCTATTGTTTAATACAGACGGAAATTCCCATGGATGCGGTGGAGCGGGCTTGTCAAATGGCAAAAGCGCACAATCTTCCGACAATTTTGAAACCTTCGGCATGCGGTCCGCTTACGAAAGAGATCCTTCAATATGTTGATATAATTGCACCCAACAAAGAAGAACTTAACGAAATTTGTCCGCAATTTAAAAATATCGACGAGCAGTCCGACTGGCTCATTCAACAGGGAGTTCGCACCGTTATTGTCACACTCGGCGCGGAGGGCTGCTATGTTCGGCAAAAAGGGACATCGAAGTACTTTTCAGCCGTCGAATTTCCGAGAGTCGATGCGTCCGGTGCTGCCGATGCATTTTTAAGCGCGCTCACGGCATTTTTACTGCGCGGCGTTGAAATCTATCAAGCGGTGGAAATTGCGAACTATGCCGCGGGGTATTCGGTCTCGAAAGAGGGCGTACCTCCGGCATTGATCGATAAACACTTGTTGGATGCGTATGCAAAAACGATTTTAGAAGTGTAGGTCACGGGGAGCCATTAGAATATTTTTAAGCAATATCCTTACCAAGTTTCGCGGTGGAAGCGATTGGCTGAACCGCGGGGCGATTTTTGCTGCTCAAAGCAAAAAGCGGAAATATCGAGTTTAGCCCTAAAATAGAAAAATAATCCTTAGTTTTTTAGTAATATCGGGTATAATACTAATACAAACGTTTGACCGATCGCGTGGGGGATTCTTACGCGGCGCCGGCAAGCGAAAAAGAAAGTGGAGGCATAGTATGGCAGTTAAAAAGATTATGTGCTGTTGTGGTTCAGGTATCGGTTCGTCCCTTATGGTACGGCTGAATGTCGAAAAAGTATTGAAAAAGATGGGGAAGGACGGCATTGAAGTCGTTCATTCCACGACGTCGGATGCACAACCGGGCGCCGCGGATATTTTTGTAGTCGGAAAAGATTTGGAAGACTTCGTTGCGACGCTCCCCAATAAGGTGGTTTTGCACAATATCATGTCCTTGGATGAACTGGAAGAAAAATTGTCGGCGGAGTTTGAAAAACTGGGGGCATAGTTTCCGGCGAGAAACCCCAAGATGAACGAGTGCCAATCAGAAATTCGAATGGGCTGAAACAGAAAGGAGGGCAGATTGGATAAAAAAGAACGACTTGCATTGAAAGTCGGCAGCGCAAAGATTCGCGCCGCCACATTGAAAATGTTGAAGTGGCGTCGGTATGGTCATTTGGGCGGCGCCATGTCCATCGTGGAATTGCTGTCGGTGTTGTATAACAAGCAGATGAAGCACGACCCGAAAAACCCGTCGTGGGATGAAAGGGATTATCTCGTCTTATCGAAGGGACACGCGGGTCCCGCATGGTATGCGGCACTGGCCACACAGGGTTATTTTCCGGAAACGGAATTGTATACGCTGAACGAAGGGGGTACCAATCTCCCGTCCCACCCAGACCGGACAAAAACCCCGGGAGTGGATGCGACCACCGGTTCGCTTGGGCAGGGAACTTCCGTGGGCGCGGGACTGGGCTATGCGACGCGCTTGGAAGGTTCGGATCGTCACGTGTACCTGGTCGTGGGCGATGGGGAACTGAATGAGGGGCAGTGTTGGGAAGCATTCCAGTTTATTGCGCACTACAAGTTGCATGAAACCATTGTCATTATCGACCATAACAAACAGCAGTTGGACGGGTATCTGGAAGACATTTTGAATCCGTTCGATCTGGCGAAGAAAATGGAAGCGTTCGGTTTCCGCGTATGGACTGTGGATGGGATGGACGAAGCGGCAATTTCGGATGCGATCGACGCGGCAAAGTCCGTGACGGGTCAGGCAGTGTGTCTGCTGTTGGAAACGAAAAAGGCGCAGGGCGTGCCATACTACATGGACCGGTTGGATAATCATTCGCCGAAGTTTAATGAGGAAGCGGATCGGGCAGTTGAAGCGGTGATTGCGGATTTGGAGTCGTTCATTGCGGCGTCGGAACAGGAGGCAAAATGATGTGGAAACTCAATCCTGCGAAGGCAACGAGGGAATTTCGCCAGGTATTTGTGGAAACACTGGGCGATATGATGGACAGCGATGAACGGATTTTGGCATTGGAAGCGGATCTCGGCGGAGCGTCCGGCTTTACGAAGATTGCAAAGAAACACCCGAAGCAATTCATTCAGGTAGGCATTGCCGAAGCAAACATGATCGGCATTGCGGCGGGGCTGTCGATGCGCGGGTATATTCCTTTCACGCATACGTTCGCGCCCTTTGTGACGCGCCGTGCTCTGGATCAGGTGTATCTCGAAGGGGCGTATGCGCAGAACACCATCAATATCTATGGCTCCGATCCGGGCGTCTGCGTGGGCGCAAACGGCGGAACCCACAATACGTTTGAGGATATTGCCATTATGCGTACGATTCCGACGGTCAAGGTTTTTGCGCCGGCGGATGAAGTGCAGCTGGAATGGCTGATTCGAACGCTGCCGAATTACCCGGGCATCAACTACATCCGGGGTAACCGCAAGGCGAATCCGCAGGTGTATGCACCGGGCTCGACCTTTGAAATCGGCAAAGTCAACGTCATTCGGGAAGGCGGTGATATCGTCCTCTTCTCCATGGGTGAGATGCTGTCCGTAGCGTACGAAGCGGCGAAGGAATTGGCGGCGGAGGGCATTGAAACGGAAGTTGTCGATGTGTTTACGATCAAACCGTTGGACGAAGAAGGCATTTTAGCGGCCGTGGCTGGGAAAAAGGCCGCATTTACCTTTGAAAATCATCAGATAGCTGGCGGACTGGGCGGCGCCGTGAGTGAGGTCATGGCGGAAAAAGCACCCGGCGTTGCATTGAAGCGTCTGGGGGTGGAAGATCGTTTCGGGCAAGTGGGTACGTACGCGTATCTCTGTGAGGAATTCGGGCTGACCAAAGAACGTATCGTACGCGATGTTCGGGCATTTCTTGCCGGTGCGGACAACAAGGATCGATAGAGTAGCTGCGGGGATCCCGCGGAAGGTCGGGATTGACCGCACAATGACAGGGAGGAGGTGAGAAGCTGTGGAAATGTTGAAGCGGGAAAATGTCCAGATTCTTGCATCTGTGCGCGACTGGAAAGAAGCGATTGAAAAAAGCATTGAACCGCTAATTGCCGGCGGGTACGCAACACCGGATTATATTGCTGGCGTTATTGCCAATACGGAGGAATTGGGACCGTATTACGTGCTGGCAGAAGACATTGCTTTGATTCATGCACGTCCGGAACAAGGTGCGCTGCAAAATCAGTTGGCAGTGACGGTGGTACGGGAGCCCGTTCATTTTGCGGAAGATGGAACGAAGGATGCCCGTGTTCTCGTCGCACTGAGTGCAGTTGACGGCGAAGCACACATCGGCGTGATGCAAAAACTGGCGGAAATTTTTGTGGATCCTGCGAAAATTACCGCAATTGCCGAGGCGTCAAACGAGGATGCGATTTACGCAATCTTTGAGAAGGCGTGAGGCTGAAAAAATAGGAGGAAAATATGGCGGTATTACACTTTATACAGGAAATATTATCGACACCGGCAATTCTGGTCGGTCTGATGGCCATGTTGGGATTAATACTGCAGAAAAAGCCGGTTACTGACGTTGTAAAGGGTACCATTAAGACCATCGTCGGATTTCTCGTTTTGTCGGCGGGCGCCGGGTTTTTACAGAGCGGTTCGCTGACGGATTTTGGTGTTATTTTCAATTATGCTTTTAACGTAAATGGTGTGGTTCCGAACAATGAAGCCATCGTTACGGCCGCGTTGACAGAATATGCGGCGGCGACGGCGTGGATTATGATGTTCGGCATGTTGGCAAATATTGTGATTGCTCGTTTTTCACGCATGAACTACATCTTCCTCACCGGTCATCACACGCTGTACATGGCGTGCATGATCGCCATTGTGCTCTCGGTCGGCGGACTGGAAGGCTGGCAGCTGATTATGGGCGGCTCGCTGATTTTGGGACTCGTTATGGTGATTTTCCCGGCCATGGCCCAGCGGACGATGACGAAGATTACGGGAACGGATACGATCGGTTTCGGGCATTTCTCGACGATCGGATACTGGTTTGCCGCGCAGATCGGGCGTTTGGTCGGCGGGAAGAAGGGCAAGGACGGCAAGGTCAAATCGACGGAAGATATCAACTTCCCGAAGGGCTTGGCGTTCATGCGCGATACCACGGTTGCGATTTCCATTACGATGATGGCGGTGTTCTTCGTGGTCTGCCTCGTGGCGTCTATGCGTCCAGATTATGCGCAGGCATTGGAAGAAGGCGGCGTATTGGCGGGCACGAGTTTGACCAACTATTCCAACTGGATTGTCTATGCGCTGATTTGCGGCATGAATTTTGCCGGTGGTATCTACATCATTCTGTCCGGCGTGCGCCTGATTTTGGCAGAGATCGTTCCGGCCTTCAAGGGCATTGCCGACAAGCTCGTTCCGAATGCCAAGCCGGCAATCGACTGCCCAATCGTCTTCCCGTATGCGCCGAATGCGGTTCTGATCGGCTTTTTGGTCTCCTTTATCGGCGGCATTGTCGGGATGTTCATCCTTCTGGGCATCAATCCGGCATTCTCCAATATGTTGCCGATTATTCTTCCGGGCGTGGTGCCGCACTTCTTCTGCGGGGCAACGGCGGGCGTCTTTGCGAATGCGGAGGGCGGATTGCGCGGCTGCGTCGTGGGCTCGTTCCTGCATGGACTATTGATTACCTTTCTGCCGGTCATTACGATGCCGGTCATGGGCAATCTGGGTTTTGCAGCGACTACCTTCTCGGATGCGGATTTCTGCGGCGTCGGGATTACGCTGGGCAACATTGCCAAGCTGATTTCGGGTACCCCGCTGTTGATCATCTGTGTGGTGCTTTTCCTCATCCCGATCGTCTACAATTATGTGGCGCCCAAAAAGGCTGTAAAATAGGGCTTTTGAATCGTTCGCACAAGGATTTGCGAAAGCGAATCCCGACAAGGAGCTTTGCCTCGGGCAGGGCTCCTTTTTCTTGACGCCGATTCCTCTCATTCGCTATACTAAACTCTGAATAGGGAAAGGGGCGACATGAATTTAACGGATTTTTTTCGTGAAGAGCCGAAGGTGGCGCTCGGATTTTCGGGCGGTGTGGATTCTTCCTATTTACTTTACGCCGGTTTGCAGGCCGGTGCGGACATCAAAGCCTACTATATAAAAACGGACTTTCAGCCGCAATTTGAACGCGACGATGCCGAGCGCATGGCCCGGGAATTGGGGGCGAATCTCGCAGTAATTTCACTTGATATTTGTACGCAGCCGGAGGTGGTACGGAACCCGGAGAACCGTTGCTATTACTGTAAACAGACGTTGTTCAAAACTTTGGTAGAGCGGGCACAGGCGGACGGGTATCCGACGGTCATCGACGGGACGAACGCTTCGGATGCGGCGGAAGATCGGCCGGGGATGCGTGCACTGGCGGAGCTTTCCGTGCGCTCCCCGCTGCGCGAGTGCGGACTGACGAAGGCGGAGATTCGGCGCCGTTCGAAAGAGGCGGGCCTTTTCACTTGGAATAAGCCGGCGTATGCGTGCTTGGCAACGCGCGTGCCGAGCGGACAACGCATCCATCCGGCGCTGCTTCAAAAAGTGGAGCGCGCGGAAGGAGCGCTTTTCACATTGGGTTTTCGTGATTTTCGCGTACGTGTGATCGGAGAAGAGACGGCAAAGATTCAGCTGCCGGAAGCGGACTTGGAAGAAGGGGTATCCCGTCGTGCGGAAATCCGCAAGGTGCTTTCGAACGATTTTTCATCCATTCTGCTGGATTTGAAGGGAAGATAACATGAACGAACGGATTTTGAGTTTGTTACAGCAGGTCAAAAGCGGAACCCTGCAGCCCGAAGAGGCCTTGTTGCAGCTGCGCGCGGAGCCGTTTGAAGATCTGGGCTTTGCCAAACTGGATCACCACCGCCGCGTGCGGCAGGGAGTGGCGGAAGTTATATACGGCGCGGGAAAAACGCCGGAGCAGATTGAGAAAATCACCCGGGCGATGCGGCGCGCTGGACAGGAGCGGATTCTGATCACGCGCTTGGATGAGAAAAAGGCTGCGGTCTTGCAGCAAACTTTGGATTTTTCGTATGACCCGATGGGGCGAACGGGAATTGTCGGGGAGCTTCCCGAGCCGGACGGCATCGGTACGATTGTCGTGGCAACGGGCGGCACGAGTGACATGCCAGTTGCCGAGGAAGCGGCGAAGACGGCGGAGATTTTAGGCAATCGCGTAGTTCGCCTCTACGATGTGGGCGTGGCGGGAATCCACCGCCTGTTTGCGCAATTGGATGAGATTTTGGCGGCACGCGTCATCATCTCCATTGCCGGCATGGAGGGGGCGCTGACTAGCGTGTTGGGAGGTCTTGCCGACTGTCCGGTGATCGGCGTGCCGACGAGTGTCGGCTATGGCGCTTCTTTTGAAGGATTGGCAGCACTTCTCTCTATGCTTAATTCCTGTTCAAGCGGGGTCAGTGTCGTAAACATCGACAACGGATTTGGAGCCGGGTATCTCGCGCACATGATTAACCATCGATGAAAGGAGACGGATGTGAAAGTTTTATATCTAGAATGTAATATGGGTGCAGCGGGCGATATGCTGCAAGCGGCTTTGCTAGAACTGCATCCGGATCCGCAAGGCTTTTTGACGCGCCTCAACGCCGCAGGGATTCCCGACGTTCGCGTGGTGGCGGAACGTGCAGAAAAATGCGGCATTCACGGCACGCATGTGCGCGTCTTTGTAGGGGAAGCGGAAGAAATTTCGCAGGATGTGCCCATCGGCGCTGCGCACCCGGCGGAGTTGACGCATGTGCACGACCATGACCATGCGCATGACCACGTACATCATCATGCACATGCCACTTTGGATGCCATTTGCCGCCAGATCGCTTCGCTTGCCATACCGGAGCCGGTCAAAAAAGATGCGACGGCGGTGTACCAGTTGATCGCCGAAGCGGAGGCAAAGGCGCATCAATGCGCGGTGGAAGAGGTACATTTTCACGAGGTGGGAACTTGGGACGCAGTGGCAGATGTCGTCGGCGTCTGTTTGTTATTGCATGAATTGGCGCCGGATCGCATTGTCGCATCGCCGGTGCACGTGGGCAGTGGACAGGTCCGCTGCGCACACGGCATTTTGCCCGTGCCGGCGCCGGCAACGGCGAGTCTGCTGGAAGGCATTCCCATTTACAGCGGCGATGTGCAAGGGGAGTTGTGTACGCCGACCGGGGCGGCTTTGCTGCGGCACTTTGTGCAGGAGTATGGACGTTTGCCGGTGATGCGCCTGCGCAAAACCGGGTATGGAATGGGGCAAAAAGATTTTCCGGTTGCGAACTGTGTGCGGGCGCTGTGGGGCGAAGCGGAGCCACATGCGGAGGAAGTGGTGGAACTTTCCTGCAATATTGACGATATGACTCCGGAAGAAGTGGCATTTGCCGGGGAGGAGCTCTTTCGTGCCGGCGCGCTGGATGTGTACACGATTCCGATCGGCATGAAAAAGGGACGCACGGGAGTGCTGTTCGTCTGTATGTGCCGGGAAAGTCAACGGCAGCAGTTTGTAGAATTGATCTTCAGACACACCTCGACCATCGGCATGCGCGAAGCGATCAGCCGGCGTTATGCGCTGCGCCGCGAGGAAAGAACGTGGGAAACAGCGCACGGAGTGGTGCGGGTGAAGCACACGTTCGGCTACGGAACGGAAAAAGAAAAGATTGAATATGAAGATGCGGCGCAGCTTGCACGGAAAGAGGGACGGTCGCTGCGGGAAATTCGCGAAGCGCTGCACAAGGAACATTCATAATCGAGGAATCGTTGAGAAAGAAGGTGTAGATGATCCGGCTTTTTTGTTCGGATTTTGATAATACGCTGGCGTACCGCGGACAAGTGCCGCCGGTAAACACCAAGGCCGTACGGGCATTGCAAGATGCCGGTGTGGACTTTGCCTTGGTGTCCGGGCGAATGTACGCCAATGCTCGAGAAAAAATGCGGGAATACGATATGGACGGCGCAGTGATCGCTGCCAATGGCGCCTATGTGACAGATGGTGACGGCACGGTAATTCAGGCAGATGCCTTTCCCGACGAGGCTTTGCAAGCATTGACGCAGCTGTGCGATGAACGGCACTGGCTGTATTGGATTTACACGGAAGACATGTGCTTTCTGCCGACCCTTACCCTGCGATTTCCGGGCAGTTGGCTGCTGGCCAAGATGATTGGCAAGAAAATGGGCGCACCGCTGGTGAAAATGCATAGTGTAGAGGAATTTTTGACGCGTCATGCGGCATACAAAGTCAATGTTTTTCCGCCGAAACGCAAATTGGAAGCGGCGGGAGAACTGTTGCGCGCTGGCACGGCGTGGTCGGTAACGGGCTCCACAACGCGGTTTTTCGAATTGAGTCCGCGCGGGGTGAACAAGTGGACGGGCGTTTGTGCCCTTGCGAAGGCAAAGGGCATTGCAGCGGAGCAAATTGCTGCCATCGGGGATTTTGACAACGATGAGCCCATGCTGCGGGGAGCCAAGCGCAGTTTTGCCACACAAAATGCCAATGCGCGCATTCAGCGCATCGTGGGAGAAATGGTCGGTTGGGCACAGGAGGGCGGCGCCGCGGAAGCGATGCGGCGTGTTCTGGCAGCGAATCAAAGAAATGAGGAAATGAATGAATAAAGTGACCATGCGAGGCGTGAAGACCGGACAGGAACCATCCTATGCCAATGCGCACGCGGCGGGACTGGATCTTCGCGTCCGGCTGGATGCGCCTCTGCAGGTAAAACCGGGCGATCGGGTGCGTCTGCATACGGGCGTTTCGTTGGAAATTCCGGCGGGTTATTTCGGACTGGTAGTCGTGCGTTCCGGGCTTGGTTTTCGCGGTCTGGTGCTTTCGAACGGCATCGGCGTCATCGATGAAGATTACCGCGGAGAAATTCAGATGGTCGTTCATCATCACGGCACGGAAGTGATTGAATTGGAAGACGGAGAGCGTGTAGCGCAGCTGATTTTGGTTCCCTATGTACAAGCGAATATCACTTGGGTGCAGGCATTGTCGGAGACGGCGCGCGGCGACAAGGGCATGGGCAGCAGCGGACGTTTTTAACGGAGAGGGGAAGAATTTTGCGTATTGACAAGTTTCTCAAAGTCTCACGGGTCATTAAACGTCGTCAGGTAGCAAAAGATGCCTGTGCGGGCGGACGCGTCGAGATCAACGGAAAGGTGGCAAAACCGGGCAGTGAGGTCGATGCCGGCGATGTAGTGGCCATTCGCTTTGCCAGCGGTGTTTTTCGCTTTGAAGTGTTGCGCGTTGCCGAACACGTTCGCAAAGAAGAGGCGGAAACGATGGTGCGAATTTTGGAGGGACACGATGAGGAATAACCCGCGTGTTCCGCCTGGTCATCCGCGCGCAGAAGGGCGCCCGCAAAGCGAGAAGGAGAAGTCGCCGTATTCGGCGCTACCTTTGAGGCGCCGCCGCAGGAGACCCCCGTCCCGTCGGGCATCGGGTCGATTCTTTTGGCTTATTCTCGTCGTTTTGTGTTTTACTGCACTGTCGGCGCTGTGGAACTTACGCAAGCAGGCGAAAGAAACGGCAGAATTGCAAGCTTCTTTGGAGGGATTACAAAAGCAGCGACAGAAATTGGAGGAGGAAGTTTCCAATTTGGAATCACAGCTTTCCGCCGTAAATACCGACGCCTTTATTGAAAAATATGCGCATGAAAATTTAGGCATGGTGAAACCCAACGAATTGATTATGGAAGTGGAGTCATCCGGGGCGAGCCCGTCGGAGGATTCTGAAGACACTTCGAATTCCTCAGAAATTTTACCGGAGAAGTCGGAGGAAGCACCGGAAGAGAGCCCGAGCGAAGGAGAATAGCGTATGGAAACGGCGGCGAAGTCATTGCAGCAAAGCGGAAGCGATGCAAAAAAGTGTGCGGATTTCGAAGCGCACTTTGCAACGCAGCTTTCGCCGGTGATTGGCAAAAAGATTATTGTCGCGGTTTCGGGCGGGGCAGATTCTATGTGTCTTCTTCTGCTTTTGCTGCGGATTTTACCAGAAGTGTCAAAGAATTTGTTGGTTTGCCACTATAATCATCAACTGCGCGGGAAAGAGGCCGAGGCGGATGCGGATTTTGTGCGCTCGTTTTGTGAACAACGGGGCATTCGCTTTCGCGCCGGGCAGGGGGATGTCGCCGGGCAGGCGCGCCTGCAAAAAAAGTCCATAGAAAGCATGGCGCGCTTGATGCGCTATGCTTTTTTTGCGCAAGTGGCTGCAGAAGAAGGCGCTGAAGTCCTCGCGCTGGCGCACCATCTGGAGGATCAGGCGGAAAGTCTGCTGCTGCACCTGGTGCGCGGCGCGGGACTGGATGGGCTGTGCGGCATGACCCCAAGCGAAAGGCGCGGCTCTTTGCTGCTTTGGCGCCCGCTCTTATCCTTTCAAAAGAAGGAACTGCTGTTCTATCTGAAGGCAAAGGGAGTGTCATATCGGGAAGATGCGACAAATGCGCAACGCGAGGCACTGCGCAATGTGCTGCGGCTGGGCATTTTTCCACAACTGCAAAAAACGGTGCATCCGTCGGTTATGAAAAAAATGGCCCAATGTGCCGCACTGCTGCAGGCGGATCGTG
The DNA here is from genome assembly GCF_900120375.1 of Ndongobacter massiliensis. GTDB lineage: Bacteria > Bacillota > Clostridia > Tissierellales > Peptoniphilaceae > Ndongobacter > Ndongobacter massiliensis. The sequence continues at coordinate 573,980 of NZ_LT635480.1, forward strand.
CGGCGTTGGACGAGTGGGCACAAGAGATCCTTCATGCTGCGCAGGAACCCCTCGTAGCCGAGGAAAAAACCCTGCCCTTTGCGTCGGCGCGGTGTGCACAGGTTCTTTTGGGCGCGCGGGTGCTGCGCAAAAAGCCGGTGTGCAACGCCCCGAAGGCGGTCGCATTGCGCCTGTTGCGCCGAGTTTTGCGCGAAGAAGCCGGCACAGCGGCGGAGTTGACACAACCCATCCTAGAAGAGATTTATGCGCTGTTTTTTTCAGAAGTGGGGAAACGAAAAGCATTTTATGGTAAGATACTTTTGAGCGATTCTGAGTACGTTTGGATCTATAAAGCCCGGTCCGTTTCGACGCCGGAAGCGGCAGTATGGGACGGTCGAGGACCTTTTTCCGCAACATGGCGCACGGGGAGCGAGGTCATCATCGGCGGTTGGGCGGACGCATTTCCTTCTGCCAAAGAACGGCGGAATCCCAATCGTTGTTATTTTGACGGTTCGGGCGCTTTTCCGATCGTGCTGCGTGCGGCAAAAGCCGGGGAATCGCTTCGTCGCTTTAGCGGACCTGCCATAGCCCTACGGCGCCTTTTTAATGAAAAGGGGGTTCGCGTGCCGATACGGCAGGGATGGCCGGTGGCGGAAAGCGGAGGAAAAATTCTTGCGGTTTTGGGTTTGGAACGAAGCGACGCAGGAACCGTTCAGGCAAATACAAGCCGTGTCGCTTATTTGGAGTGGAGGTGTCAATGACGGAATTACATGAGGATGTGGAACGCGTACTGCTGACAGAAGAGCAGATTCGTGCGCGCGTACGCGAGTTGGGGGCGCAGATTACGGCGGATTACCGGGAAGATCCGGCGGATTTTTTGATGGTCTGTATCTTGAAAGGGGCTGCCCTTTTTATGACCGATTTGCTGCGCGCCATCGAACTCAATGTGGAAGTTGACTTCATGTCGGTTTCCAGTTATGGTCGTTCGACGATTTCCACCGGTGATGTGCGTATTTTGAAGGATCTGGATCAGAATATCACGGATAAAAATGTACTGATCGTGGAAGATATTATCGACACGGGATACACATTGTCGTATTTGAAAGAGTATCTGAAATCGCGGGGCGCAAAGAGCGTGCGTGTGGCGGCGCTGTTGAACAAGCAGTCGCGCCGCATTGCCGATGTGCAGGGGGATTATGTAGGATTTGAAATTCCGGATCACTTTGTCGTCGGTTACGGGTTGGACTACAATCAGAAAATGCGCAATTTACCGTATATTGGGATATTAAAACCGTCCTGTTACGCAGTTGACACGTCGGAAAACGGATGAGGAGAACGATGAATAAACGAACAGTTACTTTTCGCATGGTCATCGCCTATCTGTTGCCAATGGCGTTGCTGTTGCTCATTTTGTCCACCATTCGACAAGGGCAGATGCCGCAGCAGGAGCTTTCCGTCAATGATTTTCGGACCATGCTCAAAGAAGATCAGGTCAAGTCGGTGCATCAGCAGGAGCAGGAATACCGCGGGGTGCTCAAGGACAAGACGGGAACGGAGTTCAAGGTTTACGTTCCGACGTCCATGGAACCGGAAATCGGAGAGATTTTGACGGAAAAAGTTGCCGCCGGGTCGTTGGTAGTTTTTGGTGAACCGAAGGCGGAACCGTCCGTTTTCCTGCAGATGCTGCCCGATTTTCTCTTTATCGGGATTATGATCTTTTTCCTTTATTCCATGAACCGGCGCAATCAGGCGCAGAGCGGAGGCATGAACGCTTTCGGGAAGAGTAAGGCGCGGCTGAACCGCGATCAGAATGCGGCCGTGAAATTTGCCGATGTGGCGGGTCTTAAAGAGGAAAAAGAGGAATTGATGGAAATTGTCGATTTCCTGAAGAACCCAAAGAAATTTTCCGATGTGGGTGCGCGCATTCCGAAAGGCGTGCTATTGGTCGGTCCGCCGGGCACGGGAAAGACGTATTTGTCCCGCGCAGTGGCGGGCGAAGCGCAGGTGCCTTTCTACAGTATTTCCGGCTCCGATTTTGTCGAGATGTTTGTTGGCGTGGGGGCTTCCCGTGTGCGTGATCTTTTTGTGGAAGGAAAGAAGAATGCGCCCTGCATTATATTTATCGACGAAATTGATGCGGTGGGACGTCGACGCGGCGCGGGTCTCGGCGGCGGAAACGATGAACGCGAGCAGACGCTCAATCAGCTTCTGGTCGAAATGGACGGCTTTGATGTCAATGAAGGCATTATTATCATGGCCGCTACGAACCGCCCGGACATTTTAGATCCGGCGATTCTCCGACCGGGGCGCTTTGATCGTCAGGTTTATGTCGGCATGCCGGACCTACGGGAACGCGTGGAGATTCTGAAAGTGCATTTGCGCAACAAGAGAATCGCAAAGGATGTGGACTTGGATGCTGTGGCGCGGGCAACCGGTGGCTTTACGCCGGCGGATCTGGAAAATGTGTGCAACGAGGCGGCACTTTTGACGGCGCGCAACGGGTTGTCGGAAATTACACCGGCGTTGTTTGAAGAAGCGACCATTAAAGTGGTTGCTGGACCGGAGAAAAAATCGCGGCGCGTGATTGAAGAAGAGCGCAAGCTCACGGCATATCATGAAGCCGGCCATGCGATTGTGACGCGTGCGCTGCCGGGAACGGACGAAGTCAACATGATCACCATTGTGCCGCGCGGACGTGCCGGCGGATTTACCGCGTTTTTGCCGGAAGATGATCGCAGTTTCCGTTCGCGCAAGCAGATGTTGGCCGATTTGGTCAGCTTTTTGGGCGGGCGTGCCGCGGAGGATTTGATTTTAGATGACATTTCCACGGGGGCGTCCAATGACATCGAGCGAGCGACCAAGTTGGCGCGCAGTATGATTGTGCGTTACGGAATGAGTCCGCAGCTCGGTCCGGTGAGTTATGAAGAGGAAGAAGACGGCGTCTTCTTGGGCAAGGACTTCGGCCGCGTGCGTGCGTATTCGGAAGAAACCGCAGTGGAAATTGACCAGGAAGTGCGTGCGATGATTGAAAAGGCGTACAAGGGTGCGCTGCAAATTCTGAAGGAAAACCGCGAGCTATTACATCGGCTGGCGGAGCGGCTGTTGGAGTGCGAAACGATCCGCCGCGAAGAGTTTGAAACGCTGTTTCAGGAAAGCGGAACAGAATCCCAGCTATTGCAAGGAGTAAAGTATGACTTTGTTTAAGAGAATGGCCGAGACGTCGCAGGAAGCGGCACAACAGGGGAATGCAAGACCGGCGGAAGGTCCCTTCGGCAGTCGGATGATCCTGTTGATCTATGGGGCTTTACTTCTTTACTTTCTGTACACGATTTTCAAGGGCTACCGGGCGCGCGGAAAAATTTCACAGGACCGTGCTGTTTTTTCTCGCAAGCCGCGGAAACTGATTTACATCGTTTCGGGCATGATCGCGGTGATTGGCGCCTATAACATTGTCCTGAAGGAATACTTTATCGGGGCGGTTATGGCGGCCTTGGGTTTTGTCTTTTTGTATTCCAGCATGGAAAAAGTGGTAGTGGCGGCGAACGGAATTTACGGGGACAGTAAGTTCTACAATTGGGACATCGTGCGCAAATGGGCATGGGACAAGCGCTCCGGTGATCTCATTCTCCTCGTGAAGGAACGGGGAAAGCAAGATCAGAATGCAATTATTCGTGTGGGTACCGAAAATATGGTGGCCGTCAACGACGCCATTCGCAAGTATAAATTAAACAAAGGGCCTGCAAGGTAAAGAGCCGCCGCAAGGCGGATGGAGAGGGGAAAAGAATGACGAAGTTTATTTTTGTCACAGGTGGTGTCGTTTCCGGCATCGGAAAGGGGATTGCCGCAGCGAGTATCGGACGGCTGTTGAAAGAAAATGGCTATTCCGTTTTTATGCAGAAGTTTGACCCCTATTTGAATGTCGATCCGGGAACGATGAGCCCCTATCAGCATGGGGAAGTCTTCGTGACGAAAGACGGTGCGGAGACGGACTTGGATTTGGGACACTACGAGCGCTTTATTGATGAAGAGCTGACAAAAAATTCCTCGATTACAAGCGGTCGCATTTACAACAATGTCATTCGCAAAGAGCGGGAAGGCGTGTACGGCGGCAATACCGTACAGGTGATTCCGCATATTACGGATGAAATCAAGGCAAAAGTGTATCGCGTGGCGAAAGAGAGCGAAGCGGATTTCATCATTACGGAGATCGGCGGAACCGTCGGCGATATTGAGTCGCAGCCTTTCTTCGAGGCAATTCGTCAGATCCACTCGCAGCATCCGACGGATGTCCTCTTTGTGCACACGGTGCTGGTACCGGTGATTCCGGGCACGGACGAATTGAAAACGAAGCCGGCGCAGCACTCGTTCAAACAGTTGATGAGTTACGGCATTAAACCGGATGTTTTCATTCTGCGCGCGCAGGAGCCGATCACGGACGAGGTGCGTGCGAAGATCTCTCTCTTCTGTGATTTGCCGTTGGAGGCGATCATTGAATCCCGCACGGTGGATCTGATTTACGAAGTGCCGCTTGTCTTCCAGGATCAGGGTTTGGACCGCTATATTCTGAAGAATTTCGATATGCCGGCGCGCGAAGGCGCCGCCGCCGACTGGCGCGCCATGTGTACGCGCTTTAAGAGTGCGGACCGCGCCATCACGGTTGCTCTGGTAGGCAAGTACATGAAATTGCCGGATGCCTACCTTTCCGTTACGGAAGCACTGTACGATGCTGGCTACAGTGTGGGGGCGCGTGTGACCATTCGCCTCGTCGATTCGGAAGAGTTTATCGAGGAAGATCCGGCACAGGTGCTGGACGGTGTGGACGGCATTCTGATCCCGGGCGGCTTTGGAGAGCGCGGTGTGGAAGGTATGATTGAAGCCGTGCGCTATGTACGTGAAAATAAGATTCCGTACTTCGGCATCTGCCTTGGCATGCAGGTCGCTGCCATCGAGGCGGCGCGTAATTTGCTGGGGGAAGCGGATGCCAATTCTGCGGAATTTGAACCGAACACGCCGCATGCGGTGATTCGTCTGATGGAAGATCAGCGCGACACGGTGGACCTCGGGGGAACGCTGCGTTTGGGCAATTGGGATTGCCACCTGGTCGAAGGGTCTCTCGCGCACCAGTTGTACGGTCGCGCCGACATTGTGGAACGGCATCGCCATCGCTATGAATTGAATCACAGTTACCGCAAGCCACTGGATTCCGTGGGTCTGCACCTGAGCGGCGAAAGCCGGGCACATGAATTGGTAGAAGTGCTGGAACGCTCGGATCACCCCTTCTTCATTGCGGCGCAGTTCCATCCGGAATTTCGTTCCCGCCCGAATCGCCCGCATCCTCTTTTTGTGGGGCTGGTACAGGCGTGCCTGACGGAACAGGATAAAGCGGAACAATAAGGACAACTTCGGACGGCCATGCCGCCGAAAGATTTCGTCTTAACCGAGGAACAGGAATCGTGAAATCTTTGGATTTCAAAACAGACCGGCATCCGAGCAGGAGCTGGATCAGGAGAAAAAATGAACAAAAAAGAATTTTTGGGCGGCTTCACCGCTCGCAGCATTGCACAGATCGGATTGCTTTTAGCGATCATCCTTTTCATGAATGCGACGCACATCGGCTACCTTCCGATTGGACCGATCGTCGCGACGACGATGCACATCCCCGTGTTGATCGGGGCCATTGCATTGGGACCGAAGGTTGGCTTCATTTTGGGGCTGGCCTTCGGTCTGACTTCGTTTTTCAATGCCCTGCAGGGATTGAGTGGAGCCTCTTCGTTTATTTTCATGAATCCGCTGATCAGCATTGTGCCGCGCTTGATATTGGGCGTGTTTTCGGGGCTGATTGCAGCGCGGTTTCGCCGCTGGAAAGACGGGACGGCCCGACGGGTCGCGATTGTATTTTGGGGGCTGCTGAGTGTCGCCCTGACCGCATATCTCCTCTACAGCATTCATTTACAAAAAGGCATCTGGACGAGTGCCCTGTTGCTCGGTGTCGTTTTGTGCGCCTTTGCACTGACGATTTTTGTCGATAAGGGAAAAAGCGTGGCCATCAGCTTTGCGGCAGCGCTCTCCACGATGCTGCATACGGCACTTGTCATGGGTTTCATCTACATTTTTTACGCGGATGCTTACATGATTGCCCTGGGACTCGCGCCGGAGCAGGCACTGGCGACTGTGCTTTCCGTCTGTGTAGTAAACGGACTGCCGGAGATGGCGGTCGGTGTTTTGATTACGACGCCGGTCTGTCGCGCTCTGCAGAAAAAGGGTTAATATGGAAAAAAACACAAAAGAAGAGTATGAAGAAAAGTCGCTTCTTCTGACAATCGATGTCGGCAACAGCAATATGACATTTGGTGTCTTTGCCGGCGACAAAATTTTGCATCAATGGCGTATCCAGAGCAATCGCGACAAGACTTCTGATGAGTATGGGATCGAGCTGGAACAAATTTTGTACCATTTCGGTTTTACGCGTAGGCTCTTTCGCGATGTCATTATCGCATCGGTCGTACCGAACTTGATGTATACCTTATCGGCGATGTGCCGCCGTTTTCTCAAATGTGAACCGATCATCGTCGGACAGGGTACAAAAACCGGTATGCCGATTCGCTACGACAATCCACGGGAAGTGGGCGCCGATCGCATCGTCAACGCCGTCGGCGGGTATGAGTTGTACGGCGGTCCCCTGATCATTATCGACATCGGAACGGCCATTACGCACGATGTCATTTCCGCAAATGGAGAATATTTGGGCGGGGCGATTGCACCGGGCATTCAGATTGCCGCCGAAGCGCTTTTTATGCGCACGGCAAAATTGCCGAAAATCGAATTGGTGACGCCGCCTTCTGCCATAGGAAAGACCACGGTGCAATCGATGCAGTCAGGCATCGTGTTGGGCTTTATCGGGATGATTGACTACGTAACGCAGTGCATTTTGGCAGATCTGCATCAAACTGCAGGACAGACGCGGATTTTGGGAACGGGCGGCTATGCCCGTCTGATCGCAAAGCAGTCGCGCTACATTCAGGCCATTGATAAGGACATCACGCTGCATGGTCTGCGCATCATCTACGAGCGCACACTGCGTGCCCGCCGCACCGCGGAAGAAGTGCGACGCGGCGCGGATGATATTGAAACGGTCCAATGAAGGGCGTGGAGAAAAATCCGGATCGTGGGGAGGAACACCGACGTTTGCGGGAGGCACCGGTGGGCCTCAGTCCTCTGGCCGGCGTCAGCGATCGCACCTTTCGGTCGCTTTGCTTTGCGCAGGGTTGCGATTTTGCAGTAACGGAAATGGTCAGCGCCCGGGCACTTGCCTATGAAGATGCCCGATCGCTGCACCTTTTGGAAAAGGGACCGCAAGAGGGTCGACTGCTTGTGCAACTTTTCGGTTCAGATCCGAAAGATTTTGAAACGGCGCTGCGAAAGCATCCGAGCGTTTTTGCACGTTTCGACGGCATTGATTTGAATATGGGTTGTCCGGCGCCCAAGATCACAAAAAACGGCGAAGGTTCCGCCCTTATGAAAGAGCCCATGCGCGCCGCCCGGATCGTGCGCACGTTGGTGCGCTGCGCGGCAGTTCCGGTGAGTGTGAAATTTCGTCTGGGATGGGATGAAGCGCATCAAAACTACATCGAAATTGGGAAAATGGCACAGGAGGAAGGGTCTTCGCATGTCACTTTGCATGGCAGAACGACGACGCAACAGTATGCCGGAAAGGCGGATTGGGTCGCCGTTGCGGCGCTCGTCGATGCACTTTCCATTCCCGTCTTTGGAAACGGCGATGTCGATTCCCCGGAACAGGCAGAAGCGCGATTGCTGGAAACGGGCTGCTACGGCATTGCCATCGGGCGCGGCGCTCTGGGCAATCCATTTTTGTTTCGCCAAATCTGTTCGTACCGCGAGACGGGGCGCTATGAGCCGGTATGCCGAAAGGAACGCCTGAATTTTTTGGAAGCGCTGTATCGTGGGGAAATTGCGCAAAAGGGGCATCGCGTGGCCGTTTTGGAAATGCGCAAACATATCGGTTGGGCGCTTACCGGGCTTGTCGGTTCGGCGGCAGTCAAGAGGGAAATCAACGTCTTAACCGATGTCGACGCGGTGCTTGCCCGCTTGCGCACATTTTTAGATGGAGAAAATCCGGATTGCTGACGAGTTGGCAATGAGAGAAATGACATCGGCGGACAAGGATAACGAAAGAGCCGAATTTACAATTTGTCGAATTTACACTTTGTCGAATGCTAGCGAAAGAGAATCTGAAATTCGCTGCCTTTGCCCGGCGTACTCGTCACCGAGATTTCACCATTCATGGCTTCGGTCATGGCTTTTACAATCGAAAGGCCGAGTCCCTGCCCACCGTTTTTTGAATTGCGTGCGGAATCGACGCGATAAAAGCGGTCAAAAAGTCGGGGCAGGTCTTTTTTTTCAATGCCGATGCCGTTATCGCGGACGGAAAAAAGAAGTCCCTCGGAAGTTTTTGTAAGGGAGACGCGGATGGTGCCGCCTTCATCAATCGCTTTTAAGGCATTGGTGAGAAGATTCGATTGAATATGTTCAAAGGCGCGTCGATCCAGGTGTGCATTTAGGCGCGGCTCAACGGCACGAATCAGCTGTGCTTTTTTTGATTGCAGTTGAGGAGCAAAGGCGTCCAAATTTTGCAGGACTTCACGCGATAAATCGATATTTTCCATGTCATAGGAAAACAACGATTGTGCTTCTTCAAAAGTATCGCGCAGACGTTCGACGATGTCGGTCAGACGGTCAATTTCCCGGTGCAGGGTTGCAAGGGTCGATTCATCGGGGGTGAGAATGCCGTCTTGCAGGGCTTCGATATGAAGCAGCAAATTGGCAATCGGCGTACGCAATTCATGGGAAATATCCTGTGCGTATTGCCGGCGAATTTCTTCCTGCGTCTGCAGCGTCCGGGAAAGAAAATCGAGGTCTTCCGTAAGCGTTTGAATTTCGGCAATCCGTGCGCGCGGCAGCTGTAAATCGTAGGATTTTTCCCGTAAACGGCGCGTTTCGCGCGAAAGTTGGGCAATCGGGCGCGTGATATACGACGAGAGCAGGACGGCCGCAAAGCAGCCCAGTGCCGTTACGCCCAAGCAAGCGAGCCCTGCGGTCTGCAACAAATGCGACCGAAAATCATGCAACGCGCGCTGAAAAGCCGAATCGACGGCATCGTACGAAAGTCTCAGGCTTCCGATGGCTTCTCCGGCACTGGAAAGCAAGGTATAGGTGCGCGTTTCAATCGTTTTTGCGTTCGGATTTTCAAGCCCCTCATAGCGCGCCACTTCGTTTTTGTCGCGATCCTGCAAAACGATTTCGACGCTGGTTTCTTTTGCATAGAGGCGCAGCTGCTCATCCGTTAACAGCGCATCCTGCGAGCGGATGATGCTGCCGATGTCCGCCGAAAGGCGATAAAAATTCGCTTCCCGCTCTTCCAACAGATAATTGCGGAAGGTATTGGTTACGAGGTGCAAAAAGAGAACCCCGCTGAGCAATACGGCGAAGCTGAGCAGGGCAACGAGGTAGAGCGAAAGACGGGTGCGAAGTTTCATTGTGTTCCATCCTTCGGTTCGTTCATGCCGCCCGCTTGGTAGCCCAATCCATACAGCGTTTTGATGTAGACAGGTTTGCGCGGTGAATCTTCAATCTTTTGCCGAATGTTTTTTATGTGGGTGTCGATTGCGCGATCGTACGCATCGTAGTCGATGCCGAAGGTGGTTTCAATAATTTCCTCGCGCGTATATATTTTTCCCGGATGAGAAAAAAGTGTCCACAAAATGGAAAACTCATTTTTGGTCAAATGGATCTCCTGACCGTCTTTTTTGACCTGCGCGCGGTCCAGATCGATGCGCAAACGCCCGTCTGCCGTGTAAAGAATGCCGGCGCGCGCCGTGTTTTCCGTGCGCCGCAAAACGGCGCGTACACGCTCGACCAGCTCGCGCGGCGAAAACGGCTTGGTCAGATAATCGTCCGCTCCATGCTGCAGGCCGCTGATACGGTCATTTTCTTCGGATTTCGCGCTTACAATTATGACGGGAAGTGAGGAATGCGCACGGACGGCGCGCAGCACTTCTTCTCCGGATTTTTTCGGCAGCATCAAATCCAATAAGAGCAGATCCGGCGACGACTCGAGTGCGATGCGCAACGCCGCTTCTCCGTCGCAGGCGAGCCGTACCTCGTAACCGGCACGCTCTAAATAACTTTTTTCAATTTTTGCGATATCTTCCTCATCTTCGGCGAGCAGTATGCACGGTTTTTCCATAGTTTCTCCTTACAATCGTGATCTTTTGAAATGCCGCGATCGAAACCGACCGCGGCATATTAGGAATGATTCTCAGGGATTGAGCGCCGAACTCGATTCGCTTGCCTCCGGGGGAGTGGGGGCGCTGCTCTGCGGGTTTTGCACTGGCTTTTCCGTCGTGGTCGTTACCTTGCCGTCCAATGTGGTTTCCACGGTAACGATCGTGCCGTCCTTGAACTTCGTGACTTCTTTTTTCGTCCAAGTCGTCGGATCGTAGGTAATAACTGTTTCGGAGCCATCTGCGTTTTTCACCGTCTTCGGTTCAATTTTCGTCGGTAGAGTACTGACTTTACTGGGCGGCAGATACTGCCAGTCGGTTGGTGTAATGCCACCGAAATTCCCCGGCACATAATCGGAACCGTACTGGATAAATCCACGTGTTTCCACAAAGGGTTCCGGTGTGCCGTCGGCAGCCAGCAATTTATTACGCTTATCAATTTTTCGAATGACATGCACATCACAAGTCTCTTTCGGGGCGTTCTCATCGCAAACCAACTCACTGCGAATGCCGTGACCGGTCGGGTCCAGTGCACAGGCCTCGGTTGCCAATTTTCCGGTCAAGCCGCATACATCCACGGTGTACATACCATCCGGCTGCGCAAAGGATTTTTCTTCCAAACCCTGGTGAATCACCGCAGACAGTGCACCGAACAGGTTGGCAGCAACCGAAGAATTGCCGGACAGGGAAAGGAAGGAATTGTCCGAACCCAGCCAGACCGCCATGGTGTAGTACGGCGTCGTACCGCAGAACCAGAGGTCGCTGTTATCGTCCGTCGTCCCAGTTTTTCCGGCCGTTTGAATGCCGCTGATCTGGGAGCCGCTGGTATACGATTGATTCGCGACTTCCAAAAGGGCGGATAAAAGTTGGTAATTGATTTGCGGGCTGACCACCGGAATGCCCGTATGTTCGTTTTGAAAGTAGACTTTTCCACTGTGGTCGACAATCGAGGAAACGGCGAGTGCATCAATGCGTGTACCGTTATTGCCAATGGCTTGGAATGCATTGGCCATGCGCAGCGTCGTCATGCCTTCCGAAAAAGCCCCCAGCGTCATCGACAGGTTCTCATCATTGTGATTTGGGTCTTCGCTTGCCTCGGTAAAGGTGTCTCGCTCCGGATGATTGCGGTCGATCAGCCCATAGCGCGCCAAATATTCCTTACTGGTCGGGATTGTGAGCCGGTCCAACCAACGCACGGTGGCGGCATTGGACGAAAAACGCAATCCCTCGCGAATGGTCATGAGTCCGTCATAGGTGCCGTAAGCATTTCGGGGCCATGCGCGCCCGTCGATCATCTTTGAGGGCAGATCCGGGATGGAAGACGACAGATTATAGCCGTTGTCCAAAAGTCCGGTGTAGGTGGCAATGGGCTTGATGGAAGAGCCAGGCTGGCGGGGAAAAGATGCCGCGCGGTTTAAGAAGTGGCGCGTCGATTCCTGTTCACGTCCGCCGATAATGGCTTTGACCTCACCGGTCGTCGTAGATAGCACGGTGAAGGCGACCTGGGGTTGCATGACCCCGGCATCATCGACCTGGTAGAAGTCGCGGTTCAGACAAATGCCACCGTCGACGGCCTCATAAAAAGTCGGATTCGCGGCAAAGAAAGCTGCCGAAATGGTAAAGGATCCGTCTTCATTTTCCTGCAACATGGAGGCATCCAGTGGGACGGTGCCCACGCGATGGGTTTTCAGAATGCCCTTATCGTCGATGTTGTAGTAATCTGCAAAGTCGATATAGTCTCCATAGGCATAGGCGCGCGCTGTTTGAAAGGTGACGGAGCCATCTTCCGCGATGTGATATTGGTCGTTTGGAATAAAAACGCGATTATCCGACGACATGAGATTTGACTGGGCAAAATACTGCAAATAGCCGTCTACGTTGATGATATTGCCGGATTCATCGTAATTAAGCGACAAATTGTTCGGACCGGCGCTGCCGGTCGTGTCGCCATTGAGGACTTCATTAAGCCGCATCGCTTCGTCCTGCAGTCTTCGCTGTAAATCCAGATCAATGGTGGCAGTGATGGTCAGTCCGCCGTAATTCATTTTGTCGGCGGCTTCGGAAAGCGAAATGTTCTGCGTGTCCATAAGGATGCGCAACACCTGCTCCTTGACCAGATCGGTAAAGTAAGTTGAAAGATTGTCGGCGCGTTTGCTGGGTGGAGCGATCGTTGCTGCGACATCTTCCGCCATCGCCTGGTCGTACTGCTCCTGTGTGATTTTTCCATCCTCTAACATGCGCTCCAGAACATAGCCCATGCGCTCATACGCAGGTGCGTTATAAACGGCGATATAACGGTCGCCGTTGATTGTCGTTTCTCCCAATACGCGCTCGGTCGTCACGGAAGAGGGGCGCAGCAGGGAATAGAGCGCATAATCGCTGGGCGCCTGCACGACGCCGGCGAGGATCGCACATTGTGCCAAATCCAATTCCCATACATTTTTGGAGAAGTAAATCTGGGCCGCCGCCTGCACACCGTAGGCGTTTTGTCCGAAGAAGACGCGATTGAGGTAGGCTTCCAAAATTTGCTCTTTGCCCAACTGTTCGTCAATTTTCAGTGCCAGATACATTTCTTGAATTTTTCGCGACCACTCGACCTTATTGCTTAAGTAGACATTGCGCGTCAATTGCATGGTGATGGTGGAAGCACCGCGCAGTCCACCGCCGGAGGCAAAATCTCGCAGCGTCGAGAGCACACCCAAAATGTCAATGCCGTTATGCTCAAAAAAGCGCTTATCTTCCGCACTGACAAAGGCATTGATCAAATCCTTCGGAATTTTGTCATAGGGGACGACCTCACGAAATTCTTCCGTTTCGATTTTTTCAATAAGGTTTCCATTTTCATCGACAATGATGGAATTTTGCTTCAAATTTGCCAACATATCTTGCGGATTGACTTCCGGGGAATCGCCAGCAATTAAAAGCATGGCCCCGGCTAAATATCCTCCTAGGATGGCAAGAAAAATTAAAAAGCTGATGATGAGTATGCCGATAATGCGCAACACACTCAGCATGGTCCTTTTTGCCATAGGCTCCTCCAAAGTTTCAGTGAATTTCTTACCGAAATTGTACCACAAATGACAAAATGCGGAAAATCGGGGAAAAATCGAAAAAATAGAGTATACTGTGAAACGAAGCAGAGAATGGGAGGATGGGTATGGCAAGGCATATATTACAGAATCTGTTGTCAGGGATTTCCTATCAATGGCAACAAAAACCAGGTGAAATAGACGAAGATGTACTTCTTAAGACAAGTATTGATGACATTGTTTACGATTCACGAAAAGCCAAAGAGCGGTTGCTTTTTGTTGCCCTGCGTGGTGTTACGGTCGACGGGCATCATTTCTGCCAAGAGGCGTTTGATCGGGGTTGTCGATTTTTTTTAGTGGATAAAAAAGTTGATCTTCCTGCGGAAGCAGCGGTGATAGAAGTGGAAAACACACGTGCCGCACTCCCTTTGGTATCGGCAAATTATTTTGATCATCCGGCAAATGAACTATCCGTGCTAGTGGGTGTAACCGGTACGAAAGGCAAGACGACTACAACAGTAGCTTTACAGAAAATTCTCAATCAAGCAGGAATTCCGACCGCCAGTATCGGAACGATCGGCGCAAATTTTGAAAAACTTCATTGCGATACCGATTTAACGACACCGGAGAGTTATGATTTGCAGAAAATTTTGCGGACCTTTGTCGATGCTGGCGCGCAGTGTGTGGTGATGGAAGTTTCTTCAACGGCATTGAAATATCATCGCGTGGATGGTCTGCGTTTTCATTACGGAATTTTTACAAATTTTGCTTCCGATCATATTGGTCGCATGGAACACCCGACACTGGAAGATTATCGCGACAGTAAGGCCAAATTTTTTAATAAGTGCGATGTCATTTATATCAATCGTGCCGATCCCCTAGCGGATTATTTTGCGGGCTTTGCGACGGGCAAAGTGATTTATTATTCTTGTGAGGACAACATTGCGGCCGACATATGGGCGCGGAATATTGTGACGAAGAAAGAAAGCAATGCCAAGTTTACTACGAGTATGGATGCATTTCTCCCGCAACGCGAACACTACGCGTTTCCGCTGTTGGGCAAATTTAATGCGGAAAACATGCTTCCGGTGATTCATCTTGCTAAACACATGGGTTTGTCTACAGATCAAATTCAATTCGGATTGGACGCCGTGCAGGTTCCAGGGCGCACCGAAGCGGTGGATATCATACCCGGAGTGCTGGTTATTACCGATGTTGCACATGACGGCATCAGTATTGATCGCTTGTTGGGTGAAATGCGACAATTTGTGAAACCCGGTCATAAGTTGCTGACACTCATCAGCACAATTTCCTATCGAACAGAGGTACGGCGAAAGGACATGGCCCAAGCGGCAGCAAAGCATGCAGACGTGATTATGTTGAGCACGAGCTGGGTGGGGCACGAGGATCCGAACGATATCGTTTGTGAAATGGCCGGGTATCTGCAAGACTTTCCCGGCCTTGTATTGCAGGAGACAAATCGAAAAAAGGCCGTTTGGAAACTGGTTGCCTTGGCGGAACCGGGGGATGCGATTTTGCTGGCAGACTTTGGCGATGTTGATTATGTCATAATCGGAGATAAAAAAATTTATCACAGTGACCCGGAAGCAGTGCGTGAGGCGTATGCACTCAAAAAAGAAGGAAAGTTAGAAGCCTTGATTCGAGAAAACGAAAGCGAGCCTTTGCAAACGACAGATCAAAAACGGAATAAAACGGAGAAGAAATTATGAGCGTTGATGAAAATAAAAAGCACGCTTGCCGCCGACCGACTTTTTTTGAGGCGCTGTTTGTTTTGGTGATGATTATTGCCCTCATGATGGGATTGATGCTTTATGGTGAGGCTGAACCACATATCGCTCTGAGCGTCTGTACAATTTTTGTATGCTTGTACTCAATGCGGCTGGGATTGCGTTGGAACCAGATGGAATCGGCGATGGTAAAGCAAATTTCTAGTTCAATTTCTGCGATGCTGATTCTGCTAACCATTGGCATTTTAATTGGCGTATGGATGATTACTGGTGTTGTACCGGGGCTGATTTATTATGGTCTGTACGTTTTGAGACCGTCTTTCTTCCTTGTGAGCGCCATGTTGTTATGCGCCCTGATCGCTTATATCACAGGCAGTTCGTGGGGCACGGCGGGGACGATCGGTATTGCACTGGTTGGGATAGGTGTCGTTTTGAAGATCCCGGCGCCTTTAGCCGCAGGCGCTGTGATCTCAGGATGTTATACGGGGGATAAGCTGTCCCCGGTTTCCGACACCACGTTACTTGCTGCGACGGCTGCCGGAGCGGATTTATTTTCACATGCCAAATATATGTTGGCATCAACCGGTATTACCTTTGTATTAGCCGGCATCCTGTATTTTTTTTCTGGGGTTCCCCTATGTCACACAGGGGAGCGATCTTTCGTTGGTTAATGAAATACAGTCAGCGCTGTCGATGCAATTCCACATAGGACTGCCACTCTTTATTCCGCCGGTGTTGGTGATTTTTCTGATCGGAAAAAAAGTTAATTCGCTTCCGGCTTTGTGGGCGGGGATTTTCAGCGCAATTCTTTTTGGATTATTTTCTGGGCAATGTGGTTTTCATGAACTCTTGCAGGCTTCTTATTATGGGTTTCAATCACAGACCGGCAATGAACTTTTGGATAACCTGTTATCCAAAGGCGGGATGGACTCGGTTTACTATGGTACGGTCATATGCTTTATCATTATGGCTATGAGCGGCGTTTTGGAAGAAGCCGGCTTTACAGAGGTGATAGCGAAAGCGACGGTAGGAAAGGTGAAAAAATCGGCAAACTTGATCGGATTGACCCTATTGACAAGTTTTTTTGTGAATTTTGTGATGGCCGATCAGTATATCAGCTTGGTATTGCCCGGTCGTATGTTGGCAGAAGAGTATAAAAGGCGCGGATTAGCTCCCAAAGTCCTTGCAAATGCATTGGAATCGGGCGGTACGGTCACCTCCTGTTTAGTGCCTTGGAGCACTTGCGGGGTATTTATGGCGACAACATTCGGAATTGCCACTGTCGAATATGCACCTTATGTTTTAATGGGAATTCTTTCACCCATTGTCTTGTATATTTTAAGTCTGCTGCATCTTAAAATTGCTTATGTTCAAGAGTCGGCACATCTTTAGCAAAAAGAAACGGCGAGAATAAAATCCGCTACCCTCATTTTCCTCTTTTCCGATTTCTGATACACTGTCAGGAGTGGGAGGCGCTATGAGTTATCGAACGGTACTGTGCTCGCTTCCTGCGGAACGGGTCATTAAGCGCTCCCAATTTATCGGGCGCGCTTCGCCGGTTTCGACCGCGGAAGAAGCGCAGTCTTTTATAGAAGAAATACGCGTGGAGCATCGGCAGGCGACGCATCATTGCTGGTGCTACCGCATCGGAAGCGAACGGTTGCAGGAGCGCTATTCGGATGACGGGGAACCTTCCGGGACCGCGGGTCTTCCAATGTTGGAAGTCTTGCGCAAGGAGGACATTACCAATTGCGTGGCGGTCGTGACGCGGTACTACGGCGGCATCAAGTTGGGTGCGTCGGGATTGGTGCGCGCCTATACAGCGTCGTGTCGCGATGCGCTGGAAGCGGGCGAAATCATTTGTGTCGAGCCCTTTGTCTGCGTCAAGGTCCGATATTCCTATGCCTCGGCGGGCAGTTGCGATTATTATTTGCGCGAGCAGATGCTGTTCGAGGCGGATCGTTCGTTTGACACGGCGGTGAACGTAACGTTGCAGATTCCACCGGATCGTCTGTCGGCGATTCATGAGGCACTTGCGGAGCGAACGGCGGGGCAGATGGAATGGCGGGAAGGAACGACGATTTATCTTCCGACGAGGGACGGAAAAATTGTTGATATCACCGAAGCCCGGCGGGCATGAAACATCCATTCCCCGGAAATCAATACAATTGTAGAGAAGAATTGAGGAAATCATGTCAGGACATAATAAATGGAGCAAAGTCAAAAATGTAAAGGGCAAAGAGGACGCAAAAAAGGCGAAAATCTTTACGAAAATGGCCCGGATGATTATGGTAGCGGTGCGCGAAGGCGGCCCGGACCCGGAGTACAATCCGTCGCTGAAGATGGCGGTCGAGAAGGCGAAAGCCGACAATATGCCCAATGACAACATTGAGCGCGCGATACGCAAGGGCAGTGGCGAAAATGACGGGGCGGAATTCGTCGAGATCGTGTACGAGGGCTACGGTCCGGAAGGCGCAGCGGTGATTGTCGAATGCCTGAGCGACAATAAGAACCGCACGGCGGCGAATGTGCGCCATGCTTTTGATAAAAACGGCGGAAATTTAGGGACCAGCGGTTCCGTGATGTTTCTGTTTCAACGCAAAGGACTGCTGGCGATTGATGCCGAGGATGTGGATGAGGACGAACTGCTGATGACGGCGCTGGATTGCGGCGCGGAAGATGTAAAAAAAGAAGAAGACGCCTTTTTGGTGACGACATCGCCGGCAGAATTTTCCAATGTCAGCGATGCTTTGACGGAAGCGGGGTATCACTTTGCCGCCGCTCAAATCGCGTATCTGCCGTTGACGAGTGCCAAAATTTCCGATGCGGAGAATCGCGCATTGATGGAAAAATTGATCGACCAGTTGGAAGATGACGATGATGTCCAGGAAGTATATACGAACTGGGAAGCCGAGGCGGATGCGTGAGACGCTTTTTTGCTTTTCTTCTGCCCGGGTTGCTGTTCTTTTTTGTACTGCTTCTCAGTGTGGAGCATACGGCGGGCGATGAGGCGGCGTATCACGTGTTTCAGGTTCGACACAACATTTCCGCGGCGACAGGGCGTACGCAGGAGGAACTGGACTTGATTTCTGCAGATGTGCGCGCGTATTTGCACGACGGACAGGAAGTGCGCATGACCCGTCATTTCAATGAAAGGGAATGCCTGCATATGCGGGATGTTTACGGTTTGTTTGATCTGGCGCGCAAGGTGCGCATGGTGTGCGGCATTCTTTTCGTGCTTTTGCTCGCCTTTCTTTTGTTGCGTGAAGCTCCGCATATTTTTGCACGGCACATGCATCGAAACGCGTTCGTTTGGCTGGGGATTTTCGTCGTCGGAGGGATTCTTATTGCGCTTTCCTTTCAACGCAGCTTTGTCTTGTTTCACCGAATGTTTTTTGACAACGATCTATGGCTGTTGAATCCGGAAACGGACTTGATGATTCAAATGATGCCGGAGTCATTTTTTATCGGGCTGGCGTCGCAGATCGCTTGGAAAACCGTCCTAGGTTATGCACTCGGCGTGGGAGCCTTGTTGCTTCTCGCATATGTTTGTGAAAAAAGACATCTGACAACAGTCGGGGCGTAAAAAGACCTCCCAAGCGGGCGCTGCGGGCGATTCCAAGCAGCATCGTTTTGGGGATAGAAAAGGAGTCATTATGAGTTTTACAGGAAGTCCGGTGGCGTTCCACGTGTTTGGATTGGAAGTGCGCTGGTATGCCATTCTGATCGTGACCGGCATGTTGCTGGCGATACATATTGCTTCGAAAGAAGCCAAACGCGTCGGACTGGGCGAGGAAACCGTTTCAGATCTGGCACTTTTGATCCTACCTGCGGGCATTATTGGCGCGCGGTTGTGGTATGTCATTTTCGAGTGGCACCGTTATCAGGACAATCCGCTTTCTGCGCTCGATATTCGCTCCGGTGGGTTGGCAATTCACGGCGCCTTGCTCGCTGCTGCCGCCGTTTGCTACTTTTTTTGCCGCAAGCGCAAGTTGTCCTTTGTGAAGATGGCAGATTTGCTGTTGCCGGTGGTCGCACTCGCGCAGGCGATCGGAAGGTGGGGCAATTTCACCAATAACGAGGCACATGGCGGACCCACCGATCTGCCATGGGGGCTGTGGATTGCAGGTGAAAAAGTGCATCCGACCTTTTTATATGAATCCATCGGGGACTTGTGTATTTTCCTTTTTCTATGGTTTTATATCCGCAGGCATCGATCTTTTGATGGACAAGTGGCCTCCCTGTATCTGATTTTATATGGAATTTTGCGCTTTTTTGTCGAGGGGTTGCGCACGGACAGCCTGTACATGGGTCCGATCCGTGTGGCACAGCTGGTTTCCTTGATTGGTGTGGTGTGCGGCGCGGTGCTTTATTTCGCATTTCGCCATCGGGCAAAAGCGACGGATTGATATCGGCTTTTGCCGACGCTGTTTCGAATTTGATAGAATTTCCCACCATCTCCCACGGAATCGTAGGAACGAAAATATTTATTGAACGAGCTGCTTTTTCGGATTTGAAATCCGAAGAAGCAGCTTTTTTATGTCGAAATTTTTGGGAAAATGGCCCACTTTCTTCCAGTTTTGACGGAAGCGCAGAAAAAGCGAAGTTTTCAAGATTTGGTTCGTCGAAATACGACAAAAAAGTAAAAAAGGCAGTTGTAATTCCCACGAAAATCCAGTAGAATGTAGTCAAGTGGGGGAAAGTGGAAAAAAGTGGAAGGAAGTGGGAATGTTCATTGGCGAATACAATCACACCGTGGACAGTAAGGGACGGGTCAGTATCCCGGCCCGTTTCCGTGAGGATTTATCCGATACCTTCTATATCACGCGCGGACCGGAAAACTGCCTTTTCATCTATGACGAGGAAGGCTGGAAAAATATCGACGGGACGATTCGCTCCTTGACGCTCACGGCCAGTAATGCACGTGCGTTTGCGCGTTTGTTCTATTCCGGGGCGATGGAGCTTAGTCTGGATCGACAGGGTCGCGTACTGATTCCACCCAATCTTCGCAATTACGCAGGCATTGAAAAAGATGTCGTGATTACAGGTGTTTCCAGTCGCATCGAACTGTGGTCGAAAGAAAAGTGGGATGCCTACATCGGTGCACAGGACATGAGTGCGGTCACCGATGCACTGCACGACACCGGATTGTGAGGACGGAATGGAGTTTACACACATTCCCGTACTGAAGCAGGAGACAATTGCGGGACTTGCCGTCCGCCCGGACGGGGTCTACGTAGATTGTACCGTCGGCGGCGGGGGACATGCCCGAGCCATCTGTGAACAGCTGAAAACTGGCCGACTGATTGCGATCGATCAAGATGAAGAGGCTTTGGAAGCCGCCAAACGCGCTCTTGCACCTTGGCAAAGTCGCATAACCTTTGTTCACACCAATTTCGGGAATTTGGATGAGGTTCTCGAAGGACTGGGCATACCGATCGTCGACGGGACTTTGATGGACATCGGAGTTTCATCGCACCAGTTGGATACCGCGACGCGCGGATTCTCGTATCGAGTGGACGCTCCGCTCGACATGCGCATGGATTCGAGCAGAGAGCTCTCGGCCGCGACGGTGCTCCGTGAATATGAAGAAGAAGAACTGCGACGCATTTTCTGGTTGTACGGCGAGGAACGCTGGGCGGCGCGCATTGCGGCATTTATTGTGGCCGAACGCAAAAAGTCGTCCATTGAAACCACCGGACAGCTGGTAGAAATCATAAAAAAGGCGGTTCCAAAAGGCGCGCGGCGCGGGGAGAAACATCCCGCCCGTCGGGTGTTTCAAGCCTTGCGCATCGAAGTGAATCGGGAATTGGATGCTTTACAGCGGGGGTTGGAGCAGGCGGTCCGACATCTGCGGCCGGGCGGTCGTTGTTGCGTGATTACATTTCACTCGTTGGAAGACCGTATTGTAAAGGAATTTTTTCGAAGGGAAGCGCGGGATTGCATTTGTCCGCCGGAATTGCCGGTCTGCGTCTGTCATCACAAAAAGACGCTGCGCATCGTCAACAATAAACCGATTGTCGCTGGGGTGGAGGAACTTCGGCAAAATGCGCGGGCACATTCGGCAAAACTGCGCATTGCAGAAAAGATTGAACCGGGAGGTAGAACATGAACGCCGTTGTACGAAGGGAACGGGAATGGATGGAGGTGCCGAAGCCGCGCGTTCGCGTGGTTCATTCCGAACGTGTGAAAAGGCATCCCGCTCGATCTGCCGCGCGAGTGCGTCCCGTGGGCTTGCTTCGCGCTATCGTTTTATTTCTCGGTTTAGCGGGTTGTTTGTACTTGCTCGTTTGCAGCATCATGGGCTATACTGTGCTCAGCAGCTTGAATCGTGAGATGGCTTCCGTGCGCACGGAACTGCGCGCGCTGGAGGCGGATCGCGATTATGCGGCGATGCAATTGGAACCTTACATAGAAGATACGCGCATTGAGCAGCTGGCGCGCACGCGATTGAACATGGATTATCCGACCGCACAACAGCAGGTGCAGATTGCCGCGACAGACAGTACCTTGCGCCCGTTGGTGCCATTTGATACGCAGCCCAAGGGCGGTGTGCTGCAGGCAATTCGCGGCTTATTTGCCGCGGCATTTCAGTAGCGTTCGCGTACGGCAAGCGAACGCAAGCGGCGACGCAAGCGGCATTTCGGAGGCAGGATGAAAGACCGAAATCAACACGAATTTCACCCAAAAACACGCGTGGCGATACTTTTCGGTATCGCCTTTCTTGTTGTATTGATTTTTCTGGGACGATTGTTTTATCTGCAGGTGTTGGCGGATGATACCTATCGGAAGGCTGCGGTAGAGCAAAGACGCCGCCGCATTCCGCTGGTGCCGAAGCGCGGCATCATCTACGATCGCAATAAAAAGCCGTTGGCACTTTCTATAATGGTAAACACCTGTTATCTGTTCCCCCGCGAAATCGAGGATCACGAAAAATCGGCGGAAATGTTTGCGCGCATTCTTCACATGGAAAAAAGTGCGGTCGAGCGCAGTATGGCGTCAAAAAGTGAGGTGGTGCGGTTAAAGAGCAAATTGAGTCGCGAAGAAATTGAGCAGTTGAAGAACTCCGGCCTTTCCGGCTATTCCATTGAACAGGAAGCGGATCGGTATTACCCAAACGGCGCGCTGCTGTCTCAGACTTTGGGATTTGTCGATGACGAAGGGCACGGCGTGTATGGCCTGGAAGCTTACTACGACGACCTGCTGCGAGGCGATGAAGGGCTTCGCGTGGACTCCCGCGACCTTTACGGCAATGTGATTCCCACGGAGTCGGCTTCGCGTATTGATGCCCGCGCGGGGAAGAATCTCTATATTACGATTGATGCAGAAGTGCAACAGATCGTTTCAGAGGAAATTGATAATATCTATCGCCAGTACCGACCCGATGAAATCACGGCGATTGTTCTCGATCCAAATACGGGAGAGATTTTGGCGATGGAAAATTATCCAAATTTTGACGCCAATGCGCCGCGCGCGCCGATCAATGACGAGCAGAAGGCAAAGTGGAGCGGGATGGATGAAGAACAGCAGTTGAATCAACTTTACAAAATGTGGTCCAATCCTGCCGTGTCGATGCTGTATGAACCCGGTTCCGTTTTTAAGATTTTGACAACGGCGATGGCGGTCGAAACAAAATCCAGTAAGCCGTCATCCTCTTATATATGTACCGGGAGTATTGATATTGCCGAAGACACGCCGATTTACTGCGCCAGTTATTACAATCCCCACGGACCGCAGACCTTGGAGGAAGCATTGGCGAACTCCTGCAACCCCGCTTTTGTACAGGTTGTCCGGGAGTTGGGCGGCTCTGCGTACTATTCCTACGCAAAAAGCCTGCACCTCGGCGATTATTGCGGCATCGATTTGCCGGCGGAAGCGCTCGGATCTTTTCCCGAGTCGGAGGCGGCGATGGGCGATGCGCAGCTTGCTACGATGTCCTACGGACACGGGGTCTCCGCTACGCCGCTGCAGGTGCTTGCCGCAGTGAGCGCGACGATTAACGGCGGTTACTACTACGAACCGCACTTGCTGCGTCAGATCACAAATGAAGAAGATCGAATTTTGGAGACCGAAAAGCGGACGCTGCCCGAGCAGATTTTTACCGAGGAGACAAGCCAGATTTTACGCGAGTACGGCATGAATACGGTGCGCAACGGGGTTTCGAATGCCGTAGATATCCCTGGTTATTCAATCGGCGGCAAGAGCGGTACTTCGAACAAAATTGTCGACGGAAAATACGTTGAAGACCACACAGTTTCCTCCTTCTGGTCCTTTTACCCGGCGAATGAGCCTAAGTATTCCATACTGGTTGTGGCAGACAATCCGCGCAAGGCGACGACGGGCAATGAAGTGGCGGGTGCGTGTTGCCGAAAAATTTTAACGCGGCTGATCGAATCAGAGGAAGGGGCGGATCTGACGACAGAAAATCAGGGACTGGTCGAAGTACCCAATGTAATGGGCTTGACGGTGGAAGCGGCGGACCGTAAGATGAACGAAGCGGGATTGTCCCTGTCTGTTTATGGCGATATGGGTCGTTATGTGTTAATTGAGTCGCAGCTGCCGGAGGCGGGTGCGTTGGCAAAATCGCGTTCGATTGTAGAGGTCAATCCGGGGCAGACCATGCGCTTGAAAGTACCCGATTTTGTCGGGAAGACGCAGGAGGAAGTCACCGAAATGATCCGAAATGGGGGACTGGAAGTGACATTTTCCGGCAGCGGGACGGTACGCTCGCAAAGTGTGGAAGCAGGACAGGTAATTCCGGCGGGTGAAACGGTTCGCTTGGAATGTGAATAGGAAGGAAGACTATGGCTGGAAGTGAATTTTGGACGGCAAAGGGAGCGCTATTTGCACTGTTGCTCGCTGCGCTTTTGACCGCCATAGCGACACAGCGCTTTATAGCTTTTATGCGTCGCCACGGTTACGGACAACCCATTCGGGAAGAGGGAAATCAGGCGCACTTGAAAAAAAAGGGGACACCGACGATGGGCGGGCTGGTATTTATCCCCGTTGCGTTGTTGCTTTCTTTGATTTTTTCGGCGCCCCATTGGACCGTTTCCGACGGCATTGTCTGTGTCGGCGCCTTGGGGTTCGGGGCGATCGGTTTTTTAGATGATTTTGAAAAAATAAAAAAAGCGGAAAATGAAGGGCTTACCCCAAAACAGAAGCTGCTTTGCCAAGTGATCGTCGCTTCCCTTATGGCACTGTTGGCCTATTTCTTTTTACCGGGCGCATCGGGACAAATCATCCCCTTTTTCAAACGCCCGCTGGACATCGGCCTCCTATGGGTGCCCATTCTGGTTTTTATTCTGATCGGAACGACGAATGCGGTCAACCTCACAGACGGATTGGATGGGTTGGCGACGGGCGTATCGCTGCCTGTGCTTTTCACGATCGCTTTTTTCGCGGCCTTTACGACGACTACGACGCCGGACATTTCGGGCAGTGTGATGCGACAGGCGTTGATTTTTGCCGGCGCTTTGTGCGGCTTTTTGTTTTTCAATGCCAAACCGGCCTCCATCATGATGGGGGACACGGGGTCCATGGCGCTGGGGGGAGCCATTACCGCCATGATGCTTTCGCTGAATCGGACAATTTATCTTGCACTAATCGGCGGCATTTACGTGGCGGAGACTTTGTCTGTGATTCTGCAGGTGACCTATTTCAAGCGCACAGGCGGCAAGCGCCTCTTTTTGATGAGCCCGATCCATCATCACTTTGAATTGAAGGGGTATGCCGAGTCGAAAGTCAGTCGCTGCTTTGCGCTGGCAAGTTTGCTCTTGTGTATTTTCACGATTGCGTTTGCGTGAGGTGAAGTATGTCTGATTTTTTAAGGAATCAAAAGATTGTACTGTACGGCTGGGGCGTGACGACAAAGTCAGCAGCGAAGGCGTTTGCCGGCAGGGGATGCCAGCTGTTCGGTTTTGTGGATGCACCGGATGAGGATACCTTCCGCTCCATGCGCGCCTGCGGTGTGGAACCGCTGCATACCCGCTGCGAGGCGGTGCAAATGGCGGATTTGATCCTAAAAAGCCCGGGCATTCCGCGCGAGACCGACTTTTTACTCGCTGCACGAGAAAGTGCAATTCCCTGCTGGTCCGACCTAGAGTTTGCCTATCGTCTGTATGGCGGTGAACGGATGTTGGTCGTCACCGGTTCCAACGGAAAGACGACGACGGTGTCGTTGCTGACGCACCTGCTGCGCACGGCGGGACGATCTGCGCGGGCACTGGGAAATATCGGAGAAGGACTGCTTGCGGGTATGGCACAGGCACCGGATGACACGTACTTTGTTATCGAAGCCTCCAGCTTTCAATTGGCACATGTATTTACTTTTGCACCGCATGGCGCGGCAATCTTGAATATTACGCCGGATCATTTGACATGGCATCAAACGATGGCGGATTATGTGCGCTGCAAGGCGAACGTCGCCCGGTTTCAAAAGCCGACCGATGTGGTTTTCCTCAACCCAAACGATGCGCCGTCCCTGCGCCTGTACCGCGAAGGGACATTTCCCGGAGAAGTGCACTTTATTGATACGAAGGGCACTTGGGCAAGACGGCTGCGCGAAGGGAAGGACTTGTGGCATCTGCTCGGGGAACACAATATTGAAAATGCACTTTTTGCACTTGCCTTGGCGCAGCAAACGGTCATCTCAGACGAGGACTTGTGCAGCGGATTGGCCAGTTTCCAGCCGGTTGCGCATCGTCTCGAATGGATTCGAACCGTTGACGGCGTGCGCTATATCAACGATTCCAAGGCGACGAACGTCGATGCGACCGTGAAGGCGCTGTCCGGTTTCCACGATTCCGTTTTGCTCATTGCCGGCGGCATGGATAAAAAAGTTCCGTTTGACGATTTCTATAAGGCGCTTCGCCCGGTGGGCAAGGCACTGCTTCTTTTTGGAGAGACGAAACAGCAAATAGCCGATGGTGCAAAAAAAGCGGGGTTGACGCTCCCGATTTTTGTCGTCGATACTTTACGGGAGGCCGTGCAGAAAGCGCAGCAACTTGCCATCGCAGGGGATACGGTTCTTTTGTCGCCGGCGTCTGCCAGTTGGGATATGTACCACAGCTACGAAGAACGCGGTGATGAATTTCGCACAATCGTACAGTCGATTGCCGCACAGACGGCGCATGATGCTTCGACGGGAGGTGCCGGATGAGTCGAATGCGAAAAAAAAACAGGCGGGCTCTTTTTTCAAAAAACGAGGGATCCGTTGACCGGGTGTTGGTGGTGTTGACGCTGGGACTGATTCTCTTCGGCAGCATCATGGTTTTTAGCGCCAGTGCTCCCTATGCGGCCAATGCACATGACGGAAATGCTATGTACTATTTTTTTCGCAATCTGTTGTTTGCCGCCATCGGGACGGTCGTTCTGTTTTTGGTTTCGCGTATCGACTACCGCGTTTATCAGCGGCACGCGAAATTGTTGTACGGACTGGCCCTGCTTACGTGCGTACTCGTGTTCGTACCGCATGTAGGGCAGGACATCAACGATTCGAGACGGTGGATTTCTATCGGTTCGTTTTCCTTCATGCCGTCCGACATTTTGAAAATTGGGGCGATTATTGGCCTTTCCGCCTACCTTTGTACGCGGGATCTTGAAAAAAATGGGACATTGGGGATTTTTTTTCGGGTGATGTTCTTCATTGGCATGACGATTCTTCCGGTAGCTATGCAACCGAATTTTTCTGCGGTCGTTGTCATTTCTGCCAGTTTGATTTTTATTTATATTTTGGGCGGCATGCGTATGCGTCATCTGGGCATCGTCTTTCTGTTGGCAATCGTGGGGCTTTTTATCGCTTTTTTTCCATACAAGGGCAACTATCGACTGGATCGACTTTTGGCAGTCATCGATCCGATGAAAGATCCGCTCGGTCGGGGATGGCAATTGTTGCAATCTCTTTATGCGGTCAGTTCCGGCGGGCTGTTTGGCGTCGGTCTTGGACAGGGACGTCAAAAGTTTGACTACCTCGCGGAAGAAGCGCATAACGATTTTATCTTTTCTGTGATCTGTGAAGAATTGGGATTTGTGGGGGCAACTCTCGTTTTATTGGCCTTTGTCATTTTGCTTGTCCGCATGGCGCGCGCTTCGGCCTCGGCAAAGAACAATTTTGGAAAACTGCTTGGGTACGGCATCACTTTTATTGTCGGTTTCCAAATGCTCGTCAATATCGGCGTTGCCATCGGTCTGGTGCCGCCCACGGGGATCACCTTGCCATTCATCAGCTACGGCGGCAGTTCATTGGTGGCGATGTGTGTTATGATGGGAATCGTATTAAATCTTTCGAGGGATGAGGCGAATTATGACAAGGGATAAAGCGCGCGGCGCTGGTGCTGCAACGCGTCGGGTGAAAAAAACGGCGCATTCGACCGTGTTGCCCGGTCCGACGACAAGAAAAACCACGAAGAAGGCGAGAAGGTGGCCTTTTTTCGTATTGCTTTTTCTCTTATTGTTGGGAATTGCCGGTTACCAGTTGTTGCACCACAAGTATTTCAATATAAAATACCTGAAGATTGTGGGCAATCGCAATCTCTCTTCGGAAGAAATTACGCAGGCGCTGGGTGAAGTAAATCAGAATATCATTTTGTTCTCCACAAAAGATGCCGAAAAAAAGTTGGCAGCAATCGATGGAATTGAGCAGGTTCGGGTGACCAAAGACTATCCCAACCAGCTGTTAGTGGAGGTGCAGGAGCGTTTCAAACTCGGCCGCTTGGATGAAAAAGGCGAGCGATGGATCGATCAGGAAGGGCGGATTCGGCTTGGCGGCAGCCAACCGGTGACCAATGTGTACGAAGCACCCCTGGTCACGGGCATTGCCGGCGCAGAAGAAGCGGAGGAGGGTGCCGACCTCTCGGAGGATGTGCGCATCACGCAGCTTCTGGGGCTTTTGATGCAATCGCGTTTGGTTGGCGCGATTGAAAAAATAGACTTTGAAAAGCCTGATAACATTGATATAATATACAAAGGCATTGACGTACACTTTGGCTCGTTAAACGATTTGATCGAAAAAATTTCGACGTTGGAGGCGGTGATCGGGGATGTCGAAACAAAAGCGATTCAGGCAAAAGAAGTTTTCCTCAATCGAGGAGAAAAACCCATCGTCGTCACGGAAAGTGGAAAATAAATTACAGGGGGAAACAATGAGCGCATTTGAAATGGAAATGAATAACGACGGTCTTGCAAAAATCAAGGTCATCGGGGTTGGCGGAGGCGGAAACAACGCCGTCAATCGCATGAAGGCAAACGGTCTGCGCGGCGTGGAATTCGTCGCGGTGAATACGGATAGACAGATTCTCGATGTGCTCGATACCGATCAGAAACTGCAGATCGGGCAAAAGTTGACCCGCGGGTTGGGCTCCGGCGGCAAGCCGGAGATCGGGGAAAAGGCGGCGGAGGAGTCACGCAACGAGATTACCGAGTTGCTGCAGGGCTGTGATATGGTGTTCGTCACTGCCGGCATGGGCGGCGGTACGGGAACGGGTGCGGCACCGATTATTGCCGATACTGCGCGTTCCTTGGGCATCCTTACCGTCGGTGTCGTGACCAAGCCGTTTACCTTTGAAGGACGCAAGCGCCAGAGTCAGGCGGAAAACGGTGTGGAACAATTAAAGGGAAAAGTCGATACGCTCATTGTTATTCCGAATGATCGCTTGTTGCAAGTGGCGGAACGTCGCACGACGATGATTGAGGCATTTCGCATGGCGGACCAGGTGCTGATGGACGGCATTCAGGGCATTTCCGATTTGATTGCCGTTCCGAATGTGATCAACCTGGACTTTGCCGACGTCGAGTCCATTATGAAGGATCAGGGCATTGCTCACATGGGCATCGGCGTTGCCAATGGCGAAAATCGCGCCGTCAACGCGGCGAAGGCGGCGATCAAGAGTCCACTTTTGGAGACGTCAATCGATGGGGCAAAGGCGGTTTTGATCAACGTGACTGCCGGCGATCTGGGCTTGTTTGAAGCCAATGAAGCGGCGGAATTGATTCGCGAAGCAGTGGACAGCGACGCAAACATCATTTTCGGTGCGGGCGTGGATACGGATCTCAAGGATGATTTGAAGATTACGGTCATCGCAACCGGCTTTGACAATCCGAACATTGCCGCGCACGACGGCGAGAAATCCGCAGCCAAAGAGGGCAAAGACGGCGAAAATGACGGAATTGACATTCCGGATTTCCTGAAGAAGTATCGTTAAGATGAAGTGCCCCTATTGCGCTTTTCCGGATACCAAAGTTATCGATTCGCGTCCAACGGAGGACGATGAGGCGATTCGCAGACGCCGGCAATGTCTTCGCTGCCACAAGCGGTTTACCACGTATGAGCGGTGCGAGGAGCAGGCGGTGGTGGTTGTCAAGAAAGACGGCACGCGCGAACCGTTCCTTCGTTCCAAGGTATTGAATGGAATGATTCGCTCCTGCAACAAACGTCCCGTGACCGTGGAGCGTTTGGAACAGGCAACGGATGCGATTGAAACGGAAGTCAATCACCTCAACCAAAAGGAGATTACAAGCACCTACATCGGAGAGCTGGTCATGGATCAGCTGCGTGCAATCGATCAGGTGGCGTATGTGCGCTTTGCTTCGGTATATCGCGAGTTTGAGGATGTGCGGAAGTTCTACGATGAACTGGAAAAACTGCAGGAAGAGCCGGAGAAAAAACCGAAGATTTCTCCGGAAGAAGCAGAAAACGGTTGATAAATGAGCGAAGAGCGGTCCACGGGGATCGCTCTTTTTCAAAGCTGCCGTTGTGGATTCGAAAAAGACCGGAAGGGAGCTGGAGAAACGATGGATTTTTTCAGTATGAAGCGGGAAAAAGAACGTGCAAAAACGGCACCATTGGCGGATCGTTTGCGCCCCCGACGCGTCGAAGAAGTGGTTGGGCAGTCGCATCTCCTCGGCGAAGGGAAACCGCTGCGACGTCTGATTGCTGCGGATCGGATTCCTTCCATGATTCTTTTCGGCCCGCCGGGGACCGGAAAGACGACGATTGCGTCCGTGATTGCGCAGACTACGTCGCGCCGGTTTGAAAAAATTTCTGCCGTAACGGGCGGGGTAAAAGAAGTGCGAGAGGTCATTGCTCATGCAAAGGATGCATTGGCTTTTGACGGGCAGCGCACCATTCTGTTTATCGACGAGATTCACCGCTTTAATAAAGCGCAGCAGGATGCACTTTTGCCGCATGTGGAGAACGGAACGCTGACGCTGATCGGTGCCACGACCGAAAATCCGTTTTTTGAAGTCAACAAAGCGCTTCTTTCGCGCTGTCAGGTGATGGAACTGAAACGCCTGGAGCGGGATGATCTCGCGATACTCGTGGAGCGCGCATTGCGGGAGATGGAAAAAACGCAATCCGTCCGATTATTGCCGGAAAGCTTGGAGGCGCTGTTTTCGGCGTCCGGCGGAGACGGACGCATTTTGATTAACACGCTGGAAATCGCTGCGCTTTCGACGCCACCGGATGCGAAGGGCGAGATCGTTCTCGATTTCAATGCCATTCAGAACAGTGTGCAAAAAAAGATTGTGCGCTATGACAAGGGCGAAGAGGAACATTACAATACAATTTCCGCATTCATCAAATCCGTGCGCGGATCGGATCCGGATGCTGCCGTGTACTATCTGGCGCGGATGTTGGAGGGCGGAGAGGATCCGCTTTTCATTGCGCGGCGACTGGTGATTCTCGCTTCGGAGGACATCGGCAATGCACAACCGATGGGACTGGTACTCGCAAACGCCTGTTACCAGGCTTGTATGCAGATCGGACTTCCGGAAGCGCGCATCATCTTGTCGCAGGCGACGACATTTCTCGCTTCCTCTCCAAAGAGCAATGCCTCGTATATGGCTGTCGAACGCGCACAGGAATTTGTGCGAACACATCCGCTGCCGGACATTCCGGATCACTTGAAGGACACGCACTATGCCGGTGCAAAACAATTGGGCAGAGGCGAGGGGTATCTCTATCCGCATGACTTCCCCGGCGGCTACGTGTTGCAAAATTACCTGCCGGATGGGATAATAAAAGAAGTGTTTTATGCGCCCAAAGAAATCGGGGAAGAGCGTATTTTACGCGATTATCTGCGGGCTATTGGAGGAATGCATGCTGATAAATGAACTAAATTGTGACTATGCCGCGCTGAACGGCAAGGAGGTCTGTGTACAGGGTTGGGTGCGAAAATCCCGCTTTTCCAAGAATGTCGGTTTTCTGGAAATCAATGACGGCTCCTGTTTTCGACCGATGCAGGCGGTCATTTCTTCAGATCTGGATGCCTATGAGGCGGCTTCCCATCTGCGCCTTTCATCCTCAGTGGAGGTATGCGGAACGGTGGCTTTGACACCGCAGGCGAAACAACCGTATGAATTACAAGTAAAGCAGATAAAAGTACTATGCCAAGCGGCGGAGGATTACCCGCTGCAAAACAAGCGCCAGAGTTTTGAATTTTTGCGAACCATGCCGCACTTGCGCGGACGGACCAATACTTTCCAGTCCGTATTTCGAGTGCGTTCGGAGATCGCTTTTGCGATCCATGAATTTTTGCATAACAAAGGCTTTGTGTACGTTCATACGCCGATTATTACGGCATCGGACGCGGAAGGAGCGGGGGAGCAATTTCAGGCGACGACGTTGGATTTACAGAGTGTGCCGAAAAAAGATGACGGCACCGTGGATTATCGCGCCGATTTCTTCGGGGTGCCGGCGAATTTAACTGTCAGCGGGCAATTGGAAGTGGAAGCTTTTGCCATGACGCACCGCAATGTCTATACATTCGGACCGACTTTTCGCGCGGAGCACTCCAACACAACGCGCCATGCGGCAGAATTTTGGATGGTGGAACCCGAGATAGCTTTTGCAGATCTGAACGATCTTTGTTGCCTGGCAGAAAACCTCGTTCGGGCGATTTTGAATCGGGTACTAGATTATTTGCCGGATGAAATGGACTTTTTTAATCGTTTTGTCGATAAGGGATTGTTAGAACGGTTAGAAAAGGTGCGCAATGCGAAGTTTGCGCGTATGACGTATACCGAAGCGGTGGAGATTTTGGAAAAGGCTCCCGTCTCCTTTGAATATCCGGTTTACTGGGGCTGCGATTTGCAGTCGGAACACGAGCGCTATTTGACGGAAAAGGTCGTAAACGGCCCACTCTTTGTTACGAATTATCCAAAAGAAATTAAAGCCTTCTATATGCGCCAGGACGACGATCCCCGTACAGTGGGGGCGACGGATTTGCTGGTACCCGGCATCGGCGAGCTCATCGGGGGCTCCGAGCGTGAAGAACGGTCGGAGCTGTTGGCGCAGAAGATGCGTGAAAAAGGTCTCTCTCCGGAAGCATACCAATGGTACCTCGATTTGAATCGTTTCGGCGGTTGCCGTCACGCAGGCTTCGGACTCGGCTTTGAGCGCATGGTCATGTTCCTGACGGGCATGACGAACATTCGCGACGTGCTGCCGTATCCGCGTACGGTAGGTTCCATGCGTTAAAGCACCATAGATTGGAGTGAAGATGGACGCGTACAATCCAAAAAAAATTGAAAAAAAATGGCAGGCATTCTGGGAAGAAAATCAGGTGTTTCACGCCACATTGGATCCTTCTCAGAAAAAATATTATGCGCTGATTGAATTTCCGTATCCGTCCGGGCAGGGGCTGCACGTGGGACATCCGCGCCCCTATACGGCGATGGATGTTGTCGCGCGCAAGCGTCGCCTGGAGGGGTACAATGTGCTCTTTCCCATGGGTTTTGACGCCTTTGGTCTGCCCACAGAAAACTATGCCATTAAGAATCATGTGCATCCCGCTACGGTGACGCAGCGCAATATCAATCATTACATCGATCAGTTAAAAGAAATCGGCTTTGCCTTTGACTGGGCGCGCATGGTTGAGACGACCGATCCGGCGTACTATCATTGGACGCAATGGATTTTCGTACAGCTATTCAAACACGGTCTGGCTTATAAAAAAGAGACGCCGATCAATTGGTGTCCTTCTTGCAAGGTGGGCCTTGCCAATGAAGAAGTGGTCGGCGGAAATTGTGAGCGCTGCGGCACGCCGGTCGAGCGGCGGGTCAAAAATCAGTGGATGCTAAAGATTACCGCTTATGCGGACCGTCTCATCGATGACTTAAAAACGGTGGACTATCTGCCGAAAATCAAGCAGCAGCAGATTCACTGGATCGGTCGCTCGCATGGCTGTGAAATCGACTTTTCCGTCGCCGACCGCGAAGAAAAAATCCGCGTCTATACGACGCGCCCCGATACAATTTTCGGTGTAACCTACATGGTATTGGCGCCGGAACACGACTTGATCGATGCGCTTCTTCCGGTTGTAGAGAATCGTGAAGAAGTCGAAGCCTATCGGCATCAGGCGTCAATGAAGTCGGATTTTGAACGCGGTGAATTGAATTTGGAAAAAACCGGTGTACCTTTACAAGGGGTGTACGCAGAGCATCCGGTAACGGGCGAGAAATTGCCGCTGTGGATAGCCGACTATGTCTTAACAGGATACGGAACCGGAGCGATTATGGCGGTTCCGGCGCACGATGAGCGCGACTGGGCATTTGCCAAGGCGCATAATCTGCCCATGCGTGCGGTCATCGCCGGCGGCGAAAAGCCGGTGGAAGAAGAACCCTATACGCAAATCGAGTCGGGCAGGCTGATGCACTCCGGTTTTCTGGACGGACTTTCCGTGAAAGAGGCCATTCCAGCGGCCATTGACTGGGTAAAAGCGCATGGCCTAGGAGAGGCGAAGGTGAATTACAAGCTGCGCGACTGGGTGTTCAGCCGGCAGCGGTATTGGGGGGAACCCATCCCGATGATTTATTGCGAGGAGCATGGTTGGGTGCCCGTGCCCGAAGACGAATTACCGCTTCGCTTACCGCCCGTGCCCAATTACGAACCGACGGCGACGGGCGAATCGCCTTTGTCGGAAATTCCGGAATTTGTCGAGACGACCTGCCCCATTTGCGGGAAGAAAGCACGCCGTGAGACGGATACCATGCCGCAATGGGCGGGTTCTTCTTGGTACTACTTGCGCTATATGGATCCGAACAACAGCAAAGCGGTTGTTTCGAAAGAAGCGGAGTCGTATTTCGGACCGGTGGATTGGTACAATGGGGGCATGGAACACACGACGTTACACCTTTTGTACTCGCGTTTCTGGCATAAATTTCTGTATGACATCGGTGTGGTTTCCACATTGGAGCCGTATCGTAAACGCACGTCGCACGGCATGATTCTCGGACCCAATGGGGAAAAGATGAGCAAGTCGCGGGGCAATGTCATTCCGACCGATGTCGTCGTCGGTGAGTTTGGTGCCGATGCGTTTCGCACGTATGAGCTTTTTATTGGCGATTTTGAAAAGACGGCAAAATGGCAGGACAGCGGCCTCGAAGGTTGCGCAAGGTACTTGGATCGCGTGTGGCGGATGCAGGAACTGCTCAATGACGATGCGGGACTGTCTTTGGATTTGGAGCAGGCTTTTCACCAGACCATTAAGAAAGTTTCGGAAGATTACGAAAACTTGAAATACAATACGGCCATCGCGCAGTTAATGAGCCTGTCGAATCAGATTCGTCAAAAAGGTGCAATAACGCGGGAAGAAATGAGGATTTATCTGCTGTTGCTCAATCCCGTGGCACCGCATATGACGGAAGAACTGTGGGAACAATTGGGATACGCAGGGCACATTTGTACGGACGGACGTTGGCCGCAGTGGGATGACGAGAAGCTGGTGGAAGATGTCGTCGAATTGCCGGTGCAGGTGAACGGGAAAGTTCGCGCCACCATCCGGCTTGCTGCGGATGCGAGTCAGGAGGCGGCGGAAGCGGCTGCCCGTGCAGAAGAAGCCGTACAGAAACAATTGGACGGCAAGACTCTGGTGAAGGTCATTTATGTGCCCCGGCGCATCTTGAACCTCGTTGTGAAAGGATAAAATATGTATCTGACGACGAGAAGTCGATACGGCTTACGCGCCATGACGGTTGTGGCACAGGGAACAGAGGAAAAGCCGGTTGCACTGTCGACGGTGGCAGAGGCGTTGTCACTGAGTAACAATTACTTGGAACAGTTGTTCCGACTCCTGCGCAAGGGAAAACTGGTGGAAAGTACCCGCGGCGTCTATGGCGGGTATCGGTTGGCGCGACCGGCCGATCAGATTACAGTGGGCGATATGCTGCGCTGTTTAGAAGGTCCGCTTTTTTTCGCGGACTGTGTACAAGCGGGCGATTGCCCGAAGGGAAACAGCGCGTGTTCGACACGCATGGTGATCGCCACCATCAGTGAGGCCGTTCGCGTGAAAGTCGATTCGATGACCCTGCAGGATATGTTGGACCATGAAAAGTTGGTGTAGAGGTGAATGAATGAAAAAGTTGGACATGAATGAAATCCGAAAGGCATTTTTGGATTTTTTTGAGGAGCGCGGGCACAATCGACTCAAAAGCTATTCGCTGGTACCGCAGGATGATCCCAGTTTATTTTTGATCAATGCGGGGATGGCGCCGCTGAAACCGTATTTTACGGGCGAAAAAAAGATGGCGCACAATCGCGCGACCAGCTCACAGCGCTGTGTGCGAACGCAGGATATTGAGCAGGTGGGGAAAACCCATCGACATGCGACTTTTTTCGAAATGCTCGGAAATTTTTCATTCGGTGATTATTTCAAAAAAGAGGCGATCCACTGGGCATGGTCCTTTTTGACGGAAAAATTGGAAATGGAAAAGGATCGTTTTTGGATTACGGTCTATCAGGACGATGACGAAGCCTACCGCATCTGGCACGAGGAAATCGGCATTCCGCAGGAGCGCTTGCTGCGGCTCGGCAAAGAGGACAACTTCTGGGAATTGGAGCAGGGACCCTGCGGACCCTGTTCGGAAATTCACTATGATCGGGGGCCAGCCTACGGAGAAGGACACTCGCCGCAGGATAACTCCGATCGCTTCATGGAAATCTGGAATTTGGTTTTCACGCAGTTTGATCGCGGAGCGGACGGCAGCTATACGCCGCTTGCGCACCCGAACATCGATACGGGCATGGGATTGGAGCGCATTACGCTCGTTGCGGAGGACGCACACAATATCTTTGAATTGTCTTCCTTTGCACCGATCCGGGAAGAAATTGAACGACTTTCGGGGGTGGCGTATGGTTCCTCCAAGTCAGGCGATGAATCCATTCGCGTCATTATGGACCACTCGAAGGCGCTGACTTTTTTGGTCTCCGACGGGGTGGTACCGTCCAATGAAGGGCGCGGTTATATTTTACGTCGTTTACTGCGGCGCGCCTGTCGCCATGGCAAACGCCTCGGCATTTCCGGTGCGTTCCTGAATCAGGTAGTCGATGCCGTCATCACATGCTATCAAGGGGAATATGAAGAACTGGTACCGGCGCGCGAGCGCATTCACATGGTGGTGGCGCGGGAGGAAGCAAACTTCAACCGCACGATTGACCAGGGGCTGCAGCTTTTACAGGGCATTGTGGAGCGCGCGCAGCAGCAACATACGAATGTGTTGTCGGGAGAAGAAGCGTTTCGCCTGTACGATACCTACGGATTTCCGTTGGACCTGACGAAGGAAATTCTTGCGGAGTCCGATATGCAGGTCGATGAAGAGGGATTTTCGCGTGCCATGGCCCATCAGAGGAAACAGTCCCGGGAGCATCGGCAGAGTGGGGCGGGTTGGTCCGGAAAAGAAAAATTGGATACGGCTGATCTGCCGCAAACAGTATTTTCTGGGTATGAATGTAACGAAGACGACAGTGAAGTATTGGCGATTTTTGAAGACGGCGTGCGCGTAGATCGGATGGATGCCGGAAAAACCGGCATTGTGGTATTGGACCGGTCGCCTTTTTATGCGGAAAGCGGCGGACAGGTACATGACACGGGTGTACTGGAGACGAAACAGGGTCAGTTGCGCGTGACGGATGTACAAAAGGATGCGAGCAAAGTCTTCTTGCATACAGTACAGGCGGATGTCGAGCTTTCCCAAGGGCAGCGGGTACATTGTGTGATCGACGTCGATCGGCGCAACGATATTCGTCGCAACCATTCCGCCACACATTTACTGCACAAGGCGCTGCGGCTCGTGTTGGGCGAACATGTGCAGCAGGCGGGTTCGTATGTCGAAGCGGATCGTTTTCGCTTTGACTTTACCCACTTTGAGGCGCTGACCGAAGCGCAGGTGCGGGAAGTAGAAGAAATTGTAAACCGGGAAATTTTCCACTCATTGCCGGTGCGCACGCAGGTTTTATCGTATACGCAGGCGGTCAATGAAGGGGCAATCGGATTATTTGAAGACAAATATGAAGATCAGGTACGCGTGGTCAGCACGGGGGATTTCTCAAAAGAGCTTTGCGGCGGGACTCATGTTGAAAACACGGCACAGATTATGATGTTGCGCATTGTATCGGAACAGGGAATTTCTTCCGGCGTGCGTCGTATGGAAGCGGTAACGGGGCGCGCGTGCTACCGTCGCCTGGTTGCGGCCGAAGATCGGCTGGATGCGCTAGCCGGGCGGCTAAAAACAAATCGAGAAGGCATTGAAGAACGTCTGGAGCAGCGCGAAGCGGAAGAAAAGGAACTGCAGCGCAAAGTTGCTTCCTTTGCGTCGAAGGTGGCGGGGGACCGCTCACAGGCGGTGCTTGCCGATGCCATTTCCGTGGGCGAAGTGCAGGTGATGACGGCAGCTTTTACGGATGTTCCCATGGCCTCCTTGAAGGAAACGGTGGATCAGCTAAAAGAGAAAGCGTCAAATTACTGTATCGTTCTGGCATCAAAGGCGGACGGTAAAGTGTTGCTTGTGGCAGCGGTGGATCCGGCGCTGAACGGATGCGGTTTACAGGCGGGCAAGATCGTAAAAGTGGTTGCGCAGGCAACGGGCGGCAACGGCGGTGGGCGACCGGACTTTGCAACAGCCGGCGGAAAGGACCCGCAAAAGGTGGAAGATGCCCTGCGTTTGGTGGAAAAAACCGTGCGCGCGCAATTGCAGAAATAAAGGGAACGAAGAAGGAAACGGAACGACGACGCTGCATGGCAGCGTCAATGATAACCCGGAGGGTTGCGAGTAAGGAGGAAATGATGACCGGTGATCACAGTAAGACGATGCTCTTTGCACCCTTGGATGAGAAAGAAAAGGATATTTGTGAAATCCTGAGGTCGGTTTATGCGGCGCTCAAGGAGAAGGGATATAAGCCGGAAAATCAGATTATCGGATATATACTGTCCGGCGATCCGACCTATATCACCAGTCACGGCGATGCGCGCAAGTTGATTCGTCAAATTGATCGTGATGAACTTTTGGAAGAATTGTTACGCTTTTACATTGCAGGGAACGAGATTGCTCGATAGACCGGGGTGGAGGCCTTGTCTCCGCCCTTCTTCCTGTTTGGTGCCGTTCCAAGGGAACCGTAATTTTAGTGTGCCTGAAACGGAGTAAAGAAAAGAGAAACTATGCGGGCGATGGGTTTGGATTTGGGAACAAAAACCATCGGTGTGGCGATCAGCGACCCGATGTATTGGATTGCGCAGGCGTATACGACGATACAGCGCACCAATTTGCAAGAGGATCTGAAGAGTATTCAGGAGATTGTAGACAAAGAAGGGGTGCAAGAGGTTGTTTTAGGGTTGCCCTGGAATATGAATCACTCGCAGGGCGCGGCGGCGGACCGGACGAAGACATTCGGGCAGGCGTTGGCGCGCTTTTTGGGGCGTGAAGTGATCTATCAGGACGAGCGTCTCTCGACGGTTTCGGCAGAACGCATTTTGCAGGAGAGCGGCGTCCGCAGAGAAAAACGAAAAAAACATGTCGACAAAATTGCGGCGACATTTATTTTACAGGTGTGGTTGGACGAGCGAGCCACGCGACAAAAAACGAACGATTAACGGGGAAAGCCCGGAAAGGAATGTAATTTGAGTAGAAAAAAATTGGAACGACTGCGCGTCATCCCTTTGGGTGGGCTGCAGGAAATCGGCAAGAATATGTGTGCCGTCGAATACGGCGACGATATCCTTGTCATTGATGCCGGCCTGACTTTTCCAACGGATGATATGCCCGGCGTCGATGTGGTCATTCCGGATATTACGTATCTGGAGCAAAACCGCGAGAAGGTGCGCGCCATTTTGCTCACGCATGGCCACGAAGATCATTATGGTGCCGTGCCCTATGTGTTAAAAAAGTTGTCTGTGCCAGTGTATTGCACGCGTTTGACGGCGGGACTGTTGGAGAATAAATTTAAGGAACACGGTTTAAGCACGGATTCCATACGCTATGTCACGGTGGGTGAAAATTTGAAATTCGGCGCGTTTTCTTGTGAGTTTATCCGCGTGGCGCACAGCATTCCCGATGCCTGTGCCATTGCCGTGTTTAACCCGGTGGGAACGTTGCTGTTCACCGGGGATTTCAAGTTTGACTTCACGCCCATTGACAACGAACCGACGGATTTGCAGCGGTTGGCGGAATTGGGTCAAGAGGGCGTGCTGTGCCTCTATTCGGATAGTACAAACGTGGAACGCGCGGGTGTGACGATGAGCGAGCGCACCGTGGGACAGACCTTTAAGCATTTATTTGAGGATGCGCCGGGGCGCATTATCGTCGCCACATTCGCCTCCAATTTGCACCGCGTCCAGCAGGTCATTTCCGCCTCGGAAGCATTGGGACGGAAAGTGTGCCTCTCCGGTCGTTCCATGCTCAACAATGTCTCTGTCGCCGCGGCATTGGGCTATTTGAAAGTAAAACAGAATACGCTGATCGAGATTTACGAA
Organism: Ndongobacter massiliensis; assembly: GCF_900120375.1. Lineage (GTDB taxonomy): Bacteria > Bacillota > Clostridia > Tissierellales > Peptoniphilaceae > Ndongobacter > Ndongobacter massiliensis. Next base: position 613,780 of record NZ_LT635480.1, read on the forward strand.
CTTTCCAAATACAAGCCCGAGCAAACTACCCTGTTGATCACGGGCACGCAGGGCGAACCCATGAGTGCGCTCACACGCATTGCGCGCGATGAACACCGCCGCATTACGTTGGATGAAACGGATACGGTGATCATCTCCGCCTCGGAAATTCCGGGCAATGAACGCAGTATCGGAGATGTAATCAACAATCTCATGGGACATGGATCCACGGTCATCTATTCTTCGTTGGCAGACGTGCATGTTTCGGGACACGCCTGCCAGGAAGAGTTGAAATTGATGCATGCATTGTTGAAACCGACCTATTTTATTCCGGCGCATGGCGAAAATCGCATGCTTATCACGCATAAAAAGCTAGCACAATCCATGGGTATGCCGGAGGATCATATTTTCCTGGCGCAAAATGGCTCCGTGATTTCTTTTGAACGCCATGGCAGGCGCGTCCTAGCGACGCGGGAAGAATCCGTAACGGCGGGCAATATCCTAGTCGACGGTTTGGGCGTCGGCGATGTCGGCAGTATTGTGCTCAACGATCGCAAGCGTTTGTCGGACGACGGTGTCATCACCGTTGTAGTTTCTGTCGATCGAAAAACCCGCAAACTGGTCGCCGGTCCCGAAATTATGTCACGCGGTTTTGTCTACATGAAGGAGCACGTGGACATCATTGAAGGAATTAAAAAGGTGGTGTTGGCGATTTTTACCGATGCACAAAAGCGTCATATTTCCGATTGGAACTTCTTGAAATCGCAGGTGCGTGAGCAGGTCAAATCGTATGTCTACAGTGAAATTCAACGTGATCCGATGATTCTCTCAATCATCATGGAGATCGGGGAACCGACACGCGACTAACGTGTCGCAGGAAACGGTGTTGGAGAAGGAGGGCATATGGACATTCAGTTATCATTGCAAAAGGCGCTGGAGGAATTGATTCAGACGGCAAAATTGGAACCTGGGGATCTGCTGGTTGTCGGCTGTTCCTCCAGTGAAATCATGGGCGGGCGAATCGGAAAGCAGTCCAGCCCAGAAGTGGGTCGACAAGTTGCCGCAGTGTGTCGGGAAGTGCTTCAACCGCGCGGTATCGATTTGGCGGCGCAGTGCTGTGAACATTTAAATCGCGCGCTGGTCATGGAAAAGCAGGCAGCTAAAGAACGCGGGTATGAGCAGGTGAATGCGATTCCGCAGCCGCACGCAGGCGGTTCTTTTGCCGTGGCGGTCTATGCGGCGATGGAAGATCCGGTTTTGGTGGAAGAAGTGCAGGCGGATGCGGGATTGGACATCGGCCATACCCTGATCGGGATGCATTTGAAACGGGTGGCGGTTCCGGTGCGACTTTCCGTTAGCAAAATCGGGGAAGCAGCATTGGTGGCCGCGCGTGTACGTCCCAAATATACGGGCGGACCGCGCGCCGTTTATGACGAAAATTTGATGTAGCCCGGATATTGCTCGTTTTAACATCATGCAAGAAGGAGTGAAATCATCGAAGAAAAGCAGAAAGATTCTATAAAAAACGGACGCGAACGCGCCTTTTTGGTTTTTGATTATACACGAGAAAACAAAGCGCAGCTCACCGTGCGACAAGGTGAGCTGCGTGCACTTTGTACGTCCTGCGGACTGGACGTGGCGGATGAAATTGTGCAGCAAATCGAACGCATTCACCCAAGGACCGTGATCGGGGAAGGGAAGGTAGAAGAAATCGCGCAGCGCCTCTCCGAAGAAGCGGTCAACCTAGTTGTATTTGAGCGCGCGCTTACCGGCTCGCAGATGCGAAATTTGGCGGATGCGTTGGATTGTAAAGTACTGGACCGCAATGATGTCATTTTGGAAATCTTTGCGCGCCGTGCGCGGACGAAGAAGGCAAAACTACAGGTTGAACTGGCACAACAGGCATACCGATTGCCGCGTCTGGCAGGGCTTGGGAAAAGTTTATCCGGACAAGGTGCGGGGGTCGGCACGCGCGGACCGGGCGAACAGAAGCTGGAGTTGGACCGTCGTTCCGTAGAGCGGCGCATTGCGCAGTTAAAAAAGCAGCTGCGCACGCTCGAGAAACAGGAAGAGACCGCAGCCAAAAGACGTACGCAAAGCGCATTGCCGGTTGTGAGTCTGATCGGTTATACAAATGCCGGAAAATCGACGATACGAAATGCGCTTGCCCGGCGGTATGGCACGAATCTGCGCAAGGTCTATGCGGATGACCGGCTTTTTGCCACCTTGGAGGTCAGCGTGCGGCGCATTGAACCTCCGGTGGGCGCGCCTTTTCTTTTAGCGGACACCATCGGATTTCTGCGCGATCTGCCAGAAAAATTGCAGGATGCTTTTCAGAGCACGGTTGAGGAAATGCGTCGCTCGAATTTATTGGTATTTGTGCTCGACAGTGCCGGCTTGGAAGTGGAGGAACAGATTCGCTCGGTCAAACAGATTCTTTCCGAGCAGGCGATCACCGTTCCTTTGCTCTACGTTGTCAACAAAGTGGATCTCGGGGCACCTCCTGCGATTACGCCACCGGGGGAAACAATTTTCATTTCGGCGTACAACAAGGAAGATGTGAAACGTTTGTGTCGCACGATTGCGCAACACCCCGCGCTGCAAGGCAGTTACGTAGAGGGTACAATAGTAGAAATGGGGAGTACATGCGACTGATTGTAGAAAATGTTGAAAAATCCTTCGGCGCCAAACGTGTATTGCGCCAAGCGGATGCCGTTTTTGAGCAGGGAGAGATTTGTGGATTGTTGGGCCGAAACGGCGCCGGCAAGACGACGCTTTTTTCCATCATCGCCGGAAATCTCGAGGCAGAAAAAGGCTCTGTATGGTTGGAAGAAGAGGGACAGCGACGGGCTCTGCAGCCGGAAGATCTCTTTTTTATGGTTGCGGAACCCTCCTTGCCCAACTTTCTAACCGGACGCGAATTGATCCGCTTTTTCATTGATGTCAATCGCAAGGAAATTCAAAACTTACAGACGGAAGATGCCTATTTTGATTGGATTCAGTTTGAAGAAGAGGATCGGGATCGGCTGATTCAGGAATATTCAACCGGCATGAAAAACAAGCTGCAGATGCTGATGTTTCTCATTCTCCGCCCGCGCGTAATATTGATGGATGAGCCGTTGACTTCATTGGATGTCGTCGTACAGTTGGAACTTAAAAAATTAATTCGCTCGATACGCTCCGAGCATATTATTTTGTTGTCGACACATATTTTGCAGTTGGCGGAAGATTTGTGTGACCGCATTGTATTGCTGGTGGATGGAAAAATGGAAGCGGCGGATGCTTTGCAATCCAAGGAAAATAAAGACGCTTTTGAAGACCGATTGATTGCAAGGCTGTTGGAAAAAAATCCAGAGGCGGAATTGCAAACCGATTCTGCATTGAAGTTGGAGAATCCTGTAGGATCCGAACCGAAATCTTGTCTTTCCGAAAAGCAAAGGGAGGACGCATGAATACTCTGTGGACGGATTTTTCGATTGTCCAGCGCGTTCAGCTGCACGAAGTATTCAACTCCTTCTTGTGGCTGATACGAAAATTGCCATTTATCGGTCATTTTCTGGGAGATTCGTATCGTTTTTTTCATCTGAAACGCTTAATGAATTTTCTGCGCTTTCCGCTGTACTTGCTCTGGAGTTTTTTCAAATCGCTGTTGGGACGGCTGCTTTTTATGATTTTTTTTGCACCAACCCTACTAAGTCCCGCCATTCAGTGGTTTCACGGGAATGAATTTGCATCGCCCAAACTTTTTTATCAAAGTTTGCAGGTGAGTCCGCAAGCCTTTATTTACCTATCCGGAGGCCTGTTTTTTTGTGAAACACTGCTGGTTTTCCTGCGTTGTCGTCCGGCGGACGAAGGGGACCGTATCCAGAAGATGGTGCGTACCTTTCGCATGAACCCCATTCACTTGGGGCGGATCTTTACCGAGTGGGAGGGACCGATTTTTGCATTGTTGCGCTTTTTCGTTTTTGCCCTCCTATATGGTGTCGCTTTGGGCATCTCAATCGGCTCACTTTTTGCACTTGCCTGTTTCCTTCTTTTTTTGGAGTGGACGATGAATCGATTTTATATGAATTTTTTTCTTCGTCACCGCTACTTTTTACAGAACAAGTGGTATTTTGTGCTGAGCTGCATGACGTTGGCTCTTGGCGGTTGGGCGCTGGGCATCGCGCGTCCGATGCCCGTCGATGCGATACTCATCGGCGCTTGTCTGCTCATGGCCATTCCCGGAATTTGGAGTATGCTTTCACTGCGCCGGTTTTCCGGCTATCCCGTGTTGATTCGTTCGATTGAAACGGAGTATGCCCGGGCCGTGACATCTGCAAAAGAGGCGGGCGCCTCGAATGTGAAGCTGCGCGACTCCGATCTTAAAGCGCATCAGGATGCTCAACCATCTTCCGATCCCGCTCGAAAACACGGTTTTTCTTTATTGAATTCTCTGTTTTTTCAGCGCCATCGACGCATTTTACTGCGCCCGCAGATGCTCAAAACCTTATTTGTGATAGGCGGCGTCCTTGCATTCTTTATTTTTCAACAGACGACTCCGGTTTCCGAGCGAAGTGCAGTTGCTGCACGCATTCCGAACTTGATTCCATTGCTCATGATGCTTGTCTGCAGCTATGACAAAGTGACGAAGAGCATGTATGTCAATTGCGATCACAGTCTCTTGCATTACCAATTTTACCGGAGAAAAAAGGCGCAGCGGCGATTGTTTTTCGCACGACTGCGCACATTGGGAAGATGGAGTCTATACAGCATTCTGCCTATTACGCTGGCTATTGCCGGTTTTTATTTCTTCGGTTCATGGAATTTTCCGCCGTATTTCGGAATCGTGCTGCTTTTGCCGGCTGCGTACGGACTTTTCTTTACCGTCTTCCATTTGAGTCTATACTATCTGTTTCAACCGTATTCGGAAAAAGGAAGTATCAAAAGTCTCACTGCAACCTTTTTACAGGCCGCGGTCAGTATTTTTTGCTATGCGTCTATTACACGAATGCCCAGCGGAAAAATGTTTCTTATTCACGGGACACTGACGCTTGGAGGCAGTCTCATACTGGTCCTGCTGGTGTTCATTTTTTCGCAGCGTACCTTTCGCTTGCGTGAATAACCGTATCAGTTATGCTTTTCGCTTCCGCCTATTCCTTCATCCTTTTATCTTCTGCTCGGCTCGGCTGTACGCGTAGGGTGCGGTAGTCATTGTAGTAAACCATGCCAGGTTTTGCCCCTTTTGCCTTATAGACATTCTTCTTTTCCGTGCAGTCGACAGCGACAAAGGACTCTTCACCGGCGGCAGAATAGGCAGCTGCAAGCTGCGCTGCAAATAGAATATCCGCTTCGGTGGGAGACTTGTGCTCCGTGCGCAGAATTACATGGGCGCCGGGTATGTCTTTTGCGTGCAAAAAGAAATCGTCTTTATCCGCGACACGCAGTGTCAAACGATCGTTTTGACGATTGTTGCGCCCCACAAGTACGCGCAGCCCCGAAGGCGAAGTAAATACCAAAGGCGTGGAAGGTGCCGGCATCTTCGCCTTTTTTTTCTTTTTTCGTTTTCGCGGCAGCAGTTTTTGCGCTTGAAGTTCTTCGCGAATTTCTTCGAGAACGTCTTCTTGGTCAGCCCGACGAATGCTGTCCAATACCTGTCCCAAGTAGCGGATTTCCTCTTCTAAAACAGGCAGGTACTTTTCTAAAATTTGTCGAGAACGCTTGAGTTTGGAGTGCTTTTTGTATTTTGCCTGTACATTTTCCCAGGCGTTTTTTTTCGGGTCGAGTGTAATGGTACGCTTCCCGCCGCAAATAAAATCTTCCACTTCGACAGTGTGCTGTCCGCGCGTCAATAAATGCACGGATGTGGCAAGCAGATCTCCTTCTTCCCGGAAGCGTTCCGCATCTTCCGTTTTTTGGTAGTCCGCCCTGCGGTCCGCTTGTTTTTTCAATTTTTTATCAAGCACCGCTTGTGTCGTGTTCAGGAGTGTTTGTCGGCGCTGGCCAATGCGATCCGTTCTTCGGTCAATGAGAGAATACGCATCAATGGCAGCGCTGATGGAGTCAAAAGTGCGAATCGGCGCGCCGAGATGCTGCAAAGACAAGGAATAAAATTCGTCCCGCCTTCCGTGGTAAAGTGCCGGGGAAAAATCGTTCTTCCGAATCGCCTGCTGCACGGAATCAAATGCCTGCCAAAGTGTCTCCCGTTCCGTCTCCGTCAAAGAGTCAAGTGTTCGGTCGGAGTCCAATGCGGCGCGAAAACAAATTTCCTGCCCGATCAGCGGAGAAAAGCCCGTAAAGTTTTGATAAAAGAGGCGGAAAAGAGCGCCGTTTCCCGGTAATGTTTCGAGCTCTTCGCGCGTCGCGAGCGGTTGTTTCGTAATATCGCGCTTTCCGGAAGGAATGGCGTTATAGGCAATGCCCGGATAGATCTGTCGCACGCGGCTCATATCGCGAGATACGCGTTGAATCGCATCCAGCACGTGATTCCTTTCATTCAGCAAAATAAGATTGGAATATTTTCCCATAATTTCCGCAACCAACGTGCGCTCCACCGGATCGCCGAGTTCATTGCGTGCGGAAAAGACAAAGGAAACCGTACGGTCCAATCCTTTCTGCTCAATACGTTCCAGCCGCGCACTTGTCAAATGTTTGCGCAGGAGCATGCAAAAATTGGGCGGCGTCTGCGGATTTTCGTATTTTTGTTCACTCAAGTGAAAACGGGCGCTCTGTGCGTCGGCGGATAAAAAAAGCTGCCAATTCGCACCATTTCCATAGATTTGAAAAGTAATCTGTTTTTCGCCAATTTGGTTGACTTTTTTTACTACACCGCCGACGATGCTGCGTTGCAGTTCTTCAATGACGCTGCGCGTTGTAATTCCGTCAAATGTCATAACTTCTTTCTTTCATTACACCGGGAAGTCCCTGTTTTTTCGAACCCTTTTGAGTATACCATTGATTTCTTCTGCTTGGCGATCCATAATATTAAGAAAATGTAATCTTTTCTTGCGTTTTTTTATGCAGCCGCCTAAGATAGAAAAAAAGGGAGGGAATATGCTGGTTTCTATGACGGGTTATGGCCGTGCGACGCTTACTGGCCCCGAGTGGCAATTGGATTGCGAAATTCGCACGGTCAACAATCGGTACCTCGATTTGCGATTACGCCTGCCGTCGACACTTTACTATGCGGAATCTGCCGTGCGAAAGGCATTGCAGGAAACTTTCCAGCGGGGGCGTGTGGAGTGTTCGATACAGATGCAGTCGGAGACGGTTGCGCCCTGTCTGCGGGTGAACGAAGGACGTTTGCAGGCTCTCGTCGAACAGGTGCACCGTGTTTTCAACGAAGAAGGGATGCCCGCCGCATTTCCGGCAGGCGATTTTTTGCAACTGGAGGGCATATTGGAAACACAGACGCCCGCGTTTGATGAAAAGCAAATGCAGGAGGATGTCCTCACGGTTTGCACGCAGGCAGCAAAACAGACGCTGGCCATGCGACGCGCCGAGGGCGAGCGGTTGGAACAGGACTTGCGTGCGCGTCTGCAGGTCATGGAGCGTGCTTTGGAAACCGTGCGTTCGCGGGCACCATTTTTAGCCGGGGAAGAACAGGGGCGTATGCGGGAACGCCTGCGGCAACTCTTGGATGCCGTGCCGGTGGACGAGACGCTTTTGGCTAATGAAATTGCTCTTTATGCGCAAAAGATTGACATTGCCGAAGAAGTCGTTCGTTTGCAGAGTCATATCGACGCGTTTCGGGAAGCACTGGAACGCCACAAACCGGTGGGAAAAATGCTCGATTTTCTGGTGCAGGAAATGAACCGGGAGGTCAACACGATGAGTTCCAAGGTGAACGATCGCGATCTGACTGTTCGTTTCGTTGAACTAAAGGAAAA